>JAKCBQ010000061.1 GCA_021839245.1 Pseudomonadota bacterium
TCGTCACGACGGCCTCGGGGGCCTCTCGGACCGCGGCGAAAACCGGCCGTCCGATGGCCACCGCATGCGGGTGCGTTTCGCGGCGGACGGCGTAGGTGCCGTCGTGACCCGAGCAACGCTCGATCGCCCGAACCCGCGTGCCGGGGATCAGCTCAAGAAACTCCCGTGTGCGCGGGCCGATGTTCTGGACCCGTTGGTGACAGGGCGCGTGGTAGACCACTTCGCCGAGCGGTCTCTTGAAATCCTTGCACAGCAACCCGTCGCGGGCGCGCAGCATGAGGTACTCGAAGGGGTCGCGGAAGGCGGCGGCGACTTTGGCCGCGAGGGGATCGTCGGGGAGGAGGAGCGGGAGCTCGCGCCGGAACATGAGAACGCAGGACGGCACCGGAGCGGTGAGCTCATAACCCTCGTCCACCAGGCGGGCCAGGACCGGAAGGTTCCGCCGCGCGTGCGCGGCGACGGTCTCGAGATCGCCGTGCTCGAACCGCGGCATCCCGCAGCAGATCTCCTCCGGTACGGGATCGACGACGATGCCGTTGTGCTCGAAGACACGCACGAGGTCCTGAGCGATCTCGGGTTCGTTGCGGTTCGCGTAGCAGGTGACGAAAAGGGCGACGCGTCCCCGTGTCCGTTCGCCCGCCACCGCGCGCGGCGGGCTCTTCGGGGCCTTGCGCCGACGGGCGCGAAAAGAGCGCGACGCGTAAGGCGGGAGCGGTTCTTCGCGGGCCACGCCGGCCACGGCCTCCAGGGTACGGCGCGCGGCCCGGTTGCGGGCGAGCGCGTTGACGGCCGGGGCCACCACCGGGACCCCGAGAAGACGGCCCACGGCGTCGGTCGCGGTGAGGAGGCGATCGCGCGGGCGCAGCCCTTCCTCACGGAAGCGCGTCGCCTTGAGGCGCAGCATGAGTTTGGGAAAATCGAGGGCGAAGGGATGCGGCGGAACGTAGGGGCACTTGGTCATGAAACAGAGATCGCAGAGATAGCACTGCTCCGCGACCTTCCAGGCGACCTCACGACCGAGTTCGCCCACTTCCCCGCCGGGGGTCTCGTCGACAGCGTCGAAGAGGAGAGGGAAAGCCGCACAGAGGTTGAAGCAGCGGCGGCACCCGTGACAGATGTCGAAGACCCGGGCAGCCTCCTTCTCGAGGCTGGCCCGGTCGGTGTACTCCGCCTCCTCCCAGCGCACGGGGTGGCGTTCGGGGGCTCTCAATCCACCTTCTTGGCTCATGGTCGCAAACGCCGTCCCCCCGTCGGCCAGGCCGCGGGGGGACAAGGCTGATCCACTCAGGAGCCGAGGGTTTCGAGAGCTTTCTGGAAGCGGTTGGCGTGGGAACGCTCGGCCTTGGCCAGGCGTTCGAACCAGTCGGCGATTTCCTCGAAGCCTTCCTCGCGGGCGGCCTTGGCCATCCCGGGATACATGTCCGTGTATTCGTGCGTCTCGCCGGCAATGGCGGCACGAAGGTTCTTGTCCGTGGGGCCAATGGGTTCCCCCGTGGCGGGATCGCCGACCGCTTCGAGGTACTCGAGGTGACCATGGGCGTGGCCCGTTTCGCCCTCGGCGGTCGAGCGGAAGACGGCCGCGACATCGTTGTAACCCTCGACGTCGGCTTTGGCCGCGAAGTAGAGGTAGCGACGGTTCGCCTGCGATTCGCCGGCGAAGGCGTACTTGAGGTTTTCGTGCGTCTTGGTGCCTTTGAGGCTCTTCATGGTCGTGTCTCCCGTGCTGGTAGAGGTCAGCCAGAGAATTATACCAACATTGGAATCAGTCTAGAATCCAGGCCGAATCTCCTACGACATCCCCCACTCCATTCCAAGGAATTCAGGAACATTCCAACGTGGTCGGGAAAGGAGAGAGACGACCAGGGCTCCATCGGCCGCAACCGCATTTCGCTCTCCCTGTCACGACGCTCCCTCAGGACCGGGAGGGACGGAGCACAGCCGGATGAAGGCCGCCTCTACGCTCCGTCCCACCGGTCGCTGATCGGCCGTTCAGAGAAGATCGAAACGGTCGGCGTGCATGACTTTGGCCCAGGCCTCGGCGAAATCGCGAACGAACTTCTCCCCCGCGTCGCTCTGACCGTAAACCTCGGCCACGGCCCGGAGCTGCGAGTTGGCGCCGAAGACGAGATCGGCCCGGGTCGCGCTCCAGCGCACCTTGCCGCTCCCGCGCTCACGCACCTCGAACGTCTCCTGCTCCGGGTCGATCGGGACCCACTCGTAAGCCATGTCGAGCAGATGGACGAAGAAGTCGGTGCTGAGGACCCCGGACCGGTCGGTGAAGACCCCGTGAGGTGTCCCCCCGTGATTCGCGCCAAGCACTCTCATCCCCCCGACGAGTACAGTCATCTCGGGCACCGTGAGGTTGAGGAGTTGCGCGCGGTCGACGAGGAGGGCCTCGGTCGAGACGGTCGACGGGCTTTTTTTCCGGTAGTTGCGGAAACCGTCGGCAAAGGGCTCGAGGACGGCGAAGGAGGCCGCGTCCGTTTGTTCCTCGCGGGCGTCCGTGCGCCCGGGCACGAACCGCACTTCGACGGGGAACCCCGCCCGACGGGCCGACTCCTCGACCGCCGCGTTGCCGGCGAGGACGATGAGATCGGCCAACGAGATCTTGCGCCCTCCCGGCGCCGTCCGGTTGAACTCGCCCTGGATCGCCTCGAGTGCCGCAAGCACCTTGCGAAGATTGGCGGGTTCGTTCACCTCCCAATCCTTCTGCGGCGCGAGCCTGAGGCGTCCTCCGTTGGCGCCACCCCGCTTGTCGGTGCCTCGGAACGTCGCGGCCGCCGACCAGGCGGTGTAGGCGAGATCCCGGATCGTGAGTCCCGCCTCAAGAATCTTCTTCTTGAGGGCGCGGACGTCGGCCTCGTTGACCAACGGGTGATCGACCGGCGGCAGGGGGTCCTGCCAGATCAGGTCCTCGGCCGGCACGTCCGGACCGAGATAACGCGACTTCGGTCCCATGTCACGGTGGGTGAGCTTGAACCACGCCCGTGCGAAGGCGTCGGCGAACTCGGCCGGGTGCGCCATGAAATGCCGACAGATCTTCACGTACTCCGGATCCGTCCGAAGCGCCATGTCGGCGTCCGTCATGATGACGGGCACCCGACGCTTGGGATCGTCGGCCGCGGGGGCGGTGTTGTCCTCGCGTCGTTCCTTCGGCATCCACTGCCAGGCGCCGGCAGGACTCTTCACCGCTTCCCACTCGTTACCGAAGAGGGTTTCGAGATAGCTCATGTCCCAACGGGTCGGCGTGGGCGTCCACGAGCCCTCGAGACCACTGCCGATCTGGTCGCCGCCGCGTCCACTCTTGTAGTCGCTGATCCAGCCCAGACCCTGGTGGTGAAGGGCTGCGGCCTCCGGTGCCGGCCCCACGTGGCGGGGATCGCCGGCCCCGTGGCACTTGCCGAAGGTGTGCCCGCCCGCCGTGAGCGCCACCGTCTCGTAATCGTTCATGGCCATGCGTGCGAAGGTCGTGCGCACCTCACGGGCCGAGACCATGGGATCGGGCTTGCCCCCCGGCCCCTCGGGGTTGACGTAGATGAGACCCATCTGGACCGCCGCCAGGGGATTTTCGATATCTCCGTCCTTGCCGTGACGGTGGTCGTCCAGCCATTTTTCCTCTGCGCCCCAATGGACGGCTTCGTCCGGCTCGTAAACGTCCTCACGCCCACCGCCAAAGCCGAACGTCTTGAATCCCATCGATTCGAGGGCGCAGTTGCCGGCGAGGATGATCAGGTCCGCCCAGGAAAGACGGTTCCCGTATTTCTTTTTGATCGGCCAAAGGAGCCGACGGGCCTTATCGAGATTCACGTTGTCGGGCCAGCTCCCGACGGGCGCGAAGCGTTGCTGGCCGGTTCCGGCACCGCCGCGGCCGTCGCCGAGACGGTAGGTGCCCGCGGCGTGCCAGGCCATGCGGATGAAGAGCGGCCCGTAGTGGCCGTAGTCGGCCGGCCACCAATCCTGTGAGGTGGTCATGAGCGCATAGAGATCCTTTTTGACCGCCGCAAGATCGAGCTTACGGAACTCCCGGCGGTAGCTGAACGACGGATCTTGGGGGTTGGGACGAGGACCGAACTGATTGAGGATTCTCAGGTTGAGACGGTTCGGCCACCAGTCGTGCCGGAGCTTTTCCTCCGCTACCGAACCCGGATGAAACGGGCAGCCACCGCTGGGGGCGCCGCGCGCGTCGGTTTTTTTAGGAGTCGCCATGGATGCGTCCTCATGAATAACGATAGGGCGAGGATAGCAGACTTTTTAGACTTAGTCAAAACTTAGATTCAGTACATCATCGGATCGACCACGAGGCCCTGCCCTCCCAAACCCACATCCTCGGGCTTGGGCCCACCCGTCACCCGATCGGTCGGGAAGTCGGACCACAGCAGGCTGTTCAGGGAGCGCAACCTTGGGGAACAGTCACTCACGCGGGTAGTGTACGGACTTGTGTACAAATTCATGGCGATCGGAAGGCGCCTCCACACGGAAGGTGAAGGACATCACCGAGGAGCTCTGCGGACACAGCTTCTCGGCCTCCAGCATCAGCGCCGTCATCAACAAGGGGCTCGACGAGGCCCTCACGGCTTTTGCCGAGCGGCACGGCACCTGGAAGAGCCGTATCCCTTACCTGCGACATCAGTGACGTCGGCGAACGGACCGCACCGGATACGGGCGGAAGAGGCCGCTCAACCGACGCCGCCCGCCTGCAACGCCCTGGTGTCGTTGGCCAACGATCTGTATCGGGTGAGCCCTTCGGGCGCCGTGCTGACGGTCTTCACGTCGGACGGCATGCCCAAGGTCATGGCCACCGTCGCCCCCGACGGCAAGGTGGATTGCGTCAGCGATCTTGAGAAGCAACGTGCTCACAACAATGGCGGGAGTGCCCGCCACGAGTCCGCCGAGAAACCAACCGCGCCGATCCGAGCGCTTTACGGAGACCCTTAGGCCCGGCCTAGATGGCTATGGCTTCTAAGGTTTCCCCCCGACTTCACGATGGGAACGCCTCTGCGTCGCGTAGCGCCCCCAAATCCATTCAGGGACGTAGTAAAGCACACACCAACCGATGATGAAAGTCCACGTGATCGGATGCCACGGGTGGCGGCCAACCGGAATAAGGCGCCACCCCACCGCAAGGACAAAAAGAGCCATCGCCAGAGCAAACGGTCCCGTAAACCGGCAATGCACACGCCCGCAGCGTGCAGCGTTCACGAGGCAGAGTCCCCCGATCCACGCAAGGCCAAGCGACCAGCCCGCGACATGCCACCACCACCCCGCGCTCGCCGTGACGGCCAACAGCAGGACGGCCGGGCCCCACCATGCGAGCGACCGCCGGCAACTTCCCGCGAGATCGCGGCACGATGCGCAAGACTCCGCCGATTCAGTGATCTCCTTCCCGGCCTCGGGGGCCGGGATTCCTCCGGCGCTACGCATGGATCGCTCCCCGTGCTGTGACTTCGGCGGGGCCCTGCCTTGCAGGAGGCAGTTTCCCCATATCTGATGTCCCCCTCACAGACATGCACGGTATACCACATCCAATCGGTCCGTGCGATCCTTGCCCACCCTGAACGGTGGGGTCCCTAGCACGCCGGGGCAGGGATCGCATCTTGATCTGAGCCGGGATGGACGAGGGACGCCTCAGGAACCGCGTTATATGGGCAAGGCCGACAGCCGGTCGGTCGGAACGCAAGAACCGGCTCCGATTCGGAAGCCCCGTACGGGATGCTCGCGCGGCTCCCAGGCCGGCACGAATGGGATGCCCCTTGCCAAGCGAAGATCGGAGGCCCGGCGCCCCGAGCCGGCGGAATGTCGGGCGAGGACCTAGAGGTCAGTCGAAGTCTCCGCCGCTCCAAGATGGTCGGCGAGCTGCTCGGCGATCGTGCGCGTTTTTTCGGTCACGACGTTGCCGGTGTGCAGAGTCGACTTGCGCTCGATCAGCATCACCAAACACTCGTCCTCCGCCACGGGATTGTGACGCACCCCCTTGGGCACGACCCACATCTGGCCCGGGCCGAGCTCGACCGTGCCCTCGTTCAGCTCGATGCGCATGGTTCCCCGCAGAACGTAGAAGAGCTCATCCTCGTCGTCATGGCTGTGCCACGCGAGCACACCCTTGATTTTGGCCACCTTGACGTAATAGGCATCGTCCACCTCGCCGATGACACGCGGTGACCAGTACTCGGAAAGCCCGGCGGCGATGGCTTCGGGGTTCAGGACGATCGACACGGGAGGCCTCCTCAGGGACAGACGTTTCACGAGGCCGCGGACGAGGACGCGAGCATGTATTCGACCAGCGCGTCGGCGTGGATCGCGGTGGTATCCAAAAACGGAATCCCGGTCGTCCCGTTGTCGTCCAGGATCAGCGGCAACTCCG
>JAKCBQ010000062.1 GCA_021839245.1 Pseudomonadota bacterium
GCCGTCGGCGTCGAGGCCTCGGGCAAGCGTCGCGTCCTCGGTTGCGAGGTCGCCACCTCGGATGCGGACATCAACGGGCGGCGCTTTCTGGAAAGCCTCCTGGCCCGAGCGCTGAAAGGGGTCCGACTCATCGTCGCCGACGATCACGCCGGCCTGAAGGCCGCCCGTCGGGCCGTGCTCCCCTCGGTGCCCTGGCAGCGCTGCCGGTTCCCTCTGCAACAAAACGCCGGCCGGTTCGTCACTCGTCCGGAGGCCCGAAAAACGGTGGCCGCCCGGATGCGCGCCATCTTCAATGCCCCCGACAGGGCCGAGGCAGAGCGGCTCTTGAGAAGTGCACTCGATGCCTGGCGCAAGGAACATCCCAAACTCGCCCGGTGGGCCGAAGAAGCCGTCCCGGAGGGTCTGATCGTGTTCGACTTCCCGCCGCCCCATCGCACCCGGCTGCGCACCACCAACGGCCTGGAGCGTGTCAACCGGGAGTTGCGCCGACGGACTCGAGTGGCGGGCATCTTCCCGAATCCTGAATCCTGCCTGCGCCTGGTCTCCGCTTTGCTGGCCGAACTCGACGACGAGTGGCTGACCGGTAAGGTTTATCTCAACCTCAACCCGTAACCCAGGCTCATGACAACCGAACCGGAAATTTACAGAAAAGGGGTTGCACAATCGGAAGACCACACGCCGGTCCGCGTCGAGACCCGTGGCCGCGCATTCGAGGAAGCGGGCTCCGATCCGTTCCGCCCAGGGGCGGAGATCTATTCCACACGCATCGAGCGGATAAATCCCGGCCATGTGGGCCGGGATCATGCCGGAATAGTTGTGGCGGGAGTTCGGGCTCACCAGCGTGACTTCCCATCCTGGCGGGGGGATGTTGCGAGTTGCTCGAGGGCGAAGAGATGGGCGTATCCTCCTTCCAGGAGAACGAGATGTTTCATGGCCCTTTCGATCGAAAGAGTTTCTGGAGAGCCGCCGTCGGGTGTCCGTCGCCGTATTTCTGTATCGCGGCACTCCTCCGTTGCCGTTGACATAACGTCTTACCAAGATGGCGATCTTCCCCGAACTGGGCTTCCTGCTCAAGGTTACAGGACGTCTGATCTATTCGTTATTAATGCGGTGGAGTTCCCGGGGCTCGACGTACGCCGGGATCTCCGCCGACGTGGGTCTCCACGCCGTGAAGGAGATCGGGGAGCCCCCAGCTGCCATGCCCAGAGCGGGCGTAGCCGTCTCCGAAGGAGCGGCCTGGTGTGGCGATCGATCCCGAGCGGAGCCTTCACGCCAAAAGACCCTGGGGTTCCCATCCTCGTCCGATGTATCCCGGGATTCCGCCCCCCGTCTTTGCGCTGCGTAGGACCGAGATCATCAAGACCGACCGCCGGTGCCCCCTGACGTCATGATGAAGGTCTCAGCGAAGAAATTGAGGCTCCTTAAGTCCTGAATCTGTCCTTGGACAAGCCTGATTGACGAATAATGGACGCCAGTGTCTTCGGACCAACGTCGTCACTCCACTGGTGCGGAGCCAACGTAACCACGTGTCGTTCCCCGTTCACTTTGCCCTCGTACATTCGATGAGAGCCATTTTGCCTGACCATCTTGAAACCGGCGTCCAAAAGGATGCGCTCAACTTCTTTATATTTCAGGCGTGGCGGCATGTGGCGGGAACGATGAATTCTGCCCGTCCCTTGGGATCGTTACCGTCGTCATGCATTGTCCACAAGTTTCGGATCGCGTGCCATAGGAATCGCATTCGAAGAGACAGCGGGGCTTTCCTCCGCAGCAGCCGACGCTGGTCCGCCTCCGGAAGCGTCAGGACGTAGGCACAGTATTCTTGAACAGCTGTTTCGAGGTTTTCGGTCACTGATGCAAGCGTGGGGCCGTCGACGGCAATGTCCAAGTCGAGGCAGATGGCACTCCAATGCCCAGGCCGGCCCTCGGCGTAACAGCGAAGAACACGGGGAAGAGTCATGATTGCACTCCTCGCGTCTGTGAATTGCTCGAGATCCAGTAACACGCCACCGGCTGGAGTAACAAGCAACCATCAGACACGTATATTTACTTTACAACAAGGACATGGGGTTTGCTTCGCCAGGGTCGGCTCTTTTGCTGGTTGCGTTCACAGTTTCAAGGCAACTGTAAAGCCCCCGAAATCCTGGACACTGTTTTGCACAAAAACACGCCGCATGAGCAGGCCCAGCGTGGGAATCCCCACCTGCAATGTTCTCAGGCGCTCCCGATGAGGATGCCCGTGAGAAAGACGAGGAAGCCTCCGACGACGACCTGAAAAACGGCGGACAGGAACGGGGTGTCCATGTAGCGCCGACGGATCCAGGCGATCGTGATGAGTTCGACGACGACGACCGCAATGGCGACACCCAGAGCGGTTCGGAACTGCGGGATCAGGAAGGGGAGGGTGTGAAAGAGCCCCCCAAGTGCGGTCATGACACCGGTCACGGTGCCGCGGAACCAGGGGCTTCCCCGGCCCGTGATGAGTCCTGTGTCGGACATCCCCTCGGCAAAGGCCATCGAGATGCCGGCGCCGAGAGCGGCGGCGAGTCCGACCAGGAAAGTGCTCCACGTATCGTGTGTGGCCAACGCCGCGGCGAAGATCGGCGCGAGCGTCGAGACCGACCCGTCCATGAGTCCCGCGAGACCGGGCTGGATGACCTGGAGGAGGAGCTGGCGGCGGCGGGTCTCGGCCTCCCGGGCCTGGACGTCATGGGTGATCAGGGAGGATTCGAGCGCCTCGGCCTTGGCTTCGTGGACGCTCTCTTCGGCGGCGAGGTCGCCGAGGAGCTTGCGGATGGCCGCGTCCTGGCTTTTCTGCGCTGCGCGCCTATAGAAGATGCGGGTCTCGTATTCGGCCGCCTCGGCCTGGCGGCGGATTTTTTCGATGTCGATCGGTTCCATCAACCACACCGGGCGCCGCTCGAGAAAACCGCGGACGTCCTGACGACGGATGAGCGGGATGCGGTCGCCGAATTTCTCCTGGTAAAGCTCGAGGAGACGACGACGGTGGCGGTGCTCCTCCTCGGCCATCTGAGCGAAGATCTGGGCGCTCTCGGGGTAGGACTCACGGACCGCGTCGGCGTACTGTTCGTAGATCCTGGCGTCGTCTTCTTCGAGCGAGATGGCCAACGCCAGGATCTGCGGCTCGGTCAGTTCTTCGAAACGGAGTTTTTCACCGCCACGACGGGCGAGGCGGGGGGAGGAGAAGGCGTCGGAGCTGGCCACGGTTGCGGTTCCTCACCGTCGGTCGCCCCCATGGTAGGGATCGGAGGAAAGGTTGTCAACACAGGGCGGGCACACTCCTTCTCTCTGTACCTGTGGGAGGGGGCTCCCCGGGCTCCTCGGAGATTGCTGCGGGCTCCGGGCTGCTCGTGGGTTCAGAAAGGGGCCTCGTTCCGTCTTTCGCTTCCTGGGAGACCGTGATGCCCTCCGTGGGGTTTTCAGGCCGGCCGGCTCCCAAGCCGTCTTCCGTTCAATCGTCCACGACCGCTCGGGCTCTCTCTCCAGTTCTCCCGCAGGTGGCAGTGGGGCGCCTCTTCGGAGTTGCGCTTCACGCTGTTTCGTCGTTCCCGGTTATTCTATGGCCTGCCCCAACCGGAGCCGAGGATGTGAGCGTGTCCCGCTCCCATGCGCCCCAAGAAATTTCGTCCAAAGAAACCGGGCTCCGAAGCGCCGGTGAGCGACTCGCGGCCGCCGAGCCCGCGCGTGCGGCGGAAATCCTGGCCGCTCGTATCAATGGGACGATCCGCGACCTCGCGGCCCCCGTGGTGCCGGAGGACGAAGTCGCGCCCGTGCGTACGGGGGATCCGGAAGGGCTCGAAATCCTCCGCCACTCCTCGGCGCATCTTCTGGCGCAGGCCCTGAAGGAACTCTACCCCGGGACGCGTCTCGGAGTCGGTCCGGCCATCGAGGACGGGTTCTACTACGACGTCGAGACGCCGACGCCGCTGAGCGATGAGGATCTTCCGAAAATCGAAGAGCGTATGCGTTCGATCGCCCGGGCCGCGCTTCCCGTGCGCCGCGAGGAGCTCACGCGGGCTCAGGCCGAGAGCCTCATGAGCGAGCGGGGCGAGACCTACAAGCTCGAGATTCTCCGCGAGCTTCCGGAGGACGCCGTCATCAGCGTCTACCGCCAGGGTGATTTCGTCGATCTCTGCCGCGGTCCGCATGTGCCCGACACGGGGCGTCTCAAGGTCTTTCGCCTGACCAAGCTCGCCGGCGCCTACTGGAGAGGCGACAACCGCCGGGCGATGCTGACGCGCATCTACGGGACGGCTTGGGCGCGTGAGGAAGACCTCGAGGCTTACCTCACCCGTCTCGCCGAGGCCGAAAAGCGCGACCACCGCCGCCTCGGCCGGCTCATGGACCTCTTCCATCTCCAGGAGGAGGCGCCGGGGATGGTCTTCTGGCACGAGCGCGGCTGGGTGCTCTACCGCCGGGTCGAGGACTACGTGCGTGAACGTCTTTCCGAACACGGCTACGCGGAGGTGCACACCCCGATGCTCCTCGACCGGAGCCTCTGGGAACGCTCGGGACACGCCGAGAAGTTCGCGACCCAAATGTTCGTAACCGGTTCGGAGAATCGGGAGTTTGCGGTCAAGCCCATGAACTGCCCGGCCCACGTCCAGATCTTCAACCAGGGCCTCCGAAGTTACCGCGAGCTCCCCCTCCGCCTCGCCGAGTTCGGGGTCTGCCACCGCAACGAACCCTCGGGAACGCTCCACGGGCTTCTTCGGGTGCGGAGTTTCGTCCAGGACGACGCCCACATCTTCTGCACGCCCGAGCAGATCGAGCCGGAAGTCGGGGCGTTCATCGATCTCCTCTTTTCCGTCTACCGCGACTTCGGCTTCGAGGATGTCACGATCAAGCTCTCGACGCGCCCCGAGGCGCGCGTGGGCGACGATCGGCTCTGGGACCGGGCCGAGCAGGCGCTCGCCGGGGTCCTCGAGCGCAAGGGTCTCGGCTACGACCTCCAGCCGGGGGAGGGGGCCTTCTACGGACCCAAGATCGAGTTTTCGCTCCGCGACTGTCTCGGACGGGTCTGGCAGTGCGGGACCATGCAGCTCGATTTCTTCCTTCCCGCCCGCCTCGGCGCCTCGTATGTGACGGAGAAGGGCGAAAAGGAGACCCCGGTCATGCTGCACCGGGCGATCCTGGGTTCCCTCGAGCGCTTCATCGGGGTGCTCCTCGAGCACTACGCGGGGGTGCTCCCCCTCTGGCTGGCCCCCGTCCAGGCGTCCGTCCTCACCATCACCAGCCGCCAGGACGCTTACGCCCGCTCCGTGGTCGCCCGCCTCGAGGCGGCGGGGCTCCGCATCTCCGCCGACTTGAGAAATGAGAAGATTGGCCTTAAAATTCGCGAGCGCACACTGGAACGCATTCCCTACCTCCTCGTCGTGGGGGGGCAGGAGGAGAGCTCAGGCTCCGTCAGCGTGCGTACCCACGACGGTCGCAACTTGGGAGTACTCACCCTGGACAACGTCATCGACGTCTTGACGCGCGAAGCCCGTCCGCGCACACCCCAAAACGACGGCGCGGCGGGAGGGCGCGAGCATCACCTCTGAAAAACGCACCCGCCGAAACGGCGAAATCACCGCGCCCCGTGTGCGGGTCATAGGATCGAACGGAGAACAGGTCGGGATTCTTTCCATTCGTGACGCCCTTCAGGCCGCGGAGCGGGAGGGGCTGGATCTCGTTGAAGTCTCACCGACGACCGATCCTCCCGTCTGCCGGGTCATGGACTTCGGCAAGTACCAGTTCGAGGTCAACAAGAAGCAGCAGGCGAGCCGTCGGCGGCAGCGCCAGGTCCAGGTGAAGGAGATCAAGATCCGGCCGGCCACCGACGAAAACGATTTTCAGGTTAAACTACGCAGTCTCCAGAGGTTTCTGGCCGAAGGGGACAAGGCCAAGGTCACGCTTCGCTTCCGCGGGCGCGAACTGGCCCACCAGGAGCTCGGGATTCAGCTGCTCGATCGCATCCGCACGGAACTCGAACCGGTTGCGGGGGTGGAGCAGCAGCCAAGGCTCGAAGGCCGACAGATGGTCATGGTCTTCAGCCCGCGCAAGAAGTCCTGAGCGCAAGAGCCAAAAGCGTCCCGACGGGTTCGGGACGCCGGTCCGGCAACAAACGGCGGATCCTGAAGTCCGCGGCCGACCCGACATCGTGGAGAACGACCGTGCCCAAACTCAAAACGAACCGTGGAGCGGCCAAGCGCTTTCGCGCCACCGCGGGCGGCTTCAAGTGCCGCGCCTCGCACCGCAACCACATCCTGACCAAGAAGCCGTCGAAGCGCAAGCGCCAGCTGCGCCGTCCCGATCACAT
>JAKCBQ010000063.1 GCA_021839245.1 Pseudomonadota bacterium
AACACCGGTGCCGAGGCCATCATCCCCCGCAGCGAGATGATCCCCCGCCAGAGAGTCAACCTCGGCGATCGACTGCGCGGCTACCTCAAGGCGATCGACACCGAGGCCCGCGGCCCGCAGCTCATCGTCTCACGGACCGACACCCAACTTCTCGTCGAGCTCTTTCGTCTCGAGGTCCCCGAAATCGCCCAAGGCATCATCGAGATCAAGGCCGCGGCCAGGGATCCGGGCCAGCGGGCCAAGATTGCCGTGGTCAGCCACGACCCCCGGATCGAACCCGAGGGAGCCTGCATCGGCATGCGGGGCTCGCGCGTGCAGGCGGTGACGAACGAACTCGCCGGGGAACGCATCGACATCATCGCCTGGAACGAGTCGCTGCCGCAGTTCGTGATCAACGCCATGAAACCGGCGGAGGTCCGCAAGCTCACACTCGACGACGAAACGCACAGCATCGAAGTTGCGGTCGACGAAGACCGCCTCTCTCTCGCGATCGGCCGCGGTGGGCAGAACGTACGCCTGGCCTCGCTTCTCACCGGTTGGCAGATCAACGTGACGTCCATTGAGCAGGCCGAGGAGCACCAGCGGCGGGAGCTCGAGGATCTGCAAAAACTCTTCATGGCCCATCTCAACGTCGACGAGGATCTCGCCGCCGCGTTGAGCGAATACCTGGGCAGCATTGAGGAAGTCGCCTATCTTCCGACGGCCGAACTCCTCAAGATCCCCGGGCTCGATGAGAAACTCGTGGAGGAGATGCGCGGCCGCGCCCGCGACGTGCTTCTGACCCAGGCGATCGCCCAGCAGGAGGAAGAGGCCCGCCTCAGTCAGGCGGGGGATCTTCTCGAGGTCGAGGGTCTGGCGCGGGCGGAAGCCCTCACGCTCCTGGATCACGACATCAAGAGTCGGGAGGAGTTGGCCGAACTCGCCGCCGACGAAGCCGCCGAGATCCTCGGGGTGACGCCCGAGCGCGCGGCCGCGCTCGTCATGTCGGCGCGCGCCGCCTGGTTCGAGTCGCCGGCCGCCGCCGAAGGGGGGCCGTGATGAGCGGGCAGAGCCTGCGCGAGTTTGCCGAGACCGTCCACACACCGGTCGAACGTCTTCTCGTCCAGATGCGGGAAGCGGGCATTGAGCTCGAGGGCCCCGACGCGGTCGTGAGCGAAGAGCAGAAAGCCACTCTTCTGGCGCATCTGCGCCGCGGCCGGGAAGCCGACCCCGCGGCCTTGAGCCGGGTGACCCTGACCCGCCGTTCGGTGAGTGCTCTCAAGGTGCCCACCGGCGGGGGGAGGGGGGCCTCCACGGTCAACGTCGAGGTCCGCCAAAAAAAGACCTACGTGCGCCGCGGGATCCTTCTTGAGGAAGAAGCCCGCAAACGCGAGCTCGTCTTGTTCCAGGAAGAGGAGGAGCGCCGACGCCAGGAGGAGGAGCGCCGCGTCGAGGAACAGCGACGCCAGCTCCTCGAGCAACAGAAACATGAAGAAGAGCTGCGTGCCAAGACGCAACAGCAGCGGGCGCAGCAGACGAAAGAGCGCGAAGAGCTCGAGCAGCAGCGCCGTCTCGAGGAGGAGCGGCGTCGTATCGCGGCCGAACTCAAACGCAATGAGGCCGCCGAGGAACGGCGGCAGAAAGCCAAAGTCCTCGTCCGTCCGGTGGCGGCGCGCGGCACGAAACGGCCCGTGACCGCCGCCCGTCGCACGCTCCAGAGCCGCTCCGCTGCCGAAGAGGAGGCGAAGGCGCTTGTCCCCCAGATCCGCACTGTCGCCGTGCCCGAGACCATCGCCGTCTCGGAGCTGGCCCAGCGTTTGTCGATGAAAGCGGCCGAGCTCATCAAGGCGATGTTCGGCATGGGCCTCATGGTCACCATCAACCAGTCGCTCGATCAGGACACGGCGACTCTCGTCGTCCAGGAGCTCGGCCACAAGGTCCGTCTTCTCCGCGAGGACGCGATCGAGGAGTCGCTCGCCGAGGGCCTCGGTGCGGCCGGGGAAGAACGCCCTCGAGCTCCGGTCATCACGGTCATGGGGCACGTCGATCACGGGAAAACCTCGCTCCTCGACTACATCCGCCGCACGCGGGTCGCCGCCCGCGAGCTCGGCGGCATCACCCAGCACATCGGGGCCTATCATGTCGAGACACCCCGCGGGCTTGTGACCTTCCTCGACACCCCTGGACACGCCGCCTTTACGGCCATGCGCGCGCGGGGTGCGCGGGCCACGGACATCGTGGTACTGGTGGTGAGCGCCGACGACGGGGTGATGCCGCAGACGGTCGAGGCGATCGAGCACGCCCGCGCGGCTTCGGTTCCGATCATCGTCGCGGTCAACAAAATCGACAAGCCCGAGGCCGACCCCGAGCGGGTTCGGCGTGAGTTGTCTCAGCACGGCGTGGTGGCCGAAGACTGGGGCGGCGAGAACATCTTCGTGCACGTCTCCGCCAAGACCGGCCAAGGGGTCGACGCTCTTCTCGAGGCCATCCTGGTCCAGGCCGAGGTGCTGGAACTCAAAGCGCCCGTCGACGGGCCCGTGCACGGGGTCGTCCTGGAGGCCAGCGTCGAGGTCGGCCGCGGCCCGGTGGCCACCGTTCTTGTGCAGCAGGGGACGCTCCATCCGGGCGACATCGTCCTGGCCGGTCAGGAGTACGGGCGGGTGCGGGCGATGGTCGACGAGCACGGGCAGCGGATCGAGGCGGCCGGTCCCTCCATCCCCGCCCAGATCCTTGGGCTCTCGGGTGCTCCCGAAGCGGGCGAGATTCTCGTCACGGTGGCCGATGAACGCAAGGCGCGTGAAGTCGCCGCGTTCCGTGAGCGCAAACGTCGCGCCCAGAAGCTCGCCGCGGGCCGGCCGGCGAACGCGACCGCCGCCGATCTCTTTGGATCCCTTGTGGCCGAGGGGCAGGACGGCGCGCGGACGCTCACCCTCGTCGTCAAGGCCGATGTCCAGGGGTCGGCCGAGGCCCTGCGCCAGGCGCTCCTCGACATCGCGACCGCGGAGATTCGCCTCAACGTTCTTTCCTGCGGTGTCGGCGGCATCACCGAAAACGATGTCATGCTGGCCGCGACGTCCCACGCTCTCGTTCTCGGGTTCAATGTTCGCGCCACCACCGAAGCCCGCCGGCTCGCCGCGGAGCACGGGGTCGAGATCCGTTACTACGGGATCATCTACGAGGTCCTGGAGGACGTGCGCACCATCCTGTCCGGCATGCTTCGCCCCGAAGTCCGGGAGAAGATTCTCGGTGTCGCGGTGGTGAAGGACGTCTTTCGCTCGCCCAAGTTCGGCGTTGTCGCGGGCGCTCTCGTGACCGAAGGCCGCGTGTTGCGCGGGCGTCCGGTCCGGGTCCTGCGCGATGCGGTCGTGATCTTCGAAGGCGAACTCGAATCGCTGCGTCGCCACAAGGACGATGTGAGCGAGGTGGCGAGCGGCGTCGAATGCGGCATCGGCGTCCGCAACTACACCGACATCCGCCCGGGCGACCAGATTGAGGTCTACGAGCGCTTCGAGGTCGCGCGGAGTCTCTGATGCGTGGTCCCGCCGACCGCCGTGGGGGCGGGCACCGCCCGCTCCGCGTCGGGCGCGATCTTCATCGGCGCCTGGCGCAAGCTCTCGCCGAGGGGGTGGGCGATCCGCCGCGCTCTCTCGTCCTGACCCGTGTGCGGATGAGCTCCGATCTGGGTCACGCACGGGTGTTTTACGTCACGGATACGCCGTCCCAGGAGACCGACACCGTGCTGACTCCCGAGGACGCCCAAAACCTCGCGCGGGCGCTTCGCCGCTCCCTGGCCCACGGCTGGCCGCTTCGCCGGTTGCCCGAAATCGCTCTTCTGCCCGATGAGGAATGGCGTGCGGAGGAGCGGGTGTTCGCGCTGCTTCATGGCGGTGGCGGGGCGGCGGAGGACGGAGACGGCTGAAACGGCCGAACCGTGCGCCTCTTCGCCGCGCCCCCCACCCCCGTGCCCGAGCCCGCCTGCGCACTCGTCAATCTCGACAAGGCGACGGGCACGACATCGTTCAAGGCCGCGCGTGCGCTGGCTCGCCTTTGGGGTCAGTCGCGGGCGGGTCACGCCGGCACCCTTGATCCCGAGGCGCGCGGTGTGCTTCCGGTGGCTCTGGGCGAGGCCACACGCTTTCTGCCCTATCTCGATCTCGGGATCAAGATCTATCGGGTGGAGGCCCGCCTGGGCTGCCGAACGACGACGGGCGATGCCTCAGGCGAGCCCGTCGAGGAGGCCCCGATTCCCGCCGATGTGGCGGTTCGCCTCGAGCGGGAGCGTGAAGCGTTTCTTGGCAGGATTCTTCAAACTCCCCCCATGCACGCGGCGGTCCACCACGAAGGTCGGCGGCTTTACGAGTGGGCCCACCGCGGCCTCGTGGTCGAGCGGCCCGCGCGGCCGGTGCGGGTGGACGAACTGGATCTCGAGGCCGTGGACGGGGACGGGTTCCGGCTCCGTATTGCGTGCGGGCCGGGGACGTACGTGCGTGTTCTTGTCGAGGACCTCGCGCGTGCCGCCGGAACCCTGGCGCACGTCGTCCGTCTGGAACGCCTGGCCGTGGGCCCGTTCCGGATTGAGGAGGCGATGTCTCTCGAGGCACTCCGGGAGGCGTCGCCCGAAGAGCGCCTGCGCGTCCTTCGGCCGGTCTCCTTCGCCCTGGCGGGAGGGCCCGACCTCCTCCTCGACGCGGATGAAGCGCGGGCCCTCGCGCGCGGTCGGACACTGGATGGGCGGGGGCTCGGGGTCGCGGGGGTGGTGCGCCTCCACGGACCGGGAGGCGTCTTTCTCGGGCTCGGAACCCTTGACCCCGCGGGGGTTCTTCGTGTCCTCCGCCTGCGCCCCACCGCGACCGTCGCCGGGGGTTGAGAGCGAGGAGGGAGAGCGGACGGCGCCGCCATGGGGGTGCCGACGTTTTCGTGTAGAATGGACAAGATTCACGCGTTGAGTGTTCTCCGAGAGACCCCATGCCCTCGTTGCTCCCGAACCATAAGCACGAACTGATCGACAAGTTCGGCCGCGGTGCCCGCGACACCGGATCGCCCGAGATCCAGGTCGCCCTCCTGACCGCACGCATCAACCAGCTGGCGCCTCATTTCGAGCACCACAAGAAAGATCATCACTCGCGCCACGGCCTTCTCCGTATGGTCAGCCGCCGGCGCAGCCTCCTTCAGTATCTCAAGCGCGAGAATCCCGAGCGCTACGAAAAACTGATCGCCGATCTGGGACTGCGCCGTTGAGCGCCCCCGCCGAGAGCGGGTCGCTCCCCGTGATCCGCAAGAGCTTCAATTACGGGGCCCACACCGTGACCCTCGAGACGGGCCGTATCGCCCGCCAGGCGGACGCGGCGGTGCTCGTCACCATGGCCGACACCTGCGTTCTCGTGACCGTGGTCGGACGCAAGCAGGAAAGCACGAATTTCGATTTCCTGCCCCTCACCGTCAACTACATGGAGAAGACCTACGCCGCCGGGCGCATCCCGGGGGGGTTCTTCAAGCGTGAGGGACGGCCCACCGAGAAAGAGACCTTGGTCTCCCGCCTCATCGACCGTCCGATCCGCCCTCTCTTTCCGAAGAGTTTCCGCCACGACGTCCAGGTCGTCGCGACCCTGGTGTCGATGAACCCCGAGGTCGACGGCGACGTTCCCGCGTTGCTCGGCGCCTCGGCGGCTCTGAGCCTCTCCGGCTTGCCCTGGTCGGGACCGATCGGTGCCGCCCGCGTGGGGTACGCCGACGGTTCCTATATTCTCAACCCCACCGCCTCGCAGCTCCAGAACTCCCGCCTCGATCTCGTCGTCGCGGGGACCGAGCAGGGTGTCCTCATGGTCGAGTCGGAGGCCCGTGAGCTTCCCGAGGACGTGATGCTCGGCGCCGTGATGTTTGGTCACGAGGCCATGCAGGAGGCGATCCGTGCCATTCACGAGCTTCGCGCTCAGGCCGGACGCCCGTCCTGGAACTGGAAAGCCCCCGAGATCGACCCGTCGCTGCGCGCCCGGGTGACCGAACAAGCCCGCGGGGCTCTCGAGGACGCCTTCCGCATCGTCGAGAAGCAGGCGCGGCAGAAACGCCTGGAGGAGATCCGGGCGGGGGTGCTGACGAGTGTTTCCGAAGGCGCCGAGCCTCCGCCGCCGGCCGGGCATGTCGCGGACCTCCTCAAGGCGCTCGAACGCGAAGTCGTGCGGGGCCGGATCCTCGCCGGGGAACCCCGGATCGACGGACGGGGGACACGCGACGTCCGCCCGATCGAGATCCAGTGCGGGTTTCTTCCGCGCGCTCACGGTTCCGCCCTCTTTACGCGCGGCGAAACCCAAGCGATGGTCGTCACCACGCTCGGAA
>JAKCBQ010000017.1 GCA_021839245.1 Pseudomonadota bacterium
TAGCTCAAACCGAGAAGGAACGCCGGCGCCCAGGCCAGAACACCGTAGATACGGCGGGCCGCCAGAGCCAGGGCGTCCGTCGCGTCCGCCGTTCCTGGCCGGTAGGCTGAACGGGCACTGCGGGACGCCCAGAAGAGAATGGCTCCCGCCGGGCCAAGAAGAGTAAACCAGAAAATCGGGGCAAACAGGCGCTCGTTCACACGCGCGAGAAGGTGTTCGGCCACCGCGTCGCAGCAGCCCTGAGTGGCCGAGGGCGGGGCCTCCTCGAGGAGGAGGCGGGCGGCCCGGTGAGCCTCGACGTCGTCGTGTCGGTCGAGCGCATCGACGTAACGGCGCACGAGATGCGATGCATCGCGCGGCCCGAAAGTCAGGACAAGCACGGCGACGGCGAAAAGAAAGGTCAGAACCGGCGAGAGCAGAGTCAGTCCACGGACGAGAAGATCCGCCAGGACGGCCGGCAAAAGCACGAGAAGAACGAGGAGCGCTACGGCATGCTCTTGCCGCGCCGCCACATAACGGCGGAAACGGCGGAGAACGTGGATTCCGATGGCCCGTTCCCGGTACTTTTCGAGATGGCGAAGCCCCTGGTCGAGAAGCAACCCCACAAGGAGGGCCAAGAGATTCACGCCCGAGCCCTCCCGGCCCGCACCAAGGCCTCGGCAAGACGCGTCCAGAGAAACGCGGGGCCGGGGTCCGTCTTCCGCCCAGGAGCCACGTCGCTGTGACCGACGAGTGGTGCATGGGCGAGGCTGGGATAGGCGGCGCGCAGCGAACGGACGACAGAGGCCAGGGTTATGTACTGAGCGTCGGTGTAAGGAACGTCGTCGGCGCCCTCGAGTTCAATGCCAACGGCGAAATCGTTGCACGCGCTCCGCCCGCGCCAGAATGAGCGACCCGCGTGCCACGCCCGCTCGTGGAAGGGAACGAATTGGACCATTTCGCCCCTCCGGTTGATGAGGAGATGAGCCGAGACCTGCAGCGTGCGTAAATCCTCCCCGACCCAGGCTTCCTCGGGAAGCCCCGCTCCGGCGAGCAGAGCCTCCGGCCAGGGCGTCCCGAAGACCCTCGGCGGGAGGCTGATGCCGTGGACGATGATCAGTTCGAGGTCGCTGCCGTCCGGACGTGCATCGCGGTGCGGCGAGGGGCGCCAGCGGACGCCGACGATCCTGCCCTCCGCAACGTCGATTCTATAATGGACTTCGGCGAGAGGATCGGCAACGGGGATCGCCGCGGGGGATCGTTGGAGGTTCACACCACGTAGCGCAATCACATGCACGATTCATCTTACCCCGAATCGCCCCCTTTTGATCCTCCTTTCGCCAGCGCCAACCGTCGTTGGATCGAACGGGATCTTGCGGTGCTTTGGCACCCCTGCACCCAGATGAAGGATCACGAACGTACAATCCCGCTCGTCCCGATCGCCCGGGCGAGCGGCCCGTGGCTTTACGATTACGAGGGGCGCCGCTACTTCGACGCCATCAGTTCCTGGTGGGTCAATCTCTTCGGCCACGCGCACCCGGCCATCAACGCCCGGGTGGCCGCGCAACTTGAAACACTGCCACACGTTCTCCTCGCGGGGGTGGGGCACGCTCCCGCCATAGAGCTCGCGGAACGCCTCCTTGCCCGGGCGGGGCCGGACTACGCCCGCTGCTTCTACGCCGACGACGGTTCGACAGGCATCGAGGTCGCCCTCAAGATGGCCTTCCACGTGCACCGCAACCGCGGCGCGACAGGCCGCGTGCGCTTCGCCGCCTTGCGTGGAGCCTACCACGGCGAGACCCTGGGCGCCCTCGGTGTCGGTGATGTCGAACTCTACCGCGGTGTTTACGCACCGCTCCTTCTTGAACCCGTTCTGCTTGACCCACCGACGGGGGAGGAGTCTACGGAGGGGGCTGATCTCGGAGTACGGGTCGCGCAGAGGCTCGAAGAGGCACGGGCGGTGTTTGCCCGCTCGGGGAAGGAGCTTGCGGCGTTGATCGTCGAGCCCCTGGTCCAGTGCGCGGGCGGGATGCGGATGTACCCTCCCGCGTTTCTCGACGGGCTTGCCGCTCTTTGTCGTGAATACGGGGTTCTTTTGATCGCCGACGAGTGTGCCGTCGGGATGGGACGCACGGGGCCGTTCTTCGCGCACCGCCACTCGTCGGCGCGACCCGACATCATCGTCCTCTCGAAGGGCCTCACCGGCGGCTATCTGCCTCTGGCCGCCATCCTCATGACGGAGGCGGTCTACGAAACTTTCTACGACGACGACCCGTGGTCGCGGGCCTTTCTGCACTCGCACAGCTACACAGGGAACCCCCTCGCCTGCGCGGCGGCGCTGGCCACCCTCGAGCTCATGGACGACCCGCATCTCGAGGCACACAAAGGACGCCTCGAACAAGTGATGGACGAAGCCTCGGCACCACTCCGTCAACACCCGCACGTGGCTCACGTACGACGGACCGGCCTCATTTTTGCCGCCAATCTCGTGTGCAAAAAACGGACCGCACTACCTTATCCGGCCGAGGAACGGCGTGGACTGCGCGTCTTTCGCTACGGTCTGGCGCACGAAGCCTGGCTGCGTCCCCTGGGGAACGTGGTTTACGTGATCCCACCGTACGTGACGCACGAGGAGGAGCTCCGCAATCTCATGGCGGTCCTCGGGGAGGGCATCGACGTGGCCACGCGGGACTGACCCGTGCGGAGGCGGAGACTCTTCCTTCCCGCTCCGATCGTCCCGGGCTCGGTCCGTCCGCTCGATGAACCGTCGCGGCATTACCTGCGCGATGTCCTCCGTCTCGACGACGGTGCGGAGCTCGTCGTCTTCGACGGCGCGGGAGGCGCGTGGGCGGCTTGTCTCGGGCGCGATCAATCGGGAACCCACGCCCTCACGATCGGCGCAAGGCTCCCCGATACGGGCGCCGATCCCGCTCTCCC
Source organism: Pseudomonadota bacterium (assembly GCA_021839245.1). Lineage (GTDB taxonomy): Bacteria > Pseudomonadota > Gammaproteobacteria > JAKAQQ01 > JAKAQQ01 > JAKAQQ01. The sequence goes on from JAKCBQ010000017.1 coordinate 2,917, forward strand.
GATCGTTCTCGTCCAGGCACTCACCCACACCCGGAGCATCGACGAGGTCGTGGCGCGGGCTACGGAAATCGGCGTCGAGACCATCATCCCCGTCTTCTCGGCCCGCGGCCGTATCCGGCTCGCCGCCGAGCACGCGGGTCACCGCCGCTCGCGCTGGTGCGCCGTCGCCACGAGCGCCGCCCGTCAGTGCGGGCGCATGCGCGTTCCCAACTGCACCGAACCCTTGCCGCTGGCGCACGCCCTCACGGCCCTTCCCGCCGCCGTCCACGGTGAGCACCGCATCCTGCTCAGCCCCGAAGCGCCCCGCCCCTTCGCAGCCGAGGCTCTCGAGACACCGAGTCGGCTCGTTTTCATGATCGGGCCGGAAGGGGGCTGGACGCAAGAAGAGAAAGAGCTGGCGGCACGATACGGCTTCGAACCGCGCCGCTTCGGCCCACGGATTCTTCGCACCGGCACCGCCGGTCTCGCGGTGCTTGCGGCGGCAGGCGTCCTCTGGGGTGATCTCGGCGACTGAGGACACCGCCTCTCAAGAGGCAGGTAAGGTCGCGAGATCTCGCTCAAGTCGCACGATATCCGGAACAACCGGACGATCGTTTCCGAAGCGGAACTGAGCCCAGAGCCCCGGTGTCGGCTTGGCTTGCGCGTCGGGGCGCAGCACGGTTTCAGTCACCCGGACAAGGTAAGGGTAGCCCCGGGTCACAAACATGTAATGGGTGTGCGCCCCTCCTCCAAGAACAAGGGTGCAGACGAGACGGGAACGTGACGTGAAGGGCGGCACGGGATCACCGAAGTAGTTCTCGAGCGACAAAACGGGCAGAAGCCGATCCTGCCACGGACGCCAGCCGAGATGCCAGGACGGAGCCCCCGAAGGCGGCGGCCGGAGCCCCGCTGTACCCGTCACCTCGACGATCATGTCACGCGGAAGAAGAAGCTTGCGGCGGACGAGAGGCACGAGGAGGCAGTAGAGTTCACTCGCACCAGTAGCGGACGTCACGCTCACGACGCGCGACCCGTGCGGAGATGGGCCAACCGGGGCACGAGGCGTGCCAGTGTATCGAGGAGTTCTTCCTCCCGGTAGGGTTTGGGGAGGTAGGCGTTGACCCCCACGGAACGTGCGTGTTCGCGGTGCTTCTCTCCACTGCGCGACGTGATCATCACGACCGGGATCATCTGCAGCCGCTCGTCGCGCCGCATGTGTCCGGTGAGTTCAAACCCGTCCATGCGGGGCATTTCGATATCGACAAGAGCCACGTCGGGCACCCGCTCACCCAAAAGAGCCAGCGCGTCGACACCGTCCTTTGCGGTCACCACTTCGACGCCGTGACGTTCAAGAAGACGCTGGGAAACCCGGCGCATCGTAATGGAGTCGTCGACGACGAGCGCCAGGGGACGCTGCACCACGGGCTCTTCGAGCGCCACCCCACCCCCGGCCACGCGGCGTGCCGCCCGGACCAGCCCCGCTCCATCAAGGATGAGAACGATGCTCCCATCGCCCAAAATCGTGGCTCCGGAGATGCCCGCGATGCTCGCGACCTGAGCGCCCACGGGCTTGACCACAACCTCACGGTTGCCCTGAATCGCGTCGACGGCCAACGCCGCAAGCTCCTGTCCGGCGCGCACAAGCAGAAGCGGAACGCTCGTCACATCGGGGGGTTGCCAGTGACTTTCCCCAAACATGAGGTCGGCGAGTGCCTCAAGACGATAATCGTGCTCGCCATACCGGACAGTGGGTTGCGTCTTCCCGCGGACAAGTTCGTACTCCCGGTGTGGCAGACGCGCGACGCCTTCGATAGATGTCAAGGGGACCGCAAACGTATGGCTCCGGACGTTAACGAGCAGCGCTTGGGTAATGGCCAGCGTGAAGGGCAGACGGATACGGATCGTCGTGCCGGCACCGGCCTGGGATTCGATATTGAGTGTGCCGGCAAGGTCACGGATTTCACTCGCCACGATGTCCATGCCGATGCCGCGCCCGGCGCTCTGGGTGACCGAGTCCGAAGTGCTGAATCCGGGCCGGAAAATGAAGGCCAGGAGATCCACTTCGGCAGCGTGCTGTCCGGGCGCCATGAGACCAAGGGCCTCGGCACGGCGGCGTATCGCGTCGTAGTCGAGACCCCGGCCGTCGTCGCGGATCTCGATGAGCACCTCCGAGCCTTCCCGGTGAAACTCGCAGCGCACCACGCCCGCGTCGGGCTTCCCGGCCAAACGGCGTGTTTCCGGGGGTTCGATGCCGTGGGCCACGGCGTTACGTACGATGTGCTCGAGAGGCGCCGTGATCCGGTCGAGCAAACGGCGGTCGATTTCGGCCTCTGTCCCGCTCAGCACAAGTTCGGCTTTTTTGCCCTGCTCGGCGGCGGTCTGTTCCACCGCTCGTCGCAGCCGGGCTTCCAGGGAAAAGATCGGCACGAGTCGCGAGCGCATGAGCCCGTCCTGCACCAGGGTGGTCACCCGTCCCTGTTGGAGGAGAAGCGTCTCTGACTGCTGAGCCAGGTTGTAAAGAAGCTGTTCAAGGCTGGCGACGTCGTTGACCGATTCGGCAAGTGCACGGGTAATTTCCTGAACACGGGTGTAACGATCCAGCTCCAAGGGATCAAAGCCGGTCTGGCTGCTTGAGACTTCTTGAGGCAAGCGGCTGAGCATCTGGGCCTCGGTTTCGAGTTCGAGGCGACGGAGCTGATCACGAAAACGGTCGACCGTCCGGCGAAGTTCAAGGAGATTGAAGCCGATCGTGCTCATCTGCTCGTCGAGCCGGGAGCGGTAGATGCTGATCTCGCCTGCGTGGTTGAGTGCCAAGTCGAGCGTTTCCGTCGAAATACGGACCTGCACCGATTCTGTACGCCGCGCGGCGGTGCTCGCTCCGGCACGGGACACCTCGGCGGCGGAGGGGGTTCTCGGTTCCACCCCGGATCGGATCTCCACACCCGTGGGGTCGGAGCTTTCATCCGCCAGCGGCGAAGGGGTTTTCTCGTCTAGTGGCGTAGGCAGCGGCGTCTCGTCGCGCGTCGTGGGGGCGGTGGGGGCACCAGCCACGAAAGACGACAGCGCCGCGATCTCCCCATGTGGGTACGCCGGAATCCGGCCCGCACGGCTCACGAGAAGCAAACGAGCCAGTCCGCCGATCGTGTCTCGGACGAGACGATGGAAGTTTTCGCGCCGCGTGTCAGAGAGCGACCCCGGATCCACCCGTTCGAGCAGCGTCTCGAGTTCGTGAGCCAGGTCGCCAAAAGGCAGGAAACCCGCAATGCGTGCGGAGCCCTTGAGTGTGTGAAGATCCCGCCGAAGCTCGCGGAGATGCTCACCGCCCCGTTCCGGATGGTCCGTGTAATCGTTCCAGACCTGCTGCGCGTGATCGAGGAGCGACTGTCCTTCTTCGAAGAAGATGGCCGCGAGTTCCTCGTCGATCGCCGTGACGCCCGGGGCACCGCTGCCGACGGGGGCCTCGGGGGGAGCGCTCGGAAGAGGTTGCTCCGTCGCGTCGGCGGCGGTGTCCTGTCCCGCCGACGGCTCTTGCTCGGCGGGAGCCAATCCGGCCCCGGCCTCGGTCCACCGTGCCACGCAGGCCGTGGGATCTGGAACCGGAAGGCGTTGATCCCCGTAAGCCGCCACAATACCGTCTGCAAGATCGAGGGTTTTCTCAAGAAGGGGAACGAGCGAGGATGGAAGAGGGGAGCGACGCTGAGCAAAATTCCAGAGCACATGATCGGCGGCCTCCCCGAGTGCCGCAAGCTCGTGCACTTCGGCCATAGATGCCGATCCGCTGATGGTGTGGCTGGCGCGCAGGACGTCCTGGGGAGGAGGTGATTCGGTCGCCCGTGCCGTCCAGTCACGCAGCGTAGCGAGATGCCCGCCAACCTCTTCCTGGAAGATCAAATAGAGATCCTTGGGCAGCCGAGGCTCGGAAAGGCCGGTTTCGGGGAGAGAAATCGCCGGGGGCGTGGCTGACGCCGTCTGGGGATTGAGCAGCGCTTCCGTGCGCCCAAACCACGACGCGAGATCGGCCACCACGGGCTGGCCACTGTCGAGCTCACGGTTGAGATCCGCAAGCACGGCCACGGCCGAAGCCACAAAGTCAATGAGATCCCCATCTGCGGCCCGCGTTCCATCGAGGACCCGATTGAGGAGATTTTCGACCGCCCAGGAAAATTCCGAGAGGCGCTCGGCGCCGAGAAGCCGTCCGCTTCCCTTGAGCGTGTGGAAGGCACGACGCACCTGGGTGGCCGCGGCCAAATCCGCAGGGGAGGCGCGCCAAGTCCCGATGCCCTGCGCCGCTTGGGCAGCGACTTCACCGACTTCCTCACGGAAGATATCAAGAAGTTCGGGGTCGTGCCCCCCCCGAAGGACAACCAGAGCTGCAGAAGATTCGGGCGTCGATACGGCTTTGGGCGGAGGCCGGCCTCCGGGCGGGACGACGGAGGGACGAGCCACACTCGCCGACGGTGTCGGCGCGGTTTGCGTCTCTTCGGTCCTCGACGGAAGAGAGATTTCTTCGCGGACCGGTTCGGACGGCGGAACACTCTCCGGAGTTCCCCGGGTGTTTTCGGTGCGGGACTCTGGCGTGCTCTCAGCCTGGCTCTTGGCGTACGCCGACTCGAGCGGAATGAGACAGGCCTCGGCGTTTTCAAGAAGGGCTTCGGTCCCGGGGCGCTGCTGACGGACAGTCTCGAGCCAGTACTCCACACTCACGAAGGCATCGGCAAGCCGGGCAAGAAGCTGGGACCGCTGCGGGAGGGCGGAAAGTTGCCGCCAAACACCGGGATCGACGATGCGGCGCAATCTCTCAATCACCGAGGCGGCCTGCGCGTAGCCCAGGAAATTCAGGACGGAAGACGAGGAGACGAGATGCGCTCCGAGTGAGGCTGGCAGTTCGCCGCTTTGGGGGGAAACGGAAGCAAGTTCGTTGCGGACACGCGCCAGATTCACCAAGACCTCGCGCACCGCCGAGGTCCGCGCTTGCGAAAGGAGGACCTCGGGTTCCGCCACGCCCGCTTCGCGCAGCGCACGCGCGTGGGTCAATCTCTCGATCTCCTCGTCAAGCCCGTCCTCGACCTTGAGCAGAACGGCGGCGATCTCGAACAACGCAGTGTTCGGGAGCGACGAGCGCGTCCCTGTCTCGAGAGCATCGGCCTGCTGTTTGAGATCGTCGTGAAGAGCAGACAGGCCGAGCACAAGGAGCGTTGAGGCAGACTTGCGCAGGACCGTGATAAGGGGAACAAGATCGTCCGCGCGGCGTTCGTCGGATTTTTGCCGCTGGTAGATGTCGAGCTGTGTCTTGACGTAGCGCAAATCGTCGTGCACAGCCCCACCGACCGTACGCAGCGCGGCGTAGGAAGGGGAGGAGAGATCGGCCGTGCTCGCCGACCAGCCTTCTTCACGATCCCGATCCCGATAGGTGTCTTGGACGGCGCGCACGCGCGCCCCGCCGCTCGTCACCATACGAACTTGGGCGAGGAGGGCGTCGCGTAGGCGGCTCTCTTCGGGCTCGGCTTGATCACCTCCCCCGGCGAGACGTCTCAGGGCCGCGTCGACCCGACCCAGAAGCTGCTTGCGCTCGGTGTTCAAGGGCAGGCCCCCGTCGCGCAGGGCCTCGAGAAACGCGCTTGCCGCCCACCAGAGCTCAAAGGACGTGGTCTCCGTCACCACACCCTCGATCTGGGTACAGATCTCCATCATGGCGTCCAGCGAGGAAGCATCTCCAGAACGCTCGTAAATCCCAAGAAGAAGGGATTGGTAACGGGGGCGCAAGCTGCGGGCAAGGCCCGCGGGATCGCTGCGTGGGGCGCGGGTGGCGTGTGTGTGGCGCAGCATGTGCACCGCCGTCTTGAGCCCCAGTTCGTCCAGGATCGGCTCCCCGGCGCTGGTTCTCAGCTCGTTGAGGAGCGGGAGCAGCACATGCGGGTTATCGCGCATCGTCCCCACGACTCTTTCGAGATAGAGGGGAAGCTGCAAGATCGCCCGGGTCAGAACGGCGAGTGTGTCGGATTGCGCCTGACTCTGACCGCTCGAGAGCGCCGCCAAGGATCGTTCCACCTCATGGGCCAGAAACGCTCCCCCGTCGAGTTCGATCGTCTGCAGGACCCCGCGTACCTCGCGCATCAAGGCGAGGGTTTCGCTCAAAGCCGCTTCGCCGCGCCCCCCCTCGACGTATCCGTGCCAGGCTTTTTCAGCCTTGTCGAGATTCTTTTCGAGCTCGGCCTTGACCCAGAGGAGGGACTGTGCCGCAGGGTGGGTAGACACGACGGCGCACGCCCCGCTCAGCGACCGGCCAAGGCCAACTCGGGAATGAGATCGACCTCTTCATGCAGTTCCGGAGGCATCGCACCCGATGGCGGGGCCGTGGGCGTTTCCGGAAGGCTCTCCTCGGACGGTCCGAGCTCCTCAGGAAGCTTGAACCCGGACACCGTGCGCCGCAGATCGCTTGCCAGCTGGGTCAGTGTCGCAATGTCCTGCACCGTCGTTTGCGTGCCTTCGGTCGTCTGCGTGGTGATCTTCTGGATGAGATCCATCGCCGCGGTCACCTCTCCCGAAGCTACGGCCTGCTGACGGGCTGCCTCCGAAATGGTCTTGACGATCGTGGCGATGTGCCCCGACACGGTCTCGATCTCGCTCAATGCGCGACCTGCGTTCTCGGCCAACTGCGCTCCGTTGACCACCCCGGAGGTGCTCTTCTCCATCGAGTCCACCGCCTCGCCTGTATCGTTCTGAATGGCTTTGACTAGGGTTTCGATTTGTCGTGTCGCGTTGCCCGCCCGTTCGGCAAGCCGCTGCACCTCGTCGGCCACAACCGCAAACCCGCGGCCGGCTTCACCGGCCGCCGAAGCCTGAATCGAAGCGTTGAGTGCAAGAATGTTCGTCTGTTCCGCAATATCGTTAATGAGTTCGACGATATCGCCGATCTCCTGAGAGCTCTCGCCCAGCCGCTTGATTCGTTTGGCGGTTTCCTGAATCGACTCACGGATTGTGTTCATGCCCTCGATCGTGGCGCGCACGGCGTCGGCACCGCGGTGTGCAATAGACACAGAACGTTGCGCGACCTGGGCAGCCTGCTGGGCATTGGTCGAGACCTGCTCGATCGAGCGAGCCATTGTCGTCACTTGGACCGACGCTTGACGAATCTGTCGACTCTGCAGCGTGGCGGCCTGCACCAGCTCCTGGGCGGTCGTGTTTGTACTGCGGGCGGCATCGTCGATCCTCACCGCCGTCTGGTTGATGGTGCGCACGAGGCCGCGCAGCTGTTCGACCGCAAAGTTGACGGAATCGGCGATCGCCCCTGTGATGTCTTCCGTCACGGACGCCTGGACGGTCAGATCGCCGTCGGCGAGCCCCGCCAGTTCGTCGAGGAGCTGAAGAATGGCGTTCTGGTTGCGACGCGCTTCTTGGAGCCGTGCGCGCTGAGCCACTTGAATCTCACCCACGAGTCGCCAGCCCACGAGAAGCATCACGAGGACGGCAAGACCAATGCCGAGAAACGCGTAAGCCAAGAGAGGGCGGACCCAGAATGGGCGGAGGATCGGATGAGAACTCGCAAGAACGCGGGCACTCGCCACCTTAAGGGCGGGCAACCGCGCTGTAAAGCCCGACCATGAGGACTCAATCGGGTCGAGCACCTTGGCCTGATCGACGATCAAACCTACCCCGCGGGCCACAGGCGCAAAAAGAGCGGACAACGAACGCAGGGCGGGAGAAAAAGCCGGATCACGCACGGGAGGGAGCCCAAGGCGTCGCGACCCGACCGCCAGCCCGCGAGTCACTTCCTCCATCTTCCGGGCTCTTCGGCGCAGTCCATTCGCATATCTGCGAAAGAGAGTGTGAGGACGCCCGAAGGCCGCCAGCCGGCGGTTGAGCCGCGACGCCTCATCGGCCAGACGTGACGCGGGCAGCACCTGCGCCACCGAGGCGCCCACGGACTCCAGCCGATCGGCCAACCGGCGGGCTGAGAGCCGATAGAGAGGAAGGGCGATGCGGGCGGCATGGACGGCCTGGAACGTCTTCTCGAGAGATCCCCTCGCGGCCGCCGTTCTTGCGACGGCTTCGGCAAGCAGCGGTCGGACTTGCCCAAGCTGGCTGATGAGAGACTTCAAAGCGGGGTCGGCACTGGTCTCACGGGTCTGCAGAGTGTCTGCCCCCGCCATCAGCGACTGGGCGCGCGTCAGGAGGCGTCCGAGAGCGTGGGGATGGTTGGCTTCGAAGGCCGCACGGTAATCGGCCGGGAAACGGCTCAGGCGGTAGGCCTCGCGGAGAGCCGTCCGCCGCACCGCCGCCGTCCTTAGGCTCCAAGCGTTGAGCTGCCGAAGCTCGAGCATACCGGCGGCGACAAAAGCCACACCGAGGAGAAGCCCGAGCAACAGCGAGCGACGGGAGCGAATGCCTTGTTCTGCCATGATCTAACTCCTTACGCGGGAAACAATCCGACCCCGACGACCGGCGCCGAAGGGGACTGGGAAGAGCGATGGCGGCTCATCAGAGGGACGCCTCGAGGAAAGCCCGGTCGTCAGCCAGGCGCGGGATATCAAGGTGCCGATAGATCTGTCCCCCCACGTTGTGGATCGCCCCAAGAAACGGTTGTTCGCCCGTCCGTGGAGGTGGCGTTCCCGCTTGCAATCGGCGGAACCCTGCCACTTCATCGACGAGAAGCGCACAGGGCAGACGGGGGTGATTGATCCAGAGGAGACGGCTCCGGGGGCCCGGCTCGGTCAGAGGTCCACCAAGGAAATGGCCAAGATCAGTCACGGCGACGAGGGATCCGCGCATGTTCGCCAGTCCAAGCAGCCAGGAGCGCGCCCGGGGCAACCGTGTCAGAGGCAGGGGAAAGAGAATTTCGCGTACATCGCCCCGTGGAACGACACACCAAGTGTTCGCGGCCCGGAACGCCAGGGCCATGTCGGCCTCCCCTTCCCGGGCCTCTTCGCCGCGCGCGCGAAGAGTCTCGCGTGCGCGCTCGGCCAGCGCCACAAGAAGCGCAAAGGGACGGTCGTGGAGTGTGGCAAGATCAGCGTCCACCGCTTCCACCAAGCACCTTGCGTACGCTTTCGATCAGCGTGGCTTCAGAAACCGGTTTGGTCAGATAGTCTTTGGCTCCCTGACGGATCCCCCAGATGCGATCGGTCTCCTGGCTTTTGTTGCTCACGACGATCACAGGAATCGATTTCATCTCGGGGTCGAGGGACAGCTTGCGGGTGGCCTGGAACCCGTTCATCCCCGGCATGACCACATCCATGAGGATGAGATCAGGACGCTCGATGCGGGCCACCTCGAGGGCTTCCTCGCCCGAGGTCGCGGTCACGATGCTGTGGCCGTACTTGACCAGCGCGGAACGCAGGATGTGAACTTCCGTAGGCGAATCATCAACGATCAGGATCTTGGCCATGGCAGTCAGAAATGCTCCTCAGAGATCACGGCGCTCCCTCCCGGCCGAGCGAGCTCTCGGCGGTTTCGGGGTAATACTTGCGCACGGCTCCGAGAAGATCATCCTCGGAGAACGGCTTGGTAATGTAGTCTTCCGCCCCGCAGATACGGCCGCGGGCGATGTCGAAAATCCCGTCTTTGCTCGAGAACATGACAATGGGTGTTTGCTTCATGGCGGCGTTGCGCTTGATGAGTTGGCAGGCCTCATACCCGGTCAGGCGCGGCATCATGACATCAAGAAAAATGAGGTCGGGGCGATACTCGGCGACAAACGCCAAGGCCTCGAAGCCATCGTTGGCGCTGCGCACTTCATAACCGGCACGTTTGAGGATCTTTTCGGCATTGGCCCGTACGGTCGCGCTGTCGTCGACCACGAGAACGCGCAGCCCCGCCTTGTCCCCCGACGAATTTTGTTCCGTGGCCACACCCACCTCCGGAGGGTCACCGCCCTCTCACCCCTAACCTTTTACCATAAGTTTGGTCGATAATCCATTGGTCGGCCACCAACCCCGTACCGTCATGCCCCCCCTGCTGGCCGTCGTCATGGATCCTCCCGAACGGCTTCACCCTGAAAAAGACACGACACGCGTCCTCCTCGAGGCCGCCCAGGAGCGGGGGTGGCGACTGTCCTACCTCCCGCCTTCAGGCCTCCGGCTGAGTGCGGAAGGCGTCGTGGGCCGTAGTTTTCCCCTTGAGGTGCAGCCGGCAGCGAGCGCGGACTGGTACCACCTGGGTGAGGAATGCCTCCTCCCGCTCCGTGAGGCCGCGGCCGTGCTCCTCCGGACCGATCCCCCTTTCGACCTCGAATATCTCCATCTGACACACATTCTCGAAGCCGCGCGTCGGAACGGTACGCTCGTGGTCAACGATCCCCGGGGCGTCCGCGATCACAACGAGAAGCTCGCCATCCTGCGTTTTCCCAACTTCATCCCGACCACCATTGTCAGCCGTGATCTCGGCCATCTCGAACGCTTTCTCGCCGAGGAGGGCCGGGCCGTGTTGAAACCCCTTGACGCCATGGGGGGGGAAGGCATTTTTGTGCTCGCCCAAGACGATCCCAATCGCCGTGTCGCCCTCGAGACCATGACCCGGGGAGGGAAAACGAGCGTCATGATGCAACGTTACCTCCCCGAGATCCGGGACGGAGACGCACGCGTCCTTGTCATCGATGGCCAGCCCTTTGAGCACGCCTTGGTTCGCGTCCCCGCCCCCGGCGAAACCCGAGGCAATCTGGCACGGGGAGGCCGAGCCCACGTCCGCCCGCTCAACGCGGCCGAACGCAGGGCCGCGGAGGCGATCGGCCCTGCCCTGCGCGAAGCGGGGTTGCTGTTCGTGGGGCTCGATCTGATTGGGGGGTTCCTGACCGAAATCAACGTGACCAGCCCGACCGGCGCGCGGGAACTTGAGCGCGCCACATCAACCCCGGTTGGTGCACGCCTCATCGAGGCTCTGCAACAGCGACTCGAGGCCGCACGGGGCAACAAAGCAAGGGGCTGAGCCATGCGTGCCAAACCGCCTGTCCATTCCCCCCACGAGAGGCTTTTGCATCTGATCGTTCTCGTGACCGTAAGTTACGGGGTGCTCATTCTGGGCGTGCGCTTTGTCCCTCCCGTCCTTCGCGCCCAAGCCTCCAAACGGACCGTGCACGTCACTGTGGTCTCGATTGCGGCCCGCATCCCTCCCCGCCGGGCAATTGTGCTCGCGCAGGCCAACGCGCGGGGGGCGGGGCGGATTCCCCGAGCCCTGGCTGCTGAAGAGCCTCTTCCGAGTGGGGGAGTTCCCTCCCGTGGGCAACACCGCATGAACGCCATGCGGAACCGTCTTCCACGGGAGGGAACGGGACCAAGGCACGGACACACCCGTCGGGGTGGGAAGACCGCTTACCTCACCACCCGTCATGCACTTGAGCAGAAGACCGCCCACATCCATGGGCGGAGCGGCGAAGGACTGCGACTCACGGTCGCCCATCTCGTCATCCCCGACGCCGACGCACTTCCCCCGGTTCGCTCGCTCGGCCGCCCGGAACGACCGGCGGGGGCGGGACGCAGCCGGGGCTGGCCTTCGGTGAGCGCACGGGCGGCGCGCTACGCACGCTACCTCGCGCTCTGGAAGTTACGGGTCGAAAGAACCGGTGACGAGCTGATCGCCGCCAAAGATGGCCGGAACCCTCGGGGACAACTCCGTCTCGAGGTCAAACTGGCGAGCAGCGGCAGCGTCGTCGGGGTGGCTCTCATCCAACCGTCGCACCGGGCATCACTCAACACCCTTGCTCTGCGTATCCTGCATCGTGCCGAACCCTTCCCACCCATCCCTCCCGGAGTTCTTGGAAAACACCGGTATCTGCGCTTCGTTTATCTCTGGCGCTTCGCGGGAGGCCACAACCGCCTCGGGGGATAGACCCTTGCCACCGCGGCCTCCGAGCCTCATACTAGGCTCCATGGATATCCGTACCGACCTCCGTGGGTCTTTCCTCATCGCCATGCCGACACTCGCCGAGCGGGCTTTTCAACGCAGCGTCATCCTTCTCTGCGAACACGCCGATGAGGGGGCCTTCGGCGTCATTGTCAACAAGCCCCTCAATCTCACGGTCGACAAGTTATTGAGTTTCCTCGACCTTGGCCCGGTTCCGTCCACACGCGGACAGGAGGCGGTTTTCTTCGGCGGCCCCGTGCAGCCTGAAGGTGGGCTTGTGCTCCACTCTCCCCCGGCCCGTTGGGGCTCGACAATTCAGCTTACGTCCGATCTCTGTGTCTGCTCCTCCCGTGAGATCCTCGAGGCCATCGCTCGCGCCGAGGGTCCGGATCGCTACCTCATCGCTCTCGGCCATGCCGGCTGGGGTCCCCATCAGATCGAGCACGAGCTTACCGAGAACGCCTGGCTCCTGGCTCCTTCACAAGCCGAACTCGTGTTCCAGACGCCGATCGAGGATCGCTGGGCAACGGCCGCCTCGGTCCTAGGGATCGAGCCGGGGCAACTGAGCACCTACACCGGCCATGCTTGAGGGGCTTGGTTTCGGTTGCGACGTGGGCACAAAACGGATGGGCCTCGCCGTCGGAGGCGGCACGGCGTGGATCACCCCGCGGCCCTTGGGCTCGCTCTCACTCCGGTCGGGGCAGCCCCCTTGGGACGAGTTCGATCGTCTGGTCGACCGCTACGCCCCCTCATTTTTCGTCTTCGGCCTGGCGACGGCGGCGGACGGACGTCCGGGACGGACGTCCGCCATGACCCATCTTCTGGCCGAAGAGATCCGGATGCGCTATACCGTCGCGGTACACTTCGTCGACGAAGCCTACAGCACCGAAGAGGGACGCCGGCTTGGAGGCTCGGATCCCAGGCGTCGTGGTTCCTGGCGCGACAAGGACGCCACGGCTGCCTGCATCATCCTCGCTTCCTGGCTTGCACAGTGCCCAGCCCCGTGAATCCGACCGCACCCATCGATCATCTCATCACCGTCGAGGACTGGCCCCCATCCCGCCTGGAGGCCCTCCTCTCCCGCGCCCGTGCTCTCCGTTCCGGGGCCTCCCCCCGCCCACCTCACACCCCCGCGGGACTCGTTCACGTCTTTGCCGAGCCCAGCACGCGGACCCGGCTTTCCTTCGAGAGGGCCGCCGGACTGATGGGCGTGCGTCCCTCCCACCTTGACGCCGCCTCGTCTTCGCTGGTCAAACGCGAATCGCTCGCCGATACCGGTGCCACACTCGAAGCGATCGGCTACCGCCTTGTCGTGCTCCGCCACAACGTGTCAGGTGCGGCTCGTGCCCTTCTGGCGGGCACCCGCGGGCACCTGCGTGTCGTCAGCGCCGGGGAAGCCGACCGAACACACCCGACGCAGGGACTCCTCGACCTTCTCACCGTCCTCGACCACTGTCCGCGTTTCCCCGACGTCAGTGTCGCCGTCTTTGGAGACCTCGCCCATTCGCGGGTTGCCCGTTCCACCCTGACGCTCTTCTCCCTCTTCGGCGTTCGGGATATTCGCCTCGCACCCGGTCCGTTCCTTGACCGACTGGAGCCGCACGATTACCCAGGGGCCCAGCGGCTCGGAAGCGACGAGGCGGCCAGCAACGCCGACATCCTCATCGCCCTGCGCCTGCAACAGGAGCGCTGGTCGACACCCCCCCACAATCTTGATCACTACCTGGAAGACCACGGGCTCAACGAGCGACGCCTTGCCCTCGCCCGCCCCGACGCCATTGTCCTTCACCCGGGCCCGCTCAACCGGGGCGTCGAGATCAGCGACGCGGTGGCCGACGGTGCCCATTCCCTCGTCCTGCAACAGGTCGCCAACGGCGTCTGGATTCGTCTCGCTCTCTTCGAACTTTTCCTTTCGTGAAGACTTCCGCCCCATCCACACACGACACCTTGATGCCCCAGATCCTCATCGAGGAGAGCCGGGTGGTCCGCCACGACCGTCGTCCCGGCGGCCAAGGGATCTTGAGGCTCCATGCGCCGGGCATCGCAGCCCGTGCCCGGCCCGGTTCCTTCGTCCACCTCCGCTGCGACCCCTTGCTCCCCATGCGCAGGCCCATGTCCATCATGAGCGCAGACGATGACAACATCGAAATCCTTTACAAGATCACGGGCTTGGGAACGCGTCTTCTCTCCGCTGTCGGCGAGGGCGCGCGCCTCAACCTCCTCGGCCCCATCGGACGCGCGTTCCGTCCTGATCCCGGACGACCGCGAAAAATTTTGGTCGGCGGTGGTGTCGGTCTCCCGCCCGTCCTCTTTCTCGCCGAGCGTCTCGTCCGCAGTGGCCACGACCCGAACACCATCACTCTCCTCTACGGTTCCGAACTGCCCTTCCCCCTCGAATTCCACGATGAGGGCGCGGCCTCGGTGGAACTCGCACGGGCACACACACTTGCCGTCACGAGCCGCCTCGCAAGCCGCACTCATGCCCGCCGCGGAATCCATGCCGGTTACGTTACGGATCTCCTCAAGACACGGCTGGAATCCCTCTCCGCCTCGGAACGGGGGATGACCGAAGTGGCGGCGTGTGGTCCGGGACCCATGCTGGCGGAGGTCCAAAGGCTATGCCGTCACTACAGCATCCGCGGTGAACTTTGCCTCGAGGAACTCATGGCGTGCGCCGTGGGCGGATGCGGGGGATGCACCGTCGCGATCCGAGATCCGCATGGGATCTCCATGAAACGCGTTTGCGTCGACGGACCGGTCTTCGACGCCGAGACGGTGGTTTTCGACGCCTAGGCGTCGCCACACACGCGTACGATCGCGTCGACCTCGAGGCGGGCGCCGCGCGGAAGAGCGGCGACGGCGACCACCGTCCGAGCCGGGTAGGGAGGAACAAAGAGCTCCTCCATAACCGCGTTGAACGTCCCGTAATGCGCAAGATCGGTGAGAAAGACGCCGAGTCTGACGATGTCGTTGCGCCCTGCTCCCACGGCGCGACAGAGCGCTTCAAGATGCGCGAAAACGCGCCGAGCTTCCTCCTCAAAGGACCCCTCTGGTAGCGTGCCGCTGCCCGGCTCCAGACCGATCTGTCCCGAAAGAAATAACCAAGAACCGAGCCTAAGCCCAGGACTGTAGACGCCGAGCGGGGCGGGGGCCTCGGGACTGAGAACAGGACGACGATCGAAAGAGCTCATGCACGAACCTCGGGGGAGAACAATTCAGACAGGGGTGCGGGCCAGGCGGACAAGCCCCGGCACGTGGCGCAAACGGCGAAAGAGAGCAGCGATGTCGCCTCGGTGGCGAACGGTGCACACGAAATCGAGCGTTGCCAGCCGTTCTTCGTGCTCGCTCACGGCCACCTGCTGGATGTTCGAGCCCGCTTCGGCAATCGCAGCCGCCACTTGGGCCAGGATGCCACGCGCGTTCTCCACGTCAATCCGAAGCGCCACGGCGTACTCGCCCGTGACGGAAGGATCCCACGCCACGTCAACCCACTTGCCCGGTTCGGGGCGATGCTCGGACACATTCGGGCAATCACTGCGGTGGACGACAACGCCACGACCGGCGGAGAGGTGCCCCACGATCGGATCGCCGGGGACCGGGTAGCAGCAGCGGGCGTAGTGGACCACCATCCCTTCTGTCCCCCGAATCGCGATGGCCGCGACGGGTCCGGCGACAGGTGCGTCCTCGCCGCCGCCGGGATCGACAAGGTAATGAGCCACGAGGGGCGCCGGCCGCTCGCCGAGACCGACTGCGGTCAGGAGAGCGGTGGCGTCCGCAAGACCGAGTCGACGAGCGTAATCCTGGAGCACCGTTTCGCCAAGACCGTCGAGATGAAGCCCGCGGGTCGCCAGAATTTCGTCGAGCAGTCGCCGCCCCAGAGCCACCGCTTCCGCACGTTCGAGATTTTTGAGATAGTGGCGGATCGACGCCCGAGCTTTGGCCGTCACCACGAAATTGAGCCAGCTCGGGTTGGGGTGGGCGCCTCGGGCGGTGATGATCTCCACGGTTTGTCCGCTTACGAGTGGTGTACGCAAAGGCACAAGACGTCGATCGACCTTCGCCGCGACGCAGCCGTTGCCGAGATCCGTATGGACCGCGTACGCGAAATCGACCGGTGTGGCTCCACGGGGGAGTCGGTGGATCCGCCCGCGCGGGGTGAAGACATAGACCTCATCCGGGTAAAGATCCACTTTGACGTTATCGAGAAATTCGTCGGAGTTTGCTGTCCCCTCGTGCATTTCACGAAGTGTCCTCAACCACTCGCGGGCACGGTGTTCCTGCGCGTGGACGTCGTCACTCCCACTTTTGTAACGCCAGTGGGCCGCGATGCCGTCTTCCGCCACCCGATGCATGGCTCGTGTCCGAATCTGGATCTCAAGCGGGAGACTCTCGGGTCCCACCAGAACGGTATGGAGCGACTGGTACCCGTTGGCCTTGGGAATGGCGATGTGATCCTTGAACCGGGCAAGTTGCGGCGTGTACAGACCGTGAACGACCCCGAGAACACGATAGCAGGTATCGATGTCGTCGACAACGATGCGCACACCGTAGCGATCAAGCACTTCGTGCAAGGGAACCCGCTTGTGCCGCATTTTAAGATAGACGCCGTAGAGGTGTTTTTCGCGGCTCTCGATTTTGGCCGCGATCCCCCGCTCCGCAAGCGCCGCCTCAAGGCGGTCGACAAGATGTCGGAACGTCACCTCCCGTTGGTGCCGACTCTCCCACAGTCGGTGGGCAAGAACTTCGTGGCGGCGCGGGTGCAGAAAACGGAACGCGGTGTCCTCAAGTTCCATGCGCATTTGATTCATGCCGAGGCGCAGCGCGATGGGCGCGTAGATCTCAAGGGTCTCTCGGGCGATTCGCTGCTGTTTAAGGGCAGGGAGGGCCTCAAGGGTCCGCATGTTGTGCAGCCGATCGGCCAGCTTGATCAGAATGACCCTGATGTCCTCGATCATGGCGAGGACCATCTTGCGAAAGTTCTCCGCCTGCGCCTCGTCACGCGAGCGCGCGTTCAGCTGGGAGAGCTTGCTGACCCCGTCGACGAGCTCTGCGACGGTCGGCCCGAAATACTCGGTGAGTACGTCGCGTGTGAGTGGGGTGTCTTCGAGAACATCGTGAAGAAGCGCCGCGACGACCGTCTCGACGTCGAGGCGGTAGCCCACGAGGATACGCGCCACGGCGACCGGATGCTCGATGTAGGGTTCACCGGACAGTCGCCGCTGACCACGGTGGGCAAGGCTGGCCAATCGGTAGGCCCGCCGCACGACGGCGAGCTGATCGTCGGCAAGGTAGTGCCCCGCCTCAACCAGAAGGTGCTGTGCACGCCTTTCGCGGAGGCTCGAAAGCGGCCAGCGGCGGAGCGGAGAACTGGCACCGGTCGTCGTCATCATCGGCGCCCTCCTTACCGGAGAGCGGTCCTTCTGCTCAGAAGGACTCGTCCACCTCGCTCGGGACGGTCGTGCTTTCTCCGAAGAGCGTGACCGCCGGGCGGGCAACGATCCGTGGAGGTTCGGGCTCGTCGAGGATCTCGGGACCCACGCGTCCTTCGGCAATTTCACGCAAGGCGACGACCGTGGGCTTGTCGTGCGCCCAAGGCACGCGCGGCTCCGCCCCGTTCGCGAGAGAGCGTGCACGACGTGACGCGACGAGCACAAGCTCGAAGAGGTTGGGAATCCGATCAGTGCAGTCCTCGACCGTTACTCGAGCCATGGGTTGTTTCCTCCAAACAGGCGCGTCGGGGGAATCCCCTCCGCGTGACTTTCAGTGTAGCCGAGGTCGCGGGGCACGACGTCAGCCCTCCGCGGGCGGCGGGTTGGAGACCGCGCTCACCGGGGATTCCGAACTCGTCTCGTTGGAGGCGAAGGCGGCCTCGGCAGCGCGCAGGGCGTCGTTCTCACGCGCCAGAGCGCGCTGCTTGCGGTAACGATTGTAGACAAACCCCGAGCCGGCCGGAATCAAGCGCCCGACAATCACGTTTTCCTTGAGCCCACGCAGTTCGTCCCGCTGCCCACGAACCGCGGCCTCGGTCAGCACCCGTGTCGTCTCCTGGAACGAGGCGGCGGATACGAACGACTCGGTCGCAAGCGATGCCTTGGTGATCCCGAGCAGGAACGGTCGTGCGTTTGGAAGCGTCTTCTCTTCCCGAGCCAAGGCGTCACACTCCTCCAGGAAGCGGGTGCGGTCAACCTGTTCCCCGGGAAGGAAGCGGCTGTCGCCCGCACTCACGATTTCGACCTTGCGCAGCATCTGACGAATGATCGCCTCGATATGCTTGTCGTTGATGCGCACGCCCTGCAAGCGGTACACCCCTTGAATCCCGCGGACAAGGTGATCGGCCAAGGCCTCTACGCCTTGCAAACGCAGAATGTCATGCGGGTCTCGATCGCCATCGCAAATGACGTCCCCCCGCTCCACCCGCTCGCCTTCGAACACGGAGAGCTGGCGCCATTTCGGGATCAAGACCTCGTGCGCGTGCCCCTGGTCGTCGGTCACGATCACCCTTTGCTTCCCCTTGGTTTCCTTGCCGAAACTGACCAGTCCTGAGTGCTCGGCCAGGATGGCTGAGTCCTCGGGGCGACGAGCCTCGAAGAAGTTGGCCACACGGGGGAGCCCACCCGTGATGTCACGTGTCTTGCTCGACG
This sequence comes from Pseudomonadota bacterium, assembly GCA_021839245.1. Classification (GTDB taxonomy): domain Bacteria; phylum Pseudomonadota; class Gammaproteobacteria; order JAKAQQ01; family JAKAQQ01; genus JAKAQQ01. The sequence continues at coordinate 21,372 of JAKCBQ010000017.1, forward strand.
CGCGCGGGATTCGCGCGAGAACATCGCCGATACTCACCTTGGCCCCTTCCTGGACCGCAACGAGCGCCCGGGGGGTCAAGACGTACTGCACCGGGATGTTGCTCCCCGGCATGCAAACCTCACGCCCGCGACTGTCGAGGAACTGAATCGTGGGTCGGAGCTCGCGCGCGGTTCCCGCTCGCTGCTTGGCATCCACGACCGCGACATTGGTCAAGCCAGTTGTTTCGTCTACTTGACGGAGGACGGTCACACCTTCAACGAAATCCTTGAAGCGCACGACCCCCTCAACTTCCGAGATGATCGGGTGTACGTGCGGGTCCCAACTGGCCACGTGATCTCCGGCAGCGACCTTGGATCCGTCCTTGACGAACACGTTCGTGCCGTACGGAACCCGATAGCGCTCACGCTCGCGACCGAAAGCATCGATGACACGGATTTCTCCCGAGCGTGAAACGACGACGTAATGGCCTCGAGGGCTCTTGACCGCCTTGATGTTCTGGAAACGCACCGTACCGTCGACACGCACTTCAATGCTGCTCGCCTCGACCTCTCGCGATGCGGCTCCGCCCACGTGGAAGGTACGCATCGTAAGCTGCGTTCCCGGTTCACCAATCGATTGCGCGGCAATGATCCCGATGGCTTCACCGAGATTGACGCGGTGCCCGCGGGCAAGATCACGTCCGTAGCATTGCGCGCAGACCCCGTAACGGGTTTCGCAGCTGATCACGGAACGAACGAGGAGACGGTCGATCCCAACCTCTTCGAGATGTTCGACCGCACGCTCGTCGAGAAGCGTCCCACGCTCGAAAAGAGAGGAACCGTCACGCGGGTCATGAACGGACTCGGCCAGGACACGACCAAGCACCCGTTCGCGGAGCGTCTCCGTCACTTCGCCGCCTTCGACCACCGGCGTGAGGTAAATCCCACGGGCCGTTCCACAATCCTCCTCCGTCACCACAAGATCTTGGGCCACATCCACGAGACGGCGGGTGAGATAGCCGGAATTTGCGGTCTTGAGCGCGGTGTCGGTCAGGCCCTTTCGGGCTCCGTGCGTCGAGATGAAGTATTGGAGAACGTTGAGCCCTTCGCGGAAATTGGCAAGGATCGGCGTCTCGATGATCGACCCGTCCGGTTTCGACATGAGACCGCGCATTCCGACGAGCTGGTTGATTTGGGTCTCGGATCCTCGAGCACCGGAGTCGGACATCATGAAGATGCTGTTCATCGAGGCTTCGCGGACAGCCTCACCTCCGTCGCGAGGGACGATCCACGTGTGACCGAGGTGCTCCATGGTGGCCTTGCTGATCTTGGAGCTGGCCGAATTCCACTTATCCACGATCTTGTTGTAGCGCTCGCCGTCACTGATCACGCCCGAGCGAGATTGTTCCTCGACCGCACGGACTTCGGTGAAAGCCTCCTCAAGAATGGTTTTCTTCTCGGGGGAAATCATCATGTCGTCGAGCCCGATCGAGATGCCGGAGCGAGTCGCCATGGAAAAGCCGAGATACATGAGCTGATCGGCGAAAACGACCGTGTCCTTGAGCCCCCGGCGGCGGTAACTGATATTGACGAGATTGGAAATCTCGCGCTTGGTCATGTTTTTGTTCGCGAGCGCAAACGGCAGGCCCTCAGGCAGGATGGCGGAGAGAAACGCCCGTCCCGGTGTCGTCTCGACGAGCACGGGGGGGCCCTCCGGATCGTGGTCGGGGAAACGCGACGCGGGCAGACGCACCCGAATACGGGCGTGCAGTTCAAGCGCACCGGCCTCGTAGGCCCGCCGCACTTCGTCGAGATCGGCGAACACCATCCCCTCCCCACGACACGCAATCCGCTCGCGCGTCATGTAGTAGAGCCCGAGCACCACATCCTGGGTAGGCACGATGATGGGGTCACCCGTCGCCGGCGAGAGGATATTGTTGCTGGACATCATGAGCGCCCGTGCCTCGAGCTGGGCCTCGAGCGAAAGCGGCACGTGAACCGCCATCTGGTCACCGTCAAAGTCGGCGTTGAACGCCGTGCACACCAAGGGGTGGAGCTGGATGGCCTTGCCCTCGATCAGCACCGGCTCGAACGCTTGGATGCCCAAGCGGTGGAGAGTGGGGGCCCGGTTCAGCAACACGGGGTGCTCGCGGATCACCTCGTCGAGAATGTCCCAAACCTCCGGTCCCTCCGCTTCCACGAGTCGCTTGGCCGCCTTGATCGTGGTGGCAATACCACGGGCCTGGAGTTTGCTGAAAATGAACGGTTTGAAGAGCTCGAGCGCCATCCGCTTGGGGAGCCCGCACTGATGCAATTTCAGGGTCGGCCCTACCACGATGACCGAACGGCCCGAGTAGTCGACGCGCTTACCCAGAAGATTCTGACGGAAACGTCCCTGCTTGCCCTTGATCATATCGGCCAGAGACTTCAGGGCCCTCTTGTTTGTCCCCACCATCGCTCGTCCGCGGCGCCCGTTGTCGAGCAGAGCATCGACAGCCTCCTGGAGCATTCGTTTCTCGTTGCGAATGATGATGTCCGGAGCGTTGAGTTCCAGAAGTCGACGCAGGCGGTTGTTGCGGTTGATGACCCGTCGGTACAGGTCGTTGAGGTCGGACGTGGCGAACCGCCCGCCCTCGAGAGGGACCAGCGGACGCAGATCGGGAGGCAACACGGGCAGGACGGTGAGCACCATCCATTCCGGTCGGTTGCCCGATGAGACAAACGATTCCAGAAGTTTTAAGCGTTTGGCCAGCTTTTTGGATTTGCCCTCGGACGTCGTGGTCGCGAGCTCCTCGCGCAAACGTTCGATCAACACCTTGAGATCCAGTGTCCGCAGCAGTTCGCGGACGGCTTCCGCGCCCATACGCGCGTCGAAATCGTCACCGTACTCTTCGAGCGCCTCGAGATAAGCTTCTTCGTCGAGGAGTTGTCCGCGTTCGAGTTTGGTCATCCCGGGGTCAATCACAACAAACGATTCGAAGTAGAGCACCTTCTCGATGTCTCGGACCGTCATGTCCAGGGCCAGGGAGATCCGCGACGGGAGCGAACGCAGGAACCAGATGTGCGCCACCGGGGTGGCCAGCTCAATGTGTCCCATCCGCTCGCGGCGGACCTTGGACAACGTGACCTCAACACCGCATTTCTCACAGGTCTTCTCGCGGAATTTCGCCCGCTTGTACTTCCCGCAGAGGCACTCGTAGTCTTTGATTGGCCCGAAGATCTTGGCGCAGAACAGCCCGTCGCGTTCGGGCTTGAAGGTTCGGTAGTTGATCGTCTCGGGTTTGCGGACTTCACCGTGCGACCACGAACGGATAAGTTCGGGCGACGCAAGACCGATGCGCAACGCATCGAACTCGACGGGAGGAGCAGGGGCGTGAAACGTATGCAGTAGGTCTTTCATCGTGACTCCTGCGGGCGCGCAAGGCCCGCCGTAGAGGTCTTACTCTTGCAGCATGTCGAGGTTGATCCCGAGCGAGCGGATTTCGCGCACCAGGACGTTGAAAGATTCCGGCATCCCGGCCTCCATCCTGAGATCGTTATCGACGATGTTCTTATACATACGTGTTCGTCCCACGACATCGTCGGACTTGACGGTCAGCATTTCCTGCAGCGTGTAAGAGGCTCCGTAGGCTTCAAGCGCCCAGACTTCCATTTCGCCGAACCGCTGACCGCCGCCCTGCGCCTTGCCTCCCAGCGGTTGCTGGGTCACCAGGCTGTAGGGCCCGGTGGAACGGGCGTGCATCTTGTCGTCGACGAGGTGGTTCAGTTTGAGCATGTACATGTAGCCGACGGTGACCGGGCGATCGAAAGCCTCCCCGGTTCGACCGTCGTAAAGGACGCACTGCCCGGTTTCCGGAAGCCCGGCAAGCTTGAGGAGATAGCGGATATGCTCCTCCTTGGCCCCGTCGAAGACGGGGGAGGCGATCGGCACGCCTCGGCGGAGGCGCGCAGAAAGAGCGACGATCTCATCGTCGTTGAAGTCCCCGAAATCGACGCTCTGACCACCGGATTCGTTGTAGATGCGCTCCAGGAGCAATCTCAGTTCGGAGGCCTTGGCGGAAGAGTTCAGGAGAGCTGCGATTTGGCCACCCAGTTCTTTCGCGGCCCAGCCGAGATGCGTCTCAAGGATCTGGCCGATGTTCATGCGCGACGGCACACCGAGAGGGTTGAGCACGATATCGATCGGGTCACCGTCGTCCGTAAACGGCATGTCTTCGACCGGGACAATCGTCGCCACGACACCCTTGTTACCGTGTCGACCCGCCATCTTGTCACCGGGCTGGATGCGTCGCTTCACGGCGAGGTAAACCTTGACGGTCTTCACGGTCCCCGGTTGCAGTTCGTCACCTTGCGACAGCTTCTTTTTCTGGTCCTCGTAACGCTTCTCAATCTCGGCCCGGAGGGCACGAACACGCTCGCCGAGCTTCTCGAGAAGCGTCATGGCCTCCTCGTTGTGCAGGTGAATGGCAAACCATTCGTCGCGAGGAAGAGACGCCAGATAGTCCTTGGTGATCTTGGAACCGCGGACCAACCGGTGTGGCCCCGCTTCGGCCACCTTGCCGAGAAGGAGGCGTTCGGCCCTCTGGAAAAGGTCGTCTTCGAGGATCCGCTTCTGATCGTCCAGATCCTTTCGGTAGCGGGCAAGCTCGGCCTGCGCGATCTCGGCGGCACGCTTGTCTCGGGCCACGCTGTCGCGCACAAACACCCGCACATCGATCACGGTTCCTTCCTTCCCGGGCGGTACCCGCAACGATGTATCCTTCACATCCGAGGATTTCTCGCCAAAAATGGCACGCAAGAGCTTTTCCTCAGGGGTCAGTTGCGTCTCTCCCTTGGGGGTGACCTTCCCGACCAGAATATCGCCCGATTTCACACGTGCCCCAATATAGGCAATGCCCGACTCGTCGAGTTTGGAAAGAGCCGCCTCACCAACGTTGGGAATATCCGCCGTGATCTCCTCGGTTCCGAGCTTGGTTTCCCGGGCTTCGCAGGTCAACTCTTCGATGTGGATCGACGTAAAGCGATCTTCGGCCACCAGGCGTTCCGAAATCAGGATCGCGTCCTCGAAGTTGTACCCGTTCCAGGACATAAAAGCCACACGCACGTTCTGCCCAAGAGCGAGTTCCCCGAGATCGGTTGACCCCCCGTCGGCCAGCACATCGCCACGGGACACACGCTCACCGGCACGGACGATCGGCCTCTGATTGATGCATGTATCTTGATTCGAGCGCTGATACTTTGTCAGCGTGTAGATGTCGACTCCCGATTCGTCGTGATTTGTTTCGGCCTCATCCACTCGGATCACCACACGGCTGGCGTCCACCTCCTCAACCACGCCCGCGCGTCGGGCAACGACGGCCGCCCCGGAATCCACGGCAAGGCGCCGCTCGAGACCGGTGCCGACGAGCGGGGTTTCGGCGCGGACAGTCGGCACAGCCTGACGCTGCATATTGGAGCCCATCAGAGCACGGTTGGCGTCGTTGTGTTCCAGGAACGGAATGAGCGCGGCGGCGATCGACACCACCTGGTTGGGCGCGACGTCCATGTAATGGATGCGGTCCGGTTCAGCCATCGTGAACTCGTTCCCGGAACGGCAGGAAACCAGTTCCTCGGTGAACCGACCTTGCGCGTCCAGCTTCGCATTTGCCTGCGCGATGACGAAACGCGACTCGTCAATCGCCGATAAGTACTCGATATCACGCGTGACACGTCCCCCGACGACCTTGCGGTACGGTGTCTCCAAAAAACCGTACTCGTTCGTGCGGGCATAGACGGCCAAAGAATTGATCAGTCCGATGTTGGGGCCTTCCGGTGTCTCGATCGGGCACATACGCCCGTAATGTGTCGCATGAACGTCGCGGACTTCAAACCCCGCCCGCTCGCGCGTCAGCCCACCGGGGCCCAACGCGGAGACACGACGTTTGTGCGTCACTTCGGACAAGGGATTGTTTTGATCCATGAACTGAGAGAGCGCGGATGACCCGAAAAACTCACGAATCGCAGCCACGATCGGCTTGGCGTTGATGAGATCCTGCGGCTTGAGATTCTCGGACTCGGCGAGAGCCAGACGCTCGCGCACGGCCCGCTCGACGCGGACAAGCCCGGAACGAAAAGCGTTCTCCGCCATCTCGCCCACACAGCGCACGCGGCGATTGCCGAGATGATCGATATCGTCGACGGTCCCTTCACCGTTACGAATGGCGATCAGCATGCCAACCACATCCAGGATGTCCTCGCGTGTGAGGACATGCGGTCCCACAACCCCGTCGCGGTTGAGGCGTTTGTTGAATTTCATTCGCCCCACGGCGGAAAGATCGTAACGTTCGGCATTGAAAAACAGATTGTGAAAAAGACTCTCGGCGGCGTCCTTGGTGGGCGGCTCTCCGGGGCGCATCATGCGGTAAATCTCAACGAGGGCGTCGAACGGTGTTCGTGTGTTGTCGAGACGAAGAGTATGAGAAAGATACGGGCCGTGATCGACGTCGTTGATGTAAAGGGTACGCAGCGTTTCCACACCTGCTTCGCGCGCTCGCGCCACATGCGCAAGCGTGATCTCCTCGTTCGCACGAGCGATGATTTCCCCGGTTCGCGAATCCACGAGGTCGTGCGCGAGCGCAGAGTTGACGAGGTAAGCGTCCGGCACCGCGAACGACCGAACCTGTGCCTCTCGCAATTCACGGATATGCCGTGCGGTGATGCGCCGGCCCTCCTCGACCAGCACGCGGTCGCGGAGGGTGATGGGGAACGCGGCGATTTCACCCTGAAGCCGTTCCGGAACGAGTTCGAGTTCGAGTCCTTCGGTCTTGATGTGGAAGACGTTGTGCTCGAAGTATCGCGCGAGCATGTCGGTGTCGCTCAGACCGAGCGCCCGAAGCAACACGGTGACCGGGAGCTTCCGCCGGCGATCGATGCGGACGAACAGACAGTCCTTGGCGTCGAACTCGAAGTCCAGCCACGATCCCCGGTAGGGAATGATGCGGGCTGTATAAAGGATCTTGCCCGTGTTGTAGGCCTTGCCTCGATCGCTCTCGAAGAACACGCCCGGCGAACGGTGCAGTTGGCTGACCACCACCCGCTCGGTGCCGTTGATCACGAATGTCCCGGTCTCCGTGATCATGGGGATGTCCCCCATATAGACCTCTTGCTCCGTGACTTCCTTCACACTGCGTTGTCCTTCTCCGCCCTCCCGCTCGTAGATCACGAGACGCAGCCGGACCTTGAGGGGAGCCGCATAGCTCAAGCCCCGCTGCAGGCATTCGCGTACGCTGAAGGCCGGCTCGCCGATTTCGTAGCCGACATATTCAATCGCCGCGGTGCCGGAAAAGCCTTCGATCGGGAAAAGCGTGCGTAGCGCCCCCTCGATGCCTTGCGCCTGTCGCTGTTCAGGGACAACACCCGTCTGCAGAAACGCTCGGTAAGAGTGGATCTGCATCTCCAGAAGATGCGGGATCTCGAGCACACCAGGGCGGCTGGCGAAGTCCTTGCGAACCCGCTTCTTGACGGTCAACGAATAGGCCATGGCTAGCAACCTCGGCAATAGGAGATCTCCACCGCCCGGAGGCGGCGGAGTGTGAAGGTATGCCGCATCCGCGGCGTGGACACGCCCCGTTGCGTGCTCACTTGATCTCGACGGTGGCGCCTGCTTCGCTCAGTTCTTTCTGGATCTTCTCGGCGTCGGCTTTCGGCACCCCGTCCTTGATCACGGCCGGCACGGCTTCGACCATGTCCTTGGCCTCCTTCAGGCCGAGACCCGTGATCGCCCGAACGACCTTGATGACGTTGACCTTGTTGGCGCCGAACGACGTCATCACGACGCTGAATTCGGTCTTTTCCGCCTCGGCGGGGGCACTTGCCGCGCCAACCCCAGCCGATGCAGCCATGGCGACGGGCGCCGCCGCGGTCACACCAAAGCGCTCCTCCATGGCCTTCACAAGATCGACGATCTCAAGAACAGTCATGTTGGAGATGGTTTCCAGAATTTCCTCTTTCTTGACAGCCACGATGGGATACCTCATTAACAGATAGTGGGGGGAAAGGTCAGGACTTGAGACTCTCAGGACGCGCTTGTGGCCCGGCTCCGCTGAACCGCGTCGAGCCCTCGCGCAAGAGCGGTGAGGGGTGCGGCGCAGGTCGAAACGAAACGGGCCACCGGTGCTTTGAGAGTGCCAAGGAGTTGAGCCAGAGCCTGTTCGCGTGTCGGCAGCTCGGCGAGACGCGCGAGATCGGCAGGAGCAAAAAGTCGCCCCTCGAGAGACACGGCCCGGACGATAAATTTCTCGTTCTCACGGGCAAACGTCCGCACGAAACGGGCCGCAGGTGTCGGATCGCCCGGCGCAAACGCCAACAACAGCGGGCCGCTCAAGGCTTCCGTCAGGCAAGCAAACGACGTTCCGTTCACCGCCCTCCGTGCCAGGGTGTTCTTGACGACCCTGACGTAAAGGCCCTGCTGCCGCGCCTGCTGTCGCATGCGGGTAAGTGTGACGGCGTCGATCCCCCGGTATTCGGCAGCAAAGGCTGCGCGGGCATTCTCGGCCACGGTGCGGACTTCCGCCACGAGGTCCGCTTTTTGGTCACGTTTCATGGGCATGGTCTGACATCACTCCTCGCTGAAACCACCACAGCCGCGTCGACCGCACCACCGGTTCCCGAAAGAACCCAGCAGCGACGGAACGAGCGGCGCGATGGCTGTGAAACATCTGCGCAGGCTGTTTGAGCCCCCTCAGCACAGGGCCCCTGCGGTCTTCGATGTGGAACGCGCGCGCGGGCGCCCGTCCCTTTCCCGAACTGCAAAAACGGCACCGATCTCTCCATGCTCACGGCAAAAGCGGAGCGAAGTCGACGGAGAGCCCGGGGCCCATCGTCGAAGACAGCGTCAGTTTGCGGAAGTACACACCCTTGGACGTTGCTGGTTTTGCACGGGCCAGATCGGCAACCAGAGCGCGCAAATTCTCGCCGAGAGCCTCGGGCGGGAAATCGAGTCGCCCGATGGGGGCGTGCACGATTCCCCCCTTGTCGGCCCGGTAGCGAACTTGTCCGGCTTTGGCGTTGCGAACCGCCCCGGCGACATCGGCCGTGACGGTTCCGACCTTGGGGTTCGGCATGAGCCCGCGCGGGCCAAGAATCTGTCCAAGCTGCCCGACGATTCTCATCGCGTCGGGAGACGCCACGACGACGTCGAAGTCGAGTTGCCCGCCACGAACACGCTCCGCCAAATCCTCAAAACCGACCACATCCGCACCCGCGGCACGAGCGGCTTCGGCCGCGGCTCCTTGCGCGAAGACGGCGACCCGAACACTTTTACCGGTGCCGTGCGGAAGAACGGTTGCCCCACGCACGACTTGCTCACCGACACGAGTGTCGATCCCGAGATTCACAGCCACTTCGACGGTTTCCGTAAACCGGACGGACGAAAGTTCCTTAAGGAGTGCGAGCGCCTCGTTAAGCGCATAAAGCTTCCCGGGGGCGACCCGTTCGGCAATTTTTTTGGCACGTTTGCTGACACGCATGTCACAGACCCTCGACATCAACGCCCATGCTGCGGGCGGTTCCGGCGATCGTGCGGACGGCGGCGTCAAGCGCGGCCGCGGTGAGATCCGGCTGCTTAAGACGGGCGATCTCTTCAAGCTGCGGACGGGTGAGCCGTCCGACTTTCTGCTTGTTGGGGACCCCGCTTCCCTTCTCGACGCCCAGCGCCTTTCGGATCAGCACCGAGGCGGGAGGGGTTTTCATGATGAAGGTGAAGCTGCGGTCGCTGAACACGGTGATGACAACCGGAATGGGGAGCCCCTTCTCGGCGTTTTGCGTTGCCGCGTTGAACGCTTTGCAAAACTCCATGATATTGACGCCGTGTTGCCCCAACGCCGGCCCAATAGGTGGGCTCGGATTCGCGCTTCCGGCGGGAACCTGGAGCTTGATATAGGCTTGGATCTTCTTGGCCACGCTGGTTTACCTCAATGCCGTTACGCGAAAACGCCGCTCATGATTTTTCGACCTGTCCAAACTCGAGCTCGACCGGCGTCGATCGGTCGAAAATCAAGACCGAGACCTTGAGCCGGTTCTTGTCGTAGTTGACTTCTTCAACGGTCCCCGAGAAATCATGGAACGGCCCCTCGATGATGCGAACTGTTTCCCCCACCTCGAAGAACGTCTTCGCGCGAGGCCTTTCCGCACCCTCTTTGACACGGTGAAGAATACTCATGGCTTCTTGGTCCCGGATCGGCTTGGGACGTTCCGGCGTTCCGCCCACGAAGCCCAGCACTTTAGGCACGGCCTTGACCAGATGCCAAGTCTCGTCACTCATCTCCATCTGGACGAGAACGTAGCCCGGGAAAAACTTACGCTCGCTACGGCGGCGCTTGCCCTCGCGTGTTTCGACAACTTCTTCGGTCGGCACAAGGATGTCGCCGAAACGATCCGCAAGCCCGCCTCGGCGGGCGTGCTCCTGGAGTGAGCGCGCAACTTGGTGCTCAAAGCCGGAATAAGCTTGAACCACGTACCACTCCAGAGCCATTGTTCAGCCCCCCACCGTCAGGGCGCGCATCAGGGCTCCCAAGCCGAGATCGAAGACCCACAGGAGCAGTGCAAGGATGACGGTCATCACGATGACAAAGCCAGTCGTTTGCAGATATTGGGGGCGGGTGGGCCAAACCACCTTGCGCAGCTCCACGCGCGCCTCGCGCAGGAAGCGCAGGAAAAGATGCCCGGCATCGGTAAAGGCAAAGCACAGGACGGCCAGCGCCCACGCCGCAACCAGGAGACCGAGACGCAGCGGACGGCCAGCGGTGTCCTCGTAGTAATACGCGAGCGGTCCGGCAAGCGCCAGCAAGACGGCCAGCGTTCGGAGAACCATCTCCACTCCACGCGTGCGCTGCCCTGCGTTCGGGGCGGCCATTACTTCGCCCTCCGCATGGTCGGCACGCGCGAATTGGCAGGCCAGGAGGGACTCGAACCCCCAACCTGCGGTTTTGGAGACCGCTGCTCTACCAATTGAGCTACTGGCCTGTGCATCGCATCACACCCACCATTTCACTTGAGGATCTTGGTGACGACTCCGGCCCCGACGGTGCGGCCGCCTTCGCGGATCGCAAAGCGCAGCCCCTCCTCCATCGCCACCGGCACAATCAGCGTCACACCCATCCGCGTGTTGTCCCC
>JAKCBQ010000064.1 GCA_021839245.1 Pseudomonadota bacterium
GAAACGGAGCCTCTCGTAGACGGCCCGACCGGGGACCCCGACCGTCCGGTAGCCGTTCTTCAGGACGAGCTCCTGAACGCCGGAGGGCGTGCGACGGAAGCGCCCCTGTCGGGCCGTTACGATCACCGGCCGGCCGTTCACGTCCTGGGCGACGAAAATCGCGCGCAAACGATGTCCTCCGGGGCTCACACGGCGAGCGTAGAGCGTCGTGTGTTCGTACGTGAGTTCGTGGAACCGGCCCTCGCGGAACAAGGTGCGGCGGACCTGTGTGGCCGCCTCGCGCCGCACGCTCACCGCGGTTCGCAGTGCCCACGGCGCGAGGAAGAGCGTGAGAAACGCCGTGAGGAGCACGAGCGCCGCCACCGGACGGGCCAGAAGACGGAGTATCCCGAGCGGTGAAAGTCCGCTCGTGGCGATCGCAATCATTTCGTTGTCGCGCCAGAGGCGGGCGAAAACGATCATCATGCCGATGAACCCCCCGACCGGGAGGAGCACCGTCCCGTAGGCCAACGTGCTGAGCCCCATGAGCACAAAGACGACGTCGCCGGGCAACCGTCCCGCGGCGGCTTCGGCGAGGTAGTGGGTGAAGCGCGAGGAGAGCACGATCAGGAAGAGCGCCAGGATCGTCGCGGCGACGGTCAACCAGAGTTCGCGTGTGAGGCTGCGGCGAAGAACCACGGGGCGGTTGCGAGGCGTCGAGAACGTGCGGCGGACGACGTATTAAGATAAGCGATGGGGCGGTCGTCTTCGCGTGCCGGTCCCAGCCTCGTTACCCCTGCCGCCGATCGGGAGCCGACCCATGCCCCAGCACACCCTTCAGTTTCGTTTCTTCAGCGGATCCTTGGCAGAGGAAAACGCCGACGCAATTCTGCTCGGCGCCTACACGGCGAGCCCGCAACCGGCGCCGACCCAGCTTGTCGATCGGGCCACCAAAGGCACCCTCGCCAAGCGCCTGGCCCGTCTCGGCTTTTCCGGAGAACGCGGCAAAACACTCGTTCTCACCGATCTCCCGGGGGTTCGGGCACCGGTCATGATCGTCGTGGGCCTCGGGCCGAAGAGCGAGATCGACGAGCGGCGCCTGCGCGATGCGACGCTCGGCGGCCTCAAAACCCTCAAGACCCTTCCGGGACTCGCGACGGCGATCAACACCCTACCCCTCCTCACCCCGGGGTCCTCTCCCCTCGCCTACCGCTACGCCGTCGAGGCCAGCCACGAGGCGTTCTACACGTTCGATCTCTGCAAGGGGAAAGGCCAGAAACGCGAGGAGCCGACGCGAGCGACCCTCCGCCGAATTCTCTTCCCGGCCCCTCCGGGCCGCGCCAAGGCCGAAGCCGCGGAGGCCGTGCGAATCGGCGAAGCGGTGGCGGAAGGAAGTGCTTTCGCCAAGGACCTCGGCAATCTTCCCCCGAACATCGCCACCCCACGCTATCTGGCCGAACGGGCCCGCCTGATCGCCCGCGGCGAACGGCGCCTCACGGTCAAGGTGTTGGACGAGAAAGATATGCACCGCCTGGGGATGGGAGCCCTCCTCGGGGTCGCACAAGGAAGCCGTGAACCCCCCCGCCTCATCCTGCTCGACTACCGCGGCGAGAAAGGAGCCCCTTCGGCGCCCTACGTCCTTGTCGGCAAGGGCATCACCTTCGACGCCGGCGGCATTTCCCTCAAGCCCGCCGCCAACATGGACGAGATGAAGTTCGACATGTCTGGAGCCGGGGCGGTTCTCGGAACCTTCGTCGCTTTGAAGAAACTCGGCCTGCCGCTTCACGCGGTGGGTGTCGTCCCCGCCTGCGAGAATCTTCCCGGCGGATCGGCGGTCAAACCGGGCGATATCCTCACGACCCACTCGGGGCAAACCGTCGAGGTCCTCAATACGGACGCCGAGGGACGCCTCATCCTCTGCGACGCCTTGAGCTACGTCGCCCGCACTTACCGCCCCCAGACGGTGATCGACGCGGCCACCCTCACCGGCGCCTGCGTGGTTGCGCTCGGGCACCATCCGAGCGGGCTCTTCAGCAATGACGAGGCACTCGTGCGCGACCTCGAGGCAGCCTCCGCCCGCAGTCTCGACCGCGTCTGGCGTCTTCCGCTCTGGGACGACTATCAGGACGAGCTCAAGAGCAACTTTGCCGACTTCGCCAACATCGGAACACGTGACGGTGGGGCCATCACCGCCGCCTGCTTCCTCGCCCGCTTCACCCGCGAACTCACCTGGGCGCATCTCGACATCGCGGGAACGGCGTGGAAGAGCGGAGCGGCCAAGGGCTCGACCGGCCGGCCCGTACCGCTCTTCGTTCAGTACCTCCTCGATCGGGCGAGAGGCGGGCGTTCATGAAAGTCCTCAAACTCTATTTTCTCAGCCGATCCGACCCCGACGTACTGGTCCCGTTTCTGGCGCGTCTCGGCGAAAAGGCGCTCGAACAGAACCTCCGGATGTGGATCGACATCGAGGACGAAACGCTCGTCCGTCAGCTCGACGCCTATCTTTGGACCTACCGCGACGGGTCGTTCGTTCCGCACGGGACGGACGACGATCTCTGGAACCGCCTCGTCATCGCCCCCCTGCACGGCACGCTGCCCGCCCACTACACGGCGGTCACGCACGTCCTCCCCCAGTCACCCCGGGTGAACCCGCCGCCTCAGGCCGTCAAGATCGCCGAGGTTCACGTCGACGAGGACGAGGATTCGGATCTTCTGCAGGCTCGGCTCGTCGCCTACAACGCGGCGGGATGGGAGGTCGAAACGCACCGAATCATGTCCACGCCCAACGTCCCCAAGAGCCAGAGGATCTGAGAACCACTTTTTCGGCAACCCCGCAGGATCGCGCGGGGTCCGGTTGCTGACGCTCAAGCCCCTCCACCGATGTCCGACACCCCACCTCTTCCCCCTCTTGACAAAACCTTCGACCCGGGCAAGGTGGAAGCCCGGATCGCACGCATCTGGGAGGAGCAGGATTTCTTCCGCCCGACGGGCGACGGGGCACCTTACTGCATCATGCTGCCTCCGCCCAACGTGACGGGCACGCTCCACATGGGCCACGCTTTCCAGGACACCCTGATGGACGCCCTCGTCCGCTACCACCGTATGCTCGGACGCCGGGTGCTCTGGCAGCCCGGCGTGGACCACGCCGGGATTGCGACCCAGATCGTCGTCGAGCGTGAACTCGCGCGCGAGGGGCTCGAACGCATGCGTCTCGGACGCGAGGCCTTCCTCGAGCGTGTGTGGCGCTGGAAAGAACAGTCCGGTGCAACGATCGTCACCCAGATGAAACGTCTTGGGGCCTCGGCCGACTGGTCCCGCTCGCGTTTCACGATGGACGAGGGACTCTCGCGGGCGGTCCGCGAGGCCTTCGTCCGCCTCTACGACGAGGGCCTCGTCTACCGCGGGCCGCGGCTCGTCAACTGGGATCCGGTGCTGCTCACGGCGCTTTCGGACCTCGAAGTGCAGACCGAGGAGAACGTCCCGGGCGAACTCTACGTTCTCCGCTATCCGCTCGTCGAGGCCCGCGACGGGCGAACACATCTCAGTGTCGCCACAACCCGCCCCGAGACACTCCTCGGCGACGTCGCCCTTGCCGTTCATCCCGACGACGCCCGCTACCGCTCCTGGATCGGAGCGCAGGTGCGGCTCCCTCTCACGGAGCGGACCATTCCCGTTCTCGCCGACCCGATGGTCGACCCCACGTTCGGAACAGGAATCGTCAAGATCACACCGGCCCACGACCCCCAGGATTTCGAGGTGTGGAAGAGGCACGCGGCGGAGGCGAAGCTCCCGATCTTTCGCATCTTCGACGACCGCGCCCGCGTGCAGGATCCCGCCCGCGATCTCGAGGCTCCGCGGGGAGACGCGGCGCTTCTCTTCCAAGCGCCCGAAGATCACGAAGTCCGCCGCTTGGCCGCGGAGGGAAGGCTCGTTCCCCGCGCGTACATCGGTCTTTCCCGGGAGGAGGCCCGTGAGCGCATCCTCGCCGACCTCACCACCGCGGGCCTTCTCGAACGGCGCGAACCTCACCGCATGAGTCTCCCGCGTGGGGACCGCTCGGGCGCCCTCCTCGAGCCCTACCTCACGGTCCAGTGGTTCGTGCGCACGGCCCCCTTGGCCCGACCGCTTCTCGAGGGCGAGCACGCCGCAAACCCGAACTTCGTTCCCGAAGCCTGGCGCAAGACCTACGAGCAGTGGCTCGAACGGATCGAAGACTGGTGCATCAGCCGCCAGCTCTGGTGGGGACATCGCCTTCCGGTCTGGTACGGGGAAGATGGCCGGATCTACGTCGCCCGCGATGAGGGAGATCTCCTCCGCCGCTACCCGGGGGTCGACCCGGCGGCGCTCGAGCAGGACGAGGACGTTCTCGACACCTGGTTCTCCTCATCCCTCTGGCCGTTCTCGACCCTCGGGTGGCCGGAGAAGACCGAGGATCTCAAGACTTTCTACCCCGGCGACGTCTTGGTGACGGGGTTCGACATCATCTTCTTCTGGGTGGCGCGGATGACCATGATGGGCGTGCATTTTCTCGGACGGATGCCGTTCCGGGACGTCTACATCCACGCCCTCGTGCGCGATTCGGAAGGGCAGAAGATGTCGAAGTCCAAGGGCAACGTGCTCGATCCGCTCGACCTCATCGACGGCATCGAGCTCGAGCCCTTGGTGGCCAAGCGCACGAGTGGTCTTCTGCAACCCGAACGTCGGGAGGAGATCGCCGCACGGACACGCCGCGAGTTCCCGAACGGCATTCCGAGTTACGGGACCGACGCCGTCCGCTTCACCTTCGCCGCCCTCGCAGCCCCGGGGCGGGACGTCCGCTTCGATCTCGGTCGGGTGGGCGGATACCGGAGTTTCTGCACGAAACTCTGGAACGCCGGCCGTTTCGTCTTGCTTCAACTCGAGACGGCCGACGACGGGTCGCTCCCCCTCGCGGAGGGGGACGACGGGGCGGGCGAACACTGGATCCGCGCCCGCCTCGCGGCCACGATCGACGAAGCCCACCGCCACTTCGCCGCCTACCGTTTCGATCTCCTCGCCCAACGCTGCCACGAATTCGTCTGGGGGGAGTTCTGCGACTGGTACGTCGAGCTCGCCAAGATCGGATTGCGCGATCCCGACGCGGGCCCCGGACGGCGGGCGGCGATCCGGCGCAATCTTCTCGTCACCTACGAAGCCACCCTGCGCCTCCTCCATCCGCTCATTCCCTTCGTGACCGAGGAACTCTGGCAGGCGTTGCGGCCGCGGCTCGACAATCCGCCTCGGAGCATTGTGGTGGCCCCATACCCGCGCTCCGAGGAACTCCGGCCCTGGGACGCCACCCAGGCCGAGGACACGCGCTGGACGATCGGCATCGTCGAGTCTCTTCGGCGAAGCCGGGTCGCGCTCGGCATCCCGGCGGGGCAGCGCGTCCCTCTCGCCTACCGCACCACCGGGAAGGAGGCAGCCACGCGCCTCACACGCCACGCCCTCGTGGTGCGCGGGCTCGCCCATCTCGACTCTCTCCGGAGCCTCGAACCCGACGAAGTGCCGCCCGCGGGCGCACGTCCGGCGGAGACCGCGAGCGATATCGAGTGTTATTTCCTCGCGGCTCCCGCCGCAAACACGGACGAAGACCTGGCGCGTCTCAAAAATGAAGCGGAACGGACCCGAAACCGTCTCGAAACTTGCCGAAGCCGACTCACGAACGCAGCCTTCCGCGCCCGCGCGCCCCGAGAGGTCATTGCGCGGGAAGAAGAACGCTGTGCCGAGGAAGCACGGGCACTCGCCCGGCTGGAAGAACGGATCGCGGCTCTTGCCGGGCGCGAGGCATCCTCACCCCCGTCCTGACCCGATCGCCTATTTCTAGGTAGAGGTATCTCGATTTTTTTAGGACGCGGTCCTGAGCGCCGCCGTCGTGAAGTTCTTTCTTCCAGCCGGTCACGTGGCTCGGATCGACCTCTTCCTCAAAACCCACGCTTCGTGCCCCGAGATTGAGTAGTTGAGGCCCACTGGTGCATGACCGTATCTAGCAATATTAGCTATAATAGCTAGGTCATTTTCAGGCCAGAGGGTCACGCCGTGATTACGCTCAGCTCAGCAGAAGCCCAGAACCAGTTTGGGAAGCTGCTGGATACGGTGCAGCGGGAACCGGTGGTCATTACCCGGCACGGAAGGCCAACCGCCTACATGATCTCGCCGCAGGACATGCAAGCGCTCCAAGATTGGCAAGCCGCCCGGCAACGTCGCCTCGAAGCCGTTGCGGAATTTGAGGCTTTCTTCGCCAAGTCCGACGCCCGTCTCTCACCAGAGGCTCAGGGCTTGACGG
>JAKCBQ010000065.1 GCA_021839245.1 Pseudomonadota bacterium
GCTCTTGTCGCTTTTGTCCCCAGCATGCCCGCGCAACCGCTTGCGGGGCGGGTCGTGCCGCTGGTCCCGACCCTGCGCGGACTTCTGGCCCGACCCGCTCTGCGGCGCGCGGATTACGGGATCTTTGCCCAACACGCCGCCTTTACGCTCGTCTTCGTTTTTCTTCCGACACTCCTCGTCCACCGCTGGGGGCTCGCGCCCTCGGCCTCCTGGCGTTTCTATGTTCCCGTCCTCCTTGTGGCCCTCCTTGTCGTGGGACCACTCGTTCCCCGACTCGAGCGGGGGCGGAAGGCCGAGGGCGTCCTCCGCCCGGCGTTTCTCGTTTCCGCTGTGGCCCTTCTCGTCCTGGCCTTCCTTCCGGGTCGGATCGCTCTTGCGGCCGCGGGCGTCGCTTATTTTGCCGCCTTCACCCTTCTTGAGGCCATCCTTCCGGCCGTCCTCTCGCGTCGTCTTCCGCCCGAGAGTCGCGGCAGCGGCATGGGTCTCTATTCGAGTGCCCAGTTTCTGGGGATCTTCGTGGGGGGGCTCGCCGGGGGGCTTCTTTTGGCCTCGGGCGATCGGCCCGGCCTCGTCGTGGCCGCCCTCCTCCTCGTCTCCTCGGGTGTCGTGACGGGCCGTCTCGTCGAGCCGCCCTCGGCGTCGTCCCGGGCTTCCGGCTAGAATAAACAGGCACGGAAGGATGGTATCCACAACCGGGGGCGTCCCTTTCACGACGGCTGCGGTCGCGACCACTCCGTGTTGCCGGGGCTCTTTGTCTCGTCACGCTTTCTTATCGTCGTTTGGAGTGAGCCGTCATGGCCAGTCGCGGAGTCAACAAGGTCATTCTCGTCGGGCACGTTGGTGCCGATCCCGAAGTCAAATACACACAGTCGCACGTCGCCATCGCCAATGTGCGTATCGCCACGAGCTCGTCCTGGAAGGACAAACAGAGCGGAGAGCGTGAAGAGCGTACGGAGTGGCACCGGGTCGTGTTCTTCAACCGTCTCGCCGAGATCGCCGGCGAGTACCTGAAGAAGGGGGTGCAGGTCTACATTGAGGGAAGCCTGCGCACCCGCAGCTACGACAAGAACGGCCAGACCCACTACTCGACCGAGATCGTGGCGAGTGAGATGCAGATGCTCGGGGGACGTGGAGGCCGCGAGGGGGGGGGAGGACCGCCGGGCCGTGAGCATGCCGCCTCTCCGCGTGCGGGCTCGACCTCCGAGGAGGCGGCCCCCGAAGAGGACGACATCCCGTTCTGAGGTGCCCGGTGATGCGCGTCGTGGGAGGCCCCACGCGCGGTGGCCTGCCTCATGAGCCCCCTTGGCGGTGCCGACTCTGACGGTACTTCAAGCGGCCGCCTCCTGAGGCGAGAAGGCCGGTGCTTCTTGGGCTGTTTGGGCAAAAGGAAAAGGGGATCCGGGGTCGCCGTCGAAAGCTTGAGCGTACGCGGGATCCTGAAGAATCGTCATCTGGTCCTTTCCGTTGCCGATACGAGTTTTTTTCGAGTTCCGGCGTTCACAGGACGAGGAAGGCGCGGGCCGACATTGCAGACGGTGGTGGAGCCGGCCTCAGTGAAGCGGAAAATCAGCTCTGAACCGGCTTAGGCAGATTCGGGGAGGTCTGAACGGTGGCCAACCGCTCGGAGCTCGTCGGGATCCGCTCAGGCCAGCGTGCCCCCGCAGGAGCTTCCGCGCCCGGCGGTGCATCCGAAGCAATGGCGCCGCAGCGCGATCGGGCGGGGACCGATCATGCCGAAATCGTCGATACTCCAGAGGTCCTCGCCCCCCGGGAGAGGGGTCTCGGTCATCTGATGGAAGTCGCAGTCGTAGAGCTTCCCGTCCCAAGAGACGGAAAGGGTTGTTCGGCACATGAGGTGGGCGACCGTCGCCGGGTTGAAATGGCTTTCGAGAAGGGCCTCGTAGGTCTCGAGGCGCCCTTCGCGGACGAGTGCGTGCCGGAAGCGGTGGATCGGCAGGTTCGTCATGACGAGCAGATGATCGAAACGCACGCCCAAGCGGCCGAGCTCCTCACGGTAGCGCGGCTCGAGTGTCTCGGGAGCCGGCGGCAGTGAGGGACCCAGAGGGTTGTAGACGAGATCGAGGACAAGTCCGTCGCCCGCTCCGTAGCCGAGGCTGTTGAGCCGGTGCAGAGCTTCGAGGCTGCGGGTGAAGACCCCCTCCCCGCGCTGCCGCTCGACGTTTTCGGCCGTGTAGCAGGGAAGAGAGGCGACGATACGAACACCGTGGCGGGCGAGGAACTCGGCGGTATCCTCCTGACCGGGTTCGCAGAGCACCGTCAGATTCGAGCGGTCGATGACCTCGCGTCCGAGGGCACGGGCGGTCTTTGTGAGAAGGCGGAAGGAGGTGTTGAACTCGGGTGCGCCGCCGGTGATGTCCACCGTGTGGATGAACGGCGAGCGTTCGAGGAGGGCGAGGATCCTTTCCGCCGTGGCGGGGGCCATCCGTTCCGGCCTCTTCGGTCCCGCGTCCACATGACAGTGCTGGCAGGCCTGATTGCAGTACTTGCCGAGGTTGATCTGGAGAATCTCGGGAGGAGCGGTGCGCTCAAGTCGCAACCCGTGGCGCATCAGGGCGTCGTGGAAACGGGAGCCGTCGGGTTCGGGGGACGGGGCGGGCCGTGCGTTCATGGGGGGTCTCGCGGTCGGAGTGCGGGCAATCCGGGAAGAGGGAGGCGGCCGAGGGCAACGAGGCTCTGGGCCACGCGGGCGAGGAGGCTCCCGTCCCAACGCTCGTCGAAGAGACGGCTGGCCCCGCGGGTGAGGATCTCCCCGTAGGTCGGGTAGGCACGGAAGGTGGTGAGGAGGGGTTTGGCTCCGCCCCCATCGTCGATCGTGCGGACGAGTTCGGCGGCGAGTTCGCCCGCGTGCGGGCAGGCGAGGACCGCCCCGCAAATCCGCCCGCGGCGGTCGAGGTTGAGGCGGAGAAATCCCCGCGTCCGCTCCTCGACGAGCGCCCGGTCCACCTCGCCGAGATCGATCTTCAGGGAACGGAACGGCCCCACGGGAGTGGGAGCGCCGACCAGGGCAACCTCAGGGTCCGTGTAAACGACGCGCGACTGAGTTCCCTTCGCCCAGCGGAACCGCAGCCACGGGCCGAGAAGGGCGTTCGCTGCGGCGCACCATCCCTGACGTCCGGCCACGGCGGTGGAGAAAGGGGGACCCGTCGCGTCCCCGCAGGCGTAGAGAGCCCGTCGGTTCGTGCGCAAGTAAGGGTCGACCTGCAGGTAGCCGTGCGCGTCACGGGCGACGCCGAGGGCGTCGAGGCCCGCCGGCCCAGGAGCGGGGCGACGTCCCAGGGCGAGGATGAGGAAGTCCGTCGTCCAGGTCCTGGGTCCTCCGTCCGCCGCCGTGGCCACGACGCGCACCTCTGTGCCGCTCCTTTCGAGCCGTTCCACGCACACGCCGGTTTCCACCGCGACGCCTTCCTCCGCAAGGATCTCTGCAAGAAGGTGGCCGGCTTCCGCATCCTCGTCCGGGAGGAGCCCTTCCCGCGCCTCGAGAAGTCGAACCTCGTGACCGAGGCGGACGAAAGCCTGCGCGAGCTCGCACCCGCTCGGTCCACCACCCACGACCGTGAGGCGGTGGGGCAGGACTTCCCGGGACCAGAGCGTGTCGGTGTCCGCCCACGGAACGTCGGCAAGACCCGGCCACTCGGGATGATGAGGCCGGGAGCCTGTGGCGAGGATGATCCGGCGGGCCCGGAGGATATCGCCACCGACTTCGACCGTGTCCGGAGCCTCAAAGCGGGCTTCACCGAAACGGACATCGACGCCGAGCGCGCGGTAGCGTGCGGGGTCGTCGTGGGGGGCGACGGCACGGACGGCGCGCCGCGCCGCATCGAGACCACGGGCCGATCCGGGGGCGTTTGTCCGCAGTGTTCGTGCATTCCCGCGTTCCGCGGCATGCAGGAGGGCCTTGCTGGGAACGCAACCGGTATGCAGGCACTCGCCGCCGAGTGCCCGGGCCTCGATGAGGACGACGCGGGCTCCGAGGCGTCGTGCGGTCTGGGCGGCGACGAGACCCGCCGCCCCGCCGCCGACGACGAGGAGATCACAGACGGTACGGGTGCGGGGCTGTGAGCGGGTTGGGACAGAAACTTCCACGATCCTACAATAACAGCGTTGCCGCCTTGGCGGCACCGCGGGACGAACGTCCCCAAGGTCCCATGAGAGCTTCCTCTTCCGCCGGGGTTCCCGCCGCGTCGCAACCGCTCAGGATCCTCGTCTGGGCGTTCCTTGCGGCAGCGCTGGCATTGTCCCTCTCCGTCGATTACGCCGACAGCGTCGGCCTTTTTGGCCTCACACTGCTCGGGCTTTTCTGGGGCTTTCGCGATGGCTTTGTGCGTGGCTGCGGACGCGGTGAGCGTTTTCTTCTCGCCGTCTTCGCCCTCGTCCCTGCCGCCGCGCTCCTGAGCGACGAGCTCGGACGTTTCACGCGCCAGGAGTTCCGTTTCGCCGGCCGCGACTTGCGTTTCCTTCTGGCCGTCGCCGCCTACGGGGCGCTCCGCCGCCTGCGCCCGAGAGCCCGCGGGCTGGGTCTCGTTCTGGCCGGTGGGGCTGTCCTCGCACTCGTGGTGGGTCTCTTCGAGCACTTCGGGATGGGGGCGGCGCGCGCGTCGGGGGCAACGGGCGTGGCCATTGTGTTTGGCGATCTCGCGGTTCTTACCGGCGTGGCTGGGGCCGCGGGTCTGCTCCTCGGCGCGCGTCGGCCCGGGAAAGGGATCGAGGCGTTGGCCGTTCTTGCTCTCGCCGCCGGTCTCGGGGCGGCGGTGCTCTCCGATTCGCGTGGTTCGTGGCTCGGCTTCATTGTGCTCGCGGCAGTTTTTTACGTCGCCCTGGGCGCGCGTGGTCACTACGGCCGTCGTTTTCTCCTGGCTGTCGTCGCCTTCGTCTGTGTGAGTGGGGCTTTCCTCGCCGTAACGGGGTTCTCCCGATCTCTCTCACCCCTGAGAAGATTTGAGCACATTGAGCAGGATCTCTCCCTCGAAACCACTTACCTCCGTGTACCCCCGTCGCTCCGGCGACACTGGGCCTTCACCCGCTGTCTGGCTTCGCCGGGAGCACTCGCGTTTTACCAAAAGAGCGTCCGCATCCTCCCACCCCAGAAGGGGGACAGCGGCTGGATCCTCGTTGTGCCTCCCCGCGGACTTCCGGTGAGCTGCCGACGCGCGGGCGGAGCGACTTTCGTGCTGGCAGTCCCGTGGGGACATGACGTGACGACCTTTGTCTTGCCAAGCGCGCTCCTCAATGCGGGTCCGATGACATTTGCCTTCTGGGCGAGGGGACGCTTTCGCGTGCGCACGTGCAACACCTGTCGGTGGCACGATCTTGCCTCGGCCCGGTTTCGCCGCTTCCTTGTCCGTGGCCGCGTGGTCCGCTCGGGCTCGCTTTCCGTGACACTTCGCCCGGGCCGGCAGGTGTGGTTCGTGCCGGCACAGCTCCACCCCGGTGAGTACAGCACGGCCCCGCTTCGCAATTCGGTGGACGAGCGTTTCGAAATGTGGCGCGCGGCACTCCTCATGGCCCGGCGTCACCCCTGGTGGGGGGTGGGCTTTGGGGGGTTCGATGACGCCGCCCACCGCCTCGTCCGCACCGGTTTCACCCCGCCCTTTGTCGCGGCCTACGAACACCCCCACAACGACCTTCTGGACGCCCTTGCGAGCGGAGGGGTGATCGGGCTTGCGGTCCAGCTCCTTCTTTACCTCATCCCGCTGTTGATCTTCGTGCCCGCCGCCCGTGATCCCGACCCCGAGCGCCGCGCCCTCGGCTGGATCGGGGTCCTCGGAGTGACGGGTTTTGTCGTCTTCGGGATGACTGAGGCGATGTTCGTCCACTCGCTCGTCATCGGTTGGTACGCGCTCTACGTCGGGACGGTCACAGCCGCGCTGTCTCCTTCGGAATGTCCCCGCCCATCGGGGCGCGAATTGCTACAATCGCGCGGTGACTGAGGACGACTCCCCCCGAACCTACTGTGTGACCGGTGCCTGCGGGAGTGTGGGGGCGGCTCTGGTACGCGCGCTTCTCGCTCGGAGCGACGATCCGCACCGGCGGGTGATCGGCCTCGACCACGATGAAAATGGTGTCTTCCGCTTGGAGGAAGAGTGGGGCGGCGATCCACGGGCCTCGTTTTTCGTCGCCG
>JAKCBQ010000018.1 GCA_021839245.1 Pseudomonadota bacterium
CTCGAAAAACGCCCTCCGCGCTGGCCGGAGTTTCCGTCGTGAGCACGCGCCGCACACTCACGGGACCGTCATTTCCCCCGCGCGCGACACCGCCGCACCCCTTCCGCCGTGTGCTCGTCGCCAACCGTGGAGAAATCGCTCTTCGGATCTTCCGGACCTGCCGTGCGCTCGGTTACGAGACCGTGGCCGTCTACTCCGATGCCGACCGTGACGCCCGGCACGTGCGCGCGGCCGACTTCGCCGTCGCCCTCGGCGGGACAAGCCCGCGGACGTCGTATCTCGACATCGCCAAGCTTCTCGAGGCGGCTCGTCGCGCGGGGGCGGAGGCCGTCCACCCCGGCTACGGATTCCTCTCGGAGAACGACGCCTTTGCCCGCGCGGTGGAAGAGGCGGGCCTGATCTTCATCGGCCCGCACCCGGAAACGATCCGCCTGATGGGCTCGAAGATCGCGGCCAAGGACCTCATGGAAAAGGTCGGCGTGCCGGTCGTCCCCGGCTACCACGGCGACGCGCAGGACGTGGAGCGGCTCGTCGCCGAGGGGCGGAGGGTGGGCTTTCCTCTCCTCGTCAAGGCCGCGGCCGGCGGGGGCGGGAAGGGTATGCGGATCGTCCACCACGCTCCGGAGCTCACCGAAGCCGTCCGCGCCGCCCGCCGTGAGGCCGAGAACGCTTTCGGCGACGACGCCCTCCTCCTCGAGCGCTACATCGACCGCGCCCGCCATCTCGAGGTGCAAATTTTCGGTGACCACGAGGGCCGCATCGTCCACCTCTTCGAGCGGGAATGCACCGTGCAGCGTCGGCACCAGAAGATTCTCGAGGAGTCCCCGGCGTCCGCCGTCCCGGAGGCCACCCGCCGCGCGCTTCATCACCACGCGCTCACGGCCGCCCGCGCCGTGGCCTACGTCGGAGCAGGCACGGTCGAGTTCGTCCTCGACACCGAGGGTGGGATCCACTTTCTCGAGATGAACACGCGCCTTCAGGTAGAGCACCCGGTGACCGAGGCCATCGCCGGTGTGGACCTCGTCGCCTGGCAGCTGGCCGTGGCCGAAGGGCGACCGTTGCCCCGAACCCAGGAGACGCTCGAAGCCCGCGGCCACGCGATCGAGGTTCGCGTCTACGCCGAGGACGCACGGCACGAATTCCTTCCGGCTCCGGGACGCATCGAGACGGCGCTCTGGCCCGGGGACGCGCGGATCGAAACCGCCCTTGAACCGCCCGAAGAAATCAGCGCCCACTACGACCCGATGATCGCCAAGATCATCGTCTCCGCCCCGTCGCGGGAGATCGCCTTCGAGGGGCTCGCCCGTGCCCTCGACGAGACGGTCCTCTTCGGAACAACGACGAACCTCGAACTCCTCCGTGCCCTCGCCCGTGATCCGCCGATGCGCACCGGAGCGGTCCACACCGGTTACGTGGCCGAGGCCCTCGGCCGTCTCCTCCCCGAGGAGATGGCCGACCCGTGGCTCCTGGGCGCCGTCGCCCTGGTCGCGGGCACACCCGAGGAGGAAAGCACGGATCCGTGGGAACGCGCCGACGCGTTCGTGCCCGGGGGGGTCCGTGCCCGCTTGACGCGCCTGCGCTCGGGCGATCGCCTCCTCACGCTGCGCCTCACCCCGGACGGACCGGAGACCTTCCGCCTCGAGGTCGGAGGAATTGTCCACACGCTCACGGTGGGTCCGCACACCGGCGCCCGCGTGCGTCTCGGATACTCGGGCGTGGAACGGACGGTCGAGATCGTGCGCCACGGCCCCTGGATCCACGCGCGGCACCCCGGAGGAGCCTTCGAGGTGCAACTGAGCACGGAACACACGCCCCGCGGCGGCGAGGAAGCGGGCCACACACGCCCGCCGTTCCCGGGGCGAATCACCGGTGTTCGTGTCTCCCCCGGCGACCGCGTCGAACGCGGCGACCCCCTGGTCGCCCTCGAGGGCATGAAGATGGAGTACACGGTCCGCGCCCCTGTCGCCGGGATCGTGCGGACGGTGCACGCGGTCCTCGGGCAAGTCGCCGATGTCCACCGGGATCTCGTCGAGATCGCCGCGGCGGAGGAGGGTGGAGCGTGAGCGGACTTCGCCTCCCTGCGGCCGTGCGACTGGTCGAAGTCGGCCCCCGCGACGGGCTTCAGAACGAGGCGGCGACGGTGCCGACCGAAACCAAAGCGCAGTGGATCGGCATGCTCGCCGACGCCGGAGTGTGCGAAATCGAGGCCACAAGTTTCGTCGCTCCGGCCCGCGTCCCCCAATTGGCCGACGCCGAGAACCTCATGGCGCTCCTCCCCACCCGGGCGGGGGTGCGCTACGCGGCGCTCGTCCCGAACGAACAGGGACTCGCGCGGGCACGGCACGCCGCGCTCGAGACGGTCGCCGTCTTTACCGCAGCGAGCGAGAGCTTCACCCGGCACAACATTGGCTGCAGCATCGACGAGTCGTTGGCCCGGTTTGATCCCGTGGTGCGCGAGAGCCGTCGCCGCGGTCTTCGGGTGCGGGCCTACGTCTCGACCGTCATCGGGTGTCCCTACGAAGGGGCCATCCCTCCCGCGCGCGTACGCGAGGTCTGCGCGCGCCTTCTCGAGCTCGGTGTCGACGAGATTTCGCTCGGCGATACGATCGGGGTGGGGACCCCGGCCCGCACACAGGCTCTTCTCCGCGCGGTCGGTGAGATCGTCCCCGTGGAGCGAATCGCCGTCCACTTCCACGACACCTACGGGACGGCTCTCGCCAACATTTGTGCCGCCCTCGATTACGGGGTGACGATCGTCGACTCCGCGACCGGCGGCCTCGGGGGCTGCCCGTACGCCCCGGGAGCGCGCGGCAACGTCGCCACCGAGGATGTCGTCTACCTCCTCGAGGGATCGGGGGTGAAGACCGGCGTCGACCTGCCGCGGCTTCTCGACGCCGTCGACTTCATCGCCGCCGTGCTCGGTCACGCCCCGCGCAGCCGCACGGCCCAGGTCCCCCGCGGCCGCCTGTGGTGGCCCCCCGAGCGGACGACGCCCGGAAGCTGAAATCTTCCGGCTACACTGATCGCCTCGGGCCACACCCCCCCGCCCGCGCCTCCGAGGTCTCATGCCGGAGAACGACGCCCGCGCCCGCGCGACGACCGCCGTCTTTCTCGCCGTCTGGACCACCGTCCTGGCCGTGGCCGTTCTTCTGTACCTCCCGGGCCTTCACGGACCGCTCGTCTACGACGACATTCCGGTGTTGGGACCCTTCGTCTACGGCCCCCTGGCCGCCGTACCGCATCCTTTCTGGAGCACGTCGGGCCCACTCGGACGGCCCATCGCGATGGCGAGCTTCTGGCTCGACGCCCGTCTCTGGCACGGGAGCATTCTCGCCCTCAAGCTCACCAACCTTCTGATCGCGCTCCTGACCGCGAGTCTCGCCGCCCTCCTCGGGCAGGAACTCGTCACCCCCCCGGGGCGCCGACCCGAGGCCGCCGAACGCGGCTTCGCCATCGGGCTCGCCGCCTTCTGGCTCCTCGCCCCGGCGGCCGTCGCCACCGTGCTCTACGCCGTCGAGCGCATGGAACTCCTCGCCGCCTTCTTCACGATGGCGGGTCTTCTCGTCTACGCCCGCGCCCGCCGCGCCGAGATCGCCGACGGACGCCCGCGGATTCGGCTCTGGCTCCCCGCCCTTCTCGTCTTTGCCGCGCTCGCCACCTTCAGCAAGGAAAACGGGATTCTGCTTCTTCCGCTGGCGCTCTGGACGGAGTTCTGCCTTTGGCGCGGAGCCGGGCCGCGCTCCGCGCGGCGCACTCTCGCCGCCCTGGCCGCTTGCGTCTTCGCCCTCGGCTTCGGACTCATGGCGCTCTTCTTTCTCGACCCCGCGTTTCTCCTCAACGGTTACCGGGAACGGCGCTTCACGCTCCTCGAACGTCTGTTCACCGAACCGCGTGTGCTCGTCCGCTACATCGCCGCCACCCTCTCCCCACGACCGCGCTGGACGAGTTTCTTTCACGGGCGAATCCCGCTCTCCCACGGGCTTCTCGCACCCCCCACCACCGCCATCGCACTCGCGCTGGTCCTCGTCCTCGTCGCGCTGGCCTTCGTCCTCCGCCGCCGCGCCCCCCTCGTGGCCGTCGGCCTCGGCTGGTTCTTCATCGGCGAATCGATCGAGTCGACCCTCGTGCCGCTCCGCCTGATGGAGGCGGTACGCGTTTATCTCCCGTCTTACGGCCTTCTCCTCGCCACGGCCGCCCTTTTCGTCGCCGCCGCGCGTGCCCTCGTCCGGCGCGCCCCCCGCTTGCGCTTTCTTCCACCCGCGGTCCTCACGGTCCTCGGCCTCCTCACGGTGGCCCTCACCGCTCAGGCGGTCGTCTCCTGGAGCAGCGCGCGGAATTTGTACTCCACCAACCTGGCGCTTCATCCGCACGCCAGGGCCGCACGCGCCGGACTCGCCCAGTGGTGGCTGACGCACGGGCAACCCGCCCGGGCGGCGGCCCTCCTCGCGGGCCATCGCCACCCGGGCGAGCAACTCGAGCTCGGCACGGTACTCTGCCTCTGGCACGGCACCCTTCCCCCCGGCTACTGGTCGGGCTTCACCCGCCAGCCTCCCCGTGACCTCGGAGCGGCGGGAACGACGGGCGTGGCCGTCCTGAGCCACTTGTGGCTTGAGCACCGCTGCCGCTTCGCGGGATCCCGTCTCTCCCGGCTCGCGCGCACGCTTGGCCACGCCGCGCGCATGCGCCGTTCGCGCCGCTACATTCTCATCCTCGACCGGGCCTACCTTGCCCACGCCCGCGGTCGCCTCCCCCGGGCGCTCGCCGATCTCGTCCACGCCGGGCGCCTCGCCCCGCGCAATCCCGTCCCGCGTCTCCTCGCCGCCTCCTGGCTCCTCGAGGCCCATCACCCACGCGCCGCCCACCTCTGGTTCGATCAGGCCCGCGGTCTTCCCCGCGAATCGCCGGGGGTGCGCCGCCTCTGGCGGCGCCTCGCGTCCCGCTTCGGAGGATCCACATCGTGAGCCACCCCCCCCCGGAACTGAGCGTCGTGCTCCCGGCCCGGGACGAAGCCTCCACGGTGGGCGGCCTTGTCGCCGACCTCCGCCGCTTGCATCCCGACGCCGAGATCCTGGTCGTCGACGATGGTTCGCGCGACGCAACCGGCGAGGAGGCCCGCCGCCACGGCGCCCGTGTGCTGCGTCATCCCGCTCCCCTCGGCAACGGAGCCGCCATCAAAAGCGGGATCCGTGCCGCGCGCGGCACCTGGATCGCGATCCTCGACGCCGACGGTCAGCACGATCCGGCCGAACTTGCGCGGCTTCTCGCGCTCACCCGCGAAGGCTATGAACTCGTCGTCGGGGCACGCCGACCCGAAGCGCACGCGAGCCGCCCGCGACGTCTCGCCAATCTCGTCTACAACCGTCTCGCCGGGTGGGCCTCCGGACAACCGATCGCCGACCTCACCTCCGGCTTCCGCCTGGCCCGCCGTGAAATCCTGACCTCGATCCTGCCGCTGCTGCCGAACGGCTTCTCCTCGCCGACCACGATCACGATGGCCTTCCTTCGTCTGGGCCGGCCCGTCGCGCACCTCGAGGTCGACGTCCGCCCCCGCCAGGGCTCGGGGGCGAGCCACATTCGCCCGCTCCGCGACGGAGGCCGCTTCCTCCTCATCATCCTCCGCATCGGCACGCTCTACGCCCCGCTCAAGGTCTTCACCCCTCCGGCGATCCTGCTCTTCCTGCTGGGGCTCGTCAACTACCTCTACACTTTCAGCTCGGCCCACATCATCACCCCGATGACGACGGTCCTCTGGACTGTCGCGATCCTCATCTTCATGCTCGGACTGATCTCCGAACAGATCACGACGCTCCTCTACGTGACCCTCGCGCGACCGAACGGCGGGGATCGTTCCGGTCCGGCGCACGCACCGACGGACGGAGAGCGTCCGGGTGGCGACTCCTGAAACCGCCGGAGAGCGTGGTATGATGCCTTAGGGACGTCCGTTCCGGTCCGCAAGGACGACGCGCGCCCCCACGAAGAGAGGGATCGAGGCGGACCATGAGTACCCCCGCCGGCCACAATCCCGCCGCAAGCGGCCTCCTCCGCGATCTCATCGCCGAGGGCATGCTCACGCCGGAGGCCGCACAAAAGGCGTTTCGCGACGCTGTCCACGAGGGCGTCCCGCCGCTCGTTCACGCCGTTCGCCAGAAGCTCGTCAGCGAGAGGGTCGTCGCACAACTGGCTGCCGCCACGATGGGTCTTCCCTTGATCGACATCCGCGCGTGCGACATCGAAAACCAGGAGCTGCCCCGCGTCGACGAGGACCTCCTCGAACGCCACAGGGTCATCCCGCTCATGCGGCGTGGCTCCCGTCTCTTTCTGGCCACCTTCGACCCCACCGACACCACGCCACTTGACGCCATCCGTTTCCAAACCGGACTCACGGTGGAAACCGTGGTCGCCGAGCTCTCGGCTCTGGACGAGGTCCTCACGCGTTTTCTCGAGCAGCGCAACGCGAAGCTCCTCGACACCGAGGAGCTCACCGAGGACAACGCGACCGAAAGCCAGGAGAGCGAGAGCCAAAAAGAAAGCGTCGACGACGAGAATCTCGTCGTCAGGCTCGTGACGTCCATCCTCAACGATGCCGTCGTCCGTGGCGCCTCCGACATTCACATCGAGCCCTACGCCAAGCAGTACCGCGTCCGCATGCGCGTCGACGGCGTCCTTCACCAATTTCGCAACCTCCCGCTGGACTTGCGTGAATCGGTGGCGCAACGCATCAAGATCATGGGACACTGCGATCTGAGCGACCGACGCAAACCGACCGACGGCAGCTTTACCTACAAGCTCGGACGCGGCCGGCACGTGGATATGCGTGTCAATACCGTCCCGACCGTCAATGGGGAGAAGATCGTCCTGCGTCTGATCGACCCGACCGTCGCGCAAATGGGCATCGACTCCCTCGGCTACGAAGAATTCCAAAAGGACCTCTACCTGAAAGCGCTCGCCCGCACGCAGGGCATGGTCCTCGTCACGGGTCCGACCGGAAGCGGCAAGACCGTCTCGATGTACGCGGCCATCAACCACCTCAACGACGGCCAGCACAACATCTGCACCGTCGAGGACCCGGTCGAAATCGAGGTCGCGGGTGTGAACCAGGTGAACGTCAACGCGGCCGTGCAGCTCACTTTCGCCAACGCGCTCCGCGCCTTCCTCCGCCAAGACCCGGACGTCATCCTGGTCGGCGAGATCCGTGACCCCGAGACCGCCGAAGTCGCGGTCAAGGCGGCCCAGACCGGACACCTCGTCCTCTCGACACTGCACACGAACGACGCCCCCCAGACCATCACCCGGCTCGTCGATCTCGGCATCCCTCCCTACTCGCTGGCCTCCGCCCTGCGTCTCATCATCGCCCAGCGCCTCGCACGCCGACTGTGCACCCATTGCCGCGAGCCCCTCAAATTGCCTCCCGACGCGTTGAAGGCCGAGGGTTTCGATGACGCGATGCTGACCGGGGCGACGATCTTCCGGGCCCAGGGTTGCTCGCGTTGCAAGGACGGCTACTCCGGACGCGTCGGCCTCTATCAGGTCCTGCCCATCAGCGAAGCCACGGTGCACCTCATTCTCCGCGGCGCCAACGCCCCCGAGCTCGCCGCCCAGGCGCACAAGGAAGGGGTCTGGGACCTTCGCCGCGCCGGTCTCGAGAAAGTCCGCCGCGGCATCACCACGATCGAGGAAATCAACCGTGTCATCGCCTTCTAGGCCTTGCTGAGGAGCACCGGTCATGGCCACACCCTCCCCGCGCTCCCCGCGCGCCCCCCGCACCTCGCGCCCCGTGGCGAAGGCGCAGGGTCCGACCCTGAAGACTTTTTTTTGGCGCGGGCGTGATGCGCACGGGCGGCGGATCCGCGGACGCGTCACCGCCTCCACGCAGAGCAACGTCCGGGCCGACCTCCGCCGCCAGGGCATCATCGTCGATCGGATCCGCACCGAGAGAAAGCGCGGCGGAGGGCGCCGCATCCGGGGACGCGACATCGCCGGCTTCACCCGCCAGCTCGCGACCCTTCTCGAGGCCGGCGTGCCGCTCGATACATCGCTCTCGATCATCGCCGCCGGCAACGCCAACCCCCGCATGAGCGAGC
Organism: Pseudomonadota bacterium; assembly: GCA_021839245.1. Lineage (GTDB taxonomy): Bacteria > Pseudomonadota > Gammaproteobacteria > JAKAQQ01 > JAKAQQ01 > JAKAQQ01. The sequence goes on from JAKCBQ010000018.1 coordinate 8,082, forward strand.
TCGTGAGTCAGCTCGAAACCGACGTGCGCTCGGGGACCGCCCTTTCCCAGGCGCTCGGCGCCCACCCGAAGTATTTCGAACCTCTCTACATCAATCTCGTCCAGGCGGGCGAAGTCTCCGGACAAATGAGCTCCCTTCTCTCCAAAATCGCTACCTACAAGGAAAAAACCGAATACATCAAGGGCAAGGTCAAGAAGGCGATGATCTATCCGATCTCGGTCATCTGCGTCGCCGTGCTCGTCATCATTGTGCTCCTGGTCAAAGTCATCCCCGTCTTCCAGAAACTCTTCCAGGGAGCGGGCGAGAGTCTTCCGGCCTACACCCAGATGGTGATCAACATCTCGCAGAGCCTCCGCACCTACGGGCCGATCTACCTGGTGGCCGCCGTGCTTCTCGGGAGCGGCATCTACGCCCTCTACAAACGCTCGATGTCGATGCAGTACGCCGTCGACAGCGCGGTGCTCCGAATCCCGGTCATCGGAGCGATCCTGCGCAAGTCGATCCTCGCCCGCTTCAACCGCACGCTCGCCACCCTCTTCGGTTCCGGCATTCCCCTCGTCGAGGGGTTCACCACCCTCTCGGGTGCGGTCGGCAACCGACTCTACCGCGACGCGATCCTCCGCGCCCGAGACCAGATCGCCGGCGGACAAAAACTCCACCTCGCCCTCGAGCAGACCGACATGTTCCCGATCGACGTCATCCAAATGCTCAAGATCGGTGAAGAATCCGGCAAACTCCAGGACATGGCCAACCGTGTCGCGGTCATCTACGAAGAAGAGGTCGACAACGCGGTCGACTCGCTGAGCACTCTGCTCGAGCCGATAATCATCGTGATCCTGGGCACGATCGTGGGCGCCATCGTGATCGCCATGTATCTTCCGATCTTCCAGCTCGGGCAAGCGGTCGGCTGATGGCGCCGCCCTTCGCGACGGTGTTTCTCCCCGCGGCGGTCCTGGTCGGGCTCATCGTCGGAAGCTTTCTCAACGTCGTCGCCCACCGCCTCCCGCGCATGCTCGAGCTCGCCTCCGACGCGGACGCGGCCCGCCCGAGCGGGCCGTACAACCTCGCGCGGCCCGGATCACACTGCCCCCGCTGCGCGCACGCCATCGCGCCCTGGGACAACGTCCCCGTTGTAAGCTGGCTCCTTCTCCACGGCCGCTGCCGGCACTGCGGGGCCTCGATCCCGATCCGTTACCCGCTCGTCGAGATCGCCGCCGCCCTCGGCGCCGGGCTCCTCGCCGTGGCCGTCGACAACCCGCTTCGGGCGGTGGCGGCCATGCTGCTTTACTGGATTCTTCTCGCGCTCACCGTCATCGATCTCGACCACCGGGTGCTGCCGGACGAAATCACTCTTCCGGGGCTCTGGCTCGGGCTCCTCATCAACATCCCCGGTGTCCTGACGTCGCTCCGCTCGGCGGTGCTCGGAGCCGCCGTGGGCTACCTCTCACTCTGGAGCCTCTACCATCTTTTCCGTCTCGTGACGGGCAAGGAGGGCATGGGCTACGGCGACTTCAAACTCTACGCCCTCCTCGGCGCATGGCTGGGTCTCGCGCGGCTGCCGCTCGTCATCCTCGTCGCTTCCGCCCTCGGCTCGATCGTCGGCCTGGGCCTCATCGCGACCCGGCGCTTGCGGAGCGACACCCCGATCCCCTTTGGACCCTTCCTGGCCGCCGGCGGTCTCGTGAGCCTCCTCGCGGGTCACGCCATCACCTCAGGCTGGCTCCATCTCGCCTTCCCGCACGGATGACGGAGGTTCCACTCGTCGTCCTCACGGGCGGAATCGCGTCGGGGAAAAGCACCTTGGCCCGGGCGTACACCGCCGCGGGCGGCACGGTGATCGAAGCCGACGAGGTGGTGCGGGAACTCACGCGTCCCGGAGGCGCCCTCCACAACGCTTTCACCGCCCTTGTCGGATCGATCTTTCCCGCCCCCGGAGGGGGGATCGACCGCGCGGCCCTGCGGCGTGCTCTTTTCGCCGACGAAACGCTCCGTCGACGTCTTGAGGACCTTCTGCACCCCGCGGCCCGCAACGAAATCCTCCGGCGTGCGGTGCGGCTTCCGCCCCCCGTCCTCGCCGTCGTCCCTCTGTACGCTGAACTCGAACCCCGCCCCTTGCCCGCCGCCCGCGTCGTCGTCGTCGACTGCTCCCCGGAGGTCCAGATCGCCCGACTCCGGCAACGCGACGGGTACGACGAGCCGACGGCGCGGCGTGCCCTCGCGTGCCAGGCCGACCGGGCGAGCCGGATCGCTCTCGCCGACGACCTCCTCTTCGGGGAGGAACCCGTGGAAGACATCCCGCGCGCGGCCACCGCCCTCCTCGCCCGACACCGTCGGACGCTCGCCCTCCCGTGAGCACACCCGCTCCCGCCTCGGGCGAAATCCTGTTCGAACATCCCCTCGGCGAGAGGATGCGCCTCTTCCTCCGCCTCGAGGCCCTTCTTTTTCGGCTCCACGAACTCCGTCAGCGGGGAGGCCGCCCGCTCGAGTCCACGCTCGCCACCCAGTGCCTCCTCGAACTCGGGGAGCTTCTCGGCCGCGGCGACGTCCGCACCGAAGTCCTCAAGGAGCTCGAGCGTCTCGAACTCCTCTTGCGCCGCTTCGACGGGCACCGCGACGCCCACGGGCCGCGTCTGGCCTCCACCCTCGAGGAGATCGGCGAACGTCGGCGCCGTCTCTTTGCCGTCGAGGGGCGGTTCGTTGACCGCCTGCGCGCAAGCGACCTCCTCGCCACCCTCCGCCAGAGGGCTGCGGCGCCGGGAGGCATCAACGGCGCGGACATCCCTTCCTACCGCCTGTGGACCGCCCTCGACGAAGAGGAGCGCACGCGCGATCTCGACCGCTGGATCACGATGCTCGCCCCCCTGCGCGACGCTCTCGTCACCTACCTCCGCCTCGTGCGCGCAAGCGCCCACCCGGAATCCTGCCGGGCGGAAGGAGGGCATTACGAACGCGAACTCACGAGTCAGGACCCTCCGGTCCAGCTCGTGCGTCTGAGTCTCCCGCTCTCACGGCGCCTCTATCCGGAGATCAGCGCCGGCCGCTACCGCCTCACGGTTCGCTTTCGCGACTTTCCGGACGCGGAACGGCGCGGCCATCCCTGCGCGGAGACCATCGATTTCCGGCTCGTGCTTGCCGTGCTCTGAGGATCGACACTCTTCCCGCCGGATGGCCCGCGGATCGGGCCGCGTCTTCCCGAGCCCGTCCCCACACGCGCTCAGGCGACGGGCGGCGCGACCCCGCCCCCCCGACGCGCTCAGTTCCAGTCGCAACCGCTCAGGAGCGCGATCCCGTGCGCTCCGGCGCCGCGCGCGTGCTCGAGATCGTCGCGGCCGAGCCCACCCAGGGCGTAGACCGGCACGGGGGACAAAGCGGTCAGGGCGGCGAATGCCTCCCAACCCAGGGGGCGACGGTCGGGATGGGAAGCCGTCGGGCGCACCGGGCCAAGAAGGAGATAGTGGGCGCCCCGCCGCAACGCCCTCTCGAGTTCGGGCCGGTCGTGCACCGAGACGCCGTGAAGAAGACCGGCGCCCGAGGGGAATCGGCGACGCGAGAGGGAGGCGACCGGATGATGGACCCCTTCGGCGCCGATCCGGCGTGCGAGATCCTCCCGTTCGTGCACCAGACAAACCCCCCCGCGCCGTGCGCAGACCTCTCGGAGACGCGCCGAGAGCGTTTGGCGGATCTCGGGATCGAGGGCCGGGAAACGGGCCAAGACCCCCCCGAACCCTTCGTCGAGAAGGGTCTCGAGGTGTTCCGCGAGACGCTCGGGTGTCCCCCCGGCGGACGGTGTGATCGCGAGCCGCGGCGGAAGGAGGAGCCGGGCCACGATGGGGAGATCGGCCGCAAGCAGCGGAATGCGGAGGAGTTCCACGGGCTTGAGCCAGGCGAACGTCTGCCCCTCGCGCGCCACGGGCTCGCCCCTCCAGCGCCCAACCCTTCCCCACAGAAGTCGGCTCCCGTGCGCCCCACCCTCGGGTCGAATCGGGAGCACGGGCTCCCACCGAGGGGCCTCGGCGAGGTCGACGCCGAGCTCCTCGCGAAGTTCGCGTTCGAGCGCGACTTCGGGCGTTTCTCCTCCGTCCACCTTGCCGCCGGGAAACTCCCAGAAACCGGCCGCGGGTTTCGAGGGCGGACGTTCCTGCACGAGAACCCGCCCGTGGCCGTCGTCGAGGACCACGGCCACGACGGTGAGCCTATCCCTCAGCGGTCGAGGCGTCCGTGGCACTGCTTGTACTTGAGGCCGGAACCGCAGGGGCACGGCTCGTTGCGGCCGATCTTGCGACCCTCGCGCACGTAGGGCACCGGGGTCCCTTCGTCCGCGGGCGACCCCGTGGCCGGTCCGCCGGTGGGGTCGTAACCCACCCCCGAGGGGTGCTCGTAGACAACCTTCTCGGGCCGACGACGATCCGGGAGGGCCTCGGGCGCCACCTCCACGCGCAGGAGGGTGGCCACGCTCTCCTCCTGGATGCGGTCGAGGAGCGCGGTGAACATGGCAAACGCCTCGCGCTTGTACGCCTGCTTGGGGTCTTCCTGGGCGTACCCGCGAAGATGGATGCCCTGGCGGAGGTAATCCATCGCGGCGAGATGTTCCTTCCACAGAGTGTCGAGCGTGTAGAGCAGAACCTGCTTGCGCAGCGTCTTGAGCTCATCCGCGCCGGCGGCGGCGACCAGACGAGCCTCGGCCGCATCAAACGCCGCCGCGATACGCTCCTCGATCACCGTCTCGGCCAGACCGGGCTCGTCGCGGAGCCAACGCGCCACCGAAACCTCGAGACCGAAATCCCGTTTGAGCGCCGTCTCGAGACCCGCCACGTCCCACTGCTCCTCGACGGTGCCCGAAGGCAAGTGGCGCTCGCGCAGACGGCGGATCGTTCCCGCACGCATGTCGGCGACAATCGGGCCCACATCGTCGCTGTCGAGAAGGCGGTTGCGCTCCTCGTAGATGAGCTTGCGCTGCTCGTTGGCGACGTCGTCGTAATCGAGCAGCTGCTTGCGCAGGTCGTAGTTGTGGGCCTCGACCTTGCGCTGGGCGTTCTCGATCGCGCGTGAAACCCATTCGTGCTCGAGCGCGTCGTCCTCGTGCATCCCGAAGCGTTCCATGAGACCGCGCACACGATCGGCGGCGAAGATCCGCATGAGATCGTCTTCGAGCGAAACGTAGAAGCGGGTTTCGCCCGGGTCGCCCTGGCGTCCGGAGCGGCCGCGGAGCTGATTGTCAATCCGTCGGGATTCGTGGCGTTCGGTTCCGATGACCGCGAGCCCCCCCGCTTCGAGGACGCGGCGGTGGCGTTCTTCCCAGTCCGCACGCAGGCGGGCCTTGTCGCCTCGGTCGCCGAGCGCGGCGAGTTCGGCCTCGAGATTGCCGCCGAGCACGATGTCGGTGCCCCGTCCGGCCATGTTGGTGGCGATCGTCACCGCTTCCGGGCGACCGGCCTGGCTGATGATCTGCGCCTCGCGCGCGTGCTGCTTGGCGTTCAAGACCTCGTGCGCGATGGCCCGTTTCTTGAGAAGCGCGGAGAGAAGCTCGGAATTCTCGATCGAGGTGGTACCGATGAGGACCGGCTGACCCTGGCGGTGGCGCTCGGCGACATCCTCGACGACCGCCTCGAACTTGCGCGCCCGCCCGAGGTAGATGAGATCCCCAAGATCGCGCCGGATCATCGGGCGGTTGGTCGGGACGACCACCACCTCGAGGCGGTAGATGTCCATGAACTCGTAGGCTTCGGTGTCGGCCGTGCCGGTCATGCCCGCGAGTTTGCCGTAGAGGCGGAAATAGTTCTGGAACGTGATCGTCGCAAGGGTCTGGTTCTCGGCCTGCACGGGCACGCCTTCCTTGGCCTCGATCGCCTGATGGAGACCGTCGGACCAGCGGCGGCCTTCCATCGTGCGTCCGGTGAACTCGTCGACGATGACCACCTCACCGCGGCGAACGATGTAATCGACTTCGCGCCGGTAGAGCGCGTGGGCGCGGAGCGCGGCGTTGAGATGGTGGAGGAGCGGGAGGTGGCGGAGATCGTAGAGACTCGCGCCGGGAGGCAGAAGACCGGCCTCGGTCATGAGGCTCTCGACATGTCCGTGCCCGTCCTCGGTGAGATGGACCTGGCGCGCCTTCTCGTCGACCTCGAAGTCGCCGGGACCGCCCTCTTCCTTTTGCGGGGTCAGGCGCCGGGCGATGCGGTCGATCGCTTGATAAAGACGGACATCCTCCTCGACCGGGCCGGAAATGATGAGTGGAGTGCGGGCCTCGTCGATGAGAACCGAATCGACCTCGTCGACGATGGCGTAGTGGAGCCCCCGCTGCACCCGGTCCTCGGGCACGAAGGCCATGTTGTCGCGCAGATAGTCGAAACCGAACTCGTTGTTCGTCCCGTAGGTGATGTCCGCCCGATAGGCGCGCTGCTTGCTCGCAAGGTCCTGCTGGGAGAAAATCACACCGACCTCGAGACCGAGGGCCTCGTAGATCGGCTGCATCCACGCCGCGTCACGCCGGGCGAGGTAGTCGTTGACCGTCACGATATGCACGCCCTTGCCGTCGAGCGCATTGAGATAGGCCGCGAGCGTGGAGACGAGGGTCTTGCCCTCGCCGGTGGCCATCTCGGCAATGCATCCCTCGTGGAGCACCATCCCGCCGAGAAGCTGAACGTCGAAGTGGCGGAGTCCCAGGCGGCGGCGACCGGCCTCGCGCACCGCGGCGAAGGCCTCCGGAAGAAGCGCTTCGAGATCCTCACCCGCCTCCCGTCGCGCGCGCAACGCGGGGGTCGTCGCCCGCAACGACTCATCGTCGAGCGCGCGGAACCGCTCCTCGAGCGCGTTGATCTCGGTCACGCGACGACCGAGCCGCCGGAGCGTGCGTTCGTTACGGCTGCCGAATACCTTGCGGGCAATCTGACGGAACATGGGAGAGCGGGCCGAAGAAGGCGGTGCCCCTCTGCAGTGATCCGGGGCCGATCCCGGCCCCGGCAGGCGAGGTCGTTGTTTTTATTATACGGGTCCGTTCCGTCTCCCCTCGAGGAAGGGAGGTTGTGTTAGCCTGAACCGAGAGCCTCTCGAGAACACGCGTCGTGACCTCCCCCCCCTTGTCCTCTCCCCCCGGCGGCGCCGCGCTCCTCCGCCAGGGCGAACTCGCCACGGGCGGAGACGGCGAACGCTGGCTCAAGGCCACGGCGGACGCCCGCCGACTCACCCTTGAGCTCCGCCAACAGCTCGGGCTTGGAGACCGCCTCCTCTGGGCTTGCCGGAGCGGGACGAAGATGATCGTGCACGTGACCGACCCGGCGACCGCCGCGGCGGTGCGCTTCGCCGCCGCCGGGCTTCTGCGCCGCTCCTCCGGCGCCTCGACCCCGCGCCTCGTGGTCCGTCTGGGTCCACCGTGCCCGGCTGTGGCCCGGAGCCCGCGACCTTCCGTTCGGGCGCCGAACGCTCCGCTCGATCGCCTTCTCGACAGGGTCCGCAAGGGCCACTGAGGCGCAGGGACGATCTCTCCCGGGACGGGAATTCAGGTGGGGACCGGAGCTCCGATGTACGACACGGGGGCGAGGCGCGGATCCTCGTAGCTCACTTCTTCCCAGGCCGAGCGCCGTTCGAGAAGCGCGCGCACGAGGGCGTTGTTGACGGCGTGCCCGCACTTGTAGCCCTCGTAGACCCCAATGAGGGGACGCCCGAGAAGATAGAGATCGCCGATGGCGTCGAGCATTTTGTGCCGCACGAACTCGTCTTCGTAGCGCAGTCCGTCTTCGTTGAGAATCCGGTAGTCGTCGATGGCGATCGAATTTTCGAGCGACGCCCCGAGGGTGAGACCCCGCTGACGCAGCGCCTCGATATCCTTGAGGAATCCGAACGTGCGGGCGCGCCCGATCTCACGCACAAAGGCCGTCGTCGAGAAATCGGCGGCGGCCCGTCGGCTGTGGCGGCGGAAGACCGGGTGTTCGAAATCGATCTCGACTTCGATCCGGAAGCCCTCGTAGGGCGCCAGACGGACACGACGGTCGCCCTGGTGAATCTCGATCGGTTCGAGCACCCGCACGAAACGCTTGGCGACACCCTGTTCGGCGATGCCGGCAGACTGGATGAGAAACACAAAAGGTCCGGAACTGCCGTCCATGATGGGGACTTCCCCGGCGCTCAGATCGACGTAGGCGTTGTCGATCCCGAGCCCCGCAAAGGCGGCCATGAGGTGCTCGACGGTTGCGATCTGCACGCCGTCGCGGCCGAGGGCCGTACAGAGTGTGGTCTCGCAGACGTGGTCCGCCCGGGCCGGGATCTCCACCGGTTCGGGAAGATCCGTACGTCGAAACACGATGCCCGTGTCGGGTGCCGCGGGTCGGAGCTGCATGTGCACCTTGACCCCCGTGTGGAGACCGATGCCGGTGGCGTTGATGCTGTGGCGCAGCGTCCGTTGTTGAAGCACGTCGTTTCCTCACACTGCCGTCGGCGCCCAATGCCGGAGGCCGTGGCCGTTCATTCTAGCACGATCACCCGACAAAACGCGGGCGGCAAGACCCCTCTCCGCCTAGTCCGCCTGACGGCGGAGGAAGGCCGGAAGATCGGGGCTGTCCACCCGAGCCTCGTCCCCGAGAACCGGAGGGCTCGGCGGCTCCACACGGCGGCGCGGCGAGACGACGGCGGGAGGCTCGAACCCCGGAAACAGCGGAGGCGGTTGCGGCGGGGCGGCACGGACACCGAGCGGCTTGGGTCGCGACGCGGGGGCGGGTTCGGGAACCGCCCGCGGGGACGCCCCCGCCGACGGGCGTGCCCCGCCGAGCCCGGTCGCGACGACCGTGACCCGAAGTTGCATCCCGAGTTCGGGGTCGTGGTGGGTGCCGAGTTTGACCATCGCGTCGTCGGCAGCCACCTCGCTGATCATGCGCCCGATCTCGCTGATCTCGGCCAGGGTTGGGCTCGTTCCGCATCCGATGTTGACGAGCATGCCGCGGGCTCCCTTGAGGGTCACATTCTCGAGGAGCGGGCTTTCGATCGCCTGCCGCGTGGCCACCGCCGCGCGGTCCGGCCCGTCGGCAAGCCCGCTGCCCATGACCGCGGTGCCGTTCTGGCTCATGACCGCGCGCACGTCGGCAAAGTCGAGATTGATGCGTCCGGGGCGGGTGATGAGGTCCGCGATGCCGCGGACGGCGCCGACGAGGACACCGTTCGCGGTCTCAAACGCCTCGTCGAGCGTGCTGTCCGGACCGAGCACAGCGAAGAGTTTTTCGTTGGGAACGACGATCAGGGAATCGCAGTGCTGGCCGAGCACTTCGAGGCCGCGCTCGGCCGCCTCGAGGCGCCGCCTCCCCTCGAGCTGGAAGGGCCGGGTGACGACCGCAACCACCAGCGCCGCCGCTTCGCGCGCCAACTGGGCGACGACCGCGCTCGCCCCGGTGCCGGTCCCTCCGCCCATCCCCGCGGTGATGAAGACCATATCGGCCCCGCGCACGAGATCCTCGAGCCGTTCGCGGTCCTCGAGGGCGGCCTGCCGCCCGACCTCCGGATCGGATCCCGCGCCGAGTCCGCGGGTGAGGGCCGCCCCGATCTGCACGGCCGTGCGAACCCCGGTGGCCCGCAGCGCCTGCAGGTCCGTGTTGACGGCCACGAGCTCGACGCCCTCGACGCCGGTGGCTTGCATGTGGGCGACGGCGTTGCCGCCACCCCCGCCGACGCCGATCACCTTGATGACGGCGTTGCGGGCGGGTTCTTCGACGAGTTGGTAGGTGCTCATGATGCGCCTCCTCTGGGGAACAGGGCAAGGGGGAGGGGTGGGGAAGACGTCGCGCGCGGCATCAGAAATGCCCCGCAAACCAGCCGCGGAGGCGGTTCCAAAGGGGGGCGTCCACCGCCGAGGTTCGCCGCCGGGCGTACCACGGAGGACGCACGGTGGCCGTCTCCTGTGCGGCGTAGGCGACGAGGCCGGCGCCGGTGGCGTAGGCGGGGTTCGTGATCACCTCGCTCGGGCCGTCGAGTCCGGTGGGAAGCCCGAGACGGACCGGCGCGTGGAAAAATTCCTCCGCGAGCTCGATGGCCCCCGGCATCTTCGCCCCGCCGCCGGTCAGGACGAAACCGGCACCGAGAGCCTCATCCCACCCCGACTCGTGGAGTTCGGTGGCGACGAGCTCGAAGAAATACTCGTAGCAGCGGCGGATTTCGGCGGCCAGATTCTGGCGCGAGAGCTTGCTCGCGGCCCGACCGCCCCCGCTCGGAACCTCAACCGTCTCCTGGCCTGGAACGATTTCGACGAGTGCCGCGCCGTGGCGAATCTTGAGTTCCTCGGCGTGAAAGGACGACGTCCGCAGCCAGAGCGCCAGATGGTTGGTCACGACGTCGCCCGAGACGGTCTCGAAGGAGCGGGTGTGCTGTATGGCCCCCTTACGGAAAACGGCGAGGTCGGCCGATCCGGCACCGATGTCGAGGAGGCAGACCCCGCGGTCGAGATCGTCGTCGCTCAGCACCGCGAGGGCCGAGGCGTACTGTTCCAGGACGAGCCCCTCGACCTCAAGGCCGCTGTGTTCGGCGCATTTTTCGAGACACTGCACGGCGGGAACGGCGGCGGTCACGATGTGAACACGAGCGTCGAGACGCACGCCCGTCATCCCGACGGGGTAGCGGATTCCATCCTGCCGGTCGAGGATGAACTCCTGCTCGAACACGTGCAGCACCTGCTGATCGGTGGGAATGGCCACGGCGCGGGCGGCGTCGAGGACACGGTCGACGTCGCGTGCACTCACCTCGCTGTGGTGAATGGCCACATTCCCGTGCGAGTTGATGCCGCGGATGTGGGCGCCGGCGATGCCGACGTGCACCTTGTGCAGAGGGGCCCCGACCATGAGCTCGGCGGCCTCGATCGCGTGCTGGATCGAATGGGCCGTCGTTTCGATATCGACGACGATCCCCCGCTTGAGTCCGCGGGCGGGATGCGCTCCGCTGGCGATGATTTCAACCCTCCCATCCTCGTGCCTCTCGCCAACCACGACCAGCACCTTCGAGGTGCCGACGTCGAGACCGGCGATCAGGTTTTTGTCCCGCGTATGTTTCATGAGGCTGTCCTCGCGGCGGTGCGCCAACCGACGGCGAAGCCGCTCGGATAACGCAGATCGACGTAGCGCACCCGCAACCAGCGCGAACGGAGCACGGGAAGCGCGGCCGTCAGAAAACGAAGGAGACGGGCGCGACGGTCGCGGGCCCCAAGGCGGAGCGTGGGACCGTGGCGCAGGCTCAGCACCACCCCACCGCGTCGGTCCATGGCGAGAGCCCGGGGCGCAAGGCGCGCACGTCGGAGAAGAGGCCACCAGCGGCGGAACTCGGCAAAAACGAGTCCGACACTGCCCGGCGGCCCGGAAAGGGAAGGAAGCGCCCGCCCGAGCCCGCCTCGGTCGAGGGCGAAGAGGCGCCCGCGGCGGTCGAGCAGTCCGACCCCGTTCCAGCGAGCGACGGCCACGCGTGTGCGCAGGCGCACGACGAGGGTTCCGGGCCAGCGGCGGCGGACGCTCACCCGCGCGACCCAAGGAATGCGCTTGAGGCGGCGGCGGATACGCTCGAGGTCGACAAGGAACCACGGGCGCCCGAGGTCGCGGTGAAGGAGCGCGACGAGATCCGCCCGGGGGATCTCCGCCGGCACGTTGCGGAGAACGACCCGGTGCACACGCGGAAGAAGGAGAACGCCCGCACCCGCCCCGGCGGCGAGGAGGGTGAGGACGGCCGGGATCCACCGGCGGGCGCGGGCGGCGTCAATCACCGGCGTCCCTCGCGAGCGCCTCATCGAGCACGGCACGGCACAGCCCGGTGAAATCCAGCCCCGCCGCCCTGGCCGCCATCGGGAAGAGGCTGTGGGTGGTCATGCCGGGAACGGTGTTGAGCTCGAGAAGGCGCGGCCGACCGTCGCGATCGAGCCGGAAGTCGACACGACCCCAGCCCCGCCCGCCCAAGAGAGCCGACGCCCGCCGGGCCAAGGTGCCCAGTTCCTTCTCGAGGGCCGTACCGAGACCCGCCGGGCAGAAATATTCGGTCCCCGCGTCTTCGTACTTGGCGACGTAGTCGTAGAACGGGCGGCGGGGGCGGATGCGTACCGCCGGAAGCGCACGGTCCCCGAGGAGACTCACGGTGAGTTCTTCCCCCTCGAGCCATTCCTCGACCAGGGCCACGGGGCCGAAGCCCCAAGCCCGTTCGAGCGCTTCCGGAAGATCCTCGGGCGCGTCGACCCGGCTCACGCCCAGGCTCGAGCCCTCGGCCGCGGGTTTCACGCACCAGGGCCCGCGGAGAGCCTCCGGACGCGGCAGAGGATCGCCGCGGACGAGAGCGACGCCGGCCGGGACGGGAAGGGCGTGGGCGTTCCAGATCCACTTGCTGCGCATCTTGTCGAAGCCGAGCGCGCTTGCGAGAACCCCACAGCCGGTGTAGGGAAGACCGAGGAACTCGAGAAGGCCCTGAAGCGAACCGTCCTCGCCGCCGCGCCCGTGGACGAGCACGAACACCACCCGCACCCGGGCCTCGAGGAGGCGGGCGACGAAATCGGGCGCGGCGGGGTCGAGGAGCACCGTCGTGCATCCGCTCTCGGCGAGCGCCCGGGCGACCGCCGCCCCGCCCTCGAGCGAGACGGCCCGTTCGCCGGAAGAGCCTCCCGCGAGGACCGCCACGCGGAGGTCGTGAGAACGCTCAGGCGACGGCACGGCAGAGCCCCTCCCCGACCATGCGGACTTCGGTCACAAGACGCACACCGCTTCGGGCAAACACCGTCTCCTGAACGAGTCGGATGAGATCCTCGACATCCTGCGCCCGGGCACCGCGGCGGGTGACGATGAAGTTCGCGTGACGCTCCGAGACCCGCGCGCCACCCACGGCGCGGCCCTTGAGCCCGGCCTCCTCGATCAGGCGGCCGGCGTGGTCCCCCGGGGGGTTCAAGAACACGGATCCGGCGTTGGGTTCCGTGAGCGGCTGGCTTTCCCGGCGGCGGGCGAGGAACGTCTCGAGCCGCGCCCGCACGGCCTCGCTCGGGCCGCGGTCGAAGACGAAGTTTGCGCCGAGGAAGTATTCGCTCTCGTCAACGCCCACACTTCGGTAACCGGTCGCCACCTCGGCGGCCCGGCGACGACGGAGCGTGCCCGAGCGGTCGACCGTCTCGACCTCCTCGACCCAGGCCCAGGTCTCGGAGCCAAAGCAACCCGCGTTCATGCGCAACGCCCCGCCGACGGTCCCCGGAATCCCGGCGAGGAATTCCCCACCGGCGAGGCCCCACGGAACGAGACGGCGGGCGAGGCTCGGGCAAGGCACACCGGCCTCGGCCGTCACCTTCGTGCCCTCACGGGCCAGGGCTTTCATGCCGCGGGTCACGATCACCGCTCCGCCAAAGCCCCCGTCGCGCACGAGAAGGTTGCTCCCGAGACCCAGGACGAGAAGAGGCTCCTCAGGGGCGAGATCGGCCAGGGCCGCGAGGAATTCCTCACGCGTGCGGACCGTGCACAGGCGACGGGCCACGCCACCCACCCGCCACGCGGTGTGGGGCGCGAGAGAAACGTCGTGCCGCCAGCGGGTGTTCATGCGACCTCTCCGGCCTTGAGGCGGGCGGGCAACCGTCCGATATCGCCCGCACCGAGGACGAGGACGACGTCGTCGTCCTCGACGGTGGTGGCGAGGCTCTCGGCCAGGCGCTCGAGATCCGGCGCGTAGAGCGGGCTCACCCGGCCGCGAGTCTCGACGGCCGCCGCGAGAGCCCCTCCGTTCACCCCGGGAAGCGGCCGCTCTCCCCCCGGGTAGACCTCGGTGAGCAGGAGAACATCCGCCGCCCCGAGCGCGTCGGCGAAGGCGTCGAGAAGATCCCTCGTGCGGCTGTAACGGTGCGGCTGGAACACGACGACCACCCGTCGCCCGGGCCAGGCCTGGCGGGCCGCGGCAAGCGTCGCCTCGATCTCGCGGGGGTGATGGGCGTAGTCCTCGACGACCGTCACCCGCCGCCCACCCACCACGGTCTCCCCGTGGATCTGAAAACGCCGTCCGGTGCCCTGAAAGCGGGCGAACGCGCCCAGGAACGCCGCGTCATCGAGTCCGAGGAGATCGGCAACCGCAACGGCCGCAAGCGCGTTGAGAACGTTGTGGAAGCCGATCAGGTTGAGCGTCACCTCGACCGACCCGGGGCGCCGTCGGCGGACGAGCTCGAAGTGGCTGCGCAGACCCTCGAAGCGGATGGCGCGGGCGCGGATGTCGGCCCGTTCGTCGCATCCATAGGTCACGACCGGCCGGCCGAGACGCGGCAGGAACGAGGCGAGGATCGGGTCGTCGAGGCACAGCACCGCCGTGCCGTAGAAAGGAAGATGATGGATGAACTCCCAGAACGCCTGAACGAGATTGGCGAAATCGCCCTCGTACGCGCCCAGGTGATCACGGTCGACGTTGGTCACGACCGCAAGCAGGGGCTGATAGAGAAGAAAGGTTCCGTCGCTCTCGTCGGCTTCCGCCACGAGATAGCGCCCCCCGCCGAGACGGGCGTTGGTCGCGGCACTGTTGAGACGGCCTCCGATGACGAACGTCGGATCCTCGTGGGCCTCGACGAGCATGCTGGCGATGAGCGCCGTGGTCGTCGTCTTGCCGTGCGAACCTGCCACGGCAATCCCGTAGCGAAAACGCATGAGCTCGGCGAGCATCTCCGCGCGGCGGACGACCGGAATGCGGCGGGCGCGGGCCTCCTGGAGCTCAACGTTGTCCTCGCCCACCGCGCTCGAGACGACCACCACGTCGGCGCCCTCGACGTGTTCGGAACGATGCCCGTGGAGAACACGGGCCCCGAGGGACGCCAGGCGCGCGGTCGTCTCGCTCACCTGAAGATCCGAACCCTGGATGCGGTAGCCGAGATTGAGCAGCACCTCGGCGATGCCGCTCATGCCGACCCCGCCGATGCCGATGAAATGGACGGTGCGGATCGCCCCCATCCGGGTGAGTTCGTTCACGGCCCGCCCTCCCCGGCCGCCGACGGGCGGCAGAGACTGAGGACATCACGCGCCATCCGCGCCGCGGCTTCGGGGCGCGCGCGGGCGCGCGCGCTCTCGGCCATCGCCAGGAGCCGCGAGCGGTTGGCGAGAAGCGGAGCGAGCGCCGCCGCCAAACGGGCGGCGTCGAGTCCGTGTTCGTCGAGGACCAGGGCGGCGCCTCCCTCGGCGTGGCGGAGGGCGTTGGCCCGCTGGTGATCGTCGACCGCGTGCGGGTAGGGAACGAGCACCGCTCCGAGACCGACGGCGGCGAGCTCCGCAAGCGTCGAGGCCCCGGCGCGGCAGACGGCGAGATCGGCGGCCGCGTAGCGCGCCGGCATGTCGTCCAGGAACGGAGCCAACTCGGCCGCGATCCCGGCCCGGGCGTAGCCCGCGCGTGTCTCTTCGAGATCGGTCGGCCCCGTCTGGTGCACGACGCGGAGGTCCAACGTCGAGGAAAGACGAGCCAGCGCCTCGGGCACGAGGCGGTTGAGGGCCCGTGCACCCTGGCTGCCGCCGAGGACGAGGAGCGAGAGCGCGCCCGTGCGGTGCGCGAAGCGCTCCCCGGGGGCGGGCAGCGCGAAGAAGGCGGAGCGGACCGGAAGCCCGACCGGGCGGGCGCGCGGTCCAAGAACCCCCGCATCCGTCACGAAGAGAAGACGCGCGTGGGGCGCGAAGAGGCGGCTCGTCCAGCCCGGGACGAGATTCTGCTCGTGCAGGACGAGGGGACGGCGGGTGAGAACCGCGGCCAGGGCCGCGGCGGCGCTGGCGTAACCGCCGAAGGCCACGACGGCGCAGGGCCGCTCGCGGCGGAAGAAACGGCCCAAGGGGAAGAGCCCCGCCAGGAGCAGAGGGACGAAGACGAAAGGGCGGTACCAGCGCCCGCGCCACGGACGGAGATCGAGAGCAAGAAGCGGCCAGCCCGCCTGAGGGACAAGCCGCGTCTCGACCCCGCGGCGCCCGCCCACCCAGCGCACTTCCCCCCCTGCCCGCGCGAGAGCCTCGGCGAACGCAAGCGCGGGGACGACATGCCCCCCCGTTCCCCCGGCGGCCACGACGACGCGGAACGGGCGGTTCACGGACGAGCCTCCCGCCGCGGGCCGGAGCTCTCGAGCGCGGCGCGGAGCACGAGGGCCAGGGCCACCAGCATCGTCACCAAACCCGAGCCTCCGGCACTCACCAAGGGGAGCGTGAGCCCTTTGGTCGGAAGGGCTCCCAGGCTCACCCCCATGTTGATGAAGGCGTCGCAGCCGAACCAGGAGGCCATGGCGACCGTGAGGTACCCGGCGTAGTCGCGACCCGCGGCAAACGACCGAAGCGCGATCCACCCCGAGCGGGCGACGAGCGCGGCGTAAAGTGCGATCAGGGCGAGCATCCCGAAGCCACCCAACTCCTCGCCGATGACCGAGAAAATGAAGTCGCTCTCCGGCTCGGGCAGATAGAACATCTTGGCCACACTGCGCCCGAGGCCCACGCCCCACCAGCCCCCGTGGCCGATGGCCATGAGGGACTCGACGAGCTGGAATCCGCTGCCGAGGGCGTTTTTCCACGGGTGAAGAAACGCCACCAGACGCGCGACCCGGTAGGGGGCCGAGACGGCGAGGAGAAGAAAGAAAACCAGGAGCACAACGCCCAGGATCACAAGATCCCGCCAGCGCGCGCCGGCCACGAGAAGGACGGCCCCGGTGAGGGCCACGAGGACCGCCGTGCCCCCGTAATCGGGCTCGAGCAGCATGAGGACGGCGAGCACCGCGGCGACGATGAGAGGCGGAAGAAGCCCCGCCCAGCCGGCCCGGATGGCCTCGTTGCGGCGCACGGCGTAGCCGGACAGATAGAGACCGTAGAGGACGAGCGCCGGGTCCGAGGCCTGAAGCTCGAGGGGGCCCAACCGAATCCAACGCGCACTGCCATAGACCCGGGTTCCGATGTGCGGGACGAGCACCGCGGCAAGGAGCACGACCGCTCCGAGAAGAGCGAGAAAAGACAACCGCTCCCAGACATGGAGCGGAACGGCCAGGATGCAGGCGGCCGCCCCGAGCCCAACCAGCGCGAACAGCGCCTGCCGAAGCGCGATCGCCCACGGAGAGCCGTCGATCTCAGCCGAAACGTAAACCGACGCCGAGGCCACCATCACAAGACCGAAGGCGAGAAGGACGAGGCCGAGACCGACGATCCAGGGGTCGAGGTCCCCGAGGTCCATCCTGCGCACGACCGCCGCGTTCACGGGCGCACCCCGGCCGGGACGGCCCCCAGCGCCTCGACCGCACGGCGGAACCGTTCCCCCCGATCGGCGTAGTCCCGAAACATGTCAAAGCTTGCACAGGCCGGGGCAAGAAGCACCGCGTCTCCACGACGGGCGAGGGCGGAGGCCCGACGTACCGCCTCCTCCATATCGGAGGCGGCGGCGAGCGGGCACACCCCCTCGAGGGCGCGGGCGAGCGCGGGAGCGTCTTCCCCGAGGAGAACCGCGGCGCGAAGCCTCCCGCGTGCGGCGGCAGCCAGCGGAGCAAACGACTGGCCCTTGCCCTGTCCGCCGAAGATCGCCACCACCGGGCGATCGAGAGCGCCGAGCGCGGCCACCGTGGCCCCCACGTTCGTGGCCTTGCTGTCGTCGTAGTAGCGCACCCCGGCGTGTTCACCGACCGCCTGCATGCGGTGCGGCAACCCGGGAAACGTCCGGGCGGCGTCGCGCACGGCGTCCTCGGGCAACCCTGCCGCATCCGCAAGGGCCCAGGCGGCCTGTACGTTGCGGAGGTTGTGGCGTCCGACCAGGAGGAGATCGCGGACGGGGAGCAACCGCCGCCCGCCGCCGACCAGCCACCCACCGTCCTCCCCTTCCTCGAGACCGTAATCCTCCCCCCGCGGCCTGTCGAGGCCGAAGGTGCGGCGCTCGCCGTGTTGCCGCGCCAGCATCGCGGCCACATGGGCGTCGTCGCGGTTGCCGACGGCGATCTCGGCACCCTGATAAATACGCTCTTTCGCCGCCGCGTAGGCCGCAAGGCTCCCGTGCCGGTCGAGATGATCCTCGGTGAGATTGAGCACGACCGCGGCGCGTGTGCGCAGGCTCGAAGTCAGTTCGAGCTGAAAACTCGAGAGTTCGAGCACGTAGAGTTCAGGCTCGGGGCGGCTCAGGAGATCGAGCGCGGGCGTGCCGTAGTTGCCTCCCACCGCGACGCGCCGTCCGGCCCGCGTGGCCATCGCTCCGAGGAGGGCCACCACCGTACTTTTGCCGTTGGTTCCGGTCACCCCGAGGATCGGAGCCCCGGCGGTGCGGGCAAAGAATTCGATGTCGCCCTCGACCGCGAGGCCGCGGCGGCGCGCCTCGACGAGGACCGGATGCGTGGAAGGCACCCCCGGGGAGACGGCGAGACCCGCCAGGCGTTCCCACCAGGTCTCGGGAACCGTCCCGGCCGTCAGGGCGAGTCCGGGCCGATCCCGGCCGACACGCGCCAGCACCTCGCCGTTGCGGTCGTCGTAGCCCGCGGCGGGGCGCCCGTGCCGTTCGAGATGGGCGAGAAGCGATGTCCCCGTCCGCCCCAAGCCGACGACGAGCGTGCTCCCGGCGGGAGGAAGGAACGCGTTCACGGACGCAGGCCCACGACGACGAGGAGAATGAGGACGAGGGTCACGAGCGCGAAGCGCACAACCACTTTGGTTTCCGCCCAGCCGCCGAGCTCGAAGTGGTGGTGCAGCGGCGCCATGCGCAGGACCCTACGCCCGGTCGTCTTGAACGACACCACCTGGGCCACGACCGAGAGCGTCTCGGCGACGAGGACGCCGCCCATGAGAAAGAGCAGGAGATCGGCCCCCGACTCGACGGCCAGAATCCCGAGGACGGCCCCGAGAGCCAACGCCCCCACATCCCCCATGAAGATCTGCGCCGGGTGCCCGTTGTACCAGAGGAACCCGAGACCGGCCCCGGCGGTGGCGGCGGCCACCACGGCCGTCTCGCGCAACGCGGGCGTCGCACCCAGGCGGAGAACCCCGGCCAGGTCCGGATGCCCCAGGGCGTAGGCGAGAGCCCCGAGGGCCGAGACGATCAGCGCCGTCTGCAGGGCGGCCTGTCCATCGAGCCCGTCGGTGAGATTGACGGCGTTGCTCGTCCCGACGACGACGAACCACGCGAGCGGCACGGCGAGCACACCGGGATCGAGCCGGACACCGGGATCGAAAGGGACGATCAGATCCGCAAGCCCGTGAGGGCGAGCCAGGGCATCGAGGAGGATCACCACGATCAGGGCCAGCAGGGCCTGCAGGGCAAACTTGAACCGCGCCCCGATTCCACGGCTGTGGCGGCGGCGGAGTTTGAGAGCGTCGTCGAGGAGTCCAATTCCGGCAAACCCCACGAGGCCCAGGAGCAGAACGGCCACCTCGAGGTTGGGCCGGACCCAGAGCAGAGAAGCGATGAGAATGGCCAAGACGATGAGGACCCCCCCCATGGTGGGGGTCCCGGCCTTGCGAAGATGCGTGCGTGGACCGTCGTCCCGCACCACCTGCCCGGCTTTCAGGCGGGCCAGCCGGCGAATCGTCCACGGGCCCGCGGCGAGCGAGACGGCAAAAGCGGTGAGCGCCGCGAGAAGGCAGCGCTCGTCGAGAAACGCCCCTCCGGCGAGCGGTGTCCAGGACTCAGCGAAGAGCGGCGGCATGAACCGTTTCCTCCGAATCCGGACCGACCACAGCCTCCACGAGCCGCTCGAGACGCATGGCCCGGGAGCCCTTGACGAGAAGGAGATCCGGACCGCCTTCGGCGAGAGCGCGGTGGATCCGTTCGATCAAGTCCTCGATCCCGGAAGCCATCTCGGCTCCACGACCAAAGGCGCGGGCGGCGTGCTCCGCTTCCCGGCCGATCACGAAGAGGCGGGAAAAAGCGGCGGCGCGCACGTCCTCACCCGCCCGTCGGTGCCAGTAGGGGCTGTCCGGACCCAGTTCGCCCATCGTCCCCAGCACGCACCAGCGTTCCCCGGACCAGAGGCCCGCGGTTTCGAGGGCGGCCTTGAGAGAGCCCGGGTTGGCGTTGTAGGTGTCGTCGAGAAGGTCCCCCCCCGTGCGGAGACGGCGCGGCTGAAGCCGGTGGAGTCCCGGGCGCACGGCGGCGAGTCCGTCCACGACCGCCTCCGGAGCCGCACCAAGCGCCGTGGCCAGCGCGGCGGCGACGACGGCGTCGTGCACACCGTGGCGACCAAGAATGCCGAGGCGCACCGTGACCTCCCCGTCGGGAAGCCGGAGCCCGAAGTGTGCGCCCTCGGGTCCGAGCTGGGGTTCACCGAGACAGCGGACATCACCGACCGTCCCGCCGAAGAGGAGGCGCCGCCGAGCCCGGGTGGACGCCATCCAGGCGGCCAGCCAGGGAGACTCGGCATCGAGAACGGCGGTGCCCGCGGGTGGAAGGGCGGTGTAGACCGCGCCCTCTTCACGCGCCACGTTGGCGAGATCACCGAGACCCTCAAGATGCTCCTCGCTGACCGACGTCACGACCGCCGCGGTCGGGGCGACGGCCCGCGCGAGAGGAGCCATTTCTCCGCTGCGGTTGATGCCGATCTCGACGACCGCGTGTCGGTGCTCGGGGCCGAGACGCGCGAGCGTGAGAGGGATCCCGATCTCGTTGTTCTGATTGCCTTCCGTCGCCAGGGTGGAGCCTGTGCGGGCAAGAATCGCGGCCGTCATGTTCTTCACGGTCGTCTTCCCGTTCGCTCCGGCCACGACCGCGAGCGGTAGCGTGAAGCTTCGACGCCAGTGCGCGGCGAGGTCGAGAAGCGCCGCGCGCGTCTCCCCGACGCGGACCGTGGGCAAGGGCGCGCTGCGGTCATCGGCCACGAGGGCGGCGGCGGCCCCGCGCTCGGCCGCTTGAGCGAGATAGTCATGCCCGTCGTGGTGCGGGCCACGCAGCGCAACGAAGAGTGCTCCGCGCGCGATCGTTCGCCCGTCGTGGCCGAGGCCGAGGATCTCGACCGGCGGACCCCGGCGTTCCCCGGCGAGAACCTCGGCGATTTTTCCAAGATTCCAATTCAGCACGGACGGATCCTCCCGCCCAGGCGGTCCCGGACAACCCCGAGATCGGAAAACGGCCGAGGATCCGTTCCGTACACCTGAGTCTCTTCGTGCCCCTTGCCGGCCAGGAGCACGAGATCGCCCGCCGCGGCCTCTGCAAGCGCTTGGGCAATTGCCCGCGCGCGGTCGTGCTCCACGCTGACACGCGGATCCCCCGGCGGCACGCCGGCGAGGATCTCGTCCGTGATCGCCTCCGGATCTTCGTGGCGCGGATTGTCATCCGTCAGGATCACCCGATCGGCCTGCTCCGAAGCCAGTTTCCCCATCGCCGGCCGCTTGCCGCGATCGCGTTCCCCACCGCAGCCGAAGACCACGATGAGGCGACCGCGTGTGAGACTCCGGCAGACCCCGAGCACCGCCGCGAGCGCGGCGGGGGTGTGGGCAAAATCGACGACGACCGTCGGGCCGTCCTGCACGCAAACAAACTCGAGCCGCCCCGGGGGGGGGCTCAGGGCGGGGAAAACGGCAGCCATCCGCTCGAACTCCACGCCTTCGGCGTGGAGCGCGGCGGCGACCGCCAGGAGATTCTCGACATTGAATCCCCCGAGGAGGCCGACGCGTAGCGTCTTCCGCTCGCCGCTCGGCCCGAGAAGATCGAAACGCGTTGCCGAGACCCCGGCCACAACGTTCCCGGCGCGGAACTCCGCCTCGTCCTCTTCCGCCCCGTAGCGTACGACCCGCACCACGGGCGTCTCCCCGGCGGGAGGCCGCGCGAGCAGCCGCCGGGAGAAGAGCCGTCCGCAGGCGTCGCCGACATTGAGGGCCGCATTTGCGAGTTCCGGGCGCGCAAAAAGCCGCCATTTCGCTTCCCGGTACTCTTCGAGGTTCCGGTGGTAGTCAAGATGCTCGGGGGAGAGATTGGTGAAGACGGCGGTCCGGATCCGCAGGCCATCGAGACGCCCCTGGACGAGGGCGTGCGAGGACGCCTCACAGACGAGATGTCCGATCTTGGCGTCCCTGAGCCGCGCGCACCATCGGTGAAGCGTGACCACGTCGGGGGTGGTCCGCTCGAGCGCGACCCGCTCACCCGTTCCCCATTCGACCCCGAGTGTCCCGAGGTACGCCGCGCCGCGAGGCGGATCGAGCGCGCGCCAGGCCTGCGTGAGCAGCCAGGCAACGGTGGTCTTGCCGTTCGTGCCGGTCACGGCCGTGAGCGCAAGGTCCCGGCTCGCGTCGCCGTAGAAGCGCCGGGCGATCTCGCCCAACCGGGCTTCGAGTCCCGGAAGGGGCACGCAGGGTCCGCTCTGCGGCGAGCGCGGAACAGCCCCATTGTCCCCCTCGAGACAAGACATCCCGGTCCCGTCTTCTGCGATCGGATCGTAGAGCACGGCCGACGCCCCTCGACCGAGGGCTTCGGCGGCGAACCGCACGCCGTGGGTCTTGGCCCCGCGACGGGCCAGAAAGAGCACACCCGGAGCCGCTTCTCGGCTGTCCAGGGTGAGTTCACGGACCACAATCCTTGCGGTCCGCTCCGTCAGGGCACCGCCCAAATCCTTCAGGAGAACGCCGAGGCTCGTCTCGCTCATGCCGTGGATCCCTGCCGCCAAACGACGCTCGCCAGCCGCACGGCCGACGGGCGGTCGGGCGGAACCCCAAGGATGCGAAGCGCCTCCTCCATCACCCGCTTGAAGATCGGCGCGGCGACGAGCCCCCCGAAATACTGGCGCTTTCCTGTGCCTTCCACCACGACGGCGACGACGAGCCGCGGATGGGGGACGGGGGCCAAACCCACGAACACCGAGCTGTAATCGTGCCGATCGTAACGGCCGTCACGGACGATGTACGACGTCCCCGTCTTCCCGGCCACCTCGTAGCCGGGGATCTGCGCGAGGAACCCGGTTC
>JAKCBQ010000019.1 GCA_021839245.1 Pseudomonadota bacterium
GACGAAAGCCGCCGAGTACTCGTGCCCGTCGGCGAAAAGCCGTTCGGCGGTCTCGGCCGCGAGCGGCCGAAAGACGGTCAGGGACCGTTCGGGCAGAACCGGAGTGAGGGCGAGAGTCGGAGCGTCGTCTTCCCCGCCATCGGAGAGGCGTGCGCTCGGCACGGAGAGGACGAGGCGGGCTTGGTCGAGTTCGAACTCCCGGACGATGAGCGCTTCGATCTCGGTGCGGGTCAGGCCGTCCGGCGAGAGGAGGCGACAGGCGAGACGCACGAGACGGGCGACGATCTTCTGGTTCTCCTCGGCCGCATGCGCAATTCCTGCCAGGCTTTCTTCGAGTCGATGTTTTTCGCTCCGGAGAGCGGCGACTTGGCGGCTCACGAGGGAGACGGCCCCCGGGACACGGTGGGGGATGTCGAGGGCGGCGAGGACGTCGGGATGTTCGTCGAGGAAACGGGGATGCGCGCGGAGGTAAGCGGCCATCGCTCCCGCGGTGTCGTCCGCGCTCTGCGGTGCGGGGGCGGCCTCGTCGCTCACGGGAGGATGCCCTCGTAGACGTAGGTGGCCGGTCCGCGCAGGCGAAGCGGCTGGCCGTCACCGGCCCAGATCACGCGGAGTGTCCCCCCCGGAAGATCGACACGGATTTCCCCGTCGTCCAGCCAGCCCATCGTCCGCCCCCAGACGACCGCGGCGCAGGAGCCGCTCCCGCAGGCCTGGGTCTCCCCCGTCCCGCGTTCGTGGACGCGCAGCCGGATGTGGTGCGGCGAGAGGATCTGCATGAAGCCGACGTTCGCCCCCTCGGGGAAGAGCGAGTGACGCTCGATTTCCGGGCCGAGCTTCGCGACGGGCCATTCGCCGACGTCCTCCACGCGGAGCACGGCGTGGGGGTTGCCGGTGGCGACCGCCCCGATCACAAAACGCATGCCGCTCGCTTCGAGCTCATAGCTCGGTGCACGGCGGTCGGCCCGAAAGGGAATCGCGGCGGGCTCGAGGGTGGGCGGCGGCAGTTCGAGTTCAATGGCGTCGAACCCGTCCACCCGTGCGCGAACGTGCCCGCCCGGACCGTCGAAAGCGAGTGCCCTTCCGTCCACCCCGACCGTCTCGACCGCCCAGCGGGCGAGGCATCTCAAACCGTTGCCACACTGTTCGGCCGGGCTGCCGTCGGCGTTGTAGACGGCGTAAGAGAAGAGGGGAGGATTCCCCCCCCGGCTCCGGCGGTGGACGGTGAGGATTTGATCCGCCCCGATTCCCCGCCGCCGGTCCGCGAGCGTTCTCACGAACACGGGGTCGAGTGCGGTTTCCGTTTCGAGAATCACGAAATCGTTGCCGAGTCCGTGCATTTTCCAGAAGCGGCGGAGCTCCCGGGCGCCGACGTCCCGCGACGGGCCGGGGCTCGGAGGCTGAGGAAGAATGGTGGTGGCGCGGGGCATGCGCCGATTATACGGTCCCGACTTCCTGTCCCGTGTGATGGGCCCGACGTCTTTGGGCTACGATGTCAGCGTCGATGCCGCGACAGGAGGGGAGTGCGATGACGACAGTCGCCCAGATCCTGAAACACAAGGGAACACGGGTGCTCACGATCGCGCCGCAGGCGAGCGTACGCGAGGCCCTGGAGCGTCTCGCCGAGCACGACATCGGGGCGCTCGTCGTCGTCGATGGGGACGGCCGGCCCGTCGGGATTTTTTCCGAACGCGACTATGCGCGGCGGGGCATTCTCGCCGGGCGTCGTTCGGAGACGACCGCGGTGGCGGCCCTCATGACGCCCGATCCCGTGAGCGTCACCGTCGAGACGGAGCTCGAGGCGTGCATGCGTCTCATGACGGAACGACGTTTGCGCCACCTTCCCGTTCGCGGGGAGGACGGCGCGCTCGCGGGTTTGGTGAGCATCGGCGATGTCGTCAAGACGCTTCTCGACGAGTTTGCCGCCCACGTTCGCTCGCTCGAGGACTACATCAGCGGGCGCGGATGACCGTGGGTGGGAGCAGGCGGCTCACGACCCGAAGAAGGCGGAATGTGGAGACGAGGTCTCCGCTGTTAAAAATCCGGCGGACGGTCCCGTGCGGCCCCACGACTTCGAGCAGCGCCGGGTGCATCACGTCGAGACGCGCCCGCGGGGCGAGGGGGTTCGCGCTGTAGAGCGGCGGGGTGCCGCCCGGCGGCGGACGGTCCTCGGGGCTGCCTTTCGGCACCAGGTACCAGTTCACGTGAAACCCGCCCGTCACCACACGGCGAAGCGCCGCAAGCGTCCCGGTCAAGAATTCCCAGTGGGTGTTCTTGGGGTTCCAGCCGTAGTTGCGCTGGAAGGCCCGGAGGATGGCCGGCGAGGATTCTTGGGGGTCGAGGTCGAAGCTCACGAGGACGACACGCGGGGCCAGTCCCGCCAGCCTGAGAGCGTGGCCGTACTCGACGAAATGGTGTGCGATGATCGGGCAGTCCTGGCGGCAGAAAGGGTCGAGGAATGTGACCACCCAGACGCGGCCGTGGAGGTTGCGGGCGGAGACTTTTTCTCCGAGCTGGTTGGTGAGCGTCCACCCGTTCGGGGCCCGTCCGAGCGACGGAAGTCCGGGAGGTTGACGGGGTGCCGTGAAGACGTGAGGAAGAAGCGCGGCCGCGACGAGAATCCCGCTCAGCGTGCCGGCAAGAAAAATCGCTACCGCGATGAAGGTGCGCGGGGCGAGGCGTGACGCGGTCATGACGGTACGAGGACGCTGGGGGGGCAGGCAAAGAGAACTGTCATTGTAGTCCGCTCGGGAGGGGCTTGACGCGGGCCGCGTTCTCGCGTAGCGTATCGCTTCCCCACCGCGGTCCTCCCGATGAGTGCTTCCCCTCCTCCCGATCCGGATCCGGCCGAAACGCCGCGACGTTTCGAGGATGCGCTCGCCCGGCTCGAGACCATCGTTCGTCAGCTCGAACGCGAGGAACTTCCTCTCGAGGAGACGCTGCGCCTCTTTCGTGAGGGGATGGAACTCTACCGCTACTGCGCGCGAAGTCTCGAGGACGCCCGACAAATGGTGGATGCGCTCCTCGCCGGCGACGGCGAGCCCCGCCCCTGGTCACCGCCCGAATCGGACTGAGGACGCACGATGGAGGCCGCCGCACTTTGGCTGGATGACACGCGCCGGCGTTTCGAGGACGTTCTGGCCCGCCGCCTGGCTGCGGGCCCGCCCCTCGCCCCCCGTCTTGAAGAGGCCATGGCCTACGCTCTTCTGGGCGGCGGCAAGCGTCTTCGACCCCTTCTGGTCTACGCCGCCGCCCACGCGTTCGGACTCCCTCTCGAGACTTTGGATCCCGCCGCGTGTGCCGTCGAGTGTGTGCACGCCTACTCGCTCGTCCACGACGATCTGCCGGCGATGGACGACGATGACATGCGGCGCGGACGGCCGAGTTGCCACCGGGCGTTCGATGAGGCGACGGCGATCCTTGTGGGCGACGCCCTGCAGACCTTGGCGTTCGAGATCCTCGCCGAGGATCCGGGCCCCGGGGAATCCGTCCGGCTCGGCATGATCCGCCTCCTCGCCCGCGCCGCGGGACGGCGTGGGCTCGTCGGCGGCCAGAGTCTCGATCTCGGGCTTTCCGCTCTCCCGGCGGGGGAGGTCGACACGGCTCTCCTCGCCCGCGTCAACCTCCATAAGACGGGTCTTCTCATCGCCGCTTCTGTTGAGCTGGGAGCGCTTCCGTCCGCCCGATCGGAAGCCCTGCGCCCGACCCTTGAGCGCCTCGGTCACGATCTGGGTCTGGCTTTCCAGATCTGGGACGACGTCCTCGACGCCCGCTCCGAGACGAACACGTCGGCGGGGTCCTCCGACGTCGTTCCCACCATGGTTGACCTCTTGGGTCACGAGGGTGCCGAGGCCGAGGTGCGACGGCTCGAAGGGGCTGTTCTCGCCACGGCCGCAAGCCTCGGTGAGGAGTCCGCTCCTCTCCGGGCGCTTGTTCACGGGATGCTCCGGCACCACGCCTGAGCCCGCGATCTCGACCGCCCTCACCGGCGCCTGGGTTCCGGGCTTGCCGCCCGGAACCCTTCGGGCTGGAAACCCACCGCAGCTTCGAGTGCCGGGAATCCGGATCGGTGTCGCGAGCGGTACGGAGCCTCGATCGCGTTCTTCTGTGGCGCACGGGGGACGGTTCCGTGGGAGGCGTCGGGGGCGTTCTCATCGGGCGCTACGGGGCGAGCGGGGATTCCTTTGGATAGAATGAGCGGTGTGCAAGCTCTCCCGAGTCGGCCCACGTGAAGACGATCATGACCCAGAACGCACGCCTCCCCATCCGTACGGTTTTCCTGCGCACCCTGGCCGGGTGCAGTCTCGCCGGCCTCGTGGCTCTCGTGGCCGCCTGCCCGTCGCACGCCCGCGCTGCCGTGGGGGGAGCCGTCCCACCCGTGTTTCTCGCCCGTCTGGCCGCCGATGCCCGGAGCGGACTCAACGACACCGCACCTCCGGGTCAGCTGCTCATGTCACGCGTCGTCGGCGCCGTGAGCCACGCCCGCCACCCCCGTCTCATCTACGTGGGGGCCGATTACTGCCCCTTCTGTGCCGCTCTGCGTTGGCCTCTCACCCTGACTCTTCTTCGTTTCGGCAAACTTGAGGGCATGCACTTCATGCGCTCGAGCCCGACCGACGTGTTCGCCGACACGCCCACCTTTTCTTTCTACCGGGCCCATTTCGCGTCTCCGATCGTGACCCTCCGCGCCTACGAGACGGCCACCCGCTTCGGCGCGCCCCTCCAGCGTGTGCCGCACGCGGTCAACGAGCTTTTTAACACCTACGACGCTCCGCCTTTCACCGAGGACGCCGGGGCCATTCCTTTCCTCTACATCAACGGCCGCTACGTGGTGTCCGGGTCTCCCGTCTCACCGGCCGTCTTCGACGGCAAAACCTGGGGGGCGATTGCCCGCGCGCTTGGTGATCCGCATTCGAAGATCTATCGGGCCGTCATGCCGGTGGCCAACGCGCTCACGGCGGCGGTCTGCGTCGGCATGAGCGCTCCTCCGCGCAGCGTTTGTGAGAGTCCCGGCGTCATCCTCGCCGGCCACGCGCTGCCGCACGGCTGAGGGATGGGCCGCATTCATCGGGCGCTGATCGAGCGGCCCGTCGCCGCCGCACCCGCGCCTCCGCTCCGAGGAGACGGGCGGGGGCGGTGAGCGGGCAGCCCACGGCCCTGTTGGCCGGTCCCGGGACGGCCGGGTCCTCACGAGGTCTTGGGACGGTCCTCGTCTCTTCAAGCCGTCGTTCACGGCTGTCTCGCGGCCGGACACGAATGTCTTTTGGGAGCCGCTCCCGTCGGGGCCGCCTCGACCCCAGGTCCGCGGCTGTCGTGATCGAAGGAACACACGTGCCTGAAATCGTCCCGGTCCGCGATGTTCCTTCTCCCTGGGCTCGGTCTCTTGACGAAGAGAAGAAAGGGGCGGTGCCCCCTTTCGTGGAGAGTGGCCTTGCGTGGGCTGTCGCCCGTCGGGCTTTCATCGGGGCTTGTGGTTCGTGACGAACGGGCCGCCTCCGAGGACACTTCGTGTGGCCCACGCGCCCGGGGGTGGGCCCGAGGTGCTCCGTCTCGAAGAGGCGCCGACGCCTCATCCCGGCTACGGAGAGATCCTCGTCGAGGTCGCCTACGCCGGTGTCAATCGTCCGGACGTCCTGCAGCGCTCGGGTCGCTATCCGCCGCCCCCGGACGCCTCGCCGATACTTGGGCTCGAGGTGGCGGGACGTGTCGCGTCTCGGGGTGCCGGATGCCGTCGCTATCGGGTGGGCGATCCGGTCTGCGCCCTCGTGCCGGGGGGGGGATACGCCGAGTATTGTTGCGTGCCCGAAACGCAGGTGTTACCGCTCCCCCGCGGGCTCACCTTGGCGGAGGCCGCCGCTCTTCCCGAGACCCACTTCACCGTCTGGGCCATGCTCTTTGGGCAGGGGCGCCTGCGGCCCGGTGAGTCTCTGTTGATTCACGGTGGGACGAGCGGCATCGGCCTGACGGCCCTCGATCTCGCGCGGGCCTTCGGCGTTCGGGTCGCGGTGAGCGTCGGATCCGAGGAGAAGGCCCGGTTCTGCCTGGCCCGCGGAGCCTGTCGGGCGGTTGTGCGCGGGCGTGACGATATCGCCTCCGTCCTCAGGGACACGGAGTTTGTTCCGGATGTGATCCTCGATATCGGTGGTGGGGAGGCGACGGCGTCCAATCTCGAACTCCTCGGGCGCGACGGTCGGCTCGTGCAGGTCGGGACGCTGGCGGGGGCCCAGAGCACGATCATGCTTGGACCCGTCCTCACCAAAAGGCTCACGATTGTCGGCAGCACGATGCGGGGACGCACCCGTGAGGAGAAAGCCCTTCTCGCCCGCGATCTCGAGATCCGGGTCTGGCCTCTCTACGCCGCCGGTCTGCGTCCGCAGATCGCCCGGATCTTCCCCCTGGCCCGTGCCGCGGACGCGCACAGGCTCATGGAATCCGCGACCCACATCGGGAAAGTCCTGCTCGCGGTCGCTGCGGATGCCAGCTCCTGAGGGCCGCGGGCGCTCTCAACGGTGGGCCGGCCGACGGGGGCGGGTGAGGCGGCGGGTGAGCGCGCGGAGGTACGAGCTCAGCCGTGCCGCGTTGCGGCCGATGTCCGAAAGACCGAGCCGTGATTCGGAGCGCATGTCGATGCGGAGGCGATGGTGGCCGAGGACCGTGACGCGCAACGCGACGTCGTCGCGGAAGCCGAACCACGGCGTGCGGGCGACGGCCTCGAGGCGATCCGGGCGCCGTGTCGGCACGAGCGTCCAGCCCCGCTCGCGCATCAGTTGGCGCGCAACCCGGATCACTCGCGCGGGGCTCGTCCCGGCGATCACGAGGGGCCGGACCGCGGGGTAGAAGACGCGTGTGACGCCGCCCAGGCAGGCGGGATCCCAGCGCCGGCAGACCGTGAGGAGGTGTTCGGCGGCCCGCCCCTGGGCCCCTCCCTTGCGGGCCTGGGATTTGAGATAGCTTCGCACGGCGGAGAGCTCCGCTCCCGCCTCGTCCTTCGGGCCTCCACCGTAGACCGGGCTGTTGACCAGGACGGGATGGGTGCGCAGGATCGCCGCAAAGGAAGGAGGCTGTGCGGGATCGGTCGTGACGTCGTGGATCGGAGGGACGGCCCGCGCCTTCTGGAGCCAGCTGTAGGGAATCCCGAACGCCACGGCCGCGGCGACGAGCGCGAGGACGGCGACGAGCGCGAGGTGCTTCTCGCGGGCGATCCCCGCAGCGATCAGGCCGAGCAGGGCGAGCCCGCCCACCACGAGGCCGAGCTCGGCGCCGTCCTCGATCATCGTGAAAGCGGTGCCGAGACCGATCGCTTCGAAACGGTAGAGAGGCCCCGGGAGCCCGACGAGTCCGAGGGCGACCACCGCGGCGAGAAGAAGGACGAGCTGGAAAAGGAGGCGGAGTCTGTCACGCACGGCGGGGCTCCTGGACGGGGAGAACAGGGCAAGCATAGCGCGTCCGTCCGCGCCCTGTTAGGAGTCGGGAGGGATCAGCCGGGCGTAGAGACGGCGGATCCGGTGACGGTTCATCTCCCGGACCACGAATTCGACGTCGCCGACGCGGCAGTGATCGCCGACGCGCGGGATCGTGTCCAGGGTCTCGAGCACGAGGCCCGCCACTGTGTGGTAGTGGCCGTGCGCCTCCGCCGCCAGCGCGGGTCGTTCGAGCGCTTCGGCGAGCTGCTCGAGAGGGGTGGCGCCGTCGATGAGGAACCCCCCCTCGGGTGTGCGCTCGATGGCGGCCTCGTCGCCCGCGTCCGCGGGAAGAGTCCCCACGATCGCCTCGAGCATGTCGTGGAGGGTCACGAGCCCCTCGACCGCCCCGTACTCGTCGACGACGATCGCCATCCGCTGGCGTGCCCGCCCGAGGGCGTCGAGCAGCGCCAGGGGCGAGGTGGTGAGGGGCAGAACGAGAGCCGGAGTGATGTAGGCGGCGATGTTCGGCGGTTCCGCGCCCCGGTGGGTGAGGAGCATGGTCTTGGTTTCCACGATCCCTTCCAGGCGGTCAAGTCCTCCCCGGCAGACGGGGTAGCGACCGTGGAGGGTCTGGTGAATGCGCCGCCAGGTGAGGTCCGGAGGATCCTCGAGATCGAGCGCGACGACGTCGGGACGCGGCGTCATCACGGCGGAGAGATCGCTCTCGTCGAGCCGGAGCACGTTGCTCACCAGCCGAGGTTCGCGCGCCGCAAAGACTCCGGCACGCGCGCCCTGCTCGACGAGCGCGCGGAGATCCTCGTCCGTGACCGGTGGATCCGGACCGTGGCGCCCGGGCACGAGCCGGAGGATCGCTTCGCTCGCCTTGTCGAGGCCGCGGGTCAGGGGCACGCTCACGAACGCGAGGAGCGTGAGCGGACGAGCGACCGCGAGGGCCATGCGTTCGGGGTGACGGAGCGCAAGCCGTTTGGGGAGAAGTTCCCCGAAGAGCACCGTGAAGAACGTGATGGCGAGGACGACGAGGGTCACGCTGACGGCCGGGGTGTAGCGTGCGAAAGCGGGAAATCCCCGGGCGAGAATCCTGGCAAGCGCGGAGGCGAGGCGCTGTTCGCCCAGGGCTCCGACGAGGATGGTGACCCCCGTCATGCCGATCTGGATCGTGGAGAGGAGTGCCCCGGGCCGCTCGCCGAGGCGCAGCGCAAGGCGTGCGGCCGGGAGCCCGTTGCGGGCGAGGGCTTCGAGTCGGGAGCGGCGCGCGGTGACCGTGGCCATCTCGGCGAGGGACAGCCAGCCGTTGATGGCGATCAGGAAGACGAGAATCGCGAGAGTGATCACAAACGGTGGGACCGGGGACGACGCGCAGCCGGCACGGCCGCGGCCAGCTTCTCCGTCTCAGACCTCGATCATTTCAAATTCGGCCTTGCTGGCCCCGCAGTCCGGGCAGGTCCACTCCGCGGGGACGTCCTCCCAACGCGTGCCCGGAGGGATGCCCGTCTCGGGATGGCCTTTGTCCTCCTCGTAGACGAAGCCGCAGATGACGCACATGTAAGATTTCATTGATGAGGAGAACGAAACAGGAACGACCGAAGCAAGCGTGTCATTATACAGGAGCTCCCATGACCAGCCCCCTCGTTCTCTCTCCGCCGTTGCGGGCGGAGGACCTTCCGCCGGTTCTCCTCTGCCTCGGGGGTCACGACCCGAGCGGCGGGGCCGGAATCGTCGCCGACGTGCAGACCGCAACGGCCCTCGGGGTTCACCCGCTGAGCGTCGTGACCGCGTTGACGGTCCAGGACAGCCGCAACGCCGTCCTCGTGCGGGCCGTTCCCGCGGCTCTGATCACCGCGGCGCTCCGTCGTCTGGACGCCGACATGCCGGTGCGGGCGGTCAAGGTGGGGCTCCTCGCCTCGCCTGCCGCGGCCCGCGCGTTCCGGCTCTGGTGGCGTGCACGCCGCCCGCGTCTGCCCGTGGTCCTGGATCCGGTGCTTCGCGCGAGCGGCGGACGCGGGCTCTGGACCGGGGCGGGCGATCCCCTTGCGGCGTTGCGTGCTTGCCTGCCGTCCGCGGCGCTCCTCACCCCCAACCACGACGAGCTTGTGGCACTCACGCCGGAGATCACGGGCGACGACGAGGAGGCGCGGGCGCGGCGGCTCTGCTCACTCGGGGCCGGGGCCGTCCTCGTGACCGGCGGGGACCAACCGACGCCGGAAGTCGAGTCCTCGCTCTACGACGCCGGGGGACGACGGGGGGTTTGGCGGAGTCCGCGCCTGGCCGGCGCCTTCCATGGGAGCGGATGCACCCTCGCCTCCGCGGTGGCCTCGTTTCTGGCCCACGGGTATGATCTCCGCGCCGCGGTGGACGAGGCGTTGCGCTTTTCCGCCGTCGCCTTGGCCTCCGCCTGGCCTCTCGGACGGGGCGGAGCGATTCCCCGACGCTGCGGGCCGTGGCGTTGAGAGTCTTCCCACGCACGGGTCTTTACGTGATCCTCGACCGCTCCCGTGTCCCGCCGCGGCAGGCCGAGGAGCTTCTCGGCGTCTGTCTCGGCGAGGGCGCCCGTGTCGTCCAGTATCGGGACAAAGGGCCTCCGGCAACCTACGATCTCGATCTTCTCCGCCGTCTGGCGGCTCTCTGCCGCGCGCACGGAGTTCCGTTTCTCCTCAACGATCATCCCGCGGTGGCGGCGGCCGTGGGGGCGGAGGGGGTGCATCTCGGACGCGACGATGCGCCGATCGCGGAGGCACGGACACGCCTCGGTCCCGGGGCCATCGTCGGGGTGTCTTGCTACGACGATCTCGGGAGGGCGCGGAGGGCGGAGCGCGACGGCGCCGATTACGTGGCGTTCGGGAGCTTCTATCCGTCGGCCACCAAGCCCGGAGCGACGCGCGCGAGCCCGGAGATTCTCGTGCGGGCCCGCGCGGTCCTCACCCGTCCCGTGGTGGCGATCGGCGGGATCGACGAGAACAACGCCCCGCCTCTTCTCGCCGCCGGGGCCGATCTTCTCGCGGTGGCCGGGGCGCTCTTTGCGGAGCCTTCGCCCGAGGCCGTGTGCGTGCGCGCGCGGAGGCTCGCGGCCCTCTTCCCCGAGGCCGTGTAGAGGAGACTCCTGTCCTCGTTCGGGTGGTCTCGCCGCTTCGGTGAAACCCGGAGGCCTGCGCTCGGGCATCATGGAGGTGTCCGTTGAGCGTTTTCGGGGATTCGATGAACTCACCGCAACTCTATACGCGGGCCTGTTCCGTTCTCGTGGGCGGCGTCGATTCGCCGGTCCGGGCATTCCGGGCGGTGGGGGGCGAGCCCCTGTTCATCGCCCGGGGCGAAGGGGCGGAAATTCTCACCGAGGACGGGCGGCGCCTCATCGATTGTGTGGCGTCTTGGGGGGCTGTTCTTCTTGGCCACGGCGTGCGCGCGCTCGTCGAAACGGTTTCCGCCCGTGCCGGTTCCGGCCTCGGTTTCGGAGCCCCGCACGTGCTCGAGATCGCGCTCGCGGAACAAATGATCGCCGCCGTTCCCAGTCTCGAACGCGTGCGCTTTACCTGTTCCGGAACCGAGGCGACGATGACCGCGGCTCGGCTCGCGCGGGCCGCGACCGGCCGAGACGTCGTGGTCAAATTCGCGGGGTGTTACCACGGCCACGCCGACGCGTTTCTCGTGGCGGCGGGTTCCGGGGCGCTCACACTCGGCCAGCCGAGCTCGCCGGGGATTCCTGGCAAGGTTGCGGAACTGACCCGGGTCCTCCCGTACAACGACGCCTCCGCGCTGGAAGCGTTTTTCGCCCGGGAAGGCGAGCGGGTGGCCGCGGTGATCGTCGAACCGGTGGTGGGCAACATGGGGGTGATCCTTCCCGAAGCCGATTTCCTCGCCGCGCTCACGACGGTCCCCCGCCGTCACGGAGCGCTGCTCATCCTGGACGAAGTGATGACCGGATTCCGGGTGGCGCGCGGGGGAGCCCAAGAGCTTCTCGACGTACGCGCCGACCTAGTGACTTACGGCAAGGTCATCGGCGGCGGGCTTCCCGTCGGCGCGCTCGCCGGCCCGGCCTCGCTCATGGAATGCCTCGCCCCGAACGGGCCCGTCTATCAGGCCGGGACGCTCGCCGGGAATCCCCTTGCGATGGCCGCCGGCGAATGTGTCCTCGCGCGGGCGGACGCGGCCCTCTACGAGCGTCTGGCGGCGGGGACGCGATTGCTGGCGGAGGGCTTGCGCGAAGCTCTCGCCCGAAGCCGCGTCCCGGGCACCGTGCAGGCGGTTCCCGGGATGTGGACCCTCTTTCTGGGCTCCGGGGAACCCGTGCGCAGCGACGCCGATCTGCAGCGGGTGGACCGCGGGCTCTACGCCCGCTTCTTCCACCTCATGCTGCGCGCCGGTGTCTATCTCCCGCCCTCCCCTTTCGAGGCGGCGTTTCTCACCGACGCCCACACCCCGGAGGTGATCGGGCGGATCGTCGATGCCGCCACCCGGGCGTTGGCCGCCCTCGGCTGAGGAGGCGTGGTGGGTCCTCTGTGGGTCACGATCGTCCGCTGGACGCAGATGCATCCGGGTTGGGGCATCGCCCTGTCCTTCCTCATCGCGTTCAGCGAGACGCTGGCCTTCGTCGGCTACGCCGTGCCCGGGATCGTCCTCTTCTTCGCTCTCGGCGTCCTCGTCGGAGAGGGGGCGCTTCCGCTGCTTCCCGTTGTGATCGCCGCCGCGCTCGGGGCTCTGGCCGGGGATGTCACGAGTTATGTTTTGGGTCGGCTTGCCGGAGAACGGCTACTCCGCTGGGGGCCGATCGCCCGACGGCCGGCGCTCGTCCGGCGCGGACAGGCTTTTTGCGAGCGTCACGGGCGCAAGAGTGTCTTTCTCGGGCGCTTCGTGGGTTTTGTCCGCCCGCTCGTTCCGGTCCTGATGGGCGCTGGGGGGCTGCCTCCGTCATCCTTTCTCCTGAGCGACGTGCCCGCCTGCCTTCTTTGGGCGCCGGCCTACCTCTTCCCGGGGTACGCCGTGGGGGCGGCGCTCGGCTACGCCGCCCAGGGGGCTGTGCGCCTTGCGGTCGCGGTGGCTTTCGCCGGTGTCCTCTTCTATCTCGCCGTCCGTTTGTTCCGACGTCAGAGTGCCGCGCTCGGTGGCCTGCTGAGGCGGGGCTTCGAGGCCGGGGCGCTGGCCCTGCGACGGATGCTTGGCGAAATCGGGGCCGACGTCCCTTTCGTGCGTCCGGGCGAGCGTCGCATGCTCGTCTGGGGGTTTCTCGTCCTCTACGGTCTGGGCTGGCTTCTTGTGGCGCTCGTCCGCCGGATCGAGGGCTACAGGCATCCGGGCATCGTCGAGCTTCTCGTCCCGCGGAGTCTCGCGACGGGTGGCCTCGTCGAGATCCTGCGTGGTCTCGCCCTGTGCGTCTCCCCGCCGGTGTGGATGGGTGTTCTTCTCGCCGCCGGGGTGGTGGCGGTGCTCTCGGACGCTCGCGCGGTCGCGCGCACCCTCGGTTTGGCCCTTCTTTCCGCACTCGCTTTCGACTTCGTCCTCGTGCCCCTGGTGCTGGGGACGGGCTTCAGTGTCCAGCGCATCCCGCCCTCGCTCTTCGGCCCGGTGGTGGCGGCCTGGACGCTCGGGGGCGTCCTCGACACGAAGACCCGCGCGCGCCGCTTCGGGGTTGTCGGGCTCGGCGCCGTCATTGCGATCGGGGCGGCGGCGGCTGTCGTGGTCCATGCGGTCTGGTTGAGCGCGGCTCTTGGCAGCGGCTTTCTCGGCATGGCCTGGGGCATGGTGCTCGTCCACGGCCAGCGCCGTCACGGCACCCGTCTTGCCGCGGTTGGTCCCGTGGTGCTCGTGGCCCTCACCCTCTGGGGGGGGGTTCTCGGCTGGAGTCTCCTCGCACCTCCGCCGTCCGCTCGCCCACGGCAGATGGGCTTTGAACGCTGGTGGACGCAAGGCTGGCGTGGCCGCACCGGTGGTTTTCCCGGTCGGGGCCGCCGGCCGATCAACGTGGAGTACGCCGGCGGTCTTCACCGTCTTGGGATCGCTCTCTCGGCACAGGGATGGCGGCCGCCGCCGCCGCTCACCGCCCGCCGCCTGCTCTACTGGTTTGCGCCCCACGTCCCGGCGCGGCAGGTCCCGCTTCTCCCCCCGCTTCGCGGTGGTCAGCCCCCCGCCGCCGTCTGGACGCGGGGGCGGCGAGGCGGGCGGGGCGCCTGGGTGCTCGTCCTGTGGGCGACCCCGGTCCGCCTCGACCCGGGCGAGAGGCGGCTCTGGCTTGGGCAAGTCGGGTCGCTCCACCTACGCCGTCTCCCGCTCGTCACGGTCCCGGGCGGGAGCGGGGAGTACGCGCGCGCCGTGGCCCGTCTGGGACGGGACCTCGAGGGGGAGGCGTGTTTGCGCCTGAGGATCGTCCGCACCGCTTCCGCCTGGCGTGTGCTCCTCGTCCGTGGTCCACCGCTCAGGAGGGGTTGCGGGCCCCGCGGACGAAGCGCTGTGGGGCGGCGCCGAAATCCCCGTTCGACATGAAGAGAACGTGATCGCCGGGGCGTGTCTCTCGGGCGAGGACGTCGAGGAGACTGTCCACATCGGGCACGGCGATCGCCCGTCGCCCGAGCGCGGTGAGAAGCTCACGGGTGTCCCACGGAAGGTCGGGGCGGAGAAGGAGCACCGCGAGATCCGCTCGGGCGAGGGCTTCGGCCAGTGCCGCGCGGTGCACGCCGGCGCGCATGGAGTTCGAGCGGGGTTCGAGAGCGACGACGAGGCGGGCCGGGGCGATGCGGGCGTGCAGCCCGTCGAGGGTGGTGGCGATCGCCGTCGGATGATGGGCAAAGTCGTCGTAGACATGAATCCCGTCGCGTACGCCGAGCAGTTCGAGTCTCCGGCGCGGAGGACGGAAGGTTGCAAGGGCGGGCCAAACGGCCGTGGGCTCGACCCCCGCGGCTTCTGCCGCGGCGAGGGCGGCCAGCGCGTTCGCGACGTTGTGGCGGCCGAGGAGAGACCATTCGACAGGGGCGGAAGCCCCTCCTTCGCGCCGCACGGTGAAACGGTGGGCGTCCTTGGCATCGATCTCGGCGCGCCACTCCCCCGCCGTGAACCCGAATCCGACGACCGGACTCCAGCTTCCCAGGTGGAGGACGCGTTCGATCTCGGGGTCGTCACGGTTGACGATGAGACGCCCGGGGCCGGGCACGGTTCGGACGAGGTGATGGAAGGCCTGGCGGATGGCGGAGAGATCCGGATAGATGTCGGCGTGGTCGTATTCGATGTTGTTGAGCACGGCCACGTGCGGACGGTAGTGCATGAACTTGGGCTGTTTGTCGAAAAACGCCGTGTCGTATTCGTCCGCTTCGATGACGAAGAGGGAATCACGGCCGAGCGCGGCCGAGGGGTGTCCGTCGCCCGGGAGTCCCCCGATCAGGTAGCCGGGTTCGAGACCGGCGGCGCGCAGGAGATGGACGAGAAGGCTGGCGGTCGTCGTCTTCCCGTGGGTGCCCGCGACCGCCAAGACCGTCCGTCCGCGGAGCACGTTCTCGAAGAGCCAGCGTGGCCCCGATTCGTAGGCCAGACCGCGGGCGAGGACCGCCTCGAGCTCGGGATTGCCGCGCACGAGGGCGTTGCCGACGAGAACGAGATCGGGGGCGGGATCGAGATGTTCGGGTCGGTATCCGAGCCCCACCTCGAGCCCAAGAGCGGCGATCTGTTCGCTCATCGGTGGCCAAAGGGTCCGGTCCGACCCACGGACCTCGTGGCCGAGGGAGCGGGCGAGGGCGGCCAGACCCGCCATGAATGTCCCTCCGATGCCGAGGATGTGCAGGCGCATGAAGACGTTTGTTGTGAAGCGGGGCGTGCTCATTTTATCGGTCGCCCGCGTACGCTGCATAAGTCCAGAAACCTTTGAAGCCTTTGGCACTCCTTGGCGTGAATTGCGCTGGCGCTGTCAATCAGCGGTGTCTATGGGAATGAAAAATTCGCAGGCCGACAAGGCGATGACGATTCAGGATCAATACATGCCCAAGTACTCCTGGGCATGTATTGAGGGCCGAGGACATGATGGAGCCGGGTAGTGTACGGACTTGTGTGCAAATTCAGAGGTCATGGTATGAGGGAGGTTGGATCAACCCCTTGTCCAGTGGAGGGGCCATACCATGACCGTGAAGAAGCATAGCACCCACGCGATCGACCTCAAAGCCCTCGTGGCGGAGGAGATCAAGCGCCGGACGCGGGTGGTGCGGATCTTCCCCCATGCCGAGTCCTGCCTGCGTCTGGTGCGGGCTCTCTGTGTCGAGACCCATGAAGCCTGGCTTGAGGACAATCGTTATCTCAACATGGATCTCTTGAAAGAGCAGTGGCGCGAGCGCCTCCCGGCGGCAGCCTGATGAAATCCTCCCTCATACACGGAAGGAATTTGCACAACTTGACAGACACAACCCCAGGATCGCGGAGGTTGCAGGGAACACTCTGGCAACCAGGCTTCCTGCTCATCCAGCACGCGAGCACGATGAGGCGCCCCAAACCGCCGCGCAAAAGCCAAAGGCAACCATGCCTCCCTGTCCAGATCGGCTTCGGGCGAATCGGATGAGACCTGCGACGAAGACAAATCGGCCATCGTTAGAGTGTCGTGTGCTCGCGCGGGGACGAGGTGCTTGAGAAAGGAACCATCGTGGGCTGGTGAACCGCACGCTTCGGATGAAGCGACGGTAGGACCGGACGATGACTCCGCGGCATGAGAGGGATGGGCCGCTGGTGTCTCACCTCAAGGGTTCTCAGGAAACGATAGGCTTGCGCCGTGCTCAACCCCGTCTGGCGGCGGGTGCGAAGAATCGAGGGTTGCAGAAAGACCATGAGATCCTGCTTCTGCTTGGACGTGCTGGCGTATTGAAACAGATAGCCAAGAAGGGGAATGTCCCCGAGAAAAGGGACCTTTTCCTTCGTCTCGCTGATTTGATCGCTGATTAGTCCGCCCAGAACAATGATTTGATGATTGTTGGCGATGACGGTTGTCGAAATCTTCCGGTTGTTGGTGATGAGATCGATGGCCCCTTGAACGGACGGCGCAAGGCTGGAGGCTTTTTGCTCGATCTTGAGAATGATGCTGTTCCCAGCACTGACCCGCGGTTGGATCTGAAGGGTGATGCCCACCTCGTGTCTCTCGATGGTTTGGAATGGATTTACCACGCCGGCACCAGCAGCTGTGCTGGCCGAGGTATAAGCGTATTGCCCCGTGAGAAAGGGAACCCTCTGCCCCACCTCGATTCTGGCCTTTTGGTTATCGAGCGCCACGATGCTGGGTGTGGACAAAATATTGGTGTTGGTGTTGGACGCCAGGGCGTTGAGAAGCGCGGCAAAGCTGAGGCCGTGACTGACAATCCGTCCGACACCAAAAAGAAGCCCGTCGGGAATGTTGACTGAGGCCAGGGGAGCAACTGCCGTGCCCGACGTACCCGTGCTCGTCACACCCACGCCGCCTGCGTTGCCCTCATAGGCCTCACCAAGTTGAACGACTCCTGTGCCCACACCGCTGAAGTTGGTCAACCCCACCGCGCCGGCTCCGAGCGCGGCCCAGGTGATCCCCAGCTGGGCCGCCGCGTTGGAAGTCAACTCGGCAATGATGGCCTGGACGAGGACCTGAGCCCGTCTCACGTCGAGCCGGTCGATGATGCTGCGCAACGACCGCATGATTTTTGTCGGGGCCGTGATCACCAGGGCGTTGATGGAGGTGTCGGCAACCACGACCGGATGCAACGCGCCGACCCCGCTCGCCCCCTTGCCGGCGGCCTGTTCGTGGGCGATGGCTTTGAGATAGGTGTTGAGGATCTTCGCCAGTGACTTGGCGCGCGCGTATCTCAGGCGGATGACCTGCGTACTGCCGCCGCTGGAGACGGGACGGTCCAGGCTCGCGATCAGAGAGCGCAGCTCCAGACGTTCGGACCATGAACCGGCAATCAGGATGCTGTTCGTCCTGGTATCGGCGACCAACCGAGTAGGGATGGCTTCGTTCGCATGTTCGCCACGATAGAGGCTGTCGAGTATATGAACGATGCTTGTGGCCGAGGCATAGTGCAAAGGGAGGATGTCGATTCCCATGGTGGTGGGTCTGTCGACACGTCGGATGACCCGCAGGAGTCGAGCCACGTTGTTGGCTCGATCCGAAATGATGAGCATGTTGGAGGGTGTGTAGGCGGAGAGCTGGGCCGAGGGACTCATTAACGGTCGCAAAACGGGAACGAGCTGTGCGGCGTTCGTGTAGCGGAGGCGAACAACCTCTGTAATGGGTTCCTCGCCGGGAACGCCCGGAGCGAAAGTCGTGCGTCCGCCCGACGTTTGATACGAAGACAACGAGGGGACA
This sequence comes from Pseudomonadota bacterium, assembly GCA_021839245.1. Classification (GTDB taxonomy): domain Bacteria; phylum Pseudomonadota; class Gammaproteobacteria; order JAKAQQ01; family JAKAQQ01; genus JAKAQQ01. The sequence continues at coordinate 17,710 of JAKCBQ010000019.1, forward strand.
ATCTTGTAAGTATCATGGCCTACCGGCAACGCCGCGTAGCCATGCACGGCCAGCATGGCCAGAAAAGTCGGGTAGACAGCGAGGGTGGGAATCGGGCTTGACGATACCATCGTCACGTTACCCTGCACCCTGGGATCAAGAATGAAATTCATTCCTGTAATACGGCTGATCATGCGTACAACTGAACTGATCCGAGCCTGTTTGAAATTAAGAAGAATCTCATGCGAATGGACCGGTCTTGGGATGCGCGTCATGGGCGGTTGGGCTCGCACCGTACTCGACATCAGAGATCCTGCCAGGACGATCCCCACTGAGAAGGCCGCAAGCTTTCCTGCCGTTCGAAAAAACTTTTTCATCATGATTTACGTAAAGACCGTCAAAAAGTCGAGTTTGTCGGAATACTAATCACAAGTGTCGTACCGTTTCGTTGAATGTTGAGTATGATCGGTACGCGGCGGGCCGCGAAGCGTTGGATAAGATTGTAGCCCTGGAGTGGGTTGGTCAAGGTAACGCCGTTCACAGCCGTCAGAATGTCGCCCGAGTGAAGCCCGAACCGCTTGAAAAGCGTCACATCGTGACCCGGATAGAGCCTTACTCCCGCAAAGCGTCCGTTGTTGTAGACAGGGATGGGTCGGAAATAGTTGAGAAGGCTCGGTGGGTGCGAACGAAGATGTGAGGCCGGCGATGGTACGGGAGCTTTTGGCACTCCCGAAAACCCGGGGGCTTCCGACGTGACCCCACTTGAAAGGGCATGATGATGAAACACAATGGTCTGTAGAGAACCTTGATAGCGTATGAAGACACGATTGCGTCGTACTGCAACGAGCCGAGCTCCAGCTGGAAGGATATCGCCCGGTCGGTAGACATGCTCGACACCGTTTGCCATACCGATGAGAGCCAATGAGTCACGGCGATGGTGTGTCAAAGCGATGCCAAAGAGGGTCAAAGACAGGGTTGACCTGACGATCGTGGATGATGATTCCGCTCCAGATCTTGAAGGAGGAGGCAAGCCGAAGGGGGAGTTCTTCACCAAAATGGCAATCGACGATCCCCTTTTTTTAACGATTATTTTTCCGCCATCCTGAACCTGAGAGTGAGGCAGGAAATCGAGAACCTGACTCCAAAGGAGAGAGGGAAGCGCCGTAGCCAGGAGAATGGCAAAGATATAAGGAAGGAAGGTGGGAGCCTTGTTAAGGATGCGCCTACCTATCCGCAACAGGGAGGCTTGACTCTCCTCATTCCTGAGATGCGAAAGGCCTATCATCGATCTCGTTCCATTACCATGGTGATACTTGCCCGCGATACAGGCTACGCTACCCTGACCCGAGCGGTAGACCAGACCCAGAAGAGTGCAGCCGTGTATCGGGCATCAATCCGATTCATGGGCCCACCTCTTCGACGCTGGGCTTCAACTTCCGTTGAGCGTAGACGGTGGCTCGAACCATCGGTCCCATGTGCATGGCCACCTCTGACTCGGTGGAATCCGAGGGTGCGGGACAATCCCGCTCGGCCTTGAGACATCCCGTCTCTATGAAGGCGCTGCGGGTCACTCCGCGCATCGACCGGCCGAGGTCCCCGCTTGCCGTCAACCAGCGATTCCGCCTGGGCCGGACAAGCCACTTCCACTGGATTCGCCGAGGCGGGTGGGCCCCGGGCTCCGGGGTGATCTTATTCACGGTTTCACGGTCTTCGTCCACGAATGGTCTCCACCCCTCCCTTGGCCTTGAACGCCTTCCTCTTACCTACACTCATCGTCCTTAATATCTTGCCAGACGATAGTTTGAATCCTTGTCTCAATCCGGGATCCACCCCAAGGGGCGAGTGCCAAGAGATTAGACTACACCCAGTGAAAGGATTCCAAAGGGTCAACAGATGCATTATCGCAGCTGTCGCGAGCTTCAACTCACCCACTGCATAAGTCTGTATAAGTCGGAAACCTTTGATGCTCCTTCGGCGAAGGAGAGGGGTCCTTCGGGCTCCGGCACATCGGATTCGGTCTTCGGGGTGTTGACCGGGTTGCGTCCTCCGGGCAGCTTGAAGAGACGACGCCCCAGGAGACCAACGACGACTCGAGATCCTGTTCTTCCGGGACAAGCACGGCCTCGATGCTCATGGATGCTTTCGTGGCTTCCCGAAGGTTCCTCTACCTCCGAAAGGGGTATCCCCGAAAGAAGACCCTGCGCGAAGCCACCTCAATCCGGCGGCGCGGGCCGCACGGTCTCCCTCCGTCCCCAGAAGACACGCTGACCCCGGCCCGACCCGCGGCTTGGGACCGAGATCCGACATCCGCGCATCCGCTACCTCCACTGGAGCAAGCTGCGCATCCTGCTCGCCTCCTGGTGTGAAGCGGACGGCCTACCCCCGGCTTCGGCCGCATCATCGTCTGCGCTCCCGACAAGATGCGCGTTGCCCCGAAGTGCATCAACCGCCAATCGCCCCCGACCCCTGCGGTGTCAGCCCAAGCCCTGCAAACCCAAGGGGGCGAGTCCGCCGCCTGCAATACCCGGCGGTGGAGACCCTCGAGCGCGCCCGCAACGGCACCCGGACTGGAACACCGATCCCAACGCTTCGAAGGCCATGCTTGAACGCTCCCATCGAGGGCTTCAACCGCGCGGTCTCGGAGTTCTTCAAGGATGACAACGGAGAACACTCCTTTGCCGACCTCACCCTCTTTCACCAGAAACCCGCGGACGGTTGGGCCTTCTATAGCGTCTGGCTTCCCGCAGCACTGACTTGGCCGGAATCCTCCTCTCAATGTCTATTTCAACACCACCCCAGAGTGCCCAAGCTGGTGGACGCCTACATCCCACTTGACAATCCAGTTTTTTTAATGTAGGTTTTTCGCAAGAAGACCACCACAAGCAGTGGAAGGAAGGAACCCATGCGAAACCGCAGTCTCGGGACCCGGTTACTCACGTGCGTGCTTTGTTTTTTCATGATGTTCGAGTGGCCAGTCCAGGCAGAGGGGCTCGGGGGCTCGAACTGGGCGAACCACCGGGCGGTGGGCGGGGATTTCAACGGGATGGGCTGGTCGAGCGTGCTCTATCAGCCGCTGGCCGGAGCGTTCCATGTGGGGGTTCTCCTGTCCCAAGCGGATGGGAGTCTGGCACCGGCGGTGGACTGGAGCAAGACGCAGGACGGGGTCGACTGGTCGGGGAAAACGCACCGGGTGGTGGTGGGAGATTTCACGGGGAACGGGCGGGATGCGGTGTTGCTTCAGGGTGAGCCGGGGTTCACGAGTGCAGTCTTTGTTCCCGGTCCGCGCGGCAAACATTACAAGGAGGTTCCCCAGGGTCCGTTCAGTACGATAGGGAATCTTACGGTTGCGACCCACCATCTCGTGGTGGGGGATTTCGCGGGGAACGGGCGGGATGATCTGTTTCTGCAGGCGTCATATTCGGGTGGTGCGGACGGTGTGACCTTGGCGGGCCCGCACGGGGGATTCCGGAATCTGGCGGCGAGTTTTGATGGGGGTGCGCTCGGTCTTGCGTGGTCGGATCTCACGACGTCGATCGTGGCGGGTGATTTTCCCGGGGACGGTCGGGCGGAACTTCTGTTGCGCTCGCGGGGTGAGACGGGTTCGAGCGCCTGTTGCCATCTCGTGCGGCTCAGCCGGAGCGGTGTGCCGGAGCGGATCGTACAATCCTGGACAGGGGATCATTTAGGGATTGACTGGGCATCCACAGCACACCGGGTGGTGGTGGCGGATCTCACAGGGGATGGGCGGGACGATCTTCTGCTCCAGCCGCGGACGCCCACGGGGCATGTGGAAGTACTCTTGAGTGGCCCTTCCGGGAAGATCGGCGGCCTCACGGCGCGCTGGTCGGCGATGACCGGCGGGGTGGACTGGTCGACCGAGAGTTACGAGCTCGTGCCGGATCAGGTGACCACCCCATCCGGGGGTGGGAGTGTGCTCATGGTTCCACGCGTTGTGGGGTTGCCCTATCGGCGCGCGTTTTTTGGACCGACGGGTCAGCTCCTCAAGGTCGAGACTGTGGTCGCTCCCTCGGGACCTTACGGTCCGGAGAACCGGGCTCGGATACGGCCATGTCAGGCGGGTCCGGGAGCTTCTCCGCAGGTGGTGATGGCGCCAGTGGCGGACCGTTCGGCGGGATGGGGATGGCGAGGGCGACGAGCGGGACCTCCTCTGCCACGGCGGAGACGAGCAGCTCAAGCAGTTCTGCGACCCCGGCGGTCGGGACGCTGCCGGGCAAGTTCTCGGTGAGTCCGACTGGGGCGGCGACCTACCGCATTCCGATTGCGGTAGCGCCCGGGGTGAACGGCCTCGAGCCGCATCTTGCGATTGCATACAATAGTGATGCAGGAGTCACCAACCTCGGTCTCGGTTGGGCGCTATCCGGGCTGTCGGCGATCAGCCTCTGTCCAGCCACCATCGCGACGGATGGATACAATGCACCCGTCAATCTGACGGCACATGACCGGTTTTGTCTGGATGGTGCGCATCTTCTGCCGGATGCGAGCGGTGGTTCGTACTGGACGAGCGGCGCCAGCTATCACACGCCCCTTGCGGCCTTCCGCTTCATCACTTCGAACGGCAGTCAGGGCTCTGGCCCGCAGTCGTTCACGGTCTGGAGCAAAGACGGCCTGATCCGTCAGTATGGAACCACTACCAACTCCCAGATCCAGACCGGGCAGACTGGCGGGGATATGGTGTTGGGCTGGCTGCTCCACGAGGTGACCGACCGATCTGGGAACTTCGTTACGTTCCACTATGTAAAAGCGCAAGACGATCCCTTGGATAGGCCCGGTGCGGATACCGGCTATCGGTTGACCTCGATTGACTATGGGAATGCGTCGGGCACGACGGTCGGGAGCATCACTTTCAACTATGCCCTGCTCACGGCAGGCAACTGGCAGGTGAGTTATCTGGATGGGTTCGAACGCATCAGCAAGCACGTGCTGACCAGTATCGAGGTCGAGTCGTCGGGCAATGTGCTCTGGACCTACAATCTCACCTACAACATTCCTGCTGTAGGAACGCCTGAGTTGACCTCGATCGACCAGTGCGATGCAGCTGGATCCTGTTTGCCGCCCACGACTTTTGCATACACATCGCCCGAGACAGGCTTTTCGGGTACACCCATATCGCTCATGGGCGATATTCCGGAGCCAGCCTATATCTATACCGCCGATCTTGCGGGGAATGGGCTCACGGATCTCGTGTACAACTCGCAGGCCGGTAGTGACTCAACCTGGAACGTGATGGTGCATGAGCCATCGGGATCGCCCATGGTAGTCGGGACAGGTTTCCCCGTTGGCATCGCGCCCAGCCAGGCAGCGGTCTTCGACATGGATGACAGCGGGAGCGATGATTTTCTTTTTCCTGTGAGCGGTTACAAGTTCGAAATTCTGCATTGGGTGGCTACCGGGGATCCTCATTTTGTGGAGGTCGGCTCGCCGCTCAACTATTTTGGTGGGACCAATCCCGCACCGGTTGCCGCCGATATTGCCAGCACCGGTTATCCGTGGCTCTTTTTCAAGTATAACGGAACACTTTGGTACTATGCCAACAATGATGGGACTTTCGCCTCGAGTCCGGTCAACACGGGCTACGTCGTGAACGCGTCAACCCAGCTCACGCCAATTGCCTTCCGGCATGGCCAGATCGGGCTCTACATAGGTGCTCAAGGCTGTGACACCAGCCCAACCAGCACCGCGCCGTGTACCCAAGCGGTGGGGGTGTTGACCTGGAATCATGCAACCGGCACCCTTGAACACTGGGCCATCCCGGACCAGGGCACCGTCGCGTTTCTCGATCTCAACGGAGACGGTCTCGACGACGAGATAGCTTTCAACAATGGTCAATGGCAGGTGTACATGAATGAAGGCGGTGGCGACTTCGCTCTTGAGCAGTACTGGACGCCGTCCAGTGCGCCATCCAGCGCGAATTGGTCGGTACTGGACTACAACGGCAACGGACAGGCGGACCTCTTGGTTCCTTGTCAGAACGGGACGTGGCAGGTTTTGAGCTGGGCAGGCTACGATGGCACGGAGGCACTCATCAGCGATACCCCGATATCGATCCCCGGTGCGAATGCATCCGATGTCATCGCCGTGGAATCGATGGATTATTCGGGAAAAGGGACGGGAGACATGCTGGTGGGCTTGGCGGGGTTGACGGAGAACTGGCAAGTCTATGAGCATGCGGGATCGGCGAACTCGACCCGTGGCGAACAGCTGGTCGGGATCACGAATGGGCTCGGCGTGGACATCACGATCAACTACGGATCTCTTGCGGCCAGTCCTGCATCGGGGTCCGGATCCTATTACGAGGCAACCACGGCCAACACGGAGTGCGATACTTGTGCGAGCGGGACTGATGCGGCTGCGGTGCGATCATTCGACGGGCCGCTCTACGTGGTGACTTCCGTTGTAACGCCGGAAGTGACCGGGATCACACCGATCACGACGAGCTACCAGTACCGTGAAGCCCGGATCGACCTGGACGGGCGTGGATTTCTGGGGTTTGCCCGCACGATTGTCACCAATAGCCTCAATTACAAAACGGTCACGGATTATGAGACTGCATTTCCCTATACCGGGATGGTGCTCGACCAGACCTATGACGGCCCGGGGGGCAAGCTCAGTTCCATGTCCGACACCCTCGCCCAGGAGACCGCCGGCACTGACGCGGTGTTTCCGTACGTGTCGCAAAACGTGGATGACCAGTACGCCCTCGCGAACGGCGCCCTCGACCGGGCGGTCACGACCACCTCCACCTATGACGAGTGGGGCAACGCGACGACGGTCACGACCACCGTCGCCAACCCGGTGAGCGGGGAAACCCATACGACGGCGACATCGAACACCTACACGAACGACACCCAAACTCATTGTCTCGGTCGGCTCACGGCGGCGACCGTGACCGAGAGCGGGTCGGACGAGGCGCCGATGAGCCGGTCTTCGACCTACACCTACGGGTCCGGACCCGATTGTGTACTCGATTCGGAGACCTTCGAGCCCGGGGTGCCGGCGCTCACGTGGACGCGGGTGTTTAACCACGACAGTTACGGCAACGTGGTGAGCGTGACCGAGAGCGGTAATACATTCGCAACGCGGACCACTTCGACGACCTATGACACGAACGGCCGCTTCGTGGTGGCGAAAACCGACCCGCTCGGTCTCGAGACGACGTACACGGTGAATGATCTCGGGGAAGATCTCTCGATCACGGGTCCGAACGGAGAGACGGTGACCCGGACCTACGACGGGTTCGGACGTCTGGTGGGCACGGCCGGTCCGTGGCCGGGCGCGTCCACGACGACCGTCTACGCCTGGTGTAACGGGGATTGTATGGATGCGCGGGCGGCCTACTCGGTGACGATGAGCGGGTCGGGGATGCCGACGGTCACGACCGACTATGACCACCACGGACGGGCGATTGCGACGGCGCGGCAAGCGTTCGGCGGACAGAAGGTGGTCCAGTCAACCTACTATGACGCGTTTGGACGGCCCTATCTCACGAGTGTCCCGACGTTTGCGGGTTCGACGCCGTGCTGGGTCTGGCACGGGTACGACGCACGCGGGCGGGTGGACGAGACGGTGAGCGCGGCGAGCGGGGGAGAATGCACGGTGTCGTCTCCACCCGCACCCGCTACGCCACCCACGGGGTATACCGATGTAGTGGCGGAGAGCCGCGATGCGGGGACCGCGACGGTCGACGACAACGGGCGCACGACGGTCACAGTGAAGGGGGTGTTGGGCCACGTGCTATCGGTGACCGATCCCATGGGGGAGACCACGACCTACGGCTATGACGCCGAAGGCGATCTCGTGGCAAAGAAGACTCCGGTCGGGGCAGTGACCACCTATGCCTACGATGCGGCCGGGCACCGGATCGGACTTTCGAGCGCCTCGAACGGAACCTGGACCTACGCTGTGAATGCGCTCGGGGAGCTTCTCGAGCAGAAAGACCCGACTGGGAACACGGTTACTGAAAGCTATGATCTCGACGGTAATCTCGTTTCCCGGACGGTGACCGACGGGGCGAGCGGGACGTCGACGACGAGCACCTGGGTCTACGGGACGAGTGCCCCGGATGCGGGCCGGCTCGTCGAGGTGTCGAACGGGACGGACTACACCCGCACGCTCGCCTACGATCCCGAGGGGGCGGTGACGGGGGAGACGACCACGATCGACGGGGTGGCGTACACGGAGACCCGGAGCTACACCGCGCTTGGGCAACTGGCGAGCGTGACCTATCCGCCGGTGCCGGATCCTTCGATTTACGGGGTGAAACCGGTGGCCGAGGCGACGGCGTCGCCGACGACACTCACGAGTGCCGGGACGGTGACCCTCGACGGATCGGGATCGACCGATCCGGACAGCGGGTCCACCCTGGGGTATGCGTGGAGCGAAGTGTCGGGACCGGCGACAGTCACGATCAATGACGCGACGAGTGCGGTGGCGACGGTCTCTCTGGCGGTGAACGGGACCTATGTCTTCGAGCTCACGGTGGGGGACGGGTATGCGTCGGATTCGACGACGGTGAGCGTGTCGGTGGCGATCCCGCCGGGGGTGCCGGGGGCTCCGTCTGTGAGTCCCGACCCGAGTGCGAGCGGGGAGTACACGGTTTCGTGGTCGGCCGTTGCGAACGTGACCTCCTACGATCTCAAGCAGTCGATCGACGGAGGGTCGTACAGCCCGGTGTATACGGGATCCGCGACGAGCTGGTCGCCGGGGAGTGCCGAGCCGAACGGGACGTACGGGTACGAGGTTCAGGCGTGTAACAGCACGGGCTGCGGAGCCCCGAGCGGGCCGACGGACGAGACCGTGGATCTCACGCCCGGGACACCGGGGACGCCCACGATGAAGGATCCCGAAGGGCGGTATCCCGGGGGGAACTACTGGATTTACTGGACCGCCCCGAGCTACGGGGACGTGACGTCGTACAACCTGGAAGAGTCGGCGTATGAGAGTTTTTCGGATGCGGGCACGCTCTCGGTGTCGGGTCCGCCGGTGGAGGAAACCTTTGGGAGCGACGGGGCGACGCACTGGTACCGGGTCCAGGCCTGTCACGGGAGCGATTGCGGGCCCTGGAGCGGTTCGCTCGAGGTGATCGATCCGGTGAAGTCGGGCGGCGGGGGCGGCGGGGGCTGTCCGAGCTGCAAGCCGAATCCGCAGGTGCTCACCGCGCAGATGTCGGGGACCCCGACATCGGCCCGGCCGGCCGAGCCGGCGGCGGCGAGCGGTTCGACCCCGGAGGAATCGACGCCGAGTGGCTTGAGCCCCAGCGTGTCCTCTGCGACGGGGTCATCCCCGGGGGAATCGTCATCGATGGTGGCGGCCGACACGTCGTCTTTCTCCGCGGCATCGACGGCGGCCGCGGCGCCTCCCACACCCGGGGGCTGGCAGCTGGTCGTGAACTATGTCTACGACGGGATCGGGGATCTCACGTCCGTCTACGGTCCCGATCCGACGCATCCCTACTGGCAGCTCGAGGGGGTGGACGCGCGGGGTCAGGTGACCGAGGCCGAAGAGGCGGGCGTGGCGGATACGCTGACCCGGACCTACGATGCGGCGACGGGGGAGTTGCTCGAGACCGGGGTCGAGAACGGCTCGGTCTGGATTCTGCACCAGGAGTACGGGTACGACGTCTACGGCGAGCGTGTGAGCCGTCAGGATCTGGTGACGGGGGAGAGCGAGACGTACGGCTACGACGGGGATTCGCGTCTGGTGAAGGTGACGACGACGGCGGACGGGCTGACGGCGACGACGTTCACGGCGACCTACGACGGGGTGGGGAATCTCGAGAGCAAGACGGGGCTCGGGGGGACGGTGGACTATACCTACGGGAGCAATCCGGACCAGGTGGCCTCGGTGTCGGTGACGGGAGCGGAACCCGGGGTGACGGCGGGGAGTCTGGATTATGACGCGGCGGGGCGGATGACGGCCGGGCTTGGGCTCACGGTGGAGTACGACGGGCGCGGGCTGGCGAGTGAGGTGACGACGGGGACGGGGACGGGGATGTTTCAGTACACGCCGGACGGGGGGCTCGAGTCGGAGGTGGTCTCCGGGGCGTCGGGGTCGGAGGCGGTTTACGAGATGGACGGGGGTCTGGTCCGGGCGGTGGTGCGAGCGGACGGGGTGGACAGTTACCGGGAGTCGGTGGTGGTGGGCGGGGAGACGATCGGGATCCTGACCAGCCGGACGAACGGGACGAGTGGGTTCACGTACTTGTTCCGGGGAGCTCTCGGGAGTGTCGAGGCGTACGCGAATGCGGCCGGGGCGGAAGAAGGGGCGGTGTCGTATACGCCCTTTGGGCGCCTCCGGTCGGAGGCGGACTGGGAGACGCTCGAGCCCGGGGAGAGCCTGAACGGGACTTACGGGAGCCGGGAAGGGTTTACCGGAGGCCAGGACCTGACGTCGCTCGGGGTAGAGGTCTTGGGGGCGCGGGTGTACGACCCGGGCTACGGACGGTGGCTGAGTCCGGATCCGGCGGGGGCGAGTGCGAGTCCGTATGTCTACGCGGGGGATGATCCGGAGACGCTGGTGGATCCCACCGGGGCGTTGAGTTTCAGTTTCGTGTCGGATCTCATGGTGGCGATTACGATGGCGGTGATGTCGTATGAAGCGGGGGCAGGAGCCACGAGCGTGCTGGAGAGCGTGGAGTATGAGGCTGCCTTAGGGTTCACGGAAGGTTTTGCCGGATCGGGCGGGAATCTGCGCGATGGGGCGATGGGGGCAGTGGACGGAGCGGCGATGGGCTATCTGGGTTGGCTGGATTACGGACCGGGTGCGAGCGGAGTGATCGAGAAGGGTCTGCTGGAGGGTTCGGTGGGAGGGCTGGCGACGAAGGCAACCGGGGGGAGTTTTGTCGGAGGGTTTCTGGGGGCGTTTACTGGAGCGGTGATGGAGTCGCAGTTGACGTATGGGTCGTTTGGGCAGGATGTCCTGGATGTGGCCATTGCCTCGGCGGTGGGAGGTGGACTATCCAAGCTCGCCGGGGCGAGTTTTGCCAACGGAGCGTGGTCCGCAGCCTTCCAGCAGATGTTCAATGCGATTGCCCACGTCCATCTCCGGAAGTGGAGAAAGAGTCAGATTGTAATTAGCAAGGCTGGTGCGCGGATGGTTATTTATCATATTTTTGGGAAAAAACTCAAAACAATTACACTCCAGGACAGGGCTTTTGCCCAGAGCCTTTTATATGCCGGAATGCAGGCAACCCAAAACATTGGCCTCATTGAGAAGGGCATTAAGTTTATAGTCGGCTTGTTCGCGCCAGAACCGAATGACGTTGTGGAATTTTTGAATCTGGCACGAGAGGCGCATTTGGCAAACGCCGCCGCCGATCAGCTTGATCGGATGCAAGGAAGTCGTCAGCTGTATAAAGAATTTCGAATAAATCGGGCTGTCATGAATGTACTGGCTTTGCGTTTTGAGGACTATTTTGAGAACCGGCGTATATTAGGTCACTACGATGAGAGTTTCATTAAACACTGAGGGTAAAAGTCAATGAATCTTCGCAAGATAGCGGTGCGAAGCCTAATCGCTGTGTTGATTCTCATTGTCGTTTGGGCAGCCGGTTTCGTATGGATCTGCTCCAGGATTCCCACAGCATATTTGCTTGTTTCGGTCTTTAACCGTTCAGGCTGTACTGTGTCACGCTCGATTCTGCAGTTTTATCTGTTGGATACGCCGTGGGGCCAGGACAAGTTGCGTGATTCATCAAACGACATTATTGCCTACGTAAGCTCTGCTAGTCAGTACAATGTGTTGCATGCAAGCAGCCAGCGGCGAGCGATCGTGTGGATCAGGGAGTTGATAAAACTTGGAAAATCGGTTAATGCAAGGATGCACCATGCGTCTGCGTTAGAAATTGCGGTCATGAACAACCAGATTATTCTTGCGCGTTATTTGATCCGGCACGGTGCTAGGGTACAGGGTTTTTCATATTACAAGCATGGCGTTAAGCATTACGCGCCACTCATCTTCTGGGCACTATGTAGACAACGCGGCCACCCTGAAGCGAATGTCATCCCGATGTTGCGTCTGCTGAAGCGGGCGTATCGTCAACAAGACATTCCCATTCATCTGAAGGTGGCGGAGAAGCTTGCACAACGCTGCCGTCCGAGATCAAATCCCATGCTCATCTATATGGATCGCTGAAAAAAATATATCTGCGACGGGTGCGGTGGCGACGGTCTCTCTGGCCGTGAACGGGGCCTATGGGTTGTGTACGGACTTGTGTGCAAATTCAGAGGTCATGGTATGAGGGATATTAGTCAACCCCATGTCCTGATTCGGAGGGACCATACCATGACCGTGAAGAAGCATAGCACCAACCCGATCGACCTTAAAGCCCTCGTGGCAGAAGACTGTGACTGGATGAAATCCTTGATCAAAGCGGCCGTCCAGGAGGTCCCGAAGGCCGAGATGACCGAGCTCCTGGGGGGCCGGCCCCCACGAGCGCCAGGAAGGCCGCCAAGGCTACCGGGCCGGCTACTACGAACGTGGCCTGGTGACCCGCATCGGCAAGCTCGAGCTCCGGGTCCCCCGGGACCGTCACGGCCAGTTCCAGACCGCCCTCTTTGAGCGCTACCAGCGCTCGGAGAAGGCCTTCGTAGCCGCCTTGGCGGAGATGTCCGTGCGGCGTCTCCACTCGCAAGGTGGAAGCGATCACCGAGGAGCTCTGCGGGCATAGTTTCTCGGCCTCCAGCATCAGCACGGTCAACAAGGGGCTCGATGAGGCCCTCACGGCTTTTGCTGAGCGGCGCCTGGAAGAGCCGTATCCCTCCCTGATTCTCGATGCCCGCTACGAGAAGGTCCGTGAGGAGGTGTCATTCGGTCCCGGGCGGTCTTGATCGCGATCGGTATCCATGAGGGCGGACGCCGGGAGGTCCTGGCGGTCGATCTCGCCCCGCGTGAGAGTCAGTCGTCCTGGAAAGACTTTCTTGTACGCCTGAAGGACCGGGGTCTTTACGGCGTCGAGTTCGTCGTCTCCGACGATCACGCGGGGCTCAAAAAAGCCCTCACCGAGGTGTTGACCGATGCCGCCTGGGAACGGTGCTCTGTCCATTTCCTCCGCAATGCGCTGGATTACCTGCCCCATAAG
>JAKCBQ010000066.1 GCA_021839245.1 Pseudomonadota bacterium
GCAGCGGGATGCACATCCACACGTCTCTCGTCAAGGGCGGCAAGAACCTCTTCGCCGGGAAGGAATACGGGGGCTTGAGTCCGCTGGCTCTCCATTACGCCGGTGGCATCATCCAGCACGCGAAGGCTCTGAACGCACTGCTCAATCCGGCGACGAACAGCTACCGCCGCCTCGTGCCGGGCTTTGAAGCCCCGGTCAAACTGGCTTACTCGGCCCGCAACCGCTCGGCCTCGATCCGGATTCCGTACGCCACGTCCGAAAAAGGGCGGCGCCTCGAAATCCGGTTCCCGGATGGTCTCGCGAATCCCTACCTCGGCTTCTCCGCCCTTCTTCTGGCGGGGCTCGACGGGGTGGCCCGTAAGCTCGATCCCGGTCCGGCCGCGGATCGCGATCTCTACGATCTCTCCCCGGACGAGGACCGGAAGATCCCGCAGGTCGCCTACAGTCTCGAGGAAGCCCTCGACGCTCTGGACCGTGACCGGGCCTTCCTCACCAGCGGAGGCGTATTTACCGACGACGCCATCGACGCGTACATCGCGATCAAACGCGAGGAAATCAGCCGGGTCCGTATCTGCACCGTGCCGATCGAGTTCGAGCTTTACTATTCCCTCTGAAAGGAACTCTGGGATCGGGAGGTCGGGACGAGCACGGCTTGCAGCTCGGGAGCGGGCGGGCTAAGCTTGTGGTCATGAGCCTGAAGCACTTGTGGCCACTTGTCCTCGCCTTGCTGCCGCTGGCGCTCTGTGCCCAGCCGGTCTACACCTGGGTGGGGCCGCGCGGAACGGTGCATTACGCCGATCACCCGCACCCGGGGGCACGGCGCGTCGACATTGGGGGTGGGCAGGGCTTTGATCTTGAGGCCCTGCCCGCTCCGGCGACAGGCTCATTCCACGGCCCTGTCAAGAAGAGCCCCCCGCCCGTGCGGAAGCCCACTCTGCGTATCCTGAGCCCCGCCAACGGCGCCAGCCTCTTCAACATCGGAGGGGTCACCACCGCAACGGTTGCCGCGCGTGGTTATCTTGCCGGAGAAGAGTTTGTCTATGAGCTCGACGGGAAAAGAGTCGCGGGCCCCACCAGCGCTTCGAGCGTCACTCTTGAGCACGTCTGGCGGGGAACCCACAAACTCATGGTTCTTCTCGTGAGTCCTGCTGGGCAAGTCCTTGCCCGTGCCGTCTCCGTCTTTTACGTTCATCAACATTCGGTATTGTTGCATCCGCATCCCCTTGCGCCGGTGGCGGGGACGCGGATAAATGTGCGCCGTTGAACACGGAGGCGGCCGTCGGTCCGAAGGATGAGGATCGCGTGCTGCGGGTTGGAGGCGAAGCGACGACGGAACCGGCGGCGCTTCTCGAGCGTCTCACCGTCGCCGTACTCTGCGTCGATGCGGATCTTGCTGTGCACCACGCCAATCCCGCAGCGCAGGAACTTCTCGGCCTGGCCCGAGGCGGGCGGAACGAGGTGGCGCGCGCTCTTCTTCCCCTGTCCGAGGATTTTCGTCGCCTGCTGAAGCGTTGGGAGATGCGCACCTACCGCGAGCACCACATTGAAGTCGCCGGACGTCAACTGACCGTCGACTGTGTGGTGGCTCCCTACGCCGAGAACCTGCTCCTGGTGGAATTGACGCCGCTCGACCGCCATCTTCTCATCAGCGGAGAAGATGCACTCAACGCGCGGCATCAAGCCGCGCGCCATCTTGTCCGCGCCCTGGCCCACGAGGTCCGCAATCCTCTTGCCGGGATTCGTGGGGCTGCCCAGCTTCTTGCGCGGCGTCACCCCGACGATACCGAGGGGCACGCCTGCACGGAGATCATCATTCAGGAAGTCGATCGCCTTTCGAGGCTCGTCGAACGCCTCTTGGGCCCACGACGTCCCCCGGAGCGGAGAACGATCAACATCCACGAACCGGTCGAACGCGTGGCCCGTCTCACAGGCAGCGAGGGCCCAAAGGGTCTTCGTCTCGATCGTGATTACGACCCGAGCCTTCCCATGCTCCAGGCCGATCCTGAACAGATCGTGCAGGTCCTTCTCAATCTCGTGCGCAACGCCCGTGAGGCGATGGAGGACCGGGGGATGCTCCTTCTTCGCACCCGCATCGAGCGTCAGTACACCATCCAGGGCCGCCGCTACCCCCTCGTGATTCGCATCGACGTGGCCGACAACGGGCCGGGCGTGCCCGCGGAGCTGGGTGAAAAACTTTTCCTTCCCCTGGTGAGCGGAAGCACACGGGGAGCGGGACTGGGACTCGCCATCGCGCAGGATCTGGTTCAGCGGCACGGCGGGCTCATCGAGTGGCGGAGTCGCCCGGGAGAAACCGTTTTCTCGGTCCTTCTTCCGGTTGAAGAGGTTGCACCCTGATGCCCGAAATCTGGATTGTCGATGACGAGGCCAATCTCCGCTGGGTCCTCGGACGAGCGCTCGAGACCGAGGGTTACAGGGTCGAGGGTTTTGCCGCGGCGGAGGAGGTTCTGGCGCGGCTCGCCGAGCGAGCGCCGGACGTTCTCATCAGCGATATCCGCCTTCCCGGTCGTGACGGTCTGACTCTTCTCGAAGAGCTTCGCCGAAGCCGGCCGGATCTGCCGGTCATCGTCGTGACAGCGCACACCGATCTTCCGAATGCGCTTGCAGCCTACGGCGGAGGGGCCTTCGAGTATCTTCCGAAGCCCATCGATCTCGACGAGCTCGCAGCCGTCCTGGATCGTGCCCTTCGGACGCGCCCGCCGGCTGAGCCTCCGGTTCCTCGATCCTCTCGCCCACCGGCCGAGACGCTTCTGGGAGAAGCCCCGGCGATGCAGCGCTTGTTCCGGATTCTGGGACGGCTGGCGCGCCGTGAGAGCGATGTTCTCATACTCGGGGAGACAGGGACGGGAAAAGAGCTCGTCGCCCGCACCCTCCACGTCCACGGCCCACGACCGTCGGGACCGTTCGTCGCGGTCAACGCGGCGGCGATTCCCGAGGATCTCCTCGAATCGGAGCTCTTCGGCCACGAGCGAGGCGCTTTCACGGGGGCCGTGGGCCAGCACGTTGGGCGTTTCGAGCAGGCGCGGGGTGGCACGCTCTTCCTTGATGAGATTGGCGATATGCCACTCTCACTTCAAGCCCGGCTTCTCCGGGTCCTGGCGGAACGCGAGTTCTATCGTCTCGGCGGACGGAGTCCAATGGCCGTTGAGGCCCGCATTTTGGCCGCGACCCACCGTGACCTTGCGGCTCTGGTGCGCGAGGGCCGGTTCCGGGAGGATCTTTACCACCGCCTGAACGTCGTGGCCATCCGTGTTCCTCCTCTGCGTGAACGTCCGGGCGACATCCCGGTTCTTCTCCGCCATTACCTCGAGGACGCGGCCTTTCGGTTTGGTCACGCTCCCAAAGTCCTGGTGACTGAAGCTCTCGAGCGGCTCGTCGCATGGCCCTGGCCGGGCAACGTGCGCGAACTCCAGAATCTCTGCCGACGCCTGACGCTCGAAGTCGCGGGCCTCGAAATTACGGTGGCGGATCTCCCGGAAGAAATGCGCGCGTCAACCTCGATCCGAAGCGCCACGACGCTTGTGGAAAGCCGCGGCGTATCCTGGGAGAAGGGGCTTCGCGATTGGCTGGGTTCATGTTCGGAAGCGGACTTTACCGCCACTCTCCGCCGTCTGGAAGAACTCGCTCTTGAGGAAGCTCTTCGTCGTAGCGGTGGGCGGCGCGAGGCCGCAGCTCGTCTGCTCGGTATCGGACGCAACACTCTCTACCGCAGGCTTCGTCGCCGCGGACGCGGAGGATCCTCGTGATACGGACGAGGAGACCGCGCGCGCCGTTGATCTGGATCCACGGATGGCTCGGCGACGGCGGAGGTGCCCGGACTCTCCACGGGCTCGGAAGGAACGTCGTTTCGCTGACTCTGCCCGGCTACGCGGCGGGCGGGCCCTCCGGCGAGATGGGTGTGGAGGCGGCCATCAAGGCCGTCGGGGAGGCCGTGAAACAACAGCCGGATGCGGTTCTTGTCGGGCACTCGATGGGCGGGCTGATCGCCGTCCGCGGTGGTCTTGAGTCCCACCCGCGGCCGCGGGGCCTCGTTCTTCTGGCCCCTGTGCCGCCCTCGGGGGTGTACCTCGAAGCCCGGGCCCGGGATCTTTTCGCGGGCGCGACAGGCGATGCGGTTCTCCTCGGGAAGGTGGTGGACTATCTCACGGCGAAGCGACTGCCGTCACGCTGGGTGGAAAGCGTTGTGAAGGACGCGCGCCGAAGGGCGTCCCCGGAGGTGCTTGCGGCCTATCTGGAAGGTTGGGTACGCCCGACGCCGGAATGCGGGTTTATGCAGCCCTGGGACGTCCCCGCGCTCCTTCTTCTCGGCCGCTACGATCGGGCGATCACATCCGAACTCGCAACGCGGGAAATTCTCCCCTGGACTCCCCGCGCGCGGTGTGTCCTTCTCGACGAATGCGGACACTTTCCTCTCGCCGAAGTCCCGCTGCGAACGCTGCGACTCATCGACGATTTCCTCGGGTCCCTCGATGAGACCTGAGACCGTCCGCGTCCTCAGTGGACGACGTTCGCCGGATGGGCGGCGATGAGTTTGCGATAAATGGCCGTGACCTTCTGTCCCGGGAAGAAGGCCTCGATGAAGGCGACGGGAAGAAGTTGGGTGGGAGGAGGCGCGTAGACGAAATCTTGACGACGGACCAGGGCATGGCAGCCGATGCAGGTTGCGACCTTGCCGTAGGCGAGGACGTGCCCGTTCGGGGCGTAGGACGCCATGAGCCAGTTGCGGTCCGAGGCGTCGTAACCCGGGATCTTGAGCATGGCCGTCACACCCGTCATCCGCCCCGGACGCGAAAAATTCTCCTTAATGAGAAGCGCCCCCGAAGGGTAACGGTGGAGGTGGACAATCCCGCCTGCGTGCAGGATGGCCTGTCGGCTGGCCGGGTCGGCGCGGTCGATCGTGTAGGCATCGACGGGCCGTGAGCCTGGTTGGTCGATACGGCTCCCCGGGAGGATCGAGCCGGGTTCATGCATGAGGCGGGCGATCCGTTGCCAGAGTGCTCGGGGTGAAGGGGGGGCGGCTGACGGAGCGCTCCCGGCGAGACACGTCGAGGAGAGGAGAAGGGCTGCGACGATGGGGATCAGCGATGAATGGCGGGTCATGAGGATCCTCCGAGCGAGAGATTGGATGTCAGTGGATGAAACGAAGATAGATCAGGTGGGGGTTTCCGCTGTAGAGCCCAAAGTTGAGTAAGGCCGTCGGAGGTTGATTGTCCTGTCCGCTGCCGGACCAGTCGTACTCCAGCCACGCGGGGATCGTCTGGGTCGTGAGCGTGAGGACGCCTGGGACGCCCGGGGCCTTGAACCAAAGATTGAAACTTCCGTTGACGGGGGGCTCCTCGAAATCTTCTCCCGTCTTCCCGCTCCCGCAGGAGAGCCCGCTCAGGTTCCCCCCGCTCTCCCAGACGCAGGTGTCTTGGGGGGTGAGGGCTTGGGAGGGATCGGGATTCTCCAGGGTGAGACTCACCCCGGTGGTGCAGCTGTCCTCAGTCGACGCCACCCAGCCCGTGCTCGACCCCGCGTAGACCTGGGTCTCCATGACGGGGTTGAGATCGAGGAGTTCGGACCCGTAGGCGTCGCCGAGGAAGAGTCGACCCTGCTCGATGGTGGTGGAATCACCGGGTGCGAACCCGATTGTGAAGGTGAAAGGATTCGCCGGATAGGCGATGCCGTCCGCGTCGGTCACGGGGAAACTCACGTGGATGTCGGAGGCGAAAGGAGAGACGTCGGGCGCGGGTTTCGTCCCGTTGTCGGGCATTGTGTAGGCGAGAGGACCCGAGAAGGTGACGGTCACGGATCCCGGGGCGGTGTTTGTCTCGGTTCCGGGCGCGAAGGAGGCGGCGGCGGAATCGACGGTGA
>JAKCBQ010000004.1 GCA_021839245.1 Pseudomonadota bacterium
CGCGCCGTTTGGACAGCCCCTCTCGCGCCAGGACCCGGCTCACGGGACTCTTGGAGAGGCCCAGGGCGGTGGCGATGCGGGCCTGGGTCAGCCTGCGGCGCCGCAGCTCGACGATTGCCCGCGCTTGAGCCGGAGGAATCGCCCGCGGGCTGGTCCGGGGTCGGGAGCTGGCGTCGGCCAGCGCAGTCGCCCCCCCCGCCCGGTCGCGGGCGAGCCACTTGCGGGCCGTCGTTTCGCTCACCCCGGCGGCCGTAGCGGCCGCCGCCGGGGAGAGCTTCGATTCGATCATCGTGCGCACCATCTCCCCGCGACGCGCAAACGTAAGTCCGGCCTTCTTATGGTGGTTCATTCGGCCGGTCTCCTGGGAACTGGCGGCTTGACAACTTCCAGTATCTCAGGTCCGGTCCGAAGGAACCTCCACAACAACCTGTTGAAACATTACACCTAGACCCTCCTGCGGCGGCTCGAACGAGAAGGGCTCGAGAGTGCCGCGGACGGAAGATCCCGCCGGAGCCGCGCGGGGCCGTCCGGCCCCTGAGGTCGAAGGACGCGGCCACAACCGAGGTGTGAGGCACAGGACTACGAACGGATCGCGTACGGTTCGGATCCTCAACGGGTCCTCCGTCTCTCCACGTTCCGTGCGTGCGGTGGTTCAGTGGTGGGCCGTGTAGGACTCGAACCTACAACCAATTGATTAAGAGTCAACTGCTCTACCAATTGAGCTAACGGCCCACGGTCTCGGTTCCCTCGCCCGTCGGGCGCCATCCCCAAAAAAGATTTGGGGTGGACGGTGGGACTTGAACCCACGACAACCGGATCCACAATCCGGGACTCTAACCACCTGAGCTACGTCCACCGTCTCATCCCTTTCGGAGCGCCGACGGGAGAAGAATTATAGTCTTCTCCGCCGCCTAAGGAAGAAGCCGCTCGGGGTGCGCTCTCGACTGGGCACCGTTCAGATAAGAGTAACGAAGCCGATCGGCGACGAGTCTCTGCACAAAGAACGCCAAGAACGCGGCCAAACAGATGGGGAAAAGGAGACCGAATGCGCCGCTGATCTCGAGTGTGAAAAAGAAGGCCGCGAAGGGGGAACGGACCGCCCCGGCGCAAACCCCGGCCATACCGACGAGAGCCCCGAGGACGAGCGGGACGTGCCCGAGGCCGACGAGCGGGCAAAGGCCCGCGAGCCCCAATCCCCAAAAGATACCGATGAAGAACATCTCGGCCGTGGTCCCCCCCGAGCCGCCCGAACCGACGGTGACGGCGTTCGCGAAGATCTTGAGAACGGCGAAAAGGAGGGCGAGACCGACCGCGATCCCCAACCCGCCGCGCAGACCGAGGGCCATCTCGCCGTAGCCTCCGGTGAGCATCTGCGGCACCGCGAGTCCGAGGCTTCCGACCACGAGACCACCGAGTGCAGGCTTGAGCACCGGGTGGATCGGCAGCCGCCGTGAAAGATCGCGAATCCGGTAGAAGACGGTCGGAATCACGGCCGCGAGAAGCCCCGAAAGGAGGGCGATCACGAGGACCGCCGGCAGCTCGCCGGCGTCCCAGCGCACGGGGGCGGCGGGCAGGAGGGGGGCAAAGCCCACCCACGCACCCATGAGAAGATAGGACCCGGCGGACGCCAGAAGGGCGTAGGGGAAAGCGTCGATCTGAAGAGCCAGGGTGGCGAAGGGGATCTCAACGGCGAAAAAGGCCGCGCCGAGCGGACTCTTGAACATCGCGGAAAGCCCCGCCGCGATGCCGACAAGGAGGAGGGTCTTGCGCTCGAGAGGCTCGATCCCCAGGCGATCCGAAAGAAGATCGGCGAGGCCGGCGGAGATTTGCGAGATCGGACCTTCGCGGGCACCGGCGCCTCCGGTCCCGATCGTGAGCGCGCTCGTCAAGAGTTTCGTGAGCGGGACACGCATGGAGGTCCGAGACTCCTCGTGGCGAGCAAGGAACCTCTCGACCACCCGGTCGGTACCGTCCCCCGACGTCTCGGGGGCAAAGCGCCAGGTCAGGATTCCGACGAGGAGCCCACCGGCGGCGGTCACGAGCGGGAGAATCCAGAAGACCGGCTCCGCCGGAGGGAGCCGGGTCAACCGTTCTGCGGCGGCGACCGTGAGCGGGGCCGCGCCGTGAACAGGCCCGAGGACAAGATCTGTGAACGAGCGGAGGACGAAGAGAAACGCCCGCGCCGCAACGGCGCCGACGAGCGCCAGGAGGAGACTCAGGAGCACCAACCGCGGACGCCGCGGCCAGGAGGCGAGGCGAGGGAAACGCGGGGGCTCCTGACTCATTCTCTCATCGACTGCCAAGGAAGCCGTTCAGCCAGATGCCCATGGCCATCATCGGGAGGAACGCAAGAAGCGCGAGAAACCGCTCGCGGCGCGTCGCCCGCTGCTCTTTCTCCCAACGAAAGAGGAGCGAGCCGATCGCAAAACACAGCCCCCCGGTCGTGACGAGACCGAGAAGCTCCGGCCAGAGCCGTACGAGAGGCGTGTGGTGTTCGACGAGGGCGTTGTACGCAAGGATCATGAGAGTCGGGGGAAGAAAGCGCCCAAACCCACGGAAAAAGGGCGGGAGGTGGGCGAAACGGATCGACGCACCGGAGAAGAAGAGAAACACGAGGAAGAGAAGCTGAAAGACGATCTGCGACTCCTGCATGTTGTTCATGATCGAAGCGACGATCATCCCGACGCTCGCGATGGCGAAGCTCCCGAGCGTGTAGATCACCCAGAGGTCGAACAGCGAGGCCGGAAACGGCATGTGGTAGACCCCACGCGCGATCGCGTACATGAGCGCACCCACCGCGAGGCTCAGGAGGTAGTTGCTCAGCATACGGCTGAGCGCCCACTGCCAGGCGGTGAGCGGGGTGAGATGGTAGGGGCGCAGCATGCCCCGCTCGCGCATCATCACCGTCATCGCCCCGTTGCCGAAGAGCCCGTTGGTGAGCGCCATCAGGGTCAAAATCGGTCCAAAGTACAACAGAACCACATCGGGTCGGCCGTGGGCGAAGATCCCGGCGTAAACGAAGAACAGCCCGATCGGGAAGAGCAGGACGAAAAAGAAGGCGATCGGCGTCCGCCAGGCGATCTTGATCGCGTTCCAGGTGAGCTTGAAGAGGGCCTTCATGGGTCGATCCGGCTTCCGGTGAGGGTGAGATACGCCTCCTCGAGGGACGGACGACGGATGCGGGCCTCGCCGAGGCCCAGTCCCTCACGGCTCAGGTCGAGGACGAGATCGACGAGAAGGCGCTCGCCCTGCCCGCCGCGGAAACGGTAGATCTTCGCCCCGTCGCGCTCCTCGACCTGCCCGGGACGCCGGGCGAGAAGCCGGGTCTCCTCGTCGCGGGTGAGTGGGCGGTCGAGTGTCACTTCGACGACCTCGCCCTCCGTGTGGTGCGCCACAAGTTCGGCCGGAGTCCCGACGGCGTGGACCCGCCCGCGGTAGAGCACCGCGACGCGGCGGCAGAGTTTCTCGGCTTCCTCGATGTAGTGGGTGGTGAGGAGGATCGTTTTGCCGAACCCGCTCAGGCGCAGGATCAGCTCGTGGAGCTCGCGCCGGATGCGCGCGTCGAGCCCGGTGGTGGGTTCGTCGAGAACGATCACCTCCGTGTCGCCGACGAGCGCCAGAGCGATGGCGAGCCGCTGTTTCTGCCCGCCCGAGAGCCGCTCGTAGTACTCGCGCCTCTTGGCCGAAAGACCCACAATCTCGAGCAGCTCGTCGCTCGCTCGCGGCCGCGGATAGAGGGCGGCGAAGAGATCGACGAGTTCGTGCACCCGGATCTTGTCGGGAAAGGGAGAGATCTGGAGTTGGCCCGAGATGAGCTGACGAATGCGTCGGGGGGCGCTTTCGGGGTCGGCCCCGAGAACGCGGACCTCTCCCCCATCGCGACGCTTGATGCCGAGGAGAATCTCGACGAGGGTGGTCTTGCCCGCCCCGTTGGGGCCGAGGAGACCGAAGATTTCCCCCCGGGCGACTTCGAAGGTTCCGTCGACGAGAGCCGGATTCCCCCCGTAGGCCTTGCGGACCGCACGGAGAACGATCGCAGGCTCGGCAGACGGGAGAGACTCCGACACGCGGTTTCTCGGCTTCGGGGGCGGCCTCATTCTAGCGGATGTGGCGACGAGGTCCACCTCCCGAATCGGCGGAGCAGGCCCATGGAGGTGAAGTGACTCTCAGTCATGAGGGCGGCTCGGGACGGTGGAAGACCACGGGCGGAGGGCCATGTAGGCGAGGGCCGCGGCCAACGATCCGAGCTCGAACCCGAGATCGAGGCCGTGCGGGGGATCCAGCCAGCGGGCCAGCGGGCCGGTGAAAAACGCTTGCGAGGCGCCGAGTGCGACACCCACGAACCCCGCCGCCATGGCGGCGAGGGCCGCTCCGCCCGACGGAAGGCGACGCGGATCGTTCCAGGCCTCGGGGTCGTAGCGTCCACGCCGCAGAGCGTGTTCGAGCCCAAGAATCACCGACCAGGGACCCAACCAGTAGGCCATGACGAGAAGGAAGTTCGTGAGAAGCGCGTCGAAGTGACCGTTGGCGAAGAGTGCGATCGTCACGTACGACACCGCTCCGAGAAACGTCCAGAGCGGTCGCGGCACCTTCTGGAATCGGCGACCGAGAACCTGCATCGACAGACCGAGGCTGTAATCGTTGGGGATGTTGTTGGCCACCATCCCGAAGGCGAGAACGGCCAGAAGCACACTCCCGAGAAGCCCCAAGGGACGCAGGACGACGGCGACGTACGCCCCACCTCCCCCGGCGAACGCCGCCGGCGGGTAGCCGGCTCCGGTGATGGCGACGCCGAGAAATTGCAGAAGCGCGCAAGGAAGCGCCACACCCGCAAAGGTGAGCGCGAAGATGCGCGTGCGTGACGCTTCTTCGGGTTGGTGCGCGGTGTAGTCGGCCGCGTACGAACTCCATCCGATCGCGGCCCCGAAGACAACCCCGCCGAAGGAAATCCAGTCCCCGAGAGCGGCCACGCCGTGCGCCGTGGGCACGGGGGGGCGGAAATGGGGGAGGACAAGACCCGCGATCAGGAGGAAGACCACCGCCATCGGGATCCAGGCGTAACGCTCGTAGAGATGAACGTAGCGGTAGCCGTAGATGCTCACGAGCGCGGTGAGGACCGCGACGGTGACGACTCCGGCCGCCACCGGGAACGACCGCGCGCTCAGCGCGTTCAGGATCTCGGCGGCGAGAAGCGTTCCCACCGCCGACCAGCCGATGCAAGCGACAACATTGAAAAACGCCACGATCTTTGCGCCTGTCCAGCCGAAGGCGTAGCGCGAAAGCGTCATCTGTCTCAGCCCCAGGCGGGGACCGAGGGTGGCGAAGAACGCCACGGGAAGAGTCCCGAGAACGTTGAAGAAGACGATGGCCGAGAGCGCTTCTCCGAACCCCAGGTGGTAGACGGGGACCGCCAGCCCCCCGAGGGCGACGGTCGAGACGACGAGGTTGGCGGAAAGCCAGAGGGTGAAGTTGTCGAAAAGCCGCCGGTGGTGGCGCTCGTGGGGCCCGACCCGCTCGATTCCCCAACGCTCGAGGCCGCGCGTGGCCTGGGCGTCGGTGGTCTCGGAACCTTCGGACATCGTGCGAACTCGTGAGGGACACCCGTGGCAAGGATAAGGGATCGCAAGCCTGCGCTTGTCGCCGAGGGGACACACCGGCGGCGCGCCTTCCCGAGCGTGCTAGGCTAACTTCACCGGGGGAGACTCCGGAAGATCAAGACCGCCCGAGACACAGACGTGGCCGCATCCGAAACGATCGGAGGAGTGCCGGAGCACGCGGACACCGGCCCGCCTCGGTTGCTCCTCGTCACACGGAACTACCCCCCTCTCCTCGGTGGGATGGAGCGTCTCAACCAGAAAATCTCCGGCGAACTGGCCCGCGGGTACCGAGTGCGGGTCATTGCTCCACGCGGGTCCGCCGCCCACGTGCCTCCGGGCCTCACGCACGACGAGGTCCCCCTCAGCCCCCTCGCGCTCTTTATCTTCCGCGCGGGTGTCGTGAGCCTGCGGAGGGCGTGGCGCGAGCGGCCCGCGGTCGTCCTGGCCGGAAGCGGACTGACCGCTCCTCTCGCGTGGCTCGCCGCCCGGGCTTCGGGTGCCCGTGCCGCCGCTTACGTCCACGGGCTGGATCTCGCGATCCGTCATCCGCTCTACAGGCTGTTCTGGTTTCCCGTCCTCCGCCGCCTCGACGTCGTGGTCGCGAACAGCCACGCCACGGCCGAGCGGGCGCGCGTGCTCGGGATCCCGCCCGAGCGGATCGCGATCGTGCCGCCGGGAACAGACCTTCCGGAACCCGACCCCTCGGCCCGCGCCCGCTTTCGCGCCCGCCACGGCTGGGCGCCCACGGCTTTTCTTCTCCTCTTCGTCGGCCGGCTGACGGAACGCAAGGGTCTTCGGGGGTTCGTGACGGACGTGCTCCCGCACGTGGCCGCGCACCGGGGCGACATCGTTCTGGCCGTCGCGGGCGAACCCCCCAAGAGCGCGCTCCACGCCCGACGTGAAACACCCGAAGACCTTCTCGACGCGGCGCGGGCCGCGGGGGTCGGGGAACGACTCCACTTTCTCGGATCCCTCCACGGTCCGGATCTCGACGAAGCCTACGCGGCCGCGGACGTGCATGTATTTCCGGTCCGCGACGACCCGTCCGATCCGGAGGGATTCGGCATGGTGGCGATCGAGGCCGCCGCTCACGGCGTGCCCACCGTGGCCTACGCGACCGGGGGGGTGCGGGAGTCGGTGGCCGACGGCCTCTCGGGCCGACTCGTCCGGGCGGGGGATGCGCCGGGTTTCGCCCGAGCCGTCCTCGAGATTCTCGAACACCCGCTTCCCGCCGAGCACATCCGGATCCACGCCGCCCGATTTGCCTGGTCCGAGATCGGTACGAAACTCCGGACCGCACTCGACCCGACCCTCGCGACTCGCCCTCCCGGCGTGCCGCCCCCACCCCTGGAGCACATCGGGACAGTCACGGTGACTTACCGGCCCGAGCCCGCTCTCCTCCTGCGCCAGCTCCGGGCTCTCCCGTCGCGTTGCCCGAAAATCGTCGTCGACAACACCCCCCGTGACGGACCGGAGTCCCCACTTCGGCCCCTTCTTCACGACGTGCCGGGCGTCGTGCTCGTCGAGGGGGCAACCAACCGCGGGCTCGCCGCGGGTCTCGATCTCGGCGTGCGGATCCTCCGCGCGACCGCGGGGGACGTGACGCACGTCCTCTTCCTCGATCAAGACAGCGAACCCGAGCCCGATCTCGTCGTGAGGCTGGCGCAGGCGCTGAGCGCTCTCGAGGCGGCCGCTCGCCGCGCGGGTGCGGTCGGTCCGGTGCTCCGCGATGCGGCGAGCGGCCGACCCCACGCACTCCACGCCCCCAGCCGTTGGCGCTGGCGTCGCGTTCCTCCCCCCGGCGCGGACGCGCCTCCGCAACCCGTGGCCACGCTCAACGGGAGCGGAACCTTCATGCGTGTGGCCCTCTACGAGGAGCTCGGCGGTTTCGATCCGGATCTCTTCATCGACCACGTCGACACCGAGTGGTCGTTCCGCCTCCGGGCACGGGGTTACACCCTCTGGTGCGTACCCGGCGCCGTCCTCACGCACCGCATGGGGCGCGGGAGCCTGCCCTTCTGGTTCTTCGGCTGGAGGATCTGGCCTCTGCGGCCACCCGAGAGACACCGGACACTTTTCCGCAACACCCTCCGACTCATGCGCCGCGGCGAAACACCACGGGTGTGGAAAGTCTGGGCGGGGGCCAAACTCGTGCTGACCGCCCTCGCGCACGGGCTCGCGGATCCCGTGCGAGGAGCGCAGCTGCGCGCGATGTGGCGTGGCTTCCGCGAAGGGCGTCGTGCCCCGCGGTCGTTACCCTTTCGGGCGGAGGTCATCCGCGACTACGAGCGATCTCAGGAGAATCCGATCGCGGTCACGGCCCACGAAGCCGTCGAACCCGATTTTGGAAAAACGACGAACATTCCCGGCTGGGTCTGGTGCCGCGCGCGAGACGGCCGATCGGGTTGGACCCCGGCAAGCTGGTTGCACCGCCGAGAGGGGGTCTGGCGTCTCGAGCGGACCTACGACGCCCGCGAGCTCACGGTCCGTCGGGGAGAAGTCCTCCATCTTCTCCTGGAAGAGAGCGGTTTCTTCTGGGCCATCAAGTCGAGCGGCGAGAGCGGTTGGGTGCCCGACGAGGTTGTGGCTCCGGCGACGACCGGACGTGACGATCCACAGATTCGTCGGCGGGCGTCCGAAGGTCCCTGACGCGAGCGGTCAGGGGTCGGAGAGACTTCTGACGACGGAGTCTTGGCCGGCACGTTCTCCCGATCACGCCGCCCGGTCGCGCACCGCTCCGGCGCGCGGAAGCCCTGTCGAACGCCGTGTTAGAATCGCGCGAGATCCGTGGAATTCCCCCCAACGCCGAGCCTGATTCCGCGCATTCGGAGCGTTTTCTTTTTTCTCGCGAGGATCGACACGATGCACCACGACGTCCGCAACTCCGGCCGGAGGCTCTCTCCCACCGGGCTTCCGCGCTTCGCCGCCCCCGCACTGATTCTCGTGGGCCTCTTCCTCGTGAGTGCGTCCCCCGGAGCCCGAGCGCGTGGTGCGGAGGGAATCCCCCCGAGGCTCTACTCCGGACTGCGCTGGCGTAACGTCGGACCCTTTCACGGCGGTCGCGCCGCTTCCGTCACGGGCGTCGTGGGCGAGCCGGGCGTGTACTATCTTGGCGCCCCGCAAGGAGGCATTTGGAAGACGACCAGCGCCGGCGTCACCTGGAAGCCGATCTTCGATCGTGTGACAAGCGTCGATAGTGTCGGGGCCATCGCCGTCGCTCCGTCCGATCCCAACATCGTCTACGCCGGCACCGGCGACCCGATCAGCATCGGCGTCACCGGCAGCTTCGGCAACGGCGTGTGGAAATCCACCAACGCCGGCAAGACGTGGACGCACGTCGGTCTCGAGAACACACTGAAAATCAGCGACGTTCTCGTCGATCCTCTCGATCCCAACGAGGTCACCGTCTCCGCTCTCGGCGACGCCCGTCATCCGGGCGGAGGCGTCTACCGCAGCACCAACGGCGGCCAAACCTGGACCCGCGTGCTCGACCCCACCGGTTACGACGGGATCCGCCAGCTCACCGGCGACTACGACGACCCCCATCTCATGCTCGCGGTCACCCAGGGAACGAGCGTCTTCCCCTTTGGCCCCAAGCCCAAGAAGAAACCCAAGCCCCCCCTTCTTTTCGAGACCACCAACGGCGGGCGGACGTGGCACGAAATCAAAATCCCGCCGCTCACGGGGCGGATCGGCGTCGCGATCGCTCCCCACACCGACGGCCGTCGTCTCTACCTCGTTGGCCCGAGCTTCAAGAAGGGGTCCGGTTTCTTCCGTTCCGACAACGGCGGGAAAACGTGGCGACACCTGGCGGTCAAAGACACCCGCGTCCAGGGCGGTGAGGGTGGATACTTCGGCAGTGTCTACGTCGATCCCGAGAACCCGAACGTCGTCTACGTGCTCAACACCGCCACGTACCGCTCGACCGACGGCGGACGGGTTTTCCACGCCTTCAAGGGTGCCCCGGGCGGCGAGGACTACCACCGCCTCTGGATCGACCCCAACAACGGCAACCGCATGATCATCGGCGCCGACCAGGGGGCGAGCGTGACACTCGACGGCGGACGCACCTGGAGCCTCTGGTTCACCGAGCCGATCGCCCAGATCTACCATCTCGCCACGACCGCCCAGTACCCGTATTGGATCGTCGGCTCCCAACAGGACACCGGCGCCGTGATGATCGAGAGCCTCGGCGACATGGGTCAGATCAACATCAACGACTGGAAGCCGAACGCCTCGTCGGAGTTCGGCTACATCGCCACCGATCCCTTGAACCCCGACATCATGTACGGGGTCGGCTACGGCCCCGGCGGCGGCGGGAGCGGCATCATCAAAATCAACACCCGCACCGAGCAGTGGGAAAACGTCGCCCCCAACTTCGGTGTGAACGCCCACAAATTTGAGGAGAGCCACAGCGATCCGATGGCGTTCGACCCCTTCGATCCGCACGTGCTCTACGCCGCGTTTCAGTGCCTCCTCGTCACCCGCAACGGCGGCCATTCCTGGTCGGTGGCGAGCCCCAACCTGACGACGCCGAAGGGCAAACCCCCGGTCCCCTGCGGAGTTCGGCCGCCGGCGGCCCCGGCGCACAAGCCCGCGCCGGCCAGCCGTGGAAAGGGACAAAAGAAAAAGGCGGCCGCCCCCAATCCCTTCGGCCCGAGCGGTCCGGTGATTCGCGATTTCTCACTCTCCACGGTCCAACGCGGCCTCATCTGGACACTGAGCACCAACAACCAGATCGACCGAACGACGGACGGCGGCAAGCGCTGGGTCAACGTGAGCAACATCGTGGGTCTTCCGCCCCACACACGCCTGCGCACGATCCAGGCGGGCGACCGGCCCGGTACCGCGTTCGTCACGGGCCGGATCCTCGTCAAACACGGCTTCGAAGGCCGGGCGCCGGCGCACGAGAATTTCAACATTCCGCAGATCTGGAGGACCACCGACGGCGGAAAGCGTTGGACCCTCGTCGTCAACGGCCTGCCGCACAACCAGCGCACGGGCAGCTGGGTGAACGTGGTTCGGGTCG
Organism: Pseudomonadota bacterium; assembly: GCA_021839245.1. GTDB lineage: Bacteria > Pseudomonadota > Gammaproteobacteria > JAKAQQ01 > JAKAQQ01 > JAKAQQ01. Next base: position 10,627 of record JAKCBQ010000004.1, read on the forward strand.
ATCCCCGAACGCCCGGGCTCGTCTTCGCCGGGACGGAAACCACGGTTTACGTCAGCTTCGACAACGGCAACCACTGGCAGTCGCTGCGCCAGAACCTCCCGAGCACGTCCGTGAGAGACATGCTGGTGCATACCGCCGACCACATGGACGACCTGGTCATCTGCACCTACGGGCGCGGGTTTTGGATCCTCGACGACATCACACCGCTCGAGGCCCTCGCCCGCCACGCCCGTCGTATCGCCTCCGCCCGGGCGTATCTCTTCAAACCGGAGACGGCGATCCGCGCCCGCGAAAACACCAACTGGGATCAACCCTACTCCGTCGAAGTCCCCCACGCCCCCAACCCCCCCTACGGCGTCATCGTCGATTACACGTTGCGTCGGCCGCCCCACGGACCGATCACACTTCGGATCGACGACGCCCGCGGACACTTGGTGCGGACCTACACGAGCACTCCCCCCGCACCGATCGAGGGGCAGAAATACCCCCGTTACTGGTTGGCCTCCCCACGCTCACGAGCCTTGGGCACACGCGTGGGTCTCAACCGTTTCAACTGGGATCTGCGCTACGCCCCGCCGCCCGCGTTCGCGCACGATCTTGAAAACCAGATGAACTTCGTCGCGGGGACCGTCACACCGGGCCCGCACGGACCCCAAGTGATCCCGGGTGTGTACACGCTCAAACTCACGGTGGACGGACACGTCTACACCCGTCGCGTCCGGGTCGTCAACGATCCCCTCGTCGGGCAAAGTCCGCGTGTCATGGCCGAACTTCGCGCTCAGAACCGCCTGTCGGTCCGGGCCTACCGGAACATGTCGCAGACCTACGAAGGCCACGCCGAAGTCGAGGCCGTGGCGCACCAGCTCGCGGCTCTCCTGCACCGCAAACTTCCTCCCGCGCTGATCGCCCGAATCAAAACACTCGCGAAGCGTCTTCACCAGATCGGTGGCGGACGCCCGGCCAAGGGGTTCAAGGCTTTTCTCCAGAGCCGCGCGGCGCTCAAGCCCCTGGCGCTGCGATCGTTCCTCCGGCTCAACGACGACGACAACGCCCTCGTGAGCATGGTGCAGGTGGGGTACGACATGGCGCCGACGACCACCCAGGTGGCGTCGTGGTTGCACGACTGCAGGAACTACAACCGCACGCTCGCGGCCTGGAAGAAGGCGCGCCGAACGATTCGACGCCTGAACGTCCTCTTGGTTCACGATCGTCTCCCCCCTCTTCGCCTGCCGCCGTTGACCGCCGCGAGACGGTCTTGCGGGTCCGACTTCCGCGTGAGGATCTGACTTCGGCCTCTCACAAGTCCCCGACTGGGTCACCGGACTGTCTCCGGCCCTCGCCCGCTCCGTGGGCATGGGCCGGAGACGAATCCTCCCGATCTCCGTTCACGACCGTACGCGGTTCGGGCCCCGGCCCGCGAGTCCGCACGATCTCCCTCAGACGAGAGAGAGGCGTTTACTTTTCAGGCGGGCCGCCGCCCGGCGCGTGCGCCAGAGCCTCGAAATCGCTGGCCTCGTGACGCTCGGCCAGACCCGGCGGATCTCCACCGACCCGGTTGACCAACCGCCCACGCCGCACCGCGGGTCGTTCGAGGATTTTGTCCGACCAGCGACGGACGTGCGCATACTCACGAACACTCAAAAACTCGGCGGCACCGTAGAGCCATCCCTGGACCAACGCTCCGTACCAAGGGAAGATCGCCATATCCGCGATCGTGTAGCTTGACCCCGCCACGTACTCACGTTCGGCCAAACAACGGTTGAGCACGTCGAGTTGGCGCTTGACCTCCATCGCGTAACGATCGATCGCGTATTCGATCTTCGTCGGGGCGTAGGCGTAAAAATGCCCGAAGCCCCCTCCGAGATAGGGAGCGCTGCCGACCTGCCAGAAGAGCCACGAGAGACACTCGGCCCGCGGCTCCGCCTCCGACGGAAGGAAGGCCCCGAACTTCTCGGCAAGATAGACCAGAATCGCACCGGATTCAAAGACCCGTACGGGCCGGGGACCGCTTCGGTCGAGCAACGCGGGAATTTTGCCGTTCGGGTTCACACGGAGGAAGCCCGTCCCAAACTGTTCTCCGTCCGCGATACGGATCAGCCACGCGTCGTACTCGGCTCCGCCGTGGCCCAGGGCCAGGAGTTCTTCGAGGAGGATCGTGACTTTGACACCGTTCGGTGTGCCCAACGAATAGAGCTGAAGCGGATGGCGACCGACCGGGAGCTCCTTCTCGTGCGTCGGTGAGGCCACGGGTCGATTGATCGACGCGAAAGCTCCTCCGCTCACTCTCGTCCAACTCCAAATCGCAGGGGGGGTGTAGACGGGATCGGTCACGCGTGAAAGACTCCTGTACAAGGGGCTTCGCGCAGCATAACGTAACAGGCGCCTGCCCAAAGGGGACGATTTCGGCGGGCACAGCCCGCATCGCCCACACGCGCACGGAAGGCCGCACGCGCAGCGGGTCAATCTCCTCCCGATCCCGGCTCGCGGAAGTCCGCTCCTGGAAGAGGGCTCTCGATAGCGCCGCGAAGATAAAGGCGGCTTCGTCCCACGAGCTGTACCCGCTCGCCCTCCCACACGCACTCGAGTTCGCCCCCCCGCTCCGAGAGCTGGCGCGCGCGCAGGCGCTTTCGGCCGAGACGCTCTCCCCAATAGGGGGCCAACGCGCAGTGGGCCGAACCCGTGGCCGGATCCTCCGGGATCCCGAGCGCGGGGGCAAAGAAGCGGCTGACGATGTCGGCCGTTTCTCCCCGAGCGGTCACACACAGGCCGCGCAACCCGAGCGCGGTCAGCACCGTCTCCTCCGGGACCCGCGCGGCGCGCACGGCCGCCTCATCGTCGAGCAGAACGAATCCGTCGTCGCCGTAGGCGTACAGAGCCCGGGGCTCACCGCCGAGGTAGGGTTGCAGACTCGGGGCCGGAGGAAGCGGACGAAGACGGGCGGCGGGGAAATCGAGAGCAATCCCCTCCGCCTGCCGTTCGGCCCGCAGTGCCCCGCTTCGCGTGGTGAAGAAGAGGCGCTTTGCGTGGGGCTCCCGCTCGTGGAAAAGCACATGAGCGGCGGCCAGCGTCGCGTGACCGCAGAGCGGAACCTCGCTCCGCGGACTGAACCAGCGAAGGGCATAGTGGCCCGGGGCGGAGTCCGCCACGAGGAACGCGGTTTCGGGAAGACGGTTCTCCTCGGCGATCGCCTGGAGCAGCGAGGGCGACGGCCAGACGTCGAGCAACACCACGGCGGCGGGATTCCCCCGGGCGGAATCACTCACGAAAGCGTCGATGTGGTAGAGCGGTTGGGGCAACGCAGACCTCGCGGCGAAATCCGCCGTCGTTGAAGGGCTGGCGCGCCTGGCAGGACTCGAACCTGCAACCACCGGCTTAGAAGGCCGATGCTCTATCCGCTTGAGCTACAGGCGCACACGTGGTCGGGGCAGAGGGATTCGAACCCCCGACCTCCTGCTCCCAAAGCAGGCGCGCTACCAGCCTGCGCCATGCCCCGATACGGACGCGGCGTCCGAAGGCCGCTTTTTGATCTTAGCACGGAGCCGAGCCTCCCCCCGATCGCGACTCGGGGGAACGACGGGGGGGCGTACGCTTGCGCCTACAATTGAGGGCGTTTCTTTTTCACCTTCCAAACCATGTCCGCGAATCTTCTTGACGGGAAAAATCTCGCCGCCCGGATCGAATCCGAGGTGCGTGCGCGTGTCGAGATCCACCGCGGACGCCACCGCCCTGCCCCCCGCCTCGTCGCCGTTCTCGTCGGCGGCGACCCCGCCTCCTCGATCTACGTGGCCCGCAAAGAGGAAGCCTGCGCGCGGGTGGGGATCGTCGCCGATGTCCGTCGTCTGGCCGAGAGAACCGATCCGCTCGGCTTCGAGGATCTTCTTCAGCATCTCGACCGCGATCCCGACATCGACGGGATCCTCGTCCAGCTCCCCCTCCCCCCCCACCTGTCGAGCCCGCGCCTTCTCGATCTTCTCTCTCCGGAGAAGGACGTCGACGGCTTCCACCCCTACAACGTCGGCCGCCTCGCCCTCCGCCGTCCGCGGCTCCGGCCGTGCACACCGGCGGGGGTGATTCGCCTTCTCGCCGAAACCGGTGAACGTTATTACGGTCGGCACGCCGTCGTCGTCGGGGCCTCCAATATCGTCGGTCGTCCCATGGCGCTCGAGCTTCTCCTCGCCGGGGCCACCGTCACGGTCTGCCACCGGTTCACCGAGGACCTCGCAGACCACGTGTCCCGCGCCGACATTCTCGTGGCCGCCGCCGGCCGCCCCCGTCTCATCCCGGGAGCGTGGATCCGACCCGGAGCCACGGTCGTCGACGTGGGCATCCACCGCCTCGACGGCCGGCTCGTCGGCGACGTCGACTTTGCCACCGCGCGCGAACGGGCCGCGTGGATCACGCCCGTTCCGGGAGGTGTCGGACCCATGACGGTCGCCATGCTGCTCGAAAACACCCTGAGCGCCTACGAGATCCGGCGGGGGTACGCGCCGGAACCCGGAGACGATCCCTCTGGGGAGTGACGGAATCGATCCGCCCCCACAGGCGATCGGGGCCGCCCCCCGCCCGCTCAAAGTGTGTACCGTGTGCTCCGGCCGAGGAAGCCTGCTCCCGCGTGTTCCTCACCGCCCGGGCGACGCGTCGAGTCGGTGCGTGATCGTCGCGACGCGCCTCAAAGTGAACAACGACCGTAGACGCTAGAGTCCGTCGCTCCAGTACCAGCGGGTCCCCTCGGGTCCATCCTCGAGGATCACGCCGACCTCGAGAAGCGCCGCGCGGATCTGATCGGCTTCGGCAAACTTTCTCTCTTCTCTCGCCCGCCGTCGGCGGGCGATGCGTTCCTCGACCTCGGCGTCGGCGAGAGGACGAGGGCGCGTGGACGGATCGTCGGCGAAGAGCCCCAGACGCTCGCCGAGTCGGCGGAGGAGAAGCACGTCGCGGCGTGCAGCGGCCGGCTCTTCGGCGGCGTCGCGGTGGATGCGCCGGACGAGGTCGAAGAGGACCGCAAGAGCTTCGGGGGTATTGAGATCGTCGTCCAGAGCGGCCGTGAAACGCCCGCGCCAGGAGTTCGCGTCCGCCGGTTCCCGGCTCTGCGGATCGGGGGGGGCCGCACGAAAGGCTCCCCTGAGGCGCGCCCGGGCTTGACGCGCCAGGACGAGCTTCTCCTCATCGAAAAGGAGGGGCTGGCGGTAGTGACCCTGGAGGATCCAAAGTCTCAGGCTCTCGGCGCCGTAGCGCTCGAGGGCCTCGCGGATCGTGAGGAAGTTGCCGAGCGATTTGGCCATCTTCTCGTGGCCGACCTGAACGAAACCGTTGTGCATCCAGCGGCGGACGACTTCGGTGCCGAAGGCCGCGTCCGACTGGGCGATCTCGTTCTCGTGATGCGGGAACTTGAGATCCTCCCCGCCCCCGTGGAGATCGATCGGCACCCCAAGGAGCGAGGTCGACATGGCCGAGCACTCGATGTGCCAGCCCGGCCGTCCCGGTCCCCAGGGGGCCTCCCAGGAGGGTTCGTCGGGCCGCGCCGCCTTCCAGAGCGCGAAGTCGAGAGGATCGTCCTTGGCCTCGCCGATCTCGACACGGGCTCCGGCGCGGAGATCCTCGGGACGGCGGTGGGTGAGGGCCCCGTAAGTGGGGAAACGACTCACGTCGTAGTACACGTCGCCGTTCGTGGCCCGGTAGGCGAAACCGCGCTCGAGAAGGCGGGCGATGACCTCGATCATCGCCCCCACGTGGGCGGTCGCGCGGGGTTCGGCGTCGGCCGGAAGAAGCCCAAGCGCCCGCGTGTCGCGGCCGAAAGCGTCGATCATCCGGGCACTCAGCTCGGAGGGCGGGATCCCCATCTCGCGGGCACGGCGGATGATCTTGTCGTCCACGTCGGTGATGTTGCGGACGTAGTGGACGGATCTGCCCGAGGCCCGCAGGTGACGGACGAGGACGTCGTAGACGACCAACATGCGTGCGTGGCCGAGATGACATTCGTCATAGACGGTGACCCCGCAGACGTAAAGACCCAGACGGTCCGCACGGGCGGGGATGAGGGGCGCGCGATGGGCGGTGCGTGAATCGTAAAGCTCAAGCATCGGTGGACAAGGACGCGAGCGCACGGGCCAGAAGCGCCCGACGCCGTTGCGGAGGAAACACGGGCCACAGGGTAGCGAGTTCCGGTCCCTCCGTGCGGCCGGTCAGGGCGAGCCGCAGGGGAAGGTAAAGGGCGCGGCCGCGACGGCCCGTGCGGGCGGCAAGCGCGTGCACAAAATCGTGGAACTCGTCCTCCGGATCAAGCGCTACGGCGGCACCCATGACCGTGCGGAAGTCGTCTTCGGGAACCCAACCCCGCGGGGGAAGGGGCGGATCATCGAGGATCGCCCACCACGCGCGCGCGTCCTCAGCCCAGACGCTCACGGTTCTCAACGCCTCGGCGCGCTGCACGAGGAGAAGATCGTCCGGGGGCCGGTCGAGGACGCCGCCGAGCCAGCGGCGAAACGACGGCGGGTCCAGGAGAGCGAGCGCCCGTTCCTGCCAAAGACGCAACTGCGTCTCGTCGAAATGGGCGGGCGCGCGTCCGAGTCGCGCGGGATTGAAGAGCGTCCCTGCGGCCTCACCGAGGAGCCCCTCCTCGTGCGTGGGCGTGTGCCCGAGATGCAGGAGGTAAGCCCGGAGGGCCTCCGGGCGAAGGGCGCGGCTTCGGTACGAAGCGAGACGCCCGGTCCCTTCACGTTTCGCGAGCGGTGTGTCGTCGAGCCCATGGACGAGGGGAAGATGGGCATAGGCCGGCGGAGGACGTCCCCAGGCCTCGAAGAGGAGGAGTTGCCGGGGGGTATTGTCGAGGTGATCGACTCCGCGGACGACGTGGGTGATGCCCATGCTCGCGTCGTCGAGGGCGTTTGCGAAAAGAAAGGTGGGGGTCCCGTCGGCGCGCGCGAGCACAAAATCGTCGAGAAGGGAGCGGGCCACGCTGTGCGGGCCGTAGACGAGATCGTCAAACACCAGCGGCGGGCCCTCGACGAGACGAAAACGCCACGCGGCCAGCGCTCCTTCCTCGAGTCGGCGGCGGACCTCTTCCGGGGGGAGAAGCCGGCAGCGGCCGTCGTAGCGGGGCGGCCGGCCTCGCGCCAGATCTTCCGCACGCCGACGTGCGAGGTCCTCGGGAGTGCAAAAGCAGGGGTAGGCCCGATCGCGGGCCACGAGCTCTTCGAGGGCGCGGGCGTAGAGGCCCGCGCGTTCCGACTGGCGGTAGGGCCCGAACGGTCCCCCGCGGTCGGGCCCCTCGTCCCAGTCGAGCCCCAGCCAGTGGAGGTCATCGAGGAGTGCCGACTCGGACTCCGGATCGTACCGCCCACGGTCGGTGTCCTCGATCCGCAGGATGAAGTGTCCACCGAGACGGCGCGCCCAGAGGAAGGAGAAAAGCGCGGTGCGTGCGTTGCCGATGTGGAGAGCGCCGGTCGGGCTGGGCGCAAAGCGAAAACGTACCGCGGACTCTCCCCGTGACGCACGCAAAGAAGACCCTTCGGCGTTCATGACACCTCCGCACGGCATCGCCGGCCGCTTGCCTCAAGGGCGCCCCAAGCGTCGCCCCCGATGTCAGCATACCCGAGAGATTCATCACCCACGTGCTAGACTTCACGATTCATCCCGACCTTGAAGCCTCGTCCCACCATGCGTGAAGCGGCCTCCGCGATCCGTCTCGTCCTCACCGCCGTCGAGGGGGAAGAGCAGGCTCGGGAACTGGCCGAAGGGCTCGTTCGCGATCGGCTCGCCGCCTGTGTGAGCGTGCTCGGTCCGGCGCACTCGTACTACATCTGGAAGGAAAACCTCGAGCGCACGTGCGAGTGGCTCCTCCTCATCAAAACGGTGGACGAGCGCCTTGCGGCGCTCCACTCCGCCCTTGCGGGACGGCACCCCTACACGGTGCCGGAAATCCTCACCCTTCCCGAGATCGAAGCCACATCCGCCTACGCCGCCTGGGCACGGGAGACACTGGCCGCTTTGCCCGGCGAGGCGGAAGGTGGCCCGCACGTGTCGTGAAGAAATCCCACGTCCTCCGTGCCGTCGGCTGGTTTGGCGTCGGACTCGTCGCGGGGGCCACCGTCTTCCTTCTCCAGAGATCTCCGCACGTCACCGTTGTCCGCCCGCTCGGAGCCGAGCGGCCAATCACGCCGCACCGGGTCGATCTGTATCACTACCCCCTCCTCCCACTCACTCCGGGGGCGGTCATTCCGCAGGGAAAACCTCTCCTTGTCAATCTCTGGGCCCCCTGGTGCGGCCCCTGCCTCGAGGAATGGCGTCCCCTCCAGAACCTGTCCCGCCGTCTCGAGAGCCACGGGGCCGCGACACTCGGGCTCGCCGTCGCCACCAATGTCGCAGCCTCCCGTTCCTTCCTCCATCAGCACCCGAGCCGCTACCCCGTCTATCTCCTCCGCGCCCGCCTCCGCCGCCTGGCCACGCGGCTCGGGATCCCGGTCGCCGGCATTCCCGACACCGTCCTCCTCTCGGCCCGGGGGCGGGTTCTCCTCGTGGTGAGCGGGAAGCTTCAAGCGGGCGACGCGAAGAGATTCCTCGCCGCCCTCCCGGAAAAGACACGCAGAGCCCGCATCAACTGAGGTCCTGAGGACCCGGATTGTGACGAAATCCTCTTGATCGTGTAAGATCGAAGCATTAGACGGACATTTGATACAGAAATCATCCTACCGCCTTCCCTCATGGCCACCATCCTCCTCGTCAACGGCCCGAATCTCAATCTCCTCGGGCGTCGCGAACCCGCCCTCTACGGCCGGGAGGATCTCGCCACGCTCTCGACGCGGCTCGAAACCCGCGCCCGCGAGCGCGGTCACCGGCTGCTCGCCATGCAGAGCAATCACGAGGGGGAAATCGTCGATTTCCTCCACGCCCACAGCCCACCCGAATCCGCCGCGGGCATCCTCAACCCCGGGGGCCTCACTCACACGAGTGTTGCCCTGCGCGACGCCCTCCTCGCCACCGGCCTTCCCTTCGTCGAAGTGCACCTGAGTAAACCCGAGGCGCGCGAGGATTTTCGCCGCCGCTCGCTCCTCGCCGACCTCGCGCTCGGGCGCATCAGCGGCTTTGGCCCCCGCTCCTACGACCTCGCCCTCGAGGCCATCCTCCTCCACCTTGGAGATTCTTCTCATGGACATCCGTAAGGTCAAGAAACTCATCGAACTCCTCGAAGCATCGGGCATCCACGAAATCGAGATCACCGAGGGTGAGGAGCGCGTGCGCATCAGCCGTATCCCCCCTTCCGCGGGCGTCCCCGCCGGCACGGTCGTTTGGGCGCCCTCGGCGGGATCTCCTGCGCCCGCCGAGGTGACGAACCCGTCGCCCACGCCGACCCCTTCGCCTCCTGCGGCGTCCGCCCCGCCCTCCGCGCCGGAGGGTCATCTGGTGACCTCCCCCATGGTCGGGACGTTCTACCGCGCGAGCGCCCCCCAGAATCCGCCCTTCGTCGATGTCGGGCAGAAGGTCAAGGTCGGCGACACCCTCTGCATCATCGAAGCCATGAAGATGATGAACCAGATCCAGAGCGAGCACGAAGGGACCGTGAAGGCCGTCCTCGCCGAAAACGCGGCCAGCGTCGAATACGGCCAGCCGCTCTTCGTGATCGGCTGAGAGACAAACGGTGTTCGAAAAAGTTCTCATCGCCAACCGCGGAGAAATCGCGCTGCGGATCCAGCGCGCCTGCCACGAGCTCGGGATCAAGACGGTCGCCGTCTATTCGACGGCCGACAAGGACCTTCGCCACGTCCACCTCGCCCACGAGAAGATCTGCATCGGCCCGCCCCGCCCGGCGGAGAGTTACCTCAACGTCCCGACGATCATCAGCGCCGCCGAGGTGAGCGAGGCCCAGGCCATCCACCCGGGCTACGGCTTTCTCTCCGAGAACGCCGACTTCGCCGAACGGGTCGAGTCGAGCGGTTTTGTGTTCATCGGCCCCACACCCGATGTCATCCGCACGATGGGCGACAAGGTCGCCGCGATCCGGGCCATGCGGGAGGCGGACGTGCCCACCGTCCCGGGGTCGAACGGCGTCCTCGGTGACGACCCCGAGGAATGCCTGCGCGTCGCTCGCCGCATCGGATTCCCGGTGATCGTCAAAGCCGCCGGAGGAGGAGGCGGGCGCGGCATGCGGGTCGTCCAGACCGAGGCGGCACTGCACCACGCGATCGTCCTCACGCGGAGCGAGGCCCAAGCGGCCTTCGGGAACCCCGACGTCTACCTTGAAAAATTCCTGGAGACGCCCCGACATATCGAAATCCAGGTCCTGGCCGACGGTCGCAACGCCGTCTATCTCGGAGAACGCGACTGCTCGATGCAGCGCCGGCACCAAAAAATCATCGAGGAAGCCCCCGCCCCGGGGCTGAGCGAACGCGAGCGCCGCAGCCTCGGGGAACGTTGCGTCGAAGCCTGCCGTCGGCTCAAATACCGCGGCGCCGGCACGTTTGAGTTCCTCTACGAGAACGGCGAGTTCTACTTCATCGAGATGAACACCCGCGTGCAGGTCGAGCATCCCATCACCGAGATGATCACCGGCGTGGACATCATCCAGGAGATGCTGCGTATCGCCGCGGGCGAGCCCCTGCGCCTCCGCCAACGTGACATCGTGCTCCGCGGGCACGCGGTCGAATGCCGTGTCAACGCCGAGGATCCGCGGACGTTTGCCCCCTCCCCGGGTCTCGTGACCCAATGGACTGCGCCGGGCGGCCCGGGCGTGCGTGTCGACTCGCATCTGTACTCCGGCTACCGGGTCCCACCGTACTACGACTCGCTCGTCGCCAAGATCGTCACCCACGGAACGGACCGGACGACGGCGCTCGCGCGCATGCGCGTCGCGCTCCGCGAAACGACCGTCGAGGGCATCCGCACCAACATCCCTCTCCACCTCGACCTCCTGGCCGACCCCAGGGTCGAACGCGGGGGGACAGACATCCATTTTCTCGAGAAGAAGCTCGCCGACGAACTGCCGCGTTGACGGCCCTCCGGCGCCGGCCGGCCGCCTCCCAGCGTGCCGCATTGCTAGACTGGGCAGCCGCACGGCCGCGCACCCCACGGCTGTGCTTTAAAGTTTCACAGGATGAGCAGCCCACCGCCGGTCCCTCCGACTGCCACCGCCAACATGTTGGGGCTCCTTGAGACATCCGCCCCCGCCGCCGTTCTCGCGTGGCTCGAGGACTGGCTCTTTCACAGCGGGGCGGTGTCCGTCTCGGAATCGGGCGTCACCCGCCTCGAGGACGAGACCCGGGACACACCGCCTTGCTGGCCCGTGAGCGAGCTCCGGGCCCTCTACAACACTCCCGCCCAGGCGGAAAGCGCCGCCCGCTCGCTCCAGGCCCTCGGCTTCAACACCCGTACCCTCGCAACCTCGGAGGAAGCCCTCCTCGCCCCCGCCCGGGAGCGGCTTCCACCCCGCACCTTCGCCGGACGGCTCGTCGTCCTCGGCACCGACGATCCTCCGCCCCGGCGCGGCGCCGAGGCCATCGTCCGTCTCGATCCCGGAACCGGCTTCGGGACCGGAACCCACCCCTCGACCGCCCTCTGCCTCGACTGGCTCGCCCGCCAGAACCTCGAGGGGCTTCTCGTCCTCGACTACGGAACCGGCTCGGGCATCCTCGGGCTCGCCGCCTTGGCGCTCGGGGCCAAGCGCGTCTGGGGCATCGACACCGACCCCTTGGCCCGGGCAGCGGCAAGGGACAACGCGCGGGCGAACGGCTACGGCCGCCGTTTTCTCGTCCGCGCCACGCCCGCGCGCCCTCCGTTCGCCGCCGATCTCATTTGCGCCAATCTCCTCCGTAACATCCTCCTCGCGCTCGCGCCCCGCATGCCGCGCCTGCACCGACCGGGCGGGTACCTCCTCCTCTCCGGCCTTCTCATCACCCAGGCGGAGGACATCGTCACCGCCTACGGCACTTCCTATGTCTGCGAGGAGCGGATCGAACGGGCGGGCTGGACGGCCCTCGTCCTGCAGCACAGGGAAAGCCGTCGATGAGCAGTCTCACCCGCTGTCCGCGCTGTTCGGTCTGGTACCGGATCGGACCCAAAACGCTTGAAGCGGCCGACGGTTTTGTTCGCTGCGGGCGCTGCGGGGAGATCTTCGACGCCCGGACCACACTTTGGTCGGAAGCTTCCGCTCCTTTCCCGCCTGGGGCTGTGGACCCGGTGAGTGCGGGGTCCGCGGCGACGGACACACCCGCCGGAACGATCCCCGCCGATCCCTTCGGGCCGGAGAGTTCCGATGAGCCTCACCTCGGACGCCTCGAGGATCTCGATCTCGAGGACGCTTCCGCCCCGCCGCTCGGCGCGGGACCGGCGGAGGGCGAGGCCTTTGCCGCGGTCGAAGAGCCGTTCACGATACCGCCCCCGAATCCGGTGGGCCCCGGCCCCTTCCCGTCCCGCGCGGCGCCCAAACGTGCCCGACGCCGGGGCTGGCCCCTCGCCAATATCTTTCTCACCCTCCTTCTGGGGGCCAGTCTCATCTACCTCCATCCCTGGAGAAGCCGACCCACCACTCCCTTGACGCCGGCAGACCGGGCCGCGACCGTGGCCGCCCGGAGCAACCCCAAGGCGTTTCGCATCACCGCCGCCGAAGTCGTGCCCTCGCGCGCCCATCCGCGCACCGGTCTCGTCATCGCCGGGACCATCCTCAACGAAACGGGGCGTCCGTCGGCCCTTCCCTGGCTTCTCGTCCGCCTGACCGATCTGGCCGGGCGCACGCTGGTCACCGGCGCGTTTCCCCCGGCGCTCTACGCGCCCCGGGCCCACGGCTTCCTTCGCGCTCGCAACGCCATCTCCTTCCGTCTTCGTGTCCTGGCGCCGCCTCACGCCGCCGCGGGCTTTCGCCTCAACCTTTGCCGCGGACGACCACCGCATCTCGAGTGTCGCTGAGACAGAGGGGAAAGCGATGCTCTAAGATGGTGGGCTCACATGGCGAGCAGCTCCAACCCGAGGTCGAAACGATCCATGCCCCGTGGTGTTCGTGCGGCGTCCCGCCGCCCTCCCTCCCCGCCTTCGGGGCTTCCCTCGGAATTGGCCACGGCCCTCACGTCGGCGGTCACCGCCTACCTCGAAAGCCTCGACGGGCATCCCACGAGCGGCCTCTACGACCTCGTGCTGCAAGAAATCGAGGCCCCTCTCTTCCGGCTCGTGCTCGCCTATACCGAGGGGAACCGAAGCCGCGCCGCGCGTCTTCTCGGCCTGAGCCGTGAGACTCTGCTCAAGAAGCTCGCTCGGCATGATCTCCGCTGAGGACGCACCGATCCCGCGACGGGCGCTCCTGAGCGTCGCGAAGAAAGAGGATCTTGGCCTCCTTCCCCGTCGCCTCGCCGCCGCCGGGGTTCAGCTCCTCGCCACCGGACGGACGGCCGAAACCCTCCGCGCCCAAGGTCTCGAGGTGACGACGGTCGAGGAACACACCGGTCTTGGTGAAATGCTCGGCGGCCGTGTGAAAACCCTGCACCCCGTGATTCACGCCGGGATCCTGGCGCGGGACAGCGCCGACGAAGAGGAGATCGCCAAGGCCGGAATCGCGCCGATCGATCTCGTCGCCGTCACCCTCTACCCCTTTGCCGAGAGCCTCGAACGAGCGCGGGCGGAACATCTCGGGGAGGCGGAACTCATCGAACAGATCGACATCGGCGGCGTGACACTCTTGCGCGCGGCGGCCAAGAACCACGCCCGTGTCACCGTCCTCTCGTCGGCGGAAGATTTCGCCCGCTACGCCGCGGCGCTCGAGGCCGGTCGCGGCGCCGACGCGCACGAGCGTCGGCGGCTCGCCGCCCGGGCCTTCGCTCAAACCGCTTTCTACGACGGGCTGATCGCGGGGGCTTTCGACCCCGAGCGGGACCCTCTGCCCGAGCTCTGGTCTCCGCCGCTTCGGCGCCGGAGCCTCCTCCGCTACGGCGAGAACCCCCACCAGCGGGCGGCCCTGTATCTCCGGCCGGGCGATCCTCCCGTCGGCGTGGGGCACGCCGAGCGTCTGCAGGGGGAGGAGCTCTCATACAACAATTATCTCGACGCGGACTGCGCTTGGCGCTGCGTCACGGGCCTCGACGGCGCGGCCGCGGTGATCGTCAAGCACGCGAGTCCCGCGGGCGCCGCGCGCAGCACATCGGCGCTCGAGGCGTACGATCGCGCGCACGCGACCGATCCCGTCTCGGCGTTCGGTGGTGTGGTCGCCACGAACCGTCCGATCGACGAACCTCTTGCGCGGCGTTTGACCGATGGACGTTTTCTCGAACTCGTCCTCGCCCCGGACGTCGGGGAGACCGCGCGGGCGATCCTGGCCCGCCGTCCGCGCCTTCGTGTCCTGCGCGTGCCCAACGGCACCGAGGAGACGGCGGTCGAAACCCGCCGGATCTCGGGCGGCTGGCTCCTCCAGGAACGCGATCGTCTCCCCTTCGGCGACGACGGCTGGCGGACCGTCACCCGCCGCGCGCCGGCGGCGGAGGCGACGGCGGATCTGCTGTTGGCCTGGTGGCTCGTGCGTTTCCTCCCGTCAAACGCCATCGTCGTCGTCCGCGACGGAGCGGCGCTCGGCCTCTGCGGCGGTCAGCCCAACCGGGTCGACGCCGTCCGCATCGCTCTCGAGCGGGCACGTCGCCACGGGCACACGACGGCCGGAGCGGCCCTCGCCTCCGACGGTTTCTTCCCTTTCCCCGACGCCCTCGAAGAAGCCGCCGCAGCCGGCGTCACCGCGCTCGTGCAGCCCGGAGGGTCGAAACGCGACGCGGAGGTGGTGACCGCCGCCGACCGCCTCGATCTCGCCATGGTCCACACGGGCCGGCGTCACTTCCGGCACTGAGAGGCGCGTGCCCCCGCTTCCGCCCTCCCCGGCCGGTGCCCGCGTCCTTGTCCTCGGGGGCGGCGGGCGCGAGCACGCCCTCGCCTGGCGTCTCGCTGCGGACCCCGAGGTCGCCTCCGTGCTCGTCGCGCCCGGCAACGGCGGTACCGACGGCGAGCCCAAGGTCCGGAATCTCGCGCTCGACCCGGCCGATCCCCTCACCGTCGCCTCCTGGGCCCGGCGGGAGCGGCCGAATCTCGTCGTGGTGGGCCCCGAGATCCCGCTCCTCACCGGGGTCGCGGATGCGCTGCGGGACGCCGGCGTGCCCGTCCTCGGCCCGAACCGCGCGGCGGCGCTCCTCGAGGGCTCGAAGCGTCACGCGAAGGCGTTCCTCGAACGGCACGGCATTCCGACCGCCGACGCCCGAAGCTACGAGCGATCCGAGGACCTCGAACGCGACCTCGACACTCTGACGTACCCGCTCGTCCTCAAGGCTTCGGGGCTCGCAGCGGGCAAGGGCGTCGCGATCGTCGGCAGCTCCGAGGAGGCGCACTCCGCCCTCGCCGCCCTCGCCCGTCTCCCGGGCGCCCGCGAGGGAATCCTGGCCGAGGCCTTTCTCCGCGGGGAGGAACTGAGCTACTTCGTCCTGGCCCACGGCACACGCTATCTCACGCTGCCCGCGGCCCGGGATCACAAGCGCCTCGACGACGGCGACCGGGGTCCCAACACCGGAGGGATGGGGGCCTACAGCCCGCCCCCCCTCACGAAAGAACTCGACAGCCGCATCCGGGAGACGATCGTCCGGCCCACGCTCGAGGGACTCGTCGCCGAGGGCACTCCCTACACGGGTGTCCTCTACTTCGGGCTCATGATCGATGCCCGAGGTCAACCTTACGTCCTCGAGTACAACTGCCGCTTCGGGGATCCCGAGGCGCAGGTGGTCCTCCCCCGCCTCGGTGGAAGCGCCTTTGCACTCTTCCATGCGGCCGCCCAGGGCGAGATTCCGCCCCGTCTCGACGTTCGGAACGAAGCTCTGGTGGGCGTCGTGATCGCCGCCCCGCGCTACCCCGAAGCCGGCGACGACGGATCCCCCCTCGAGGGCCTCGAGGAGGCGGGGGCGGAGGCGCTCGTGTTCCACGCCGGAACACGACGCGTGGGCGGGCGGGTGCTCACCTCCGGAGGGCGTCTCCTCTGCGTTTGCGGACGGGGCAAGGATCTGGCAGAAGCGCGCCGCCGCGCCTACACTGCCGTCGGGCGCCTGCGCCTTCCGCCCGGAGCGCGCCTGCGTCGGGACATCGCCCGGGACGTCTGAAAGAACTGCAAGCCGTTGAGCTGAAGGGCGACGGCCGTAACGGCTACACTTGGGCCCCCGACCGAGCGGAGCCCGGACGATGCGCAAGAACTCTCCCCAAGCGATGCACCGCTCCTCAACGCTTTCGGTGGACGACGCGCGCGTGGTGCCCGTCGGGGCCGCGCGGCTGGATGAGGCCTGGCGTATCCTTCGCCACCTTCGCCCCGGACTCGAACGGCGACGGCTCGCGGAAGCCCTGCGACGAGGCGGGCGCGCCTACCGGCTCGGCTACCGCCTGCGCGGACTTGAGGTCCGGGGTCGGCTCATCGCTCTGGCGGGAGGGCGCCCGCTCGTCACCCTCGCACGCGGGCCACACCTGCACATCGACGATTTCGTCGTCGTCCCCGCCTGGCGAGGGCGGGGGGCCGGACGGCGGCTTCTCGAAGCGCTCGAGGCGTACGCCCGACACCGGGGGCTCGCGGCCGTCCATCTCGACAGCTTTCTCGACGCTCTGGGATTTTACGAGGCCCTCGGCTTCACGGCCCTGCCGTGCCGGGCCGTGCGCAAGGAGCTCCTCCCCCCGCCGCGCGCCCCCCGCCGCGGGTCCTAGCGCCGCATGGCCTCGAAGAACGCGGTGTTGGTCTTGCTGTCGCGGAGCTTCGACAGCAGGAACTCGATCGCCTGGACTTCGTCCATCGGGTGGAGAAGCTGGCGCAGGATCCACATCTTCTGGAGCTCTTCGGGCGAGACGAGAATTTCTTCCTTGCGTGTGCCCGAACGGTTGATGTTGATGGCCGGGAAAATGCGCTTTTCCGCGATCCGGCGATCGAGATGGATTTCGGAGTTGCCCGTTCCTTTGAACTCCTCGTAAATCACGTCGTCCATGCGCGAACCGGTGTCGATGAGGGCGGTGGCGACGATGGTGAGGCTCCCGCCTTCCTCGATGTTGCGCGCCGAACCGAAGATCCGTTTCGGGCGCTGGAGCGCGCCGGCGTCGACCCCACCCGTGAGCACCTTGCCCGAAGACGGCGCGACGGTGTTGTAGGCCCGCGCGAGGCGCGTGATCGAGTCGAGCAGCACGACGACGTCGTGCTTGTGTTCGACCAGGCGCTTGGCCTTCTCGATCACAATTTCGGCGACTTGCACGTGACGGGTGGCGGGCTCGTCGAAGGTGCTCGAGACCACCTCGCCACGGACCGAGCGGCTCATCTCGGTGACCTCTTCGGGCCGCTCGTCGATGAGAAGCACGATCAGATAAGCGTCGGGATGGTTGGCGGTGATCGACTGAGCGATGTTCTGCAACATCATCGTCTTGCCGGCCTTCGGCGGCGAGACGATGAGGGCACGCTGACCCTTGCCGATCGGGGCGATCATGTCGATCACCCGGGCCGTGAGATCCTCGGTGCTCCCCGTTCCCTGCTCCATCCGGAAGCGCTCCTTGGGGAACAGGGGCGTGAGGTTTTCGAAGAGGATCTTGCGCTGCGCGACCTCGGGCGGTCCGAAATTAATGGCGTCGACCTTGGCGAGCGCGAAATAACGTTCGCCCTCCTTGGGCGGGCGAACCCGGCCGGAGACCGTATCACCCGTGCGCAGGTTGAAACGCCGGACCTGGCTCGTCGAGACGAAGATGTCGTCGGGCCCGGCCAAATAGGAACTGTCGGCGGTGCGCAGGAACCCGTAACCTTCGGTCATGAGGTCGAGCACGCCGTCGCTCGCCACGTCGAACCCTTGGCGTGCCTTGGCCTTGAGGATCGAGAAGATCACATCCTGCTTGCGGCTGCGCGCCGTACCCTCCACACCGAGCTCCTCCGCCATCGCGAGGAGTTCGCGCGGCGGCATCCGTTTGAGATCGTTGAGATGAAGGACCGGCCGGGGGTGGGCGGGATCGCCCGTCTCGAGCGGTTCTTCCTCGACCGGTTCGTCATGAAAGGCCCCGTTGTCTTCGTGGCGGGGCAGGGCATTCGGATTGCGGGGACCGCGACGGCGGGGGTATCTCATAGGTTGATGTCCAGGAAAGCTTGAAGTTGCCGCTGGCTGAGAGCGCCGATCTTGGTGCCGTGGACCTTACCGTCCTTGAACAGCATGAGAGTCGGGATGCTGCGCACACCGTAGGTGCTCGGCGTCTGGGGGTTGTCGTCGACGTTGAGCTTGAGGACCTTGAGACGCCCCGCGTAGGCACGGGAGATCTCGTCGACGACAGGTCCGACCGCACGGCAGGGGCCGCACCACTCGGCCCAGAAGTCCACGAGGACGGGAATCGTCGACTCGAGCACATCCTGGCGGAAGGTCGCGTCGCTGGTCGGTTGCGTTTGCTCGCTCACGGTAAGGAACTCCATCGGGAGAGTGGGAAAAATTTCAGAACCCCGGCGCCGCTCCGTGCGGGCTCATCGTGTCGGGCGCTTGGGGTTGGCCGCGCCCCGCCCGGGGCCGGGCGGACGCGGAAGGGCGAGGAGGATGTCCTTTCTGCCCTCTATGATGACGCAAAACGCATCCGTGTGCAAGCGTCGGGGCCGTGCGTGCTAGACTGAACAGGACGTGGGGGCTCCAACCCCCCGCCACCCCCCACGAGCTTCGATGATCGTTCCCGAGATTCTTCTCGTCCAGTCGCGCCATCGCGCCGGCAGCCTCGCGGCCATCCTCAAGGTTCTTGGCGACGCCGGTCTCGTCGTCGAGAACATCTCGGCCGTGAGCCGGGACCAGGACCTCACGGTCTGGGAGATCACGGTCGAGATCGACGAGAACGACAGTCGGCGCGTCTACGAGGCGATCAACGCCCTGCCGAACGCCCGTATTCTTGGGACCTCCGATCGCGTCTTCGCCCGGCACCGCGGCGGCAAGATCGAGACCCGGAGCCGGATCACGATCAACAGCCATCAGATCCTGCGCGACATCTACACGCCCGGGGTGGCCCGGGTGTGCCTCGCCATCGAGCGCGAGCCGTCGCTCGTCTGGGATTACACGGCGCGCGCCAACACCGTCGGCATCGTCACCAACGCGACGGCCGTCCTCGGGCTCGGTCGTCTGCGACCCGAGGCGAGCCTTCCGGTGATGGAGGGCAAGGCCGCCCTCTTCGCCACCTTCGCCGGGATCTCGGCCGTCCCCGTGATTCTCGCCGACGCTTACGACGCGGAGGCGATCGTGACGACCGTTCAGCGCCTCGCCCCCTCGTTCGGCGCCGTTCAACTCGAGGACATCGCCGCCCCGACGTGCTTCGAGGTCGAGGAGGCGCTCCGCGCACGCCTCGACATCCCGGTCCTCCACGACGATCAGGAGGGCACCGCGGTCGTGGTCCTCGCGGCGCTCACCACGGTCACCCGGCGGCTCGGGCGCCCTCTCGAAACGCTTCGTATCGGGCACCTCGGGCTCGGTGCCGCCGGCTACGGCATCGCCCGACTCGTGCACATCGCCGGGGCGCGCACGCTCTTCGGGGCCGACATCGACCCGCGCGTCTGCGCGCGTTTCGCCGCCCTCGGGGGAACGATCCTGACCCTCGAGGAACTTCTCGAGCGCTGCGACGTCGTCATCGCCACAACCGGCAAAAAGGACCTCATCCCCGCGGAACGTATCCGCCGGGGGCAGATCGTCTTCGCGCTCTCGAATCCCGAACCCGAGATCACGCCGCACGCGGCCCTCGTCCACGGGGCGGCGGTGGCCACCGACGGGCGAAGCATGAACAATCTTCTCGCGTTCCCCGGTCTGTTCCGCGGGATCCTCGACCTGCGCGCCCGCCGCTTCGAAGATGCGCATCTGCTCGCCGCCGCCCAAGCCCTGGTCGCCCTCACCCCCGAAAAAGACATCACCCCCGACCCGCTTGATCCCAAGGTCCACGAGGCGGTGGCGGAGGCGGTCCGCCGGGTTGGGGCCGGCGACGACCACGCCCCCTAGAGCGCGCCTGTGGACGCCGCGACGCTCGTGCGCCTCAGGCGCTTCATCCCCGACGAACGTCTTCTCGAATGGTACGGTCCCTTCCGCCACATGCGGGTGCGGGTCCTCGAAGCTGCGGACGGCTGGCGGCGCCTGCGTCTTCTCTTGCCACTCAACCGGCGCACCCGCAACCTTCAGGGAACCATTTTCGGCGGAGCCCAGGCGGCCCTCGCCGACCCCGTCCCGGCGCTCGCCTGTGCACGCCTTTTCCCCGGCCTGCGGATCCTCACCCGCCGACTGGCCCTGGACTTCCAAGCGCCCGGGACGGGCGATCTCGAACTGCGCTTCACCCTTGTCAAGGCGGCTGAAGAACAGCTCCACGCGCAGCTCACCTCCGCGGGGCGCGCGCGCTTGAGCTTCGGCTACGGGTTCTACCGCAGGGACGGTGTATGCTGCACACGCGTGACCAACACCGTCGACCTCCGTCCCCCCGCCTGATGCCGCCCCACGACGACGAGGCGCCCGCCTCTCCCCTGGCCCTCGAGATTGAGGGTCTCAGCAAGACCTACGCCGGAGGCGTGACCGCGCTCCACGGGCTCGACCTCAGGGTCGGGGCCGGCGAGTTCTTCGGCCTCCTCGGAGCCAACGGCGCCGGCAAGACCACGACCATCGGGATCGTCACCTCGCTCTGCCGCAAGAGCGGCGGCCACGTGCGTGTCTACGGGCACGACCTCGACCGCGAACCGGCCGAGGTCCGCCGCCTGATCGGCCTCTGCCCCCAGGAAATCAACTTCAATCTCTTCGAGACTGTCGAGGACATTCTCACGAACCAAGCCGGTTTCTACGGTGTCCCGCGCCGTGTCGCGCGGACGCTCATCACACGCATCCTCGAGCAGCTCGACCTCGGGGCCAAGCGCCGCGCCGTGGCCCGCACGCTCTCGGGCGGCATGAAGAGACGGCTCCTGATCGCCCGGAGCCTCGTTCACGATCCCCGCCTCGTCATCCTCGACGAACCCACCGCCGGGGTCGACGTCGAGATGCGGCGGGACACCTGGGCGTTCCTCCGCCGCCTGAACAGCGAGGGACGGACGATCATCCTGACGACGCACTACCTCGAAGAAGCCGAGCACCTGTGCGACCGCATCGCCATCCTCGATCACGGGCGGCTCCTCACCGTCGGCCCGCGACGCGAGCTTCTCACCCGGCTCGCCGAGGAAGTCTATCTCTTTGATCTCGACAGCACGGCAGCGGGGCTCCCACCCCCGCCCCCCGGCGTCCGCTGGCGGACGCTCGACCCGCACACGCTCGAGGTGTTCGTGGCGCGCGACACCGATCTCACGACGCTGTTCCTCCGCCTCGCCGAGGCGGGCCTGCGCGTGCGCAGCCTGCGCAACCGGGCCAATCGCCTCGAGGAGCTTTTCCTGCATCTCACCGCCCGTCCCGCGGAGGCCCCCGTCCCGTGAGTCCCTACTGGCGCACACAAGCCGTCGCCTTCGTCACCATCCTGCGCCGGGAGTTTCTGCGCATCCTGCGTATCTGGCCGCAGACACTCTTCCCGTCGGCGATCACCATGACGCTCTACTTCGTGATCTTCGGCAGCATCATCGGCCGCCGGGTCGGTCTGATGGACGGCGTGCCCTACATGGCCTACATCGCGCCGGGGCTCGTCATGATGGCGGTCATCACCAACTCCTACTCGAACGTCGTCTCCTCCTTTTTCGGTGCCAAATTCTCGCGCTACGTCGAAGAGCTCCTGGTCGCCCCTGTGGCCGACGTCGTCGTGCTTCTGGGCTACATGGGCGGCGGGATGATCCGCGGGCTCACCACCGGACTCATCGTCACCGGGGTCGCTCTGTTCTTTGCGCACCTCGAGATCCGCCACCCGTGGATCATGCTCACCACGGTCCTCATCACCTCCGCCACTTTTTCGCTCGCCGGATTCCTCAATGCCCTCTTTGCCCGCAAGTTCGACGATATCTCGATCATTCCGACCTTCGTCCTCACCCCCCTCACCTACCTCGGCGGCGTCTTCTACTCGATCCGTGTGCTCCCGCCCTTCTGGCGAAGGCTCACACGCTTCAACCCCATTCTCTACATGGTCAACGCCTTTCGTGAAGGGGTGCTCGGCGTGAGCGACATCGGCATGGTGCGCGCCTATACGATGATGAGCCTCTTCCTCGCCCTCTTCTTTATCGCCGCCTACGTCGTCCTCCACCGCGCCCGGGGACTGAAAAGCTAGCGTCCCGACCCTCACGCGGAGGGCCGGGACGCACGCGGGGGGCCGTCTGGGCCCCGGAGGTCACTTGCGCAGAGGCACCGTGGTCACGAAGATCTGCGAACCGCGCTGGACCGTGAGGAGAAGGACCCCGGCCTTGTGGTGGGCCAGGACAGCCCGGAACTGGGCGAGGTTGGCGACCGGTACTTCGTCGACCGCCGTGATCACGTCCCCGACGTCGAGCGGGGGGTTCGCCCGAGCGGCCGGCCCACCGGGATTCACACCCACCACCAGCACCCCGTGAATCCGTCCGTAAAGAGGGGATCCGGGGGTGATGTTCGAGAGGGCGATCCCGAGATCGACGTGTTTCGGGAAGGCGGAGACCCCCATCGAACGGGCCGACCCGAGACGGGCCCGGAGCGTAAGACGGCGGCCGTGGCGCAGAATCACCAGGCGCACCACTGTTCCCACACGCTTCACGCCGATGTAGGCCTCGAGATCGGAGATATTGCGGATCCGGTGGCCGTTGAGCGAGACGATCACGTCGTACTGACGCACACCGGCATGCGCGGCGCCCGAGCCGGGGAGGACCTCCGTCACGAGAGCGCCTTGGGTATTGCGCGGCAGCCCCAGGGCCTCGGCGCGTTGCGGCGAGAGATCCTCGACATAGACGCCGAGGACGCCGCGTTCGACACGACCGTACTTGATGATCTGGTCCATCACCTGGCGGGCGAGATCGACCGGAATGGCAAAGCCGATACCGATGTTGCCGCCGTCGTTCTCGGTCAGGATTGCGGTGTTGATGCCCACCAGATGGCCACGGAGATTCACAAGCGCGCCGCCGGAGTTGCCGGGGTTGATCGCCGCGTCGGTCTGGATGAAAGTATCGCCTTCGTCCTTGCCGATGTTCGTGCGGCCGAGACCGCTCACGATCCCGAACGTGGCGGTGTGCTCGAGCCCAAAGGGATTGCCGATGGCCACGACGAAATCCCCAACCTCGAGACGGTCGGAATTACCGAAGACGATCTGCTGCAGGTGCCGGGCGTGAATTTGGAGCACCGCGAGGTCACTGCGACGATCGACGCCGACCACCCGGGCCTTGTAGCGGTCGTTGTTGTAGGTGGTCACCACGATGGAATGCGCGTGGCGGATCACGTGGTCGTTGGTGAGGATATAGCCTTTGCGGGCGTTCACGATCACCCCCGAACCCAGGGCCTCGAAGTGCTGCACCACCGGAGCCTCGGGGGCGAGGTTGAAGAACTGACCAAAAAAGGGATTCTGGAAGAAGGGGGTGAGAGGCGAGCGACGCACCGGCAGCGTGCCCCGGGTGGCGATGTTGACCACCGCCGGGGTGACGGCGTGGATCATCGGCGCGAGGCTGGGGACCGGCGCCCCGTCGCGAAACACCGGCATGAGTGTGCGGGCACGCGGGGCGGCAAGCGCCGGGACACGGGCCCCGAGGGTGAGGGCCACGTTGACGGCCGTAAGGAGGACAACGAGAACAAGCGCGGTCAAGGACCAACGTTTCATGGGCGAGACTCCAGAATCGGGAACCATACAAAAGCCCCCCGCCCGTCCGGGACGGCATGCGAAGGGCACTCCGTGAAGTTAGGACCGCCGTTCTTTCCGGGGAGTTCCCCGGAAAGAACGGCGGTGACGAACCGCTCGAGCAGCGGCACGGGTCAGGATTCGACCGCGATCCGGCGCGGGCGCAGCTTCTCGTGCTTCGGGATCGTGATCTCGAGCACCCCGTCGCGGCCCCGGGCCTGGATGCCGTCGGGATTGGCGGTGTCGGGCAGCGCAAAGCGGCGGTGGAAAACGCCGGTAATCCGCTCCATGCGGTGGTATTTCTCGCGCTCCTCGACGGACTCGCTCGTCCGCTCGCCGCGGATGCTGAGCACCCCGTTCTCCATCGTGACCTCGATGTGTTTCGGATCCACGCCCGGAATATCGGCCCGGATCACGAAATGGTCCTTCTCCTCCTTGACGTCAACAAGCGGCACCCATTCCGTATTGACCACACTCACGTCCTCGAGCTGCTCGCGCAGCCGGTTCATGAACTGGCCAAGATCTTTTTCGATCGCGCTGGCCGGATACCAGGTGTCATAACGAACCAGAGCCATGAGTCATCACCTCCACAGAAGGACTGTCGTGGGTTGCTGAGGGCGGGTGCACCGCCCTTTCCGCTGTTCACGCTGGGGGCGCGGGGCACGGGTTTCAAGACCGCCGCGCGCAGCTCGACCGTCCACGCGCCCTCGGGCCCTCCGGACCCGCCCTGATCCGGCCGGTTCCACCGCGAATCCGAGCACCACCCTTGACCGGCGCCGGAGAGAGCGCTACCCTAAGGGTGGGCCCGGATCCCGAAAGAACCCCTACCGGTAGGGCCCAACCGACGATAAGAGCCGCCTGCGAGGTCTCCCGATGAAGCCCCTTCCTTTCCCGGCCGAACCCCCCCGTGACACGGTCCCCCTCCAGGAAGCCTCCTTGGACATTTGGGACAAAAAGTACCGCCTCAAGGACAAGCACGGGAACGCGGTCGACGCCACGATCGACGAGACCTACGCCCGCATCGCGCGGGTTCTGGCCGAGGTCGAGGCGCCCGCCGAGCGCGCGCGCTGGGAGGAGGCGTTTCTCCGTGCGCTCCGCGCGGGGGCCATCCCCGCCGGACGCATCGTTTCGAACGCCGGCGCCCTCGAGTACAAACCGGCCACCTCGACGATCAACTGCACGGTCTCCGGGACGATCCGCGACTCGATGAACGACATCCTGCAGAAAGTGCACGAGGCGGGGCTGACACTCAAGGCCGGGTGCGGGATCGGCTACGAGTTCTCGACGTTGCGCCCGCGCGGCGCCTACGTGGCCGGCGCGGGCTCGTACACCTCGGGTCCCCTCTCGTTCATGGACATCTACGACCGGATGTGCTTCACCGTCTCCTCGGCCGGAGGCCGCCGGGGGGCGCAGATGGCCACGTTCGACGTCGGCCATCCCGACGTCCTCGATTTCATCCGCGCCAAGCGTGAAAACGGTCGCCTGCGCCAGTTCAATCTCTCGCTTTTGATCAGCGAGGCGTTCATGGAGGCGGTGAAGACCGACGCCCTCTGGCCGCTCGCTTTCCCTCTCGATCCGCGCGAAGCCCAGATGAACGGGATCGACACGCAGGACCCCGCCCAGGTGATCTGGCGGCACGGACCGCTGCGCGAGGGGTACATCACCGACACCGAGGGACGGGTGGCCTGCAAAGTCTACAAGCGCGTTCCCGCCCGTCACCTGTGGGGCGAGATCATGCGCTCAACCTACGACTACGCGGAACCGGGCTTCATCCTCATCGACCGCGTCAACGAACTCAACAACAACTGGTGGTGCGAAAACATCCGCGCCACGAACCCCTGCGGCGAACAGCCGTTGCCGCCGTACGGCTCGTGCCTTCTCGGGTCGGTGAACCTGACGTCCTTCGTCCGCGAGCCCTTCACGGCGGGGGCCCGCTTCGACTGGGACGCCTACCGCGAGGTCGTGCGCGTCTTCACCCGCATGCTCGACAACGTCGTCGAGATCAACGGGCTCCCCCTCGAGCGGCAACGGCGCGAGATCGTCCGCAAACGCCGCCACGGCATGGGGTTCCTCGGCCTGGGCTCCACACTCGTCCTTCTCGGCCTCCGCTACGGGTCGGAGGATGCCGCCCGCTTCACCGAGGAGGTGGCCCGCGAAATGGCCGTCACCGGCTGGGAAGAGGCCCTGATCCTGGCCCGCGAGAAAGGCCCGGCTCCGATCCTCGAGGAAGACTTCGAGATCACACCCGAGATGCTGGCCTTGCGCCCGGAACTCGCCCGCGACGGGCACCGCGCCGGCGAGCGTCTGCCCGGCCGTGTGCTCCACGCCCGCTACAGCCGCTATTTCCGCCGACTGGCCGAAATCCGTCCCGACCTCGTCGCCGCCCTCGCCGAGACCGGCGCCCGCTTCACGCACCACACGTCGATCGCGCCGACCGGGACCATCTCGCTCGCCCTGGCCAACAACGCCTCGAACGGCATCGAGCCGAGCTTCGCCCATCACTACTTTCGCAACATCATTCGCGAAGGGCGCAAGACGAAAGAGCGGGTCGACGTCTATTCTTACGAACTTCTGGCCTACCGCACCCTGGTCGATCCCGAAGCCGATCCGGAAACCGAGGCCGGGCGCAAACGGCTCCCGCCCAACTTCGTCGCCTCGGGCGACATCACGCCGCACGAGCACGTGGTCATGCAGGCCGCCGCCCAACGCTGGATCGACTCCTCCATTTCGAAGACGGTCAACGTCCCGACGGACTGTCCCTTCGACGCGTTCAAGGGCATTTACCTCGAAGCCTACGAAGCCGGCCTCAAGGGCTGCACGACCTTCCGCTTCAATCCCGAAGCCTTCCAAGGGGTGCTCGTCCGCCAGGAGGATCTCGCCCGCACCGTCTACACCTTCGTTCTTGAAGACGGGCGGCGCATCGAGGCCCGCGGCGACGAAGAAGTGTTCTACGACGGCGAGACCCACACCGCCGCCAATCTCTACGACGCCCTCAAAGAGGGCTACTACGGCAAATGGTGACCCGGAGGGACCGCCCGTGATCCGCATCGACAAGCCCATCGTCGACCTAACCGTCACAACCCAGCCCCCGCAGGAGGCGCGCGATCCCGCGCCCCCGCCCCCCCCGTCCCGCCCGGCCGACGACAACGTCGTCCGCATGCACGAGAAACTCGAGCGGCCCGAGGCGCTCATCGGCACGACCTACAAGATCAAGCCCCCCGTGTCCGACCACGCGCTTTACATCACGATCAACGACATCGTGCTCAACGAAGGCACACCGCACGAGACGCGCCGCCCCTTCGAGATCTTCATCAACTCGAAGAATCTCGACCACTTTCAATGGATCGTGGCGCTCACCCGCATCATCTCGGCCGTCTTCCGCAAGGGCGGCGACGTAACCTTCCTCGTCGACGAACTCCAAGAGGTCTTCGACCCGCGCGGCGGTTACTGGAAACCCGGGGGCCGTTTCATGCCCTCCCTCATCGCCGAAATCGGCGCGACACTCGAGCGTCATCTCATCGAGATCGGGCTCATGCGCCCGCGCGAACCGGACGCCGCCCAGCGTTCGCTCATCGCCGAGAAGAAAGCCGAGTACGAACGTCGGCTGCAGGACCACGACGGCGAGGGGACGCCGCGCGGCGCGCAGCTGTGCCTGCGCTGCAACACCGCGGCGGTGGTCATGCTCGACGGCTGCCGGACCTGTCTCAACTGCGGCGACTCGAAATGCGGGTGAAGGTCTAGGGAAGAGGTGTCGGCGTTTACAATTGGGAGACCCCTGACAACGCCGACGGGTGCCCTGTGGCCCACCACCCTTTTTCCCCAAGCCCACCCGCCCATGCGGTCCTCCCCCCGAGCCCGCCCGCCATCATCCGCGAAGAGGATGAGCGCCCGCGCACGTTCGTCGTCGCGCCCGGCGACGGGATCGGACCCGAGATCACCGACGCGGTACTCCGTGTTCTCGAAGCCGCCTGCCCCGACCTCTGTCCCGAGCACATCGTCATCGGTGAGAAGGCTTACCGCAACGGGGTGGGGTCGGGCATTCCCGCGGAGGCTTGGGACATCATCCGCCGCCACCGCGTCCTCCTCAAGGCGCCGATCACAACCCCCGAGGGCGGAGGTTACAAAAGCGTCAACGTGACCCTGCGCAAGAGCCTGGGTCTTTTCGCCAACGTCCGCCCCTGCCCCACCTACCACCCCTACGTGCTCACACCGCATCCGGGCATGGACGTCGTCATCGTGCGCGAAAACGAGGAAGACACCTACGGCGGCATCGAGCACCGTCAGACCGCGGAGGTCACCCAGTGCCTCAAGCTCATCAGCCGACCGGGCACGGAGCGCATCGTGCGCTACGCCTTCGCCTATGCCCGCGCCTACGGCCGACGCAAGGTCACGTGCCTCACCAAAGACAACATCATGAAGATCACCGACGGACTGTTTCACAAGGTCTTCGATGAGGTCCGCCAGGACTACCCCGACATCGAGGCGGAGCACCTGATCGTCGACATCGGCACCGCTCGCCTGGCCACCGTGCCGCAGCGTTTCGATGTCGTGGTCACTCTCAACCTGTACGGGGACATCCTCTCCGACGTGGTCGCCCAGATCTCGGGGTCGGTGGGCCTTGCCGGCTCGGCCAACATCGGCCCGCAATGCGCCATGTTCGAGGCGGTCCACGGCTCGGCGCCCGACATCGCCGGGCGGGGCATCGCCAACCCCTCGGGCCTCCTCATGGCGGCCATCCTCCTTCTCGTCCACATCGGGCGCCCCGAAGAGGCCACACGGATCCACAACGCCTGGCTCACAACCCTCGAGGACGGCGTGCACACGGCCGACATCGCCAACGAGCGGACCACGCGCGAGCGGGTCGGGACCCGGGCGTTCGCCGAGGCCGTGGTCGCCCGGCTCGGGAAGCGACCGGAGCACCTCCCCCCCGCCGTCTACGCCCCGCGCGACGAAGGAGCGTTGCGGCTCGCCCTGACTCCGCCCCCCCCGACGCACCGCCCCGCGAAGAGTTTCCACGGCGTCGACGTCTTCCTCGACTGGTCCCCCGAGGACGGCGGGCGCGACCCCGAAAAGCTCGCCCGCACCCTCGGCGCCGTCTGCCCCAAAACCTTTCGTCTGGGCATGATCACGAACCGCGGCACGCGGGTCTGGCCCGACGGCTTCCCGGAGACGTTCTGCACCGACCACTGGCGCTGCCGCTTCCTTCGGCCCACCCCCGACGAGAACGTGGCCGAAGCGGGATCCCTCGTCGCTTCGCTTCTCGCCGCCATCTGGAAAGGCGGCTTCGAAACCATCAAGACCGAGAACCTCTACGCCTTCGACGGCGTCGCGGCCTACTCCCGCGGACAGGGAGAGTAGGACAAGGACACCGTCCGCTCAGGAGACGGGCGCGGCAAAGCGGCGACGAAGAGCCTCCGCCACCAAGGGGTGGACGAAGGGTGAGACGTCCCCCCCGAGACGCGCCACTTCACGCACCAGGCTCGAAGAGACAAAGGAGTAGGCCTCGTCCGGTGTGAGAAAGACGCTCTCGAGGTCGGGGCTGAGGCGGCGGTTCATGCTGGCGAGCTGGAACTCAAACTCGAAGTCCGAGACGGCGCGAAGGCCCCGCAGGATGAGGGGAATCCCGAGGCGCCGTGCGCAGTCGATCGTGAGACCATGGAAGCCCTCGACGCGCACGCCGGGAAGATCAGCGAGAACGCGGCGGGCGAGATCGACCCGTTCCTCGAGAGGGAAAAGAGGCGCCTTGAAAGTGTCGGCCGCAACGGCGACCAGCACCCCGTCGAAGAGCCGCGCGGCGCGGCGCACGAGATCCTGATGACCGTTGGTGATGGGATCGAAAGTCCCGGGGTAGAGGACGCGCAAACTCATGGCTGGGAAGGGCGGGGCAGAGACCTCTTCAGTCTAGCCGAGCCGTTCGCCACCTCATCCGTCGCGAAGCTCGGCGTGGCCCGTCGATCCCTCGCCGTCCTCACGTCGGTAGAGACGAAGTTCCGCTCGGGCGTGGACGGCGCGGCGGTGGAGCTCCCACCCGGCGGCCGGATGTTCGGGCCACTCCTCCCCCCGCGGGCTCTCGAGGACGAGGAACCCCCCGCGGGCGACAAGATCGCGGGCGAGAACACCCGCGAAGAGTTCACGGCGCAGGGTCTCGTTCTCGAAAGGCGGATCGAGAAAGACGAGCGTGAACGGGCCGGAGACGGCATCGAGATGGTGGCGGGCGTCGCCCATGACGACCTCTCCGGGCGCGGAGAATTCCGCGAGGCGCTTGCCGAGCGACTCGACGAGCGCGGGGGCGCGCTCGACGAAGAGCGCACGCACCGCACCGCGGGAGAGGGCTTCACAGCCGAGAGCGCCGGTCCCGGCGCAGAGGTCGAGGACGCGGGCCCCGGGCAGATGGGGATCGAGCCAGGAAAAAAGCTGCACCCGCATGCGGTCGGTCGTCGGACGCAGACCCCCCACGGGCAAAACGTCGAGGAGACGCCCACGGTAGCGGCCGGCAATGATGCGCACCCGCCCCGGGGGACGGGGGCGACGCCGGGGCGCTCCCCCCCTCCGGGGGCGGTGAGGTGGCGGCACTGTTGCATTCGGTCCTCAAGAGGCTTAGTCTTATCGTACAACTCGGAGAAGGAGAACTCTCCCCATGCGTACCCGCACCCCCGCCCTTCTTGCTCTTTTCACGGCCACCCTCCTCCTCGGAGCGTGCAGCGTCAGCAGCACGAGCCCTCCTCCGGCCCCCAACCCCGCTGCGGGATTCACCGCTGTCTTCTATCCCCCCGGCGGCATTGGTCCGTTCCCCGATGATCTCTACTTCCTCGGCTCGAAGACGGGGCTGCTCAACATTCCGGTGACCGATCCCGGGAACTATTCCGATCCCGACGTCGCCATGAACACCATGATGGGCTTCTCCACAACGGCGCCGATGAACGCCTTTTTCACCGCCCCTGTCGCCGCGGCGAGCCTCGCCGGCCACGTCGACGTCTTTCAGGTCACGACCGACCCCGAGGAAGGCTACGCCGTCACCGGTCTCGTCAAGCCCCTCGTCGAGGGCACCGACTACACAGTCAGCGTGAGCGCATCCGATCCCGAGATGATCGACATCACGCCGATCGCACCGCTCGCCCCCGCAAGCTCCTACCTCATCGTCCTCACGAACGGCATCACCGATACCTCCGGGGCGTCGCTCGCCCCTTCGAGCGCCTTCCAGAGCCTCGTCACAGCGCTCGGCGGCGGGGCCCAGCCGAGCAATCCCGTCCTGGCCGAGATCGAACCGATCGTGGGTTCCGAACTCAAGGTGGCCGAGGCGGCGGGCCTGTCGGCTTCCGACATCGCCCTCGTCTGGACGGTCTCGACCCAGTCGATCACCCCCGTCCTCGAGGCCGCGGCCAAAGAAGCCCAACCGACCCAGATCACCGATCTCACTTATATGGGCACGACCGCGGATTACATTCCGGGATCCCCAGGCTACGCGGCGATCTACCAGGGTCTTCTCACCATTCCCTACTATCTGAGCGCACCCACCGCCCAGGATCCCGCTGCTCCCCTGACCCAGTTCTGGCACGGGGCGAACGGAAGCTTCCTCACCCGGCTCAATCCCACGCCGGTCGCCACGACCACGCTTCAGATCCCGATCCTCATCACCGTCCCGGACGAGGCCACGGGCTGCTATCCCACTAGTTCGAGCGCTTGGCCCACCCTGATTTTCGCGCACGGCATCGGGCAGAACCGGACGGACGATCTCGCTCTCGCCGACACGGCCGCCTCCGAATGCGCCACCACGGCCGCCATCGATCTCCCACTCAACGGCGTGACCGATCCCGAGAACCCCTTCTACATGGGCAAGTACGAGCGCACCTTCAACCTCCCACCAGGACTCGGCACCCCGAACGTGGGCACGGGCATCGCTCCGAGCGGGACCTACTTCATCAATCTCGACAATCTTCTCGTCTCGCGCGACAACCTCCGCGAAGCGGCCGTGGATTTCATCACCTTGGCCGAAACCCTTCCGGGCCTCACTGTCCCGACGTCGGCCAGCGTTCCCACGTCACTCCCGCTCATGGTGGCCGGCTTCGCCGGCCACTCCCTCGGCGGCATCGTCGGGACGGTGTTCAGCGCACTCGACACAACCCCCGTGCCGTTCAGCAACCAGCCTTTCCCCTCCGTCCTCGCCATGCCGGGTGGGAAGATTCCGTACCTTCTCCAGAACTCCCCCACCTTCCAGCCGATCATCGAACAGGGACTCGAGGCGGCCGGCCTTGATCCCGGGACGGTGCTCTACGCCAACTTCCTCCGCGATGCCCAGACGGTCGTCGATTCGGGCGATCCCGCCAACTGGGCGGTGCAGGCGGCGGCCGAGCATCCCATCCTCATGTTCGAGATCGTGGGCGATCCCGCGACCGGCGCCCTTCCCGACCAGGTGGTGCCCAACAGCTCGACCAACCTCCTTGCCACACTCATGGGCCTCACACAGTACGGATGCAGCACCGCAAGTAACACTCCTATTCACGGGATCGTGCGCTTCCTCACCGGAACGCACGGCTCCTTCGTCGATCCGAGTCCCTCGCTGGAAGCCTACGAGGATATGGAGTACGCCTGGTTGAGCTTCGTGTCCTCCTCAGGGAGGAGCATCGCGCTTCCGTACGCGAGCATCGTTCAGCAGCCCTCCTCGACGTCCAGCTCTTGCAACCTTGTACTCTGAAAAACTCATGAACCCCTTGGGCGGGGATCCCCCGCCCAAGGGGAGAGGGGCTGCAAACCGGATGCCCACGCGCACGATGTGCCCGGTCTCTTCCACCACGAGACAGGGGCCACATTGACGAGAGGCGTCGGCACCCGTGCGGACCGGGGGGAGCCGGGCCGCACGGCCTCGGCCGTCATCCCCGCCGCGATCCACGCTGAGCATGTCTCGCTCCGCTATCCGACGGGGCAGGAGGCCTTGCGCGATCTCAACCTCTCCATCGAGGGCGGGGAGATGGTCTTTCTCACCGGACCCTCGGGGGCGGGCAAGAGTAGTCTCCTAAGACTCCTCGTCGGCCTCGAGCGACCCACCCGCGGGCGACTGCACGTCGAGGGGCGGCTCCTCGGTCCTTGGCCGAGCAACGTGCTCGCCTATCACCGCCAACGGATCGGGATCGTCTTCCAAGACCATCGCCTCCTCGCGGACCGCACGGTCTTCGACAACGTGGCGCTCCCGCTCGTCATCCAGGGCTACGGCCAGCGGGAGATCGGCCGTCGGGTGCGTGCGGCCCTCGACCAGGTGGGTCTCCTCGGGAAAGAATCGGCCCGCCCGCTCGCCCTCTCGGGCGGCGAGCAGCAACGCGTCGGCATCGCACGGGCGATCGTCACCCGTCCGCCGATCCTCCTCGCCGACGAGCCCACGGGGAACCTCGATCCGGATCTTGCGCTCGAGATCATGCAGCTCTTCGCCCGCCTGAACGAGCTCAGCACGACCGTGCTCGTCGCCACCCACGCCCTCGAAATCGTGCGCCGTTTCCGGACCCGCGTCCTCCGTCTCGAGGCCGGGCAGCTCAAGATCGACGGTCCTCCGTGAAACGCCGCCGCCTCCAACCCCGCGCCCGGAGCGCACGGCGGGCGGCCCCCTCCGTCCCCCACCGCCGGCTTGGACCCCTCGTCTGGTTCACGCAGCACGCCCGCTCCGCCCTCGCCAGCCTGGGAAGCCTCTGGCGCGCACGCTGGGCGACACTCGCGACGGTGGCCGTGCTGGCCGTGGCGATCGCGTTTCCGTCCAGCCTGGCCCTCTTCGTTCGCGACGGGAACGAGCTTGCGGCCCGCTTCCAGGGCCAGGCCCAGATCGACGTCTATCTCCACACCGATCTCGGCGGTGCGCACGCGCGCAGACTCGCACACCGCATCCTGGCCGCCGGGGCCGTGCGCGCCGTCCGTGTCCTCAACCGACGTGAGAGCCTGGCTGAGTTCGCCCGCTGGTCGGGACTCGGCCAACACGCCCAGGATTTCTTCGGCCCCCACCCGCTCCCGGCGGTCGTCGTCGTCACGCCCCGCACCGCCGACCCGACCGCGGTGCGAGGGCTCGCGCGCACCTACGCCCGTCTCCCCGGCGTCGCACAGGTGCACACCGATGCCCGCTGGCTCGCCCATCTCGACGCCTTCCTCACCTTCGGCAGACGGGCGGTGATCACCCTCGCCCTCCTCTTTGCACTCGCCGCTCTCCTCGTCGTCGGCAACACCATCCGCCTCGACGTCGAGAACGCCCGCGAGGAAATCCAGGTCCTCAAGATGGTCGGCGCCACCGACGCCTTTGTTCGACGCCCGTTCCTCTACCGCGGGGTCTACTACGGAATCGCCGGAAGTCTCGGGGCCTACCTTCTGGTGTTCGTCGTCAACCTCGCCCTGGCCGCCCCCCTGACGCACCTCGGAAGACTCTACGAGGCGGGCTTCCGCCTCTCTTGGCCGGGGCTCGGGTTCGTGCTCGTTCTTCTCGGACTGGGGGCGCTCCTCGGCTGGTTCGGAGCGGCGCATGCCGTCCGCTCCGAACTCCGTAGACTCGAAAAACTCCTCTAGCATCCTTCCGGCCGCGCGGCGTTCTCTCTTCCCGATCGCCGTCATCGCCCGCGTGTCCCGATCGTGGGCCGTGTGAGACCGAAGAGCGTGCGCCCTCGGCGGCCGGGGCCGACGCCGCGTTCTCCTTCGTCAGCGGAGCGGGTGACGGCGACGACGCGTCGACGAAGAAGCTTCCGGGGACGGAGCCCGAGACACGTCCCCGCCCGAGACGCTGACCGTGATCAAGGCACCGTGATCAAGACCATGCCGTTCACGCCGTTTTCCGCCACGGGTTTCCCCTCGACCCCCCGCCCGCCGGCAATGGCGCCGGACTCCGGTCGAACCACGGAAGAACCGAGCGCCGCTCCGCCGCGTCCCCCGCCGCAGAGTCCGCTCTCGCCGTAGGGGTGCTTCCAGGCGCCGCGCGGCATTCCTTCACCGAGGAATCCGCCGCCGTTCCCCCCGCGCCCGTAGCAGCCGGACCCGCCGTAGGCCGCGATCTCCGCCAAATCGGCTCGGGGCGGGACGATCCAACGGTAGGCACCCGGTTTGTTCCAAACCTTGTTGGGGCCGGAAGCGGAAAACGGGGAAGGGGCGATGCCCGCCGTCGTCGGGACCCGAGCCGAGAGGGCTTTCACTCGGGCCACGGCGGCGGCGATCTTAGCCTGCTCACCTGCGAGCTTGGCCTGGATCGCGGCGAGAGACGTCGCGGGACCCGCCGCCGTGACAGACGGCGCGGCCGAGGCGCGAGCCTCGTGACTGTTCCCGCAGGCGGCGAGAGCGAGGGCGAGACCGCTCAGAAACGTCAGCGAAAAGAAACGACGGCTGTCGAGTCCGCGGACGGCCAACCCCGCTCTCCTCGGCGACTTGGTCATGATAGATCTCCTTCACAGAAGGTTGAAGAATCAGGGGCGGAACGAATCTTGTCACAAACGCCCGTCCCGCGAGCTAAGGGCGCCGATGAGCCTCGAGATCCGGGCGGCGGACAACGACGCTCTCGTCCTCATGCTCCCCTTTCTTCGGGCTCTTCGAACACACGCAGATACGGATCGAAGCGGAATCGGCGATTACGGGCGTAGCCCGTGATCTCACGAAGCACGCCCGCCTCGACGAGGCGGTTGACCAGTTGATTGGCCGCCGCCGGGCTCACATCGAGCCATCGGCGCACGGTGGCGACGGACCGATGGGATGATCGAAGAGCTTCTCCATGATGCGGTGGCCGTTGGCGGCGGCTCGGCCCAGATGCTCGGTGATGCGATTGCGATAGTCTTCGCGCATGCGCAGGACGGCCGCCGCGGTCGCGGTGGCCTCGTCCGCGACGTCGGCCACGCCGCGCAGGAAAAAGGCGAGCCAGCCTTCCCAGTCGCCTGAATCGCGCACGGCCTGGAGACGATCGTAGTACTCGGCGCGATGACGCTTGAAGTAATGGGCAAGATAGAGGACGGGACGGGCAAGAATTTTGCGTTCGGTGAGCAGAAAGGTGACGAGCAGCCGGCCGATACGCCCGTTACGGTCGAGGAAGGATGGATGGTCTCGAACTGGGCGTGGGCGAGCCCGACCTTGACCAACACCGGCAGGCCATCTTTGGCGTGAAGGAAACGCTCGAGGTCGGCCAGCGCGTTCGGGACCTCGTGCGGCGGTGGCGGCACGAACGCGGCTTCGCTCAAAAGACAGTCGCGCGGGCCGATCCAGTTCTGAGTCGTTCGCAGCTCCCCCGGCGTAAGCCGCCCGCCGCGCACACCACGCATGAGCTCCTCACGGATTTCGCGGATGGGCCGTACCGAGACCGGAAGGGCGTCGAGACGCTTCAACCCGTAGTCCATCGCGTGAACGTAGTTGACGACTTCGCCCACGTCTGCGGGCGTGTTCGGATCGCGGAGGCGGGCCTCGGCAGCAAGAAGATTCTGAAGTGAGCTTTGCGTGCCCTCGATCTGGCTCGAGAGCACGGCTTCCTTGCGGACGTACATGAAGACGAAGAGCTCGGGGTTGGGCAGTGTGAGGACAGCGCCGTCCAGCCGGCCCGGGGCGTAGTCGGCCCGAGAAAGAAGGCCTCGAATCGGCTCTCCGAGATCGAGCGGGGGGTCGGGCGGCAGAGGGGCTGGTATGAAGGCACGGTAGCCGTATGGTTGACGAACGTTTCGGCCAGCACGGTTTTCTTGACTACCCGTTACGTTCATCAAGGATTACCCAATTTGTGCATGCTCAACGTAGCATTGATTATGGGCACGAGTACCGCTCATATTCGACTCAGGCTATATCAGGCTTTCCACCATGGCCCTGTTTGGCGGCCAATTCAGCTGCACGCCGTGGGGATCCTACCTAGATGTCATGTTTCAACAGGTTGTTATGGAGGTTCATTCGGACCGGACCCGAGAGACTGGAAGTCGTCCAGCGATCAGTTCCCAGGAGACCGGCCGAATGAACCACCATCAAGAGGGCGGGCTTACGTTTGCACGTCGCGGGGAGATGGTGTGCGCGATGATCGAATCGACGCTCTCCCCGGCGGCGGCCGCGACCGCCGCCCGGCTGAGTGAAACGACGGCCCGCGAGCGGCGGGCCCGCGACCGGGCGGGAGGGCCGACCGCGCCGGCCGACGCCCGTTCCCGGCCGCGAACCAGCCCGCGAGCGATCGAGAAGTCACAGTGACCCGCGGAAAGTGATTCCCGCGGAGTTGTGCCAACGCGAGATTCTTCGGTAAACGCGTATCGTTCTCAAGGAGGTTGACAGCAGACGTCACAGTCGCAACATACGACTGCCCCGCAGCACGTGAGGATGCCGGGACCAGGATTGCAGGGTGTTCTGCAACACGTGCCGGGTGTCGCGCTTGTCAACAAGGTTGACATGCTCTCATGGATGGGAAGCCCATGATAGGGTTTGGGACCCGCCGGTTTTTGCGCCTTCTGGAGAAGCTGAAGTACTTGGTACCGGGCAAGCGGTCGGGCTTGGAAAACAATACGCCAAGCGATTGTTCTACCGTTGGCATCCAATCTTTTCAGAGACATGCTTCCCATCCTCCCATCCAGAAGCTCCATACGGGGTTTGCCAATGATTTTCCAACGATGTCCCGCGAGTTGGGCGATCCCAAGGTCGACCGCCACGGCTTTCTGGCCCGATCGGGTGATGACGTTGTCGGCAATCTTATAGACAAGCCGGTAGATTCTCGGACCGACACGGACTGTCAATACGACAGGATGCGCAAGCCTGGCCACCTGTTGAGCAGTTCCGAACTGAATCAAGGTTTGACCCTGATAGACAAGGCCTTCTTGAACCCGGTAATAACAGAAACTGTTTTGGCAGCCCGAAGCAGCGCCTGCACGACAGGCGCCCGCAACGAGGAAAACGAGTGGTAGCAATCCAGTAATCATGATGCGTTTCATAGTCGGCTCCTCCGTTGACAGTCTCCAAGTTGTTGTAACCAGACGGCAGCTTGCCGCCGCCCTCTGCTACGGCCAACTGCCAATCAGGCATCTATGGCCCATCCGGATTCTGTTGCGCAAGATTCTATTGTACAAGTCCATCACCAACCCGAGTGCCAAAGGTGGTGGACTTGTACAGCATCGTGCGGTGTGTAGCCGCACGTGTTACAATGTCTTACGCACTGATAGCAGGAGCGTAACTATGGGCACCCTGACGATCCGTCTCGACGACCAACTTGAGCGCGCACTGAACCGGCTCGCCAAAACGCAGCACCGGACGAAGAGCGAGGTCGCGCGCGAACTGCTACGCCGACATATTCTCGTGCGCCAGCTGGACGAAACCCGAAACAGGCTTCGACCTTATGCCGAGGCCGCCGGCTATCTGACCGACGAGGATTTCTTTCGGAACATCTCTTGAGGATTTTTCTCGACACCAACGTCCTCGCCAGTGGATTGATGGGTCACGGACTGTGCCACGATCTCCTGGATCGCATCCTCATCGAGCACACGGTACTGCTCGGTGCTCCGGTGTATGAAGAACTGCACCGGATCCTCACCTCGAAGTTCCGTGTTCCGGCAGAGTTGTGGCGCCAACTGGAATCGGGTCTGCGCGCCTTCGAACATGCGCCTTCGGTGGAAACGCCACTGAACACGCCCCTCCCCGACTCCGACGATATCCCGATCCTCGCGTGCGCGCTCGCTGCCAAGGCCGATGTTTTCGTCACCGGCGACAAGGCGCTACTCGATCTTCGGATGGTCGAAGAACTGCCGATCCTCTCGCCACGACAGGTCTGGCAACGACTCTCTGGTCTCAGGCTGCCGCCCTGATGGGCACGACCACGGCCGGGTTTGTGCGTGCCGCGGCCAAGGAGAAGGCCCGGACTCT
This sequence comes from Pseudomonadota bacterium, assembly GCA_021839245.1. GTDB lineage: Bacteria > Pseudomonadota > Gammaproteobacteria > JAKAQQ01 > JAKAQQ01 > JAKAQQ01. The sequence continues at coordinate 49,147 of JAKCBQ010000004.1, forward strand.
CCTTGAGCAAGAGGTCCGTGTCGGCATGTCGACGCGGGACTTCGCCCAGTTCAGTGCCGCCTTGGGCCAGACCTTCACTCCCAATCCTGCATTGAAGGAGGCTCTGAAGAGCGCGCGTCGTTCGGTGCATCGTGCTTGAAGAGCATCGACTCGATTCCAAGGTTCATGATTGCGCCGCCTTCGACTGCGGGACGCCGGTCTTGAACGAGTCCCTGGCGCGTTTTGCAACACAACACCGCCGCCGGAGGATCGCGCAGATCTCTGTCCTGGTGGACTCCTCCCTGCCTTCGGCAGTGCTCGGCTACGACACGCTCAGTGCGGCTGAAGTGCATACGGCGCAGATCACGGACGCAGATCGTAAACGCTTGCCGCGGTTCCCGGTCCAGTCAAGTCCAATCTCTGCTGTAATTTCGCTCCGGCTCGACGTGCTCAACTCAAGGACACCACCTGCTCCAAAGGAGGGCCCGCGGGGTGTCGGGTCGCGAGCCATTCGTGAAATTCATCCCTATTGAGGTAGCGCTGCCCGCCCCACGCCTCGTGCTGCTCGACCAAGAGAGCCCCGAGGAGACGGTGGGCCGATTCGGCACCGGGGAAGATCCGGATCACCCGCTCCCGTCGGCGATTGACGGCAGTTTAAGGACTCAATCGTCCCCGTCAGAAAAGCAAAACCGATCGAGAATTTTGTGGCGGGAAGCACGGCGCGTGCTGCCGCTGAGATCGTCGGCGTTCAGCCCAACACCGCGATCCGCTTCTTCATGCGCCTGCGCCCGCTGCTCGCCAGCAAGCTCCCGAGCTATCAGCTCTGTGGCGAGAAGGGAAGCGGATGAGAGTGACTTCGGGAGTGTGCGCAAGGGCAAGCGAGGTCACGGAGCGGCCAGCAAGGTGGTCGTATTCGGGCTTTAAAACCGGGGCGGTCAGATTTATACCGCCGCCATCACCAACGCCCGAACCGAGACGTTGCTGCCTATCATTCAGGAGAAGGTCGAGCCTGACAGCATCGTTTATACCGATGCGTTCGGCGCCTACGGCGCCCACGATGCGCTTGATGTATCCGATTTCCATCATCGGCGAATCAATCACTCAAAGCGCTTCGCCATGCGGCGGAATCCCATCAACGGCATCGAGAATTTTGGGAACCAAGCCGAGCGTCAGATGCACAAGGACAGCGGGATCAAACCAGAGAACTTTTACTGGTTTTTGAAAGAGTGCGAGTGGCATTTCAATGGAGGCCGTCACTCACAGCTCCTGAAGCAGCTAAAATCCTGGTATAAACAGGCAAAACACTAACCCTTAGCTACTTCAGCCCCAAGACTCAAGACTTGAGAAGATGCTTGGACTCTTCCCGCTCCGCGCCAGCCTGCCCGGGCGACACCCTCGCCCGTGAAAACCTTCGACCAGAGGTCGCACGTGCGCACCCGCCTCTTTCAACGGAATTCTGGCGGAGAGAGAGGGATTCGAACCCTCGAAGGGCGTACAAGCACCCTTACTCCCTTAGCAGGGGAGCGCTTTCGACCACTCAGCCATCTCTCCACACCGCCGCATCAACTTTTGCCGATCCGGGCCACAGGCTCAGTCGAGATCCTCTTCTTCAGGATTGTCGTCCTCGACGGACTCCTCGAAGGCATGGTTCTTCTTCCGGTAGTATTCGGGATCGACGTTGCCCGGCTCCACCTTCGCCGATCCACCCTTGCCGACCCGACCCATCGAAAGCGCGGTCATGCCCTGCGAGGCACGCTCCTGCTGGATCCGGATGTAGATTTCCTCACGGTGGACGGCGATGTCACGCGGAGCGTTGATGCCGATCCGGACTTGGTTGCCCTTGACGCCGAGGACCGTCAACGTGACGTCGTCACCGACCATGACGGTTTCCCCGACGCGACGTGTCAGTATGAGCATGATGGAATCTCCTTGAAGGGATCTGGCGTGTGGCCAACAACGATGAGGTGCCCGTCCGCCGTGTTCACCCGTGTCCTGCTCGCTGAGCCCCCCCTCGGGCACCTGCCCCCAGCGAGAGCGGGTGTCGCGCAACAAACGCACGGGTGTGCTGTGTCTATTATGCCCCGAACGGAGAGCTCCTGCAGAATTTAGAAGGGTCGTTCAGGCCACCGATTGACCGTGTGTGCAGCCCCCCGTGGGCGCTGCACCGAGTCCCAGACGTTCATGGAGTGCCCGAAGCGCACGTTCCGCTTCGGTCTCGTCGACCGTAACCGAAAGGCGGATCTCGGCCGTGGCCGCCATGCGCACGGCCACCCCCTCCTCGGCCAGAATGGCGAAAAGACGTGCGGACACCTCGGGGTGAGACCGGAGTCCCAGGCCGACGAGCGAGATCTTCGCCACGCTCGGGCAACCCGACACGCTCTCCGCGCCCTCCGCACCGGCACGATCGCGAACGAGCGCTTGCGCGCGGGCGTAGTCCGCCCGGGACACGGTGAACGAGAGATCGATCCGGCCGTCGCGTGCCACGTTCTGGACGATCATATCGAGACAGATCCCGTGCGCGGCGAGGGGAGCCAGAAGGCGGGAGGTGACCGGGCGGCGGGCGGGGAGACCGAGCACGCTGATCTCCGCTTCCTGGGAGCTCAAGGCGAGGCCGGCCAGTACGAGTCCCTCGACCCCCTCCCCGACGTCCCCCACCCGGGTCCCCTCCCCACTGCGGAAACTCGACAACACCTTGAGCGGCAAGCGATGGCGGCCGGCGATCTCAACCGAACGAATGTGCAGAACCTTCGCGCCCGAGCCGGCCATCTCGATCATTTCCTCGTAGCTCAGCGTCTCTCGTCTCGAAGGCAGGGGCACCACCCGGGGGTCGGCGCTGTACACACCGTCGACATCGGTGTAGATCTGGCATTCCGCGGCGCCGAGGACCGCCGCGAGGGCCACGGCCGTCGTGTCCGAGCCGCCGCGTCCGAGGGTCGTCCAGCGGCCGGCGGCCGTGGCCCCCTGGAAGCCACAAACGACCGGGACCCGACCGGCGGCGAGATCGGCGGCGAGGAGCCCGCAATCGATATCGCGGATGCGGGCCCGTCCGGGGGCTTCGTCGGTCAGGATCCCAAGCTGGAGCGCATTGTAGGAACAGGCCTCGACGCCTCGGGCCCGAAGAGCGATGGAGAGAAGGGCGGCGTTGGCCATCTCCCCGGTGACGAGGAGAGCGTCGAGTTCCTCGAGGGAGGGCTCGGGGCTCACGGCGCGTGCGCTCTCGAGAAGCCGGTCGGTGGTCCCAGCCGGGGCCGAAACAACGACGACGAGATCGTGGTCGACCGCCGCGGCGGCGATGCGTTCGGCCACGATGCGGACACGCTCGGGGTCGGCGAGGGAGGTTCCGCCGTACTTCTGGACGACGAGCGGCCGCTCAGGCGACGTCACGAAGGCGCTCCTCGACCCAGCGGGGAACAGCGGCAAGAACATGCTCGAGCGCTCCGGGGTCGCCTCCGCCGGCCTCGGCGAAATCGTCACGCCCCCCGCCGCGGGCGCCGGCGAGAGGACCGACAGCCGCGAGAAGGGCGCGGGCCGAGAGGCCGTGCGGAGCGTGCGGGGTCACGGCCGCCAGAAGGCGCAGACGGCCGTCGACGATGCTGGCCAAGAGGACCACTGCGGGATTCCCGAGACGCGCACGCAGCCGATCCGCCGCCTCGCGGAGCGCGGCGGGCGCCACACCGTCCAGGGGGGCGGCGAGCACGCTCACGCCGCCCACCTGGACCCGGCGGGCGAGAAGATCGGCGCCGCCTCCTTCAAGAAGTCGCCGTTCGAGTTCGGCGATGCGCCGCTCCTGTGCCCGCAACTCCGCTTGAAGCTTCTCAAGCCTCTGGGGGAGATCCGCCACCGGAACGTCGAGGCGGTGGGCGGCGTCGAGCAAAAGCGCCTCGCGTTCGTCCGCCCAGCGAAGCGCCGCGAGGCCCGCCACCGCCTCGAGCCGACGAACACCGGCGGCAAGCGGTCCTTCGCTCGTGATCTTGAAGCCGCCGATCTCGCCCGTGCGGGCGACGTGGGTGCCGCCGCAAAGTTCGAGCGACACGTCCCCGAAGCCGACCATGCGCACCTGATCACCGTATTTTTCACCGAAAAAGGCCAGAGCCCCCCTCTTCTGCGCTTCGGTCAAGGGGACAAGAGCCACCTGCGCGGGAAGATCGGCGAGAATGGCGCGCACGACGTCTTCTTCCACACGCGCGCGCTCCTCACGACCGAGCGGGTGCGGGGCGGCAAAATCGAATCGCAGGCGATCGGGCGCCACAAGAGACCCGCGCTGCTGGACCTGTTCGCCGAGCACCCGTCGTAGCGCGGCGTGGACGAGGTGCGTGGCGCTGTGATGACGGACGAGGGCGCGGCGACGCTCGTCGTCGACCAGGGCACGCACGCGGTCACCGCGTCGTATCACCCCTTCGACCCGCCCCCAATGAAGAATCGCCTCACCCCGTCGCTGGGTGTCGTGCACACGGAGCCGACCCGCCGGAGCGTGGAGCACTCCCCGGTCACCCACCTGGCCGCCGCCCTCGGGATAAAAGGGCGTGCGGTCGAGAACGACCGCGCCTTCCTCGCCGTCCACGAGCTCCACCGCCGGCCCACGACCGTTCTCGAGAGCGAGGACGGTCCCCTCGTCCGTGAGGGTTTCGTAGCCCGAAAAATGGCTCTTCTGACCTTCACGGTCGACGCGATCGGCGCGGAAAGAGGAGGCGCGGCGGGCCCGTTCGCGCTGTTCGCCGAGAGCTTTCTCGAACCCCTCGACGTCGACCGTCCAACCCCGCTCGCGCAGCACGTCCTGCGTCAGATCAAGCGGAAACCCGTAGGTGTCGGAAAGGCGGAAAGCCACCTGCCCGGGAAGCACCCGCCCCGGCGTGCGCTCGAGCTCGGCTTCGAGGAGGGCAAGCCCTTCACGGAGCGTCAGACGAAAACGCTCTTCCTCGGCCCGCAGACAGGCCCGCACCGTCGCCTCGGCGGCGGAGAGGGCGGGGTCGGTCTCGCCCATGAGCGCCACCACGGTCGGAACGAGAGCCTCCAGGAAGGGTTGGTCGGCACCGAGCTTGACCCCGTGACGGACGGCGCGCCGAAGGATCCGGCGCAGAACGTAGCCCCGCCCTTCGTTGCCCGGAAGCACGCCGTCGGTCACGAGAAACGTGGCGGCACGGACGTGATCGGCAATGACGCGAAGCGACGGCTGCCCCTCGTCACGCACGCCCACCGCCACTGCCGCCGCCGAGACGAGCGCACGAAACAGATCCGTCTCGTAGTTCGAGACGACCCCCTGCATGACGGCGGCGATGCGCTCGAGGCCCATCCCGGTATCGACGCAGCGACGCGGCAGCGGCGTGAGAGTCCCCGCCGCATCGCGCTCGTACTGCATGAACACGATGTTCCAGATCTCGACGTAGCGGTCTCCCTCGACACCCGAACCCGGAGGCCCGCCCGGCACGGACGCTCCGTGGTCGTAGAAAATTTCGGTCGAGGGGCCGCAGGGTCCGGTCTCGCCCATCGCCCAGAAGTTGTCGTCGCCGGCGATGGCCACGACGCGCTCGGCGGGAACACCGATCTCCTCGCGCCAGAGCCGCGCGCTCTCAGGATCGTCCGCGTGCACCGTCACCCAGAGACGCTCGGGGGAAAGCTTGAGAACCCCCACGAGATAATCCCAGGCCAAGCGGATCGCCTCGGGCTTGAAGTAATCGCCAAAACTGAAATTGCCGAGCATCTCGAAGAGCGTGTGGTGACGCGCGGTGTAGCCCACGTTGTCAAGATCATTGTGTTTCCCGCCGGCCCTAAGGCAACGCTGTACCGAGACCGCCCGCACGTAAGGGCGGGCCTCGCGCCCGAGAAAGACGTCCTTGAATTGCACCATGCCCGCGTTCACGAACAGAAGCGAGGGGTCGCGTTGCGGCACGAGTGAACTTGAGGGCACCACCGTGTGATCGTGCGCGGCAAAATAGTCGAGGAAGCTCTGGCGCAACGCGCCGGTGGTTTGAGGGGGCATCTCGCGGGCGGTCCTCGCACGGGCGTCCCGTCCGGACGCGACGGTTTATTGTCCCCCAAATCTCTTCGTTTCGCGCCGTCGGCCCCCACGTCTTGGCGCAAGGGTGAGCACTCCCCGCCGGGAGACAGAACGTCGAACCCCCACGCCGGCCTCCCGCCGGGCCTCGCCACGCAAACCGGTCCGTCGGCCGGACCCCGGAAGGGATCCCGCCCGGATCGGGGATGCCCCCGCGAGCAGGCGACTCCAGAAGCCCTTCCCAAGGAGGATCCACGACGAAACCAGACGCCTGACGGATATGACGCCCGGCTGGACTGTGACCGGACGCCGCTGACGGCAGCCGAAGCCCGACCCCTCGCAAATCACAGAGAGCACGGCTGCGGCCTTGCCGCGCCTGGAAAAGTCAGAGAGGCCGGTGAAGCAGCACGAAGAACGACACGATGGCCAGCTGCGCAAGAGGGTAATAGCTGGCACGGTCGAACAGTTTTGCGGCCGCCCGGCTGTCGTGCCCACGAACCAGCCTCAACGCGGGCAGCACAAGCAGGAACACCCCCGCCGCGGCGCTGCTCACCCGATACAACGTGCCAAGCCTGAGCGGCGACATCCACGGCAGGAACATGCTCAGAACGAGAGTCAGCGTGATGGTTACCGCCACCAGGGTCCCGGCGACCCGAAGACCCCAGACGACAGGAATAGTTTGCGCACCGACGCGTTTATCTTCTTCGACATCGTTCCAGTCCGCGGGAATATTCTGGCCCCCGATTTCCCAGCACATAAGCCACGCCAGAAGCAAAAGCAGCAGTGGCAGCGGGGGGTGGGCCCGGACCACGAAAACCGCGGCCAGTGGACCGGCCGACTTGACCAAACCACTGACCAGCGTTCGCCAGTAGGTCAACTTGAGAAGAACGCAGTAGATCACTTCGAGCCCGGCGGCGGCAACCACGACGAGCACGAGAACCGGTCGGAGCAGAAAGGCTCCGACGAGTGTCAGGGTGAACCAGAATACGAACCAGGCGACAGCGTCGCGCATGCTGAGCAAGCCCTGCGCCAACGGGTGACGCATCCCGGTGGCTTCCACCGCGTAACCCGCATTGATGTCGCCGCCGGCAAACTTCGCCCGGTCGACCTTGGCCCCGACGAGATCGTTGAGCGCATAGACGGCGATATAGCCCGACGCTGCGGTCAACAGCGAAAGCAGGAGCAACCGCCACGAGGGGAGATGCCCGAGCCAGAGCAGGGCGACAAAGCCCGGCATCGCCACATCCAAGATCGCGTGCTTCAGTCGTGAGAGCGCCAAGAATTGCCGCACCGATCATGCCGCTCTTTTGATAAAGAAGATCATGTAGTTGACGTCTTCCTTGTCGTTCTCCAGCCGGAACCTCTTCGTCAAAGGGTTGTACATCAAGCTTGCACTGCCCGTGGGTTCGAGGCCTTGAGCACGCGCCCAACTCCGAAGTTCCTCCGGACGAATCAGTTTTTGGTAGTGGTGTGTGCCGCGGGGGAGCAGCCCGAGCACGTACTCACCGGCAAGGATGGCAAACAGAAAAGACTTGGCCGTACGATTGATGGTGGAGAAAAAAGCCGCACCACCGGGCCGGAGAGCCCGCGCCACAGCGGCAATCACCGCCCGCGGTTCGGGCACGTGCTCCAGCATTTCCATGCATGTCACAGCGTCATAACTCCCGGCTTCTTCTTGGGCAACCTGCTCCACGCTCGAGCAGCGGTAATCGATCGCGAGACCGTGCATCTCGGCATGCCGACGCGCGGCTTTCAACGCCTTCTGCGACAGATCGATGGCGGTCACACGCACGCCGGATCGGGCCAGGCTTTCGGCGAGAATTCCCCCGCCGCACCCCACATCCAAGACCCTCGTCGGAGGACCGCTGACCCTCTGAAGAACAAACCGTGAACGCAGGGGGTTGATGACGTGCAGCATGCGCATCTCGCCATGAGGATCCCACCAGGTCTGCGCAAGACGATCAAACTTCTCAACCTCTTCATGATCTACATTCACAGGCCGGTTCATACCCCGGATTCCTCCACTTCTCGAGCTCCTCGACGGAACGTTCGATCTCCCGCCGGGATATATCGTTGAGAAAAACGCAATGACCAAGGGGATTCGGCATCGGAACGCTCTGGTGGCCGTTTCGGTGCTCGACACGATCAAGAAGCGATCGCCACATGAGCTCGGGATCCAGTAAAGCCCCATCAAGTGCGATCCCCAGCGTGTCTATCAGGCGGAAGATCCGATCGGTTTCGCTCACGGAGATTAGATGTCTTCTCTGCGCGATCAGAACCGAGACGACGATATCCAAAAGCACGGCCTCGCCGTGCAGCAGATGGTCTTCATGACGAGCCTCAAGCCCGTAGCAGAAGGTGTGGCCGAAGTCCATCGTGCGCATGAGGTTGCTTTCGAACAGATCCGGCTCAAGCTCCTCGAGGATGCCGGAGATGGCACGACGGAGAATCGCTTCCCCTGTATCGTTTTGAAAGCGGGCGTCGATGCTCTCGGAACCATGTATCTCGAGCAGATGGAACAGATGCGCGTCTTTGATAATGGCCAGCTTGATGATTTCGCAAACACCGTTCAGGATGTGAGAGTGAGGGAGCGTGTTCAGGAACCCTCGATCCAGCAAGACCCGCAAGGGAGGTTCGAAGCTCCCCAGACGATTCTTGTGACCGTTGAAGTTGATTCCGTTTTTGATGCCTACCGCGGCGTCGACATATCCCATGAGGGTGGTGGGCACCTTGACATGAGGAACACCACGGCGGTAGCTGCTGGCGACGTAGCCGACGACATCGGTCAGAACGCCACCGCCGATCGCGATGATCGGCTCGTCTCTACGGTGGATGGGAAACGCGTCAAGCTCGCGCAGGAGATCAAGATAGCGATCGAACGTCTTGCCGGCTTCACCAGCAGTAAAAAGGACAATCTTGGCGTCGATTCCCCGATGAGCGAAATAGGACGATATCTCCTCGCCGTGATGCCGCGCAACTTGGCGATCCAACACCACGAACCGTCGCCCCCCCTCGAGCCGGCCGGGCAAAAGGAGCGCCGTATTTTCGGGCGAAAAGAGGCTGGAACATTCAGTGATGTCGTAGGCCAGCGTCCGGTGGTGGCGGACGCACCAGTGAGCGGGCTCGCGGGTCATACAGAAATCAGCCAGGCGGATCTGCGCTCAAGAATCTCGACCGCGAGTCTCCGTGCCCGTTCCAGACTGTGGCTGCGGTAATCACCGCACTGATCGATGCGCGCATAAGGCACCGCCGTCGCTTCGCGAATGCCCTTCAGGATTTCTTCCAGGGCCATGCAGATTTTGTCGGCGCGCCCTTCATTCAAAAAAACGAGGTAAAAGCCGGTCCGACAACCCATGACACCGACGGAAACAAAATGTGCCGCAAGATGCCGCCGAAAACCTTCGAGGAGGAAATGCTCGAGGGAGTGCAGTTCCACGCCCGTCAGGCGGCGTCCGGTGTTCGGGCGCCGAACGCGCAGGTCGATGCTATAGACCGCATCACCGTTCGCGCCCACGCTGATAGACCGCAGCTTGACGCTTGGGGCTTTGAGCAAACGGTGATCAATCTCCCCGACGGTTTCGGGGTCCCAACCAAGTTCAGCGATCCCGATCGTGTCCGATCGATCAGGCCCAGACGTAGCGCCCACAACAGTACGCAACGATCCCCTCCTACACGTTGATGTACGGCGCCAAACGCCGATAGCTTTCAAGCAGGGCGCTTTCCCATAATGCGTTATGGTGGTAGAGCTCAATCGTGGCGTAGCCCGAAAAGCCGTGACACGCCAGCGCGTTGAAGCTCGCGGCAAAATCCAGTGTGCCTTCTCCAGGGATCTCGTGAAAATGTGTGATGCCCGTGCGTGTGTTGGCAACCCTCTTGCGAATACGTGGCGGGTTTTTCACACCGCGCAAATAAGCAATCACGGGCTTGGCCCGCTCCAACACCTCGTAGCTCAACCCTGGGACGGAAATCAGATAGGTCCAAATCTCGTCGTCGAAATCGGACGAGCCCGCGTACAAACTCGGGTAATCGATATACTCCGGTGATTTGTCAACACCGGCACGGTCGAGCAGCACGTCGATGCGACGCCGCCGGCGCAGATCTGGACTGGCATCGCAAAAGTAAAGTGGGTGCCGACGGTCGACGAGGAGATAATCGGCGTTGTCCGGGAAATAAATCAGTTTCGCTGCCGCATCAAGATCAAAGGTGACATCTTCGGCATCATTTTCAATCTTGAGGTTATATCCACGCTCTGCATCCGAGACGTGCAGATAACGTGCCCACGGAGCCGCTTCGGACAGGGATCTGATGTAGTCCGTCTCGGAACAGTAAGCGTGGCACAGATCCACATGCAGACCGAAGCGGGGCGAACCCACCTCCTTGATCAGCGACAGGCCCTGCTCAAGCGTTTCTATGAACATCCCCGGTTCAGGTTCGATCAACAGCGTAATGTTCTCGTCGTCGTGAAGATCGCGCAGGCATTCCTGGACACCCTCGATCAGAAGAGTGCGCGGGTTAACCGACGGGCTCCTCGCATGCTCGTCACGGAGAAAGCCACTTCCAAAAGTGACGAAGGGCGCACCCAGATGACGGGCGGCGCGGATACCGCGTTTGATGAGATCAATGCGCCGCTTGCGGCCCGCCAGGTCAAGCGCGAGCAGCGACGGTTCGTGCGGCCGGGAAGGCGTAAAGAAATACGAGGCCGTTGCAACACACGCCGTCTCGAGACGAGCCTCCTGCAGGTGATGTTTTAGCTCCACAAAATCTTCGTCGCTCGCATCGAACGGATCAAGTTGGCGGCGGTGGAAGGCCATTTCGATCCCTGTGTAGCCAGCTTTCCCGACTACGTCAATAGCGCTCAGAAGATCCAGATCGGTCAACCCGAAAGTGCTGTAGCTCAGCCGAATTCCCCTCATGGCCGTGAATCCATGCAAATGCCGTCCGGAGATCCGACCCCGCTTGCCTTGGACATCACGACCCGGATCTCGTGCGGCACAAGAGACACGTGAAAACAAGGACAATCGGTGGTGGGTTGAGGCGTCAACACCGCGCCGACGTCACGGGAACGACGCCCGCATACCCAAGCCTCTCGGGGAATCATTGAGCACCAGCCCTTGAGTGATGAAACAGGGCGCCGAACGCCGTCTTCACAGATGAACTCTTGTCAACCCGACTGTTCTTCGCCCATACACTCACGCGGCCACCCCTTCATCAGGCCAACTTTGACGTGGGGTGGTTCAGTATATCCGCGTTTGAAGTACGGCGAAGACTCACGATCCAGCCGAAGACTTTTTTATTTTTCCAAAAATGAAATGGCTCTTGATTTGATATTTGTGAGATTTATTCTTGATATACATCAATACAGAATCGGTGCCGGAATCACCCTGATCCAAGATGGACATGACGGTCCCACATGCAGGCACCGACACCGTCGTGCCTTTCACGGAGAAGGGATCTTCCTGTTTTACGGCTCGCTTCTGGAGATCGCAAGATCACCGTCGGCGCTCGACTAGAGCGGCGGCAGTCTGCTTGCAGACGAGCGCCCGTAAGACCACTCGACGTGACCAGACGCAGATAAGTCTGCGCTGTTTCCAGCACGGTCTACAAAACCTGGGCCGACCCCGCGACCCTTTGACGGCATTCGATCACTCCTCTGTCCCCGAGAGTGGAGTGACACCCCCCCCAGGCCCGGCCTACGGCTCCTTGCACGGAAGATCTCCAGCGAGATCGTCACCCTCCCCGCGGAGGAGAGCCCGAAGCGTGGCCGTCTCGTAGCCACGCCGGGCGAGAAGGAGACGTGCCCGCGCCACACGCTCGGGATCGCGTTCCCAGCCGGAACCGAGACGCCGGTGGCAGAGTTCGGCGGCGGAGGCGAGAGCGGCCCCCCGGGTATCGGCCAGGCAACGATCGACGAGCTCGCGTGCCAGCCCGACGGCGGTCAGTTCAGCCCGAATCAGGAGAAGCCCTTTGCCGCGACGGAGGAGCACACGCAGACGTTCTCTCGCGTAGCGCTCATCGTCGAGGTAGCCCTCGGTCACCAGGCGGTCGAGCACAGCGTTCAGAGTGTCCTCTCCGCCGCCGTGACGACGCAGCCACGCGGCAAGCTCCCCCCGTGCATGGTCGCGACGCGCCAGGCGGGCCAGCGCACGGGTGTAGAGTGTTCGCTCGCCCGAATCGCCCCCCGCGACGGAATCCTTGGGATGCGGCTCCTCAGGCGTCGTCCGCAACCTCTTCGCCCCGGACGGCGGGAAGCGCGTGCAGACGTGTCCGAAGCTCGGTGGCCAGCGTCTCGCTCAGGTCCGGATGCTCAATAAGGTACTGACGGGCGTTGTCCCGTCCCTGCCCGATGCGCTCGCCGCGCACGCTGTACCAAGCCCCAGACTTTTCGACCAAGCCGGCTTCGACGCCGAGGTCGAGCACTTCACCCTCGCGCGAGATGCCCCGGTCGTAGAGGATCTCGAACTCGGCCTGGCGGAAAGGGGGGGCCACCTTGTTCTTGACCACCTTGACGCGGGTCTCGTTACCGACGACTTCGTCACCGCGCTTGACAGTGCCAATGCGGCGGATATCGAGACGCACAGAGGCGTAGAACTTGAGGGCGTTACCGCCGGTGGTGGTCTCGGGATTGCCGAACATGACCCCGATCTTCATGCGGATCTGATTGATGAAGATGACTAAGGTGTTCGAGCGCTTGATGACGGCCGTCAGTTTGCGCAGCGCCTGTGACATGAGGCGGGCCTGGAGACCGACATGCGAATCGCCCATCTCGCCTTCGATTTCCGCCCGTGGGGTCAACGCGGCAACCGAATCGATGACGACGATATCGATCCCGCCCGAACGGACGAGCATGTCGGCAATCTCGAGGGCCTGTTCCCCGGTGTCGGGCTGCGAAATCAGGAGATCGTCGACACGCACACCGAGCTTGCGGGCGTAACCGGGATCAAGCGCGTGCTCGGCGTCGATGAACGCGGCCACCCCGCCCTGCTTCTGCGCCTCGGCGATGACGTGGAGCGTCAGGGTGGTCTTGCCCGAGGATTCGGGTCCGTAGATCTCAACCACCCGGCCGCGGGGCAGGCCACCCACGCCAAGGGCGGCGTCGAGCGCAATCGATCCCGTCGGCAGCACCGCCACATCCACCGGCACCGCCTCGGCCCCAAGACGCATCACCGAACCCTTGCCGAACTGACGCTCAATCTGCTGGATGGCTTGTTCGAGGGCTTTTTTTCGCTGGGAATCGTCGCTCATGGAAGACAAACTCTTGCGGTCAGAAGCCTATTCTATGCTCGCCCTCTCCTCCCCGCCTACCCCGAGGCGTCGGCGGGCGAGACGGCGGTAGACGCCGTGGCCTCCGGGCGCCCGCACGGCCAGGACGAGATCGCGAACCGTCCAAGACAGAGGAGGGTCAAGAACCCCAGTTTGCGCCTGACGGGCACCGTACACCAGCGTGACGTGGGGCCGAAACGGCCGTCTTTCATCGGCTTGAGCCGCCCGACGGGGAAGGCTGAGCGAAGTGAGAAGCGCATTGAGAAGCACAAGGGAAGTGGGAGCGATCGCAGGCCCCACCCAAAAGACGCGGCCCGGACGGAAAACTCCGAGACGATCAAGGCTCAGACGAAACACCGGAACACGGACCTCCCGGAGTGCAACGACGACCCGGTTTTGCTCATCCTCGACCAGAGACCCAAGGTAGAGAACCGTGAGGTGGGCGTCAGCGGCGCCCACCGGGCGTCCCCCGGACGCACGGTCCGCAAGGGCGGAGAGTCCCGCGCGTACCCCCTTGGGAGGCCAGAGAGCGAGGAAGGTCGAGCGGCCACCGTCGGGCATGAGGATCCTAGCCCACGTCCTCTGCGCAGACTCCGGCGAGCAGCAGGCGAACGGCTTCCCGGCGCACGTCCTCCCGCCCCCCGTCGAGGCGGCGGCGAAAAACCCGCGGGGCCTCCCCCCGCCGCGCCCAAGCGAGACAGACGGTGCCCACCGGGGTCACCGTATCCCCTCCCGTCGGGCCGGCCACCCCGCTCACGGCCGCGGCGTGTGTGAGGGCGGGCACACGGTCGAGAAGGCCCATCGCCATGGCGGAGACCACCGCGATCGACACCACCCCCTCACGGGCAATGAGTTCGGGGGGAACACCGAGGAGTCGGGTCTTCGCTTCGGGGTCGTAGACCACCACGCCCCCCCAGAACCAGTCCGAAGCCCCGGGCACGTCGGTCAGCACCTTCGCGGCCCACCCTCCCGTGCAGGATTCGGCAAGACCGAGCCGCGCCCGACGGCTGAGGAGCCAGGCCCCCAAGCGCACAGCCAGTGGTCCAAGATCCTGATTCTCCGTCGGCATGCGCTTTCGGCCCGGGCATCCGATGGCGGGGATACTACCAGATTGGGTCACGCCCGCCGCTCGGACTCCGCATCGGCGCCACTCCTCCACCCCGGGGAGCCCACCCCAAGGCCGCAAGGCGCCTCCTCACCCACCAGGCAAGCCGGAGCGGGTGCAACTTCCGGAGCTTAAGACGTCGCGCGGAGGAGGCCGTATCTTTAGGTAACACGACCCACGCACCGATCCGAGCTCCCGCATGAACCCAGCCGACCTTTCCGCGCACACCCCCGTCATGCGCCAATACCTCGGGATCAAGGCACAGCACCCCGACCATCTGGTCTTTTACCGCATGGGGGATTTCTACGAACTCTTTTACGACGACGCCGCAGAAGCCGCGCGCCTCCTGCACCTGACCCTGACCCGTCGGGGGAGTTCCGCGGGGCAGCCCATTCCCATGGCGGGCGTGCCGGTGGCGGCCCTCGACGCCACACTGCGCCGTCTTCTCGGCCTGGGCCGCTCGGCCGTGGTCTGCGAGCAGATCGGCAACGGAGAAGGCGGACTCATTGAGCGGCGGGTCGCGCGCGTGGTGACACCCGGAACCCTGACCGAGGAGGATCTTCTCGAAGCCCGCCGGGAAAACTGGATCGTGGCCCTGAGCGGGGGCGGCCCCGAGTCGACGCTGGCCGCCTTGGAGTCGGCGAGCGGTCAATTCGTGGTCCTCCCCGTGGAGGATCTCGGCGCCTTACGAAGCGAACTCTCACGCCTCCGCCCGAGCGAGGTCCTTCTCTCCGAAAACGATCCGCGGAGCGAGGAACTCACCGACCTCCTTCCTCCGGCCTGCACCCGCCTCCCGCCGTGGCGGTTTGATGCCGCGCGCGGGACCCGCGTGTTGTGCGAACACTTCGGGGTAAGCGATCTCGGGGCCTTCGGTCTCACCGATCTCCCCGCCGGGCGGGCCGCCGCCGGCCTGCTTCTCGAGTACTTCACCGAGACCCAGGGCGCCCGTCCGCAGCACATCCGGACCCTGCGAACCGAAACCGCCTCTGATCATCTCGTGATCGATGCCTCGAGCCGCGAACAGCTCGCCATCGACGGCCCCCCCCCGAATCTCGTCCACTTGCTCGACACGACGCGTACGGCCATGGGAGCTCGGCTTCTCCGCGCCTGGATCCACCGTCCGTGCCGTTCCGCAGAGACCGCACACGCTCGCCACGACGCCGTGGCAAGCTTCCTCGCCCACCCGTCCGTCCTCGGCGCCGTCCGCTCCGTGCTCGAGGGGCTCGCCGATCTTGAGCGCATCGCCAGCCGCCTCGCGCTCCGCCAGACACGCCCACGAGACCTCGAAGCGCTGCGCCGCAGTCTGGAACGGGTGAGTCTCTTGGCCGAAGCCCTGGCGCCGCTCGCCCGGACGCCTCTTCTGGCATCGCTTCGTAACGACCTCGACCCCCTGATCGTGGTCACACAAACGCTGGAACGGGCACTTGTGGACGAGATCCCATCCACCCTCAAGGAGGGCGGCCTCTTCGCCCCAGGCTACGACAGCGAGCTCGATGAACTCCGCGCTCTCGATCGTAACGGCGGGGCCGCGCTCGTCGCGTTCGAAGCCCGGGAGAAGGAGCGGACGGGCCTCGCGAGCCTCAAGCTCCGTCACCAGCGGGCCCTCGGCTACAGCCTCGAGGTCCCCCGCCAGCTCGCCCACTCCGTTCCTCCCGACTACGTCCGCCGCCAAACGCTCAAGGACGTCGAGCGCTACACCTGCCCGGAACTCGAGGCCCTCACGGGTCGCCTCATCGCCGCACGGACCCGCGGCGTCGAGCGTGAACAGGAGCTCTTCGAGACCCTGGTCGCGGAGCTCGCCGGACACGCCGAAACGCTTGCACGCACCGCCCGGGCCGCGGCGGGGATCGACGTCCTCGCGGCCTTCGCCGAACGGGCGGCGTCCCTCGACTGGTGCCGGCCTGCGTTTATCTCAACCCCCCGGCTGCTGCTCGAGCGCGCCCGTCATCCGGTCCTCGAGACGAGTCTGGCTGAACCCTTCGTGCCGAACGACCTCCGGCTCGACGCCGAGCGGCGTCTCGCGATCCTCACCGGGCCCAACATGGGGGGGAAAAGCACCTACATGCGTCAGGCGGCACTGGCCGTCGTGCTCGCGTACGCCGGCTCGTTCGTGCCGGCTGCACGGGCGGAGATCGGGCCCTTCGACCGCATTTTCACCCGCATCGGCGCCGGCGACGAGCTCGCCCGCGGGCGATCGACCTTCATGGTCGAAATGCTCGAGACGGCCCACATCCTGCATCACGCCACCGAGCAGAGCCTGGTTCTCCTCGACGAGATCGGACGCGGGACCGGCACGTATGATGGGTTGGCCCTCGCCTACGCGGTGGCCGAGCATCTCGTCGAAAACGTCCGCGCCCTCACGCTCTTCGCGACCCATTACTTCGAGCTCACCGAGATTGCGACCCACCAGCCGGCGGCCACGAACCTTCATGTCGAGGCGCGTCTCGAGGGGGGACGGCTGGTGCTCTTGCACGAGGTCCGGGCCGGGGCCGCGGTCCGCAGCCACGGTCTCGACGTGGCGGCGCTCGCCGGGGTGCCGCCCACGGTACTCGCCCGAGCACGGGAGCGACTCGCCGTTCTCGAGAAAGACGGGGGAGTGCACCTCGGGCCACCGGCCTCCTCCCCGTCGGCCTCCGCCACGCCGGACCGCCTACGGGACACCCTCCTCCGACTCGATCCGCTCCGTCTGACCCCGCTCGAAGCGCACGCTTGGATTGTGCGTCTGCACGCCCTGCTGGCCGACGAGGAGGAATCAGGACCCGCTGCGGCGAGTGATCACTGATTCGAGAAGTGGCCCGACGACCGCTGTGAATTCGATCTTGTTGATCAGCGCCACCGCACCGAGTTCGCGGGCCCGCTGGGCGTATTCGGGCTCGTCGTAGAGCGTCACGAAAATCACCTCGGGCGGCCGGACGAGAGCCCTGAGCGCGCGGGCCGTCTCCCAGCCGTCGAGTTCCGGCATGGCCACATCGAGAAAGACCAAGTCGGGAGCCAGTGTGGACGCCAGCTCAATGGCTTCCGAGCCCGAACGGGCCATGCCCACGACATCGACGCCCGGCTGGCTCATGAGGAGGCCCACCGCCGACTCGAGAAAGAGCGGATGATCATCGACCACAAGGACGCGAAGCGCGGGAGCCATCGAACGCCCTCCGGAGCGGGACGCTGTCAGTATGCCGCGAAGCTGCGACGAGCGCCAGCCTCAGGCCCCCGGGCCGGCACTCCCCACCGCCGCCCCGACGGGGAGTCGAGCCTCGACGACCGTCCCCGCGCCGGGGCGACTCGTCAGAAGGAAACGGCCTCCGAGGAACCGCACCCGTTCCTCCATGCCGAGAACGCCGAAGCTGTCTCCGGCGAAGGCCCGGGCGCGCGCCGCCTCGACGTCAAACCCACGTCCGTCGTCCTCAACCCGAAGGACGAGTTCCCCGTTGCGGGCCCAGACCCGCACGCGTACGGCGGCGGCCCCGGCGTGACGGCGCGCGTTGGTGATCGCCTCCTGGGCCACGCGGTAGGCGACGGTCTCGATCTCGGACGGTGCACGCGGCAGGGGATCGGGATCGCAGACCAGGACCAGCCCCCCGCGGTCGTCCTCGGACGCACGGCCGGCGAGACGACGGAGCGCCGCCTGAAGCCCGAAGTCGTCGAGGATGGCGGGACGCAACTCGCGCGAGAGCGTCCGCACAATTTCGAGCACCCGGTCGAGCTCGAGTTCGAGATCCTGGGCATCTCCCTGAGCGTCGGGACCGAGTCCTCGACGGAGGCGGTTCAGGGCGATCTTGGAGGCGGTGAGCGTCTGACCAACCTCGTCGTGAAGTTCGCGGGCGATGTGGCGACGCTCGTCTTCCTGGACGGCCAGAAGACGCCTCGAGAGCGTGCGCATCTGGTTCGCGTATTCGATCACCGCTCGCTGGGCCCGACGCAGCTCGGTGACGTCGCGCGCCACACCCACCACGTACAGGCGCTCTTGCCAGCGAACCTCATAGCAGTAGCCCTCCATCCAACGCCAACCGCCGCCCGCGTCGCGCAGACGATAATGGGTCAGGCGGCTGGGGCGCCAGCTTCCAATCCGCGCGAGATCGTCCGGATGCAAAAGATCGCCGAATCGCTCCTGGAGGAGATCTTCGGGAGCGAGCCCAAGCACCGTACGGTACGACGGACTCACGTAGACGAAGCGTCCGTCGGGCGTGAGAAGAGCGCTGAGTTCGCGGGCCTGCTCGGTCATGATTCGGAACTTGAGAACCTGATCGAACTGATGCGCCCGGGCCCGTTCCCGCGCCTCCGCTGCGCGGGCGTGTCCACGGTCGAGGAGGAAGACAACGATCGTCGAAAGCCCGAGGAACGCCAGCGTGAGGAAAACGAAGGCGAGGAGGGAGGCCTGAGGGTGCTGAAAGAGTCCAGCGACCGTCCACGCCAAAAGCAACCAGGCGGCCCCGAAGAAGGGGTAAACCACTCCAACCCCAAGCGAAGAGAAAAGGCCTCGGCGACGTTCCACTGGCCGCATGGGAAACCCCCGCAGGGCCCGAACGGGCCTCCGCGACCATCTTACCGAAAGCGGCGTCAAGCTCTTGGTTTCAGGCATGGGGATATCAGGAGTGCTGAACCAACGCCAGAAACATGCCGACGTCTGCGCCCGGTGCGGGCATCGGGCGCACGCCGATGTCTACACGGCCCAGAACATCCGGGATTGGTATGGGCTGTGCTGTCCACGGGAGCTTGAGGTTCCTGTGGGCGGTCCGCAGGAACCGGTCCCGAACCCGGTAAGCCAAACTGTCGCGCAGGCGGCAGCGTCACGAGAGCGGCAAGCCCCCGACTTCCGCCGTGGGGAAATTCAAAAACCTCTTCGTCGGGTGGGCGGCCGGTTTGAAACGGGCCTATGATCCTGAGCCGGGGAAGAGCGGCCCCTCTGGTTTTTTGCGAGGTCACCCGCGAACGCCGTGATCGAACTTTTGGAAGGAGATCTCACCACACTCGCGGTTGACGCCATCGTGAACGCGGCGAACAGCGCGCTCGGCGGTGGCGGTGGCGTCGACGGTGCCATCCACCGCGCCGCCGGGCCCGCGCTGCTCCGGGCCTCGCGCGCGCTGGCTCCCTGCCCGCCCGGCGAGGCACGAGTCACGCCGGGCTTCCTGCTCCCGGCCCGCTGGGTCATCCACACCGTGGGGCCGATCTGGCAGGGAGGCATGGCCGATGAAGACGCCGTGCTCACCCGTGCTTACCGCTCAAGTCTGGCCTGCGCGGAGGAACTCGGCGCAAAAAGCCTCGCTTTTCCCTGCATCTCGACCGGAGCCTACGGTTTCCCGGCCGAGCGCGCGGCGGCGATCGCCCTCGGGATTCTGCAGGCGCACGGGGATCGTTTCGCCCGTCTTGTCGTGGTCACGCACCAGCCGCGCGACACCCGGATCTACGCCCGCCTCCTCGCGGGCGAACGGCCGTAGCGCGAGCGGCCGGAAAGGCTTATCCTATTAGGTGTCCACGTCGCACCGCACGGTGGGCGCTTCGCCGCCGCCGAGGCGTTTGCGCGTGTTCGCCCTGCCGCCGTACCGTGGGAGATGCAGTCATGAGCAAGACACCCGAAGCCCCGGAAAAAACGCGTGCCGACGCGGCCCCGCCGGACCCCACTCCGGAGGAGCGCCGTTTCGACCATTCGCGGCGGCGTTTTCTCATCACCGCCACAAGCGTCGTAGGCGCGGTGGGGGTGGCCAGCGCCGCCGCCCCGTTCATCGGCAGCATGACCCCGAGCCGAGAGGCCGTCGCCAACGCCCAGCCGGTCGATATCGACATTTCCAAGATCAAACCCGCCGAGCTCATCACCGTGATCTGGCGCCACAAGCCCGTCTGGGTCCTACGCCGGACTCCGCATCAGCTCGGGATCCTGCCGTCGATGGATCCCGAACTCAAGGATCCCCGAAACCGTCAACCGCAGCAACCACCCAACATGCCGAAGGGCGTCTACGCCTACTGGCGCTCGATCAAGAAGGAATACCTTGTCCTCGTTGGAATCTGCACGCACCTCGGGTGCATCCCCGACTATGTCCCGCAGCCGGGGGGTTCCCTCGGTCCGCAGTGGCGGGGTGGATTCCACTGCCCTTGCCATGGATCGATGTACGATTTCGCCGGTCGGGTGCTCATCGGCTCGCCCGCTCCTCTCAACCTTCCCGTCCCCCCCTACCACTACCTGAGCGATACCGTCATCCGTGTGGGCTCGATCGGAGGCGCCCACAAGGAAGAGAACTGGGCCCCTGAGATCTGGTAACGACCGGGCCGGCATCGGGCGGCGGACCCGGAGCCACAGCGGGAGGAATCCGCGTCTTTCCTACTTCACTCGGTGAAGCCGAGGGCGTCCGCCACCACGGGCGGAGGGTGTTCTCCCGTCCTCGCCCGGGCCATCTTCGTCGGTGAAGATGAGTCCCTGCTGGTTCTCACGGGCAAAAACCGCCAGCACCGCCGTGGCGGGGACGACCACCGTGGTGGCCGTGCCGCCGAAGCGAAGGCGGCCGCTCATGGCCATCCCGTCGAAACGGAAATCCGGGCATGCCTCGGGACCAAAGTCGAGCACCACGCGCCCGTCTTCAAGACGATCGGGAGGGATCCCCGTCACCCCGGGGCGGCGAGCATCGACGAGGACGTGCGTGGTCCAGTCGTTGTCGGCGATCCAATCAAGAACGGCCCGGATCAAGTAGGGACGGCGCGGTTTCATCAGGCTGCGGGCGGGAGGACCCGACGCAGGTCATGGCCCCGGAGTCGCCACAGAAGGTGGGTCGAGGGACGCCTCAGTGGTGAACGTCCTTCCAGACCTCACGCTTCAGAAGATAGGCGAACAGCGTGAAGAGCACAAGAAAAACCAGGACACGGATGCCCAGAGCCATGGCTTTGAGGCGGTCGGGATTGGCCACGTAAACGAGAAAGTTCGTAATGTTCCCCACCCGGCGGTGGAAGGCCGCGGGGGGCATGCTGCCCGGGACGACCGTGACGTAGCGGACGAAGCGCCGTGCTCCGGTGCCGTGGGCTCCCGTCCGGCGGAACACAGCCCGGCGCAAGCCCTGCATATGCCAGAAGGGATCGGGCATGGCGACGTTGTAGAAAACGAGGTTGTTGACCCCCGTCGGTCGGCTCGGATCGAGATAAAAGCTCTGCAGATACGTGTAAATCCAGTCCGCACCTTTTTCCGAGGCCACCACCGAGAGATCCGGAGGAGCTTCACCGAAAAACTTGATCGCCTCCGCCTTCGGCATCGCGTTCGTGATCATCTGATAGGGCTTGGTCTGCAGGAACATCAGACGGCGAAGGGCACGCGGCCCGAGCTTGAGATCGCGACCGAGCCGACTCCAGCGCTCGTACTTGAGCTCGTGGCAACCCATGCAGTAGTTCATGAAATCGCGGGCGCCTCTTTGGAGAGAGGCGGTGTCGGCCACGTTGACCGGGGCGTGCATGAGAGGAGGCGGGATCGGCGCCGCCTCGAGAAGCGGGGCCGCCCCCAAGGCGACGACGGCCGCCAGGGTACGGAAAAGAGTCGTGCGCATCATCGCATCCTCACCCGGTCGGGAACGGGCCGATCTCGAAGAAGACCGGGCACGAAGACCGGAACCAGCAAGAAAAGCAGGGCGTACACAATCGGAACCAGTGAAGTCCGCCAGATGAGTCCGGCGATACTCGGCAGATAGAAACGCCAGATGAGGAACCCGACGACGGCCAGAACGGCCGCAAGCGTCAGAAGAAGACGCCGCGGCGTCGGGCGTCGCGCGTACGTCCAGGCCACGACGAAAAAGAGGAAGTAGACAAGCGCAACGCCGGAGCCCATCCTCTGCCAGAAGAGGGTGGCCGGCGCCTCACCGATGAATCCGAGGGTGATGAAGGTGAAAGCGAAGAGAACGACCGCGGCCTTGTACGCCCACGAACGGTAGCGAATCGAGCGGACCGGATGACAGTCGATCCAGGGAAGTCCGAACAGGATGAGGACCGAAAGGGCGAGCGACGCCACCCCAAACTGTTTGTTGGGGAACGAGCGGAGAATGGCGTAATAAGGCGTGAAGAACCAGAGCGGGTGGATGTCCGGCGGGGTCTGCATGAAATTGGCCGGCTGGTAGTTGCTCGGATCAATGAAGAGTCCCCCCCCGGACGGGGCGTAGAAGACGATGATCGCGGCGATGATCAGAAACACACCGACACCGAAAAGGTCCTTGACGGTGTAGTAGGGATGGAACGGGATGCCGTCGACGGGTTTGCCGGTCTTGGGGTCGAGGTGGTCGTGGATCTCCACCCCGTCGGGGTTGTTCGAACCGACCTGGTGAAGCGCAATGAGATGCATCAGCACGAGGATGAGCAAAAGAAGAGGAATCGCGATGACGTGGAGAGCAAAAAAGCGGTCGAGTGTCGCTTGGGTGACACCGAAATCGCCGCGGATCCAGATCACGAGGGAACTGCCGACCCAGGGGATTGCTCCGAAAAGGGAGGTGATGACCTCGGCCCCCCAGTACGACATTTGTCCCCAGGGGAGGAGATAGCCCATGAACGCCTCGGCCATCAGACAGACGTAAACGAGCATGCCCAGGATCCAGAGGAGCTCGCGCGGCTTCTTGTAGGACCCGTACATGAGACCGCGGAACATGTGGAGATAGACGACCACAAAAAAGAGCGAGGCCCCGGTCGTATGCATGTAGCGGATCAACCAGCCCCAGTGCACATCGCGCATGATGTACTGAACCGAGGCAAAGGCTTCATGCACGTTCGGCTGGTAGCTCATGGCGAGGAAGATGCCGGTCACGATCTGGTTGACCAGAACGAGAAGCGCCAGCGATCCAAAGAAATACCAGAAGTTGAAATTCTTCGGCGCGTAGTACTCGCTCACCTGGGAGCGCCAGAGCTGGGTGAGCGGGAAGCGGGCGTTGATCCAGCCCAGAAGACCGCCGCCCGTCGGCGCAGCTTCGGAGGAGAGGGACCGTTCGTTCATAAGGAACTCCTCGGATCAGGAATCGCAACCCAACCGATTCCCCGTATGTCGAGGCACACTTGACCGGCCAGGGCGCGACGGGGAGGGGCAAGCCCACAAACCCCGTGCTCGGGCATTATACACGGACCCCCTCACCGCTACGACTGTGACCGCCCGTCCCTCCGATTCTTCTCCGCCCCCCGAAACCGCACTCCCCGCGGAGGAAGCGGAACGTGTTCGCCGGCTCCACACCGCGCTCGGGATCTCCCCCGAGTGGATCACCGCCCGCGGTCTTCCGCGCATGCCGCTCGCCGCCCGCCTCGAAGCATGCGACAAGGACGTCTCCGGCCGGCCGGTCCGGCTCCTCCCCGAGGCGGCCGCGGCTTGGCGGGAACTTCACGCCGCTGCGCAGGCCGCCGAGATCGATCTCGTGGTGATCTCGAGTTTCCGTGACCTCGACCACCAGTCCGCCTTGGTCCGCCGCCGGCTTGAGCGCGGGCAACGACTCGAGGAGGCCCTTCGTGTTGTCGCCCCCCCGGGCTACAGCGAGCATCACACGGGTCGGGCGCTCGATCTGGCCGAAGGGACGCACCCCGTCCTCGAGGAAGACTTCGAATCGTCCTCGGCCTTTGCCTGGCTCCAGGAGCACGCCGGACAATTCGGGTTCCGCCTTTCCTACCCGCGCGCCAATCCCTGGGGGTTCATCCACGAGCCATGGCACTGGGCGTGGAATCCGTGTCCTCTGCACGCCCAAACACACCCGGATCGTAGTTGAGACCGACCCGACGGATACGCGCCCCAAGCTGAGTGAGCTTCTCCTCGATGCACTCGTAGCCGCGGTCGATGTGGTGGATGCAGTCCACGACCGTCGTCCCCTCGGCCCCGAGACCGGCCAAGACCAGGCTCGCCGAAGCGCGTAGGTCCGTCGCGGTGACGGGCGCCGACTGCAGCGCGGGGACCCCGCGCACGATGGCCGTTCGCCCCGAAAGGCGAATATCCGCCCCCATCCGCTGAAGCTCGTGCACGTGCATGAAGCGGTTTTCGAAAATCGTCTCACGCACCGTGCCCACCCCTTCGGCGACCGCATTGAGGACGGTGAACTGCGCCTGCATGTCCGTCGGGAATCCCGGATAGGGCGCGGTGGTCACGTCCACCGCCCGTGGGCGGGATACCGAGCGCAGCTCGATCCAGTCGGGACCGTAGGCGATCTCGGCGCCCGCCTCGCGCAATTTCTCGACGACGGCTTCCAGAAGATCCAAGCGTGTGTGCTTGAGCCGAACGTGACCGCGGGTCAAAAGGGCCGCGGCGAGGTATGTTCCGGTTTCGATCCGGTCCGGGAGAATCCGGTGGCGGGCTCCGTGGAGGCGCGGCACCCCTTCGACCACGATGTGGTCTGTCCCGGCACCGCGGATCCGTGCACCCATGCGCGTGAGGCAACGGGCCAAGTCAACCACCTCGGGCTCACAGGCGGCGTTGTCGATGACGCTCTCCCCTTCGGCGAGCACCGCCGCCATCAGGAGATTCTCGGTGGCCGTCACCGACACCACATCGAGAAAGAGATGCGCGCCCCGCAACCGCCCCGCCCGAGCGCGGATGTAGCCGTTCTCGACCCAGACCTCGGCACCCATGCGCCGCAACCCCTCGAGATGAAGATCGACGGGGCGAACGCCGATCGCGCAGCCGCCGGGAAGAGAGACGTGCGCCTCGCCGTGACGGGCCACAAGGGGGCCGAGGACGAGGATCGAGGCGCGCATCGTTTTGACGAGCTCATAGGGAGCAAAGAACGAGCGAATCGAGCCCGCCCCAATCTCGAGATCCATCGTGTCGTGCACCGTAACCTCGACCCCCATGCGGCGAAGAAGCTCCACGGTTGTGGTAACGTCCAGAAGGTGCGGGACGTTCACGAGATGCATGGGCTCGTCGGTCAAAAGGCACGCGGCGAGGATCGGCAGGGCCGAGTTCTTCGCCCCCGAGATGCGGATCTCGCCCTCAAGCGGAGTTCCGCCGTCGACGAGGAGGCGGCTCATGAAGGCATCTCCCCGGGTGCGCGCGGACGGATCTCGACCGCGTGGACGTGACCGGAGGCGATCAGGGGAGCGATCAAACGGTGCACGAGGCGGTGGCGGGCGACAGGCGCCAAACGGGCAAAGGAGACATCGACCACCTCGACAAGGAAATGGACACCGTCTCCGCTCGTGACGACAATACGGGCTTCGGGAAAGTGCTCACGCAGACATCGTTCGATGGCGGAGCCGGCGTTGGAGTCCACGGCTCCTCCTCGCGCCTGGGGCGGTGGCGGCCGACCCGCCAGAGGCCGACCGTGTGTTTCAGGATAGCACAACGATCGCGGGCGGGAAGGCTCTGCCTTATGATCTGTAAATGACGTCCACGGCGCCCTTTCCCCCGCCCGCAACCGGCTCCGACGATGCGGCGCTCGTAGCCGAAGCCCGTCGCGTCGTCGGACTCGAAGCCGAAGCCCTGCGTGCGCTCGCGGAGCGGCTCGACCACCGCTTCGCCGACGCCTGTCGGCTCTGCCTCGCCACACGCGGACGGGTCGTCGTGAGCGGCATGGGCAAGAGCGGCCACATCGCACGCAAAATCGCCGCCACCCTGGCCAGCACGGGGACCCCCGCGTTCTTCGTGCATCCGGCCGAGGCCGCCCACGGCGATCTCGGCATGATCACGGAGAATGACGCCGTCCTCTTTCTCAGTCACTCGGGCGAAACCGCCGAAATCCTCGCTCTTCTACCGCGGATCAAACGGATGGATCTTCCGATTCTGTTGATCACGGGACGGGTGGATTCGACCGCCGCGCGTCACGCCACCGTCGTGCTCGACGCGGCCGTGGGCCAGGAAGCCTGTCCCCACAATCTTGCCCCGACGACAAGCACCACCGCCGCCCTGGCTCTCGGAGACGCCCTGGCGCTCGCTCTCTTGCGTCTGCGCGGGTTCACGGCCGAAGACTTTGCGCGGGCGCACCCGGCCGGATCGCTCGGGCGCCGCCTCCTCCTCCGGGTCGAAGACCTGATGCACCGGGCCGACGGGATTCCTCGGGTGGGTCCGGACGTCACGGTGGCCGAAGCGCTCTGGGAAATGAGCCGCAAGGGGCTCGGGATGACGGCGGTCACCGACACGGACGGCAAAGTGCTCGGGGTGTTCACCGACGGCGATCTTCGTCGTGCCCTCGACACCGGCATCGACCTCGCGCATACGCCGATCGCCAAGGTCATGACCGCACGACCGAAGACGATTGCCCCGGACGCTCTTGCCAGCGAAGCCCTCGCCATCATCGAGCGCCACGCGGTCAACGCCCTTTTGGTTGTGGCCGACGGACGTCTGGTGGGCGCCCTGAACACCCACGATCTGCTCCGCACCGGCGTCGCCTGATGGTGGACACCGCCCGCCTCCGTCATGTGCGCGCTCTCGTGCTCGACGTCGACGGTGTGCTCACCGACGGACGGCTCTACTACAGCCCCACGGGCGAGATCTTCCAATCCTTCCACGTCCACGACGGCCAGGGCATCAAGATGGCGCAGGCTGCGGGTCTCATCGTCGCCGCACTGAGCGCGCGACGTTCCGCCGCCGTCGAGCATCGACTCGGGGAGCTCGGCCTCGCCGCCATCGTTCAGGGGCGGCACGACAAGAGCCGCGCTCTCGATGAACTCGAGGCGCGGTTTGGTTTCGCCGACAAGGAACTGGCGGCGGTCGGCGACGACCTGGGCGACCTCCCGGTCCTCGCCCGGGCCTGCTTCTCCGCCGCCGTCGCCGACGCCCATCCCTCCTGCCGCGCACAGGCCCACTACGTCACCCGTTGCGCAGGAGGCCGGGGCGCTGTCCGCGAGGTGATCGACCTCCTGCTCGCCGCCCGCGAGGGGAGGGACACCAACGCGCCGTGAAAACCTCCGCGCTCCTCTGGAGCGGCCTCGTCCTCGCCGTCGTCGCGAGTTTCGTCCTCCTCGCCTACGTTGAAGGCGGCGCTAGGCACGGCCCGGCGAGCCTCTCCCCGCAACCCCTCTACCGCGTGCGCGATGTCACCCTCACACGCTGGAACGCGCGCGGACTCGTCCGCTACCGGCTCGACGCCCGCCGCCTCGTGCGCTGGAAAACCGTGGAAGACCTGACGGAAGTTCGTTTTCACTATCACCCCGGACGGACGGCCACCACACTTGTGCACGCCGTGTACGGTCAGCGTACCAGTGGGCGTCGGCGCCTCCTCCTCTGGCAGCACGTGCGGGTCTTCTCCTGGCGGTCGGCGCACGCTCCGCCGCTGCTCCTGCGCACCCACCGCCTGTGGATCAACACCCGTAGCGAACTCGTGCACACGCGGGCGCCGGTCACGATCTCGGAAGGGCGGAGCCAGGTTCGGGGTGTCGGTCTGCGCGCCCGGCTCACCGCCCATCGTCTCCGTCTCCTCGCCCGTGTGCATGCCGTACTCTATCCCCATGGCCCCGCGTCGTCCGCCTCCGTTTCACTCACCCCGGCTCGCCGCTCTCGCGCTCGCCCTGCCCGTCGCACTCGCGGGACATCCGACGCCCACCCGGAACGCCCAGGTCAAGCCCCCCGCCCCGCCCGTGGCGACGTCGGCCGCCGCCCTTCCGGTACGCATCAGTTCGAACACCATGACGCTCACGCGTCTTCGGCAAAACGGCAAGACGGTTGTCGACCGCAACATCTATCAGGGCCACGTCGTTCTTCATCAGGGGCCGATCACCATTTGGGCTGAGACCACGATCCTGCGTCTCAACACACACGGTCAGCTTCTCTTCGCCCGCGCCCTCGGCCAACCGGTCCGGTTCGTCCGCACCGCGAAGCGCGGCCCACCGATCCGGGGAACGGCCCTCGCCGTCACCTACAATCCGGCCACCACCACCTACACCCTCGTCGGCCACGTGCACGTCGAGCGCGGTACGCAATCGATCGTCGCCCACGAAATTACCTACAACACGCTCACGCGGATCCTCGTCGCCCGGCGCGGGAACCGGCACCGCATCCATATGATCATCCCGTCGCATCCGGGCCGACCGTGAATCTCGTGGCCGAAGGGCTCGTCAAGCGTTACCGCGGGCGCACCGTCGTCAACGATGTCTCGCTCGTGATCAACGCCGGAGAAATCGTCGGTCTCCTCGGTCCCAACGGGGCCGGGAAGACGACCACCTTCTACGCGATCGTGGGACTCATCCGTCCGGACGCCGGTCGCATCCGCTGCGCGGATGAAGATCTCACGCGGTTGCCCATCCACAGCCGCGCACGGCGGGGCGTGGGTTACCTTCCCCAAGAGACCTCCGTGTTCCGCCGCCTCACGGTGGCCGACAACATTCGCGCCGTCCTCGAGCTCCAGCCGGGGATGGCGGATCCCCGCCGACGGGAAAACCGCATCGCCGAGCTGCTCGACGAGCTGCACATCGCCCATCTGGCTCGCACACCGGCCGTCGCTCTTTCAGGAGGCGAGCGGCGCCGGACGGAAATCGCCCGGGCGCTGGCCGGCAACCCCCGGTTCATGCTGCTCGACGAACCTTTCGCCGGCGTCGATCCGCTCTCCGTGGCCGACATCCAGAACATCATCCTCCATCTCCGCCGGCGGGAGATCGGCGTTCTCATCACCGACCACAACGTGCGCGAAACCTTCGGCATCTGCGATCGCGCGTACATCCTCAACGAGGGCCGTGTCATCGCCGCGGGGACACCCGCCGAGCTCGTGCACGATCCCGAGGTCCGGCGCGTCTACCTCGGGGAGAGTTTCCGCGCCTAGGAGCGGCCGCACCTTGCCCCGCCTTGGCCCCCGTCTTGCACCGAGCCCCCGGCTGCGTCTTGCGGCAAGCCTTCGTCAAGGCCTGGCTCTCCTCGTTCTCGACCGCGACGAGCTGCGCCAGGCGATCGAAACCGCCGTCGCCGAAAACCCTCTCCTCGAATTCGAGGCCACATCCACGGAGGAAACAAGCGGGGAAGCGACCGGCGAAAAAGATCCCGCGCCACACGAGGAACCGTTCTTCCCCGAGGATCTCCCGGAGGCTTCCGGCGGCGGGGACACCCCGCCGCCGGAAGCCGTCGCACCCCCGCCGCCTCTGACCACGTATCTCGCCGAACAGATCGCCTGTCTCCACATGACCGAGCGCGACCGCACGCTCGCCGTCCACCTCCTCGACCGCCTCGACGATCGCGGGTACCTCACGGAATCGCCCGAGGAGATCGGCTCCGGGTTTCCCGGCGATCCCCCCCCCGCGCCCGAGGAGCTCGACGCCGTCCGCCATCGCCTGCAGGGACTCGATCCCGTGGGCTGCTTTTCCTTCGACCTCGGAGACTGCCTGCGCGCACAGGTACGCCGGCGCGGAGACCTCTCCAGCGAAACGCGCGCGCTTCTCATCGCCCTCCTCGAGTTTCCTCTCGTGGACCTCGCGCGGGGCCGGGACGAGACGCTGGCGCAACGTCTCGGGCGAAAGACAGACGAGATCACCCACGCCCGGCGTCTTCTCCGCAGCTTCGATCCCGCTCCCGGTGCGGGCTGGGGAGGCCTTCCCGCTGTCCGGCTCCTTCCGGATCTTCTGATCGAGGCCGACGAGAACGGCTGGCGGGTTCGACTCCCGGACGACCTTCCCCGCCTGCGGCTGTGCCGCCTCAGACAGGGACGTCGACACGGAGCCGACAGCGCCGACTGGAGGCGCTGTCGCGACGAAGCCCGCGGGCTTCTGCACGGACTCGCGCTCCGCCGCCAGGCGCTCCTCTCCCTCGGGGAGGCGCTTCTTCGCCACCAGGAAGGGTTCTTCCGACGCGGGGCCTCGGCCCTGAACCCGCTGCGACAACGGACGCTTGCGGCCGAACTCGGCGTGCACGAATCGACCCTCTCGCGGCTCATCCAGAGCAAGTACGTCTTCTCGCCGCAAGGGCTTCATCCCCTCAAGTTCTTTTTCCCGCCACCCGCCGGAGGGGGGGCGGAGGGCGGTGCCAGCCCGCAGGCCGTCCATGCCGCTCTCGTCGAGATCCTGGCTGCCGAATCACCCCGCCACCCCTACCGCGACGGTGACCTCGTCGGCCTTCTCGCCCGCCGCGGTATCATGGTCGCAAGGCGTACAGTCAGCAAGTACCGTGACACTTACGGCATTCCGCCCTGGCACGAACGGCGCGCGCACGACCACTCTTCCGGAGGAGACGAACGACGATGACGGACACGATGCAGATGCAAATCAGCGGGCATGGTCTTGAGCTCACACCGGCGCTCAAAAGCTACACCGAGAAGAAGCTCACCCACCTCCTGAACCGTGAGCAGAGCACCGACAGCATCCACGTTGTCCTCGCCTGCGAGCACCACCGCCACCGCGCGGAGGCCACTGTCCACTCCCGGCGGGGCACCGCCCACGCGGTGGCCGAGGCCGAAGACATGTACGCGGCGATCGATCTTCTCGAAACCAAGCTCGTGCGGCAAATCGTCCGCGAAAAGGAACGACGGTCCGACCATCACTCCGAGCGTCATGACGGCAACAGCGTCGGGTGACCCTCCCCGCCCGCGGGATGAAAACCCCCATTTCGTGCTTTTGAGCGGACTGTCGGGAGCCGGCAAGTCCATCGCGCTGCACACGCTCGAAGATCTCGGATTCTACTGCGTCGACAATCTTCCGGCCGATCTCCTCGAGGAGGTCGTCCGCCGCCGTGGCGAGCGGCCGGTCCGGCGTCTCGCGGTCGGCATCGACGTGCGCGGCGGGGAGACCGACTTCGAGCGCATTGTCGCCAGCGTGCGCGGCCTCGCCCGCGAGGGATGGCGGACGACGATCGTCTTCCTCGACGCAAGCGACGAGACCCTGCTCCGCCGCTACGGCGAGACCCGCCGCCGCCATCCCCTCGGGGGTGTCGGTCTCGGTCTGATGGAAGCGATCCGACGCGAGCGGGCGATCCTCGGACAGATCGCCGATGCCGCCGATCTCCGCCTCGACACGACGCGGCTCAACGTTCACGAACTCCATGAAGAGATCCGCCGCCGCATCGACCTCACCGGCCAGCACCGGCTCGTCCTCTCCTGGCAATCCTTCGCCTACCGGAGCGGAACCCCCGCAGACGCGGACTTCGTCTTCGACGTCCGCTGTCTTCCGAACCCCTACTGGGATCCGGCGCTGCGCGGATTGAGCGGGCTCGACGCAGAAATCCAGGCCTACCTCGAGCGTCACGAGACCACCCGACGCATGCTCGAGGGGATCACATCGTTCCTCGATCCCTGGCTGCCCGTCTTCGAACACAACGATCGGATTTCCCTCGTCTGCGCGGTGGGCTGCACTGGAGGCCGCCACCGCTCGGTGGCCGTGGTCGAACACATGGCGGCGTACTACCGCGCCCTCGGGCGCCCGGTGCTCGTGCGTCACCGTGACCTCATTCTTTCCTCCACGAGCGTCACGGCCCCTGGCGGCTGAGCCGCCCCCAAACCGAGGAGTGCGCGAAGCTCCCGAGCCCGCGCCCGTGTCTCCGCGTAACCGCGGTCGATGAGTTCCCCGCAATAGTCTCCGTGAAAGAGGAGATAACTCTTGAGCTCGAGGCCGCTCCCGCCCCCGGCGCCGAGCCGGTTGAGAAAGAAGCGGGTGAGCGGAGGGAATCCGTCCTCGTGACGCGCCACCAGGGACCTGAGATCAGCCTCGGGAAACGCCGTGAACGCTTCGATCGACCTGAGATGCTGGGAGAGCCCCGGCGGGTTCGGGCCGAGGGCGACGAGAAGCGCGTTGATGCGTTCGAGCCGTTCAAGATCACTCACAATCCCGTCCATGAAGATCGAATCGAGAACGAAACCCCCGATGGCGGCGAGCGACGGGTAGGCGGGCTCTCCCGATGGCGTCGGAAGCATCTCCTCACGTCCGTGAACGCCCACCACCACGAGGCGGGACGCCCCGAGATGAACCGCCGAGGAGAGGGGCGCAAGCTGACGCATCGATCCGTCCCCAAAAAACTCGTTGCCGATGCGGACCGCCGGGAACAGGAGCGGAAGAGCGGACGAGGCGAGGACATGCGCGAGTTCGAGGCGGGCACGGCGGCCCTCACGCCGCGCACGCCGCCACTCGGCAACCTCGGGGGACGCCTCGAAAAAGACGACGCTCTTTCCGGTCGTGTAGGACGAGGCGGTGATCGCGACCCCACGCAGCCGCCCCGAGGCGATGTGGGTGGTGAAACGAAAGCCGATCTCTTCCGTGATGAGCGTCCGAAGCGGACTGTTGTCAAGGAGTGCGTGGGGGCGGCGAGAGGTGCGGAAATGACTGGACCAGAGGTTGCGCAGTCCGTGGAAGCGCCCATGCCACAACGAACCGAGGCCGCCTCTGTACACGCGACCAACGTGGAGTGTGCGCCAGAGCGTTTCGAGTTCGCCCAGAGCGCCCACGGGATCATTCGCCCTGTCCGCCAGGAAGAGGGCGTTGATGGCCCCCGAGGACGTGCCGCTCAGGACAAGCGGTGGCGGACGTCGCCCCGCCTCGGCGTACAGGCCAAAGAGCGCCTTGAGCACCCCCACCTCGTAGGCACCGCGGGCCCCTCCGCCGGCCAACACAATACCCAGCGCCGGTTCGTCGTGCATCGCATCAGCCACGGCTGAGAGGTCCTCGGGGAGAACAACGGTCCTATCCCGGCTAATATTAGCGGTATCTGGACCGTCGGACCGATGGTGGTGCCACGCGTCGTCGTGCTCAACGCCAAGGGAGGGTGCGGGAAGACCACACTCGCGACCTCACTGGCCGCGTGCGCGGCCGGCCGCCACCGGCCGGTTCGTCTCCTTGACCTCGACCCTCTCGGGGCCGCCCTCGCCTGGAGCCGTCGTCGACCGACATCGCTCCCCCCTGTGCGGGCCATCGCCGCCGACCGTGTTCCCCTCGGCGTCACACGGACATTTCTCCTCGGGGGCGCGGAACACGACGAGATCGTGATCTTCGACACACCGGCGGGTCTCGGGCGCCCGACGATCGATCTCTTGGTGCGCGACGCCGCCGCCGTCCTCGTCCCCGTGCTGCCCTCGTCCGTCGACATCGCCGTCGCCCCGCGTGTGGTCGCCGACGCTCTGCTCGCCGGCTGCCCCAAGGAAGCCCTGGCTGTCGTCGCCAACCGTGTCCGCAGCCGGACCCGAGCCTTCGCCTCCCTCACCCTGTTCCTGCAATCCCTCACGATCCCTTTCGTCGCCGCCCTCCGCGACAGCCAATCCTACGTTGCGGCCACCGCCGAGGGCCGCGGCATCCACGAACTCGACACCCCCGCCGCCCGCAAAGAGCAGGAGAGCTGGATCCCACTTCTTGAGTGGCTCTCCGCACGCGGCATTGATCTTCGCCCCCCCCCGCCCACGGTCCCGAGCGGGATCCCCGCCGATGCGGCCGAATCCACCCCGTATAGTGAAGACGTGTTCCGCAACGACGAGCCCAAACCATGACACGCGACGACGTTCTCGTGCTCGGCGGCACAGGCTTTCTCGGCCGCCACCTTCTGCCCCGCCTCGCCGCCCGCGGCGCGCGGATCACGGTTCCCACCCGCCACCCTCACCTCGCGCGTGAGCTCCACGTGCTCCCACAGCTCCGCGTCGTCCCCACCCACATCGGTGACCCCGAGTCCCTGCCGTCTCTCATCCCCCCCGGGGGAACGGTCATCCAGCTGGTCGGGATCCTGAGCGAAGGCCGAGGAGCCGAAGCCGGCTTCGAGGCGGTGCACGTCGAACTCACCCGGCGTGTTCTCGCCGCCGCGCGCCGCGCGGGGGTCCGACGCTACCTCCACGTGAGTGCTCTCGGCGCCGGTGTCGACCACCCCCCGAGTCGTTACCTCGCCAGCAAAAAAGCCGCCGAAGATCTCGTCCGCGCAAGCGGCCTCGCGGCGACGATCTTCCGCCCCGCCGTCGTGGCCGGCCCGGACGGCGGGGCGGCCACACTCTTCGCCCGCCTCGTGCGCACGCTGCCTGTCCTCCCACTGGCCGCGGCCTCGAGCCGTCTCGCTCCGGTGGCCGTCGACGACGTCGCCCGCGCGCTCCTCAGGGCGCTCGATGATCCGCACACCATCGGCAAGACTTATGAGCTCTGCGGACCGGAAGAAACCACCCTCGCGGGGTTCGTCCGCGCCGTGGCCCACGCGATGGATCGTCGGGTCCGCGTCCTTCCGCTCCCCGACGGACTCGCCCGCATCGAAGCGGGCCTCTTCGAGCATCTCCCGGGTCGTTTGCTCACACGCGATCAGCTCCGCTCCCTCGAGGTCCCCGGCGTTTGCACGGGGGAAGGACTCCGAGCTCTCGGTCTCATGCCCACGACGCTCACCGCGGCCCTCGCCGGACTCGGCGCGAGGAAGAAAGTGCCGATGGATTCCGCCGGAAGGTCCTGAGCCGATGGAGATCTATCTCGTCGGCGGGGCCGTCCGCGATCGGCTCCTCGGTCGACCCGTGCACGAACGCGACTGGGTGGTGGTCGGGGCCCGCCCCGAGGACATGCTCGCGCGCGGCTTCCGCATGGTCGGCCGCGGCTTTCCCGTATTCCTCCATCCCGAGACCGCCGAGGAGTATGCCCTCGCACGGACCGAACGCAAGGACGGACACGGGCACCGGGGCTTCACCATCCTGAGCGACCCCGGGGTCCGTCTCGAGGAGGATCTCAGGCGGCGGGACCTGACGATCAACGCGATGGCCGAAGACGAAGACGGGCGTCTCGTCGACCCCTACGGGGGGTGCGCCGACCTCGAGTCCCGCATGCTCCGCCACGTCTCAGAAGCTTTCGTCGAGGACCCGTTGCGTGTGCTCCGCGTCGCCCGCTTTCGGGCGGAGCTCGCCCCTTGGAGGTTCCGCATTGCCCCCGAAACGCACACCCTCTTAAGGGCGATGAGCGCCTCGGGAGAACTGGCGGCCCTCACGCCCGAGCGGGTGGGCCGCGAAACGCTGCGCGCCCTCGCCGCGCCCCAACCTTCGTTCTTCTTCACGACTCTCGCCGAGATCGGTGCGCTGGGCACGCTCTTCCCGGAACTCGCCGCCCTCGTCGGCATCGCGCAGGAGCCCCGTCTCCACGGAGGGCTCGACGCCTGGACACACACCTTGCGGGTCGTCGACGCCGCCGCGGCCGAAAAGCTGCCGGTGTCTCTCGTCTACGCCCTCCTCGTTCACGATTTAGGTCAGGGCGCCCCGGGACACGGCGAGCACGACCAACGAGGGACAGAGCCCGTCCATCGCCTCACCGCCCGCCTCGCCCTCGGCAACGATTTCCGTGATCTTGGGCTCCTCGCCGCCCGCGCACATCTCGATGCGCACCGCATCCTCATTCTCCCGAGCCGTCTTCTCCTCACACGCCTCGAGGCCGCGGACCTCCTCCGGCGCAAGGAGCGGGCGGCAGCGCTCGCCACCGTCGCCCGTATCGACTGGCACGCCCGCCCGGGATGGGAAGAGAAGCCCTACCCGCAAGGACCGTATCTGATCGCCCTCGTCGAAGAACTGGCGAACCTCCGTCTTCCCGCCACACTCCGCGCGAGCCCGCCCGCCACCATCCACGCCTGGTTCGCGCACGAAAGACGGCGTCGGATCCTTCTTCACCGTCGACACCTGCCCCTCCGGGAGCGTGTCGAAGCTCGCGCCGTTCGCCGCCTCTACCCGCTCCCACAAGATTGATCCCATCGCCTCGCCAAACTGAACCCGGGAAGAACCAAGCACCGCCCGCGGAGCGTGGTGGCCACGAGCCTCCGGTCCCATGGCTTCAGGCGCAAGTCCTCCTCTCGTCGGCCCCCGCGAACGAAGACCGTCCCTAACGCCGTGGACACCCGGGAAGTCGCCTCTCTCCTCGCCGCTCAGCGGAGATTCTCCGAACCGTCCTGGTCGGAGCGGGGCGCCGCCCGCTGGCTCGAGAGTCGTCCCGAGGACGGCGGCCGGAATGTTCTCGTCGAGCATCTCCCTCCGGCCGGGATCCGCGTCCTGAGTCCCCCCGGTGTGAGCGTGCGGAGCCGTCTTCACGCCTACGGTGGCGGATCGTACTGCCCCGACGGTCAGGGAGGGCTTTTCGTCGTCGAGGAACAGAATCAAACGGTCCTCCATCTCCCTCCCGAAGGCGGTTTCCGCGTCCACCGCCCCCCCCGGGAGGGGGCGCTCGGCGGACTCGTCTGGGACCGCGGCCGCCGTCGTCTCCTCCTCGTCCACGAGACCGTGGACGGCGACCGGCTTCTTGCCCTCCACCCCGGGAACGGGCGTTGGGAGCCACTCCACGAAGAGGCCGGATTCCTCATGCAACCGGTCTTCGACGCCCCAGGGAAACGCTTGGCGTGGATCTCCTGGGACGCGGGGACGATGCCCTGGGAACGCACGTGTCTCGTCATCGCCGGGCTTGATGCCGACGGGCACCCGGACAAACGGCAAATCTTGTCGTTCGGCGGAAACACCGCTTTTCTCGAGCCCCGCTTCGGACCCGGTGGCCAGCTCTTCGTCCTCGCCGACGGAGGAGGACGGTGGAGGATCGAACGCGTGGAGGCGGGACGGACGGTGCCCTTTGTGGAAACCCCCGGAGAGATCGGGCGACCCGCCTGGAACGCCGCCGTTCGTCATTACGGATTCACCGAAGAGGGCGCCCTGATGTTCGTCGAGATCCGGGCGGGGGCGGCGCGGCTTTTCTGCCGCGGGCACGACGGGACGGTCCGTCCCCTGCCGCTCCCGTTTACGGAAGTGAGCGATCTCGCGGTCGGACGAGGGGCCGCGCTCGTCCTCGCGGGCGCACTCGCCCGACCGCCGTGCGTGGCACGCGTCGATCCTGAAGGTGCGCCGCCGCTCGTCCTGGCCTCGTCCCTCCCGGACGGCCTCCCCCCGGAGGCGGCGCTTCCCGAACCCCAGAATTGGAAGCTTCCCGAACGGAGGGGATTGGCTCTTCAGGGATGGCTCTATCCGCCCCCCTCCGGGCGTCGCGCGCCGCCCCCCCTCATCCTCCGTTGCCACGGCGGACCGACCTCGGCCGCATCTCCCGTCTTCGACCCACGCCTCCTCCTCTGGAGAAGCCTCGGGGCCGCCATTCTCGACCTCAATTATCGGGGCAGCAGCGGATTCGGACGCGGTGTTCGCCTCGCTCTCGCCGGCGCGTGGGGTCGCGCCGATCCGCTCGATGTGCTGCGCGCCCGACTCAATCTCGTCCGCGAGGGGCGGGTCGATCCGGCACGTGTCGTCTTGGCGGGCTCGAGTGCGGGAGGCTACACGGTCTTGCGGGCTCTTGAACGCGCCCCCGCTGCGGGCGCCGTCCTGTTTTATCCGGTGAGCGACCTCCTCTCTCTTGAGGATGAGGGCGTACGTTTCGAGCAACCCTACGCTGCGCATCTCCTCGACCGCAACCCGGCGCGCCGCCACCGCCTCGCGGCACAGCGGAGCCCCCGCCCGCGGGGCGGTCTTCTCCGCACCCCCCTTCTCGTCTTCCAGGGCGACCGCGATCCGGTTGTTCCCCCAGAGACGACCGAGACCTTCGTACGAAGACTGCGGGCGCGGGGCGCGGAGGTCGCCCTGCACATCCTCACCGGCGAGGGACACGGTTTTCGTCGGGGCGACAATCTCGTGGCGATCTGCCAATACGAAGCCACCTTCCTGGCCTCGGTGTTCGGGCCCCCACCCTGAGCGGACGCGGCTCACCCGAGGGTGGCCACCTCAGAGTGTTCCGCGTCGCTCCTCCCCGTCGTCCGCCCCGAACCGCTCCGCCATCCAGGCGGCGATCGCCCGAATTTCGTCCCCGTCCACCGCGTGACCGTCCTCGTGCGTCCACCAGCGGACCTCGTGTCCGCTCCGCAAGAGCGCGTCCCGTGTCGCCATACCCAGCCGGACATCGACCACCGGATCCCTATGCCCGTGCGCGAGGAAGACCGGCACGGGTCGCGCTCCCGACGGACGCGGCAGCCCCGCCGGAAGAAACGTCGAGAGCGCCACCACCCCCGCCAGAGGCCAGCCGCGCGTGAGCGCGGCGTAAAGCGCCACCGCCCCACCTTGGGAAAATCCTCCAAGGATCGTCTTCTCGACCGGCACGCCCCGTTCCCCCACGGTGCGGAGGAGCGCGTCCACCGTCGCGACGCTCTCCTCGAGCCCGGCGGTGTCGATCCCGCTTCCCGGGCCGAGACGCGCGATGTCGAACCACGCCCTCATGCGCGCGCCCGCGTTGAGCGTCACCGCCCGTACCGGAGCGTGAGGAAAGAGGTAACGGACCCCACTCAGTCCGAGCCGCGCCGGGAAATCGGCAAAGTCATTCCCGTCGGCTCCGAGCCCATGGAGAAAAATCACCGCCGCACGAGCCTGGCCTCGCGGTTCGACAATCAGAGGTGGAGAAACGGTGGACACAGGGGCAGGCTCCAACACACACGAAAGACCGATGCCTCTATGATGAGGCATTCCTTCCGAACCCCCCGGTGACCGCCGTGAGTCCCCACTCCTTCACCGACCGCCGCGTCCTCGTCACCGGCGCCTCGGGCGGCATTGGACGGGCCACCGCCCATGCCTTCGCCCAGGCGGGCGCCCGGGTGGCCGTCCATTACCACCGCCGCGAGGAAGAGGCCCGGACGACCCTGTCCGGCCTCGCAGGCTCGGGGCACCTCCTCCTCCGCGCCGACCTTGACGATGACGAAGACTGCCGCCGGCTGATCGCCGAGAGCGAGTCACGCCTCGGCGGCCTCGACATCCTCGTCAACAACGCCGGACTCTATCTCCGCCGTCCGTTTGCGCTCCACGACGACGAGAGCTGGCGCACGGAGTTCCGCCGTCAGCTCCGCGTCAACCTCGAAGGGCCGGCCTTTCTGGCCTATCTTGCAGCACGCGGGATGATCGCCCGCGGTTATGGACGCATTGTCAACGTGGGTTCGCGCGGAGCCTACCGGGGGGAACCCGAAGCGCCGGGCTACGGGGCCGCCAAGGCGGGCCTGCATGCTCTCACCCAATCGCTCGCCCAGGCGCTCGCCCCCTACGGTGTCGCGGTCACGGCCGTCGCCCCCGGCTGGGTGGAGACGGCCATGGCCGAAGAGCACCTGCGGGGACCCGAAGGGGCGGCGATCCGTGCACAAAGCCCTCTCGGCCGTGTCGCCCGCCCTGAGGAGATCGCACGCACCATTCTTTTTTTGGCCGACGACGATGCGGAGTACCTCACGGGATCCATCCTCGACGCCAACGGTGCTTCCTACCTGCGCTAGGTGCGCCGGCAGGCCAGAGGTTGTTCCGGGAGGAACCCGTACCCGTGTCCTCCCCGCGTCCTTCGGGGACGCCCGGGGCCACCACCCGAAGCGCACGCAACCCAGTCGTTCGCCACCCTCTCGGGAGAGGACGAAGGACGGCGCCCTCGTGGGGGCGGCCCGCTACGGAGAGGCGCGGCACGACGCCACAAAGCGTCGAACCTCGTGGTATAGTCCTCGCCCTTTCAGGCGTCCGTCACGGGGACCCGCACCATGCCCCGGCCCGATCCGATCCCTTATTCCGACGAAACACTCTGGCGCATTCTCTCCGCCACCCGGACCATTGCTCTCGTGGGGGCCTCCGCCAACTGGAACCGGCCGAGCCATTTCGTCATGAAGTATCTCCAAAGCAAAGGCTATCGTGTGATCCCGGTCAATCCGGGCCTGGCCGACGGCGAGCTCTTGGGCGAGCGCGTTTACGCCGGTCTTCGCGACATTCCCGAACGCGTCGACATGGTGGACATCTTCCGTGCCTCAAAGGAGGTGCCGCCGATCGTCGAGGACGCGATCGCGATCGGCGCCCGGGTGGTCTGGATGCAGCTCGGCGTGCGCCACGACGAGGCGGCCGCCCGCGCCAGAACCGCCGGCATCGAAGTGATCATGAACCGCTGTCCCAAAATCGAGTTCAGCCGACTCGGCGGCGAACTCTCCTGGAGCGGGATCAACTCGGGTCTGATCCGCAATCGCGCCGCGAGCACGCCGAGAGACGCCGTCAACGGCAAGGCGCCGCCGTTGCCCGAGCGCAACCCAAACTACGGTTTTGAGACCCGCGCCGTTCACGCCGGCGCCGCCCCCGATCCCGCCACCGGGGCCCGCTCGACGCCGATTTATCAAACCGCGGCCTACGTGTTCGACTCGATCGATCACGCCGCCTCGTTGTTCAACCTGCAAAACTACGGCTACATCTACTCGCGCCTGAACAACCCCACGGTCTCGGTGCTGGAAGAGAGAATCGCGAGCCTCGAAGGCGGGCGCGCGGCCCTGGCCTCCGCCTCCGGGCAGGCGGCCCAGTTTCTCACTTTCTTCACTCTCCTCGAACCCGGCGACGAGTTCCTCGCCTCCCAGAATCTCTACGGCGGGACCGTCACGCAATTCACGCTTTCGTTCAAAAAACTCGGCTGGCAGTGCCGTTTCGTCGACCCCGCCGATTCCGAAAACTTCCGCCGGGCTCTCACGCCTCGCTGCAAGGCGATCTTCGTCGAAAGCTTGAGCAACCCCGGCGGGCTCATCGTCGATCTCGAAGCGGTGGCGGCCATCGCGCACGACGCCGGCATCCCGCTCGTCGTGGACAACACCATGGCGAGCCCCTATCTCTGCCGCCCCATCGAGTGGGGGGCCGACATCGTCTGCCATTCCACCACCAAATACCTCGCCGGGCACGGGCACGCGATCGGCGGGGCCCTGGTGGAATCGGGCCGGTTCGATTGGGCGCAAGGCGGCCGCTTCCCCTCGCTCACCGAGCCGGAGCCGGCCTATCACGGCCTCAAGTTCTATGAGAATTTTGGTGATTTCGCCTTCACAACCAAGGCGCGGGCGGTCGCCCTGCGCGATTTCGGTCCCACCCAGGCCCCGATGAACGCGTTCCTCACCCTCACGGGCATCGAGAGTCTCGCCGTACGCATGGAGCGTCACGTCGCCAACGCCCAGAAGGTGGCCGAGTTCCTCGAGACCCACCCGCGCGTCGCCTGGGTTTCCTACGCCGGGTTACCGTCCAGTCCCCACCACGCGCTGGCCAGGAAATATCTCCCGCGGGGACCCGGCGCGGTGTTCACTTTTGGCGTTCGAGGAGGGTTTGCGGCGGGAGTGAAGATCGTGGAAAGCGTCCGGCTTTTCTCCCACCTGGCCAACGTCGGCGACACACGCAGCCTCATTCTCCACCCCGCCTCGACCACCCATCGCCAGCTCAACGAGGAACAGCGGCAAAGCGCCGGCGCGGGCGACGACGTGATCCGACTCTCGATCGGCCTCGAATCCGCCGACGACCTGATTGCCGACCTCGATCAGGCGCTCGGCCAGACGTAACACTCGGCGACGACGCCGGAGAGGGCCGGGAACCCGATCGACGCGGCCGCCCCGGATATAGTGAAGGCGTCGCCCACAACCACGAGTCGGCCACATGAGCCACGACGACGTTCCCGTCCTGAGCGCCCCCGGGATCCTCCGTCGCCGCCTCCCCGCTCCGCCGAAGACCGTGCCGACGTGACCGGCACATCCAGTCCGCCACGTACGGGTGCGGACCCTCCTCGTCTCACGATTGTGATGGCGGTGCACGAGGGGGCGCGCTATCTCGAGGCGCAGCTCGCGAGCATCCGCGCCCAGAGTGTCCGCGACTTCGTCCTCCTCGCCCGCGACGACGGCTCGCGCGACCCCAGCTGGGCCATCCTCGTCGCGGCCGCCGCCGCCGATCCCCGTCTTCGTCCCTCCCGGGTCGCCCGTCCCCAGGGGGTCGTGGCCACCTTCGCCGCGCTCCTCGCCGAGGTGCGCACCCCCTTCTTCGCCCTCTCTGATCAGGACGACCTCTGGCATCCGGAGCACCTCGCCCGCGGGCTCGCGGCCCTCGACGCCGATCCCGAGGCGGATCTCACGTACAGCGACCTCGAGCTCGTCGACGAGGAGGGCCGCCCCCTCGGGGAGCGGTTGTGGGCGCGCTTCGGTCTTCGGCCCGTGCGCGGCCGGCGGCCGGCGCCGCTCTTGCTGCGCAACACGGTGACGGGGGCGACGGTGGTGGCCCGCTCGCGTCTTCTCGCCCGCGCTCTTCCCATCCCCGCCGAGGTCCCGATGCACGACTGGTGGCTCGCGCTCGCCGCCGCCGCGGGCGGCGGCCTCCTCCCGCGCCCCACCCCGAGCGTCTTCTACCGCCAACACCCCCACCAGCTCCTCGGCGCTCGGCGCGTGCGTTGGTGGCGCCTCAACAGGGACCTCCACGCCCGCGGAGAGACATTCACGGCGTACATCCGGCGCTACAGAAAGGAAAGAATGGCGCTTCACGAAGCGGCCGTCCGCCGTTTTCCGACGCTCCGACCCTGGCGGCTTCTCCCCCTTCTCGAACGCCAGATCTGGCCCGTCCGCGTTCTCGCCGCCCCGCTCTACGCTCTCCTTCTCTACCGAGCCGCCCCCGAGGCTGGAGTGTGGAAAGCGTTGAGCGAGACCCTCGCCCTCGTCGTCTGGCCGTCCGTCGGGCGCGGCGGCGCTTCCTGAGGGCGGATCCGACCCGCCGCCCCACGCACTCCCTCAGCGCCGAGCGATCATCTCGAGCTCCGGCTCACCGCTCCGCGGTCGCGGGCGCACGTCGAGGAGCACACACACACTGCGGTCGAGAAGCCGGCCTCC
This sequence comes from Pseudomonadota bacterium, assembly GCA_021839245.1. Classification (GTDB taxonomy): domain Bacteria; phylum Pseudomonadota; class Gammaproteobacteria; order JAKAQQ01; family JAKAQQ01; genus JAKAQQ01. The sequence goes on from JAKCBQ010000004.1 coordinate 91,876, forward strand.
ATGCCAACGCAACCGGTTGAGAAACCGCGCGCCCGCACGAACGGGCGCACTCCACGACCAGTAGAGACGGGGGGGATGCAGGAGCACCTCCACCGAGTCCGGGTCGAATCCCGCGAGCTCGAGCGCTTGGAGGATCGCCCACTCGCTCAGCGGTGTGACGTGGGTGATGTCGCCGTGCACGAGAGCGCCCGCAAGAAGAGAGGAGGCGTTCGGCGTGCGCAGACCGAGCCAGCCGCCCGGGGCCAGCACACGACGCAACTCCGCAAGGAGAGGAACGATCTCCGCCCGCGGAACGTGCTCGATGACGTGGTGGAGAAAGATCCCGTCGTAGGACGAATCGGCGGACCCGGCGAGGACCGCCGCGGCGGGTCCGTGGTGGAGCACGACCTCGTCGGGGAGACGCGCACGAGCGCGCGCCAGCATCTCGGCCGAGACATCGATCCCCTCAAGGTGCCGGTAGCCGAGGCCGTGGAGAAGCTCGAGCAGATAGCCCGTCGCGCAGCCGACGTCGAGCAGGCGCGCCTCGGACCCGAGTCTCTTCGTGGCAAGCCAACGCGGGAGACGTTCGAGGCGGTAGCGCAGAACCTCCGCGAGCGGCCGTTCGTACGCCCCCTCGAGACGGTGCTCGTAGACAGTGCGGTAATCCTCGCCGTAGTCCGGGAGTGGGGTTTTGGAGCTCATCGCTTCTCCGCGGCCATCACGGGCCAGTTTCTCTTGACACGGGGCGCTGCCACTCTGACGTCGCTCGCCGCGACGAGACGGCGCACGAGAGAACGCGGCAGAACCGGGATGAGTGCCGCGAGATCCTCCGGTCGGTCCCAGTCGGCGATGGGGGGGAGAAGCACGGGCGTGCATCCCCGGGCGCGAAGCGCACTCAAGCTCATCTCGAGGGCCGAGGATGTCCCCCAAGGGATCCCGACGAAGAGTGCCTCAAGAAGAGTGGACGACGGGCGCCGCAAACCGAGGGCACCGTAACCTCCGTCGTGCGCGGGGAGGAAGACGATCGGAGATCGGGCGTCGAGGAGGATCTCGGCGATCGCCCGCAGCGTGTCCGTCTCAAGTCCCGGGAGATCACCGCCCACGAGGACCACGGCGTCGTGGTCGGCGAGATGCCTCTGGACCGCGTGCGCCATGCGGGCCCCGAGATCCTCACCCTCCTGGAGACGAAGCGTCCAGCCCCGGCCGCGGGCGAGACGTCGGGTCCAAGGATCGGCCTCGGAAGCCGTCCAGAGGACGTGCTCGCCTACGACCGTGCCAACCGTGGCCAGCGTGCGACGAAGAAGACAGCGGTGGACGAGGAGCGCCGCCTGCGGACCGTAGCGTGCCGCGAGACGGGTCTTGACCTCACCCGCCCGCGCGGCGCGGGTGAACACCGCCCAGGCGAGGCGCATCAGCGTTCCCGCCCCTCGGAGAGCGGACGGAAAGGCAGCGCGAGAAGCGCGAGGAGCGTTGGCGCTTCGCGCTGGCCAACGATCCCGAGTTCCGGGACCTCGGGATCGATGGAGCCCGCGCGCTTGCGGTACGTTCCGAAGAGACGGTCCCAGAGCGAGAGGCAGAAACCGAAATTGTGTTCGAGGTCATCCCCCGCGCGGGAGTGATGCACGAGGTGCATCGCCGGGGTGACGAAGAGACCGCGCAGGACACGATCGGCGCGAGCCGGAAGCCGCCAGTTGGCGTGGGTGAGCAACGAGCACGTGTTGAGCAGGATCTCGAAGGCGAGCACCCCGAGGGCCGGAACACCGAGGAGCGCGATCGTCCCGAGCTTGACGAGCGTGGAGAGGACGAACTCCCCCGGGTGAAAGCGAATGCCGCTCGAGACGTCGAGCTCGAGATCGGTGTGGTGCACCCGGTGAAAGCGCCAAAGCCAAGCCCAGCGGTGAAAGAGGCGATGCTGAAGGTAGATCGCAAGGTCAAGCCCGGCGACGCCCAGCACGACCGCCCCAACCCCTCCGATCCCGAGCCAGGGGAAAAGTCCCCGGTGCCACCCCTCCGCCCAGAAGACGAGACTGAGAGGCACGAGGAGTCGGGAGCTCACCGTCGCGAGGACGGCGAGCACCACGTTCGCCCCGCTCGTCCGCCGTCGGTTGCGGCGGGCGGGGACGAGGCGCTCGAGGATGAAGCCGAGCGCGAAAGCGGCCACGAACAGGAGGAACCGCAGAAGGAGGATGCGGCGATCAATCACGTGCGCACAGGACGGTAGTGGCGCGCCAGTCGTTCGGGCGGTACGCCGAACGCATGCGCCAAGCGAAAGACCCAGAAGGAGAAGACCGTGCGCAGCACCCCACCCGCCCGCCAGCGTCGGGCCGAGGTGAGCGCGCGGGCGTGGAGACGGACGGGTGACCCGAGACGGCGGGCGCGACGAGAAAACAGCACGTCTTCCATGAGCGGAACCGCAGGGAAACCACCAAGAGCGACAAACACGTCGCGGCGCACCACAAGGACCTGATCCCCCGTGACGATCCCCGTCACCCGGGCGCGAAGATCGATCCCGTGCGCGATCGCGGAAAACGTGGCCCCCCGGGCATCGAGAGCGATCGACGCGTAGGCCCAGGATGTCCCGCGGGCGGCCGCATCCGCCAGCGCCCGCACGAAGTCCGGACCAAGATGTGTGTCGGCGTGCACGAAAACGAGATAACGCCCCCGCGCACGTGCGGCGCCCGCATTCATCTGAAGCGCCCGCCCGCGGGGTGCAAAGAGGACCCTGTTGGCCCACAGGGCGGCGAGGCGGGCCGTGGCGTCCCCACTGCCGCCGTCGACCACGATGATCTCGTCGTCCGCTCCGCAAAGAGCCCGCAGCGCCTCGAGCGTGTGGACGATCGCCCGCGCCTCCTCGAGCGCGGGGACGACGTAGCTCACCCCTCCGGGCACCGTCACAGAAGCGGAGGTCACGGGCGCCCCCCCGATCCCGAGCGGCTCCGCCACCAACGGCGGGCGAGGGGCCCGACGAGAACGAAGAGCCCGAAAAGACCCAAGGCGACGAAGAGGCCCGGACCGGGCGTGCGGTCGAAGCTCAGGCGTCGGAGACCCGCTCCGAGATTGACGAAAACGAAAGTGCCCGGAATGATGCCGAAAAACGTGGCGAGCACATACGTCCGCAGCCGCACGCGGCTTGCGGCCGGGGCCAGGTTCACCAGCCAGAACGGGAAGAGGGGAATCAAGCGCAGCGCCAGGAGATAGCGGAAGGCGTCACCCTCGAATCCCTCAAGCAGGCGCGCCGCCCCCGCTCGGCGACCCAGGCGGCGGCGAAGATCCTCGCCACCGAGCCAGCGGGCAAGAACGAAGAGGCCCGTCGCCCCGAGAGTGGCCGAGACCACGACCAGCCCCGTCCCCCACCACGGCCCGAACGCCCATCCCGTGAGCATCGAGAGAGCCGCGCCGAAAGGAAGACTGAGGGCGGTCGCAAGAGCGTAGACGACCCCAAAGACAAGGGAGGCCGCCGCCCGATGGCGGAGGACGAAACGGTGAATGACGAGGGCATGGGCAACGAGCGAGGCCGGGCGAAGCGCGCGCCACGCGCCGGACGCAAAGAGGAGGACGAGGAGCGCGGCGAGAAGAACGAGGACAAGAAGACGGATCCCACGTCCGCGGGCTCGCGCCTCGTGTCTCGTCGCTTCCTCACACCCGTCCATCTCAGGCGACACACGCGGGCTCGCCCTCTTCGAGTCCCCGGGCGAGGAGATCAAGGGTGACGAACGAAGAGCGCCCCCGCGTCGCAGCGGGTGCCGGGTGATCCGTCCGGATGTGCGCCCCCCGGCTTTCGCGGCGGCGGTAGGCCGACGCGATCATGAGAAGCACGAGCGTGGCCGCGCGGCTCGCGACGCTCTTCGGGCCGAGGGCATGCACGGCCTCCCAGCCGCGGCGCAACCCCACCGCGTCCCTCTCGACCCCGAGCGTTTGACCGACGATCGGGAGCAGACGCTCGAGTTCCTCTTTCTCATCATTCACGACGGGCGCAGCGACCCGTGCGGGTGGCGGGGGACGGATGGGATCGCGCGCGAGGTCCTCGGCCACCCGGAGTCCGAAGACGACGGCCTCGAGGAGCGAGTTGCTCGCGAGCCGGTTCGCCCCGTGGAGTCCGCTTGCGGCCACTTCCCCGACGGCCCAGAGACCGGGGACATCGCTGCGCCCCGAGTGATCGACCGCCACGCCCCCCATGTGGTAGTGCGCCGCCGGGACAACGGGCAAGAGATCGCGGCGCGGATCGAGACCGTGGCGAAGACAGGTCTCGTGGATCCAGGGGAAAAGACGCGGAAAATCTTCTCCGGGGGCGCGGCGGGCGTCAAGGAACGTCCGCCGTCCCTCGCGCCGGCAGGTCCAGATCGCGCGGGCCACGACGTCGCGTGGCTCGAGCTCTTCGCGCCCCCGCCCGGCAAGAAAACGGCGACCCTCCTCATCGACGAGGAGGGCCCCGGCGCCGCGCACCGCCTCGCTGATGAGCGGAAGGGGCCGACCTCCGACATCGAGGGCGGTGGGGTGATACTGCACGAACTCGAGATCGCGCAGGCGCGCGCCCAGACGGGCCGCGAGCACCAGACCGTCGCCGAGCGCCGAAGGCGGGTTCGTCGTCGCCGGGAAGAGCCCGCCGATGCCCCCGGTCGCGAGAACCACACGGCGAGCGGGGAGGAATTCCTGTGTCCCGTCGGCGCGAACGACGTGGACGCCGGCGATGCCCCCCTCGTCGCGGGCGAGCTCCACGACGCGCGTCTCCTCGTCGCAGAGAATCGACGGCGTCCGTCGCGCCCGCTCGGTCAAGGCCACGAGGATCGCCCGTCCGGTGCCGTCCCCGTGGGCGTGAACGATCCGCCGCCGACTGTGCCCGCCCTCAAGGCCGAGGGCCCAAGGGCCTGCGGGCGTGCGGTCGAAAGGGACCCCCCAGGCGGCGAGACGGGCGATGGCCTCGGGTCCCGACTCCGTCACGAGCCGAACAACCTCCTCGTCACACAACCCCGCCCCGGCCCGGAGGGTGTCCTCGGCGTGTCGCGCGGGATCATCGCCCTCACCGACCGCGGCCGCGATGCCTCCCTGTGCCCAAAGGGTCGAACCGTCGCCGCCCAGACGCCCGCGCACAACGAGGCGCACGGGACGGGGTGCCAACGCGAGGGCGGTGACGAGGCCGGCGACACCGCCCCCGATGACGAGGGGAGGACGCTCGTCGCTCAAAGGACCAGCATGCGCTCGATGGCCCGACGGGCACGACGCGCCACCTCCTCCGGGACGTCGACCGCGGGTCCCAGAGTCTCGAGCGCGCGGCGGATACTCCCGAGGGTGTTCATCTTCATATAGGGGCACAGGTTGCACGGCCGGACGAAATGCACCTCGGGGTGCTCGAGGGCCACGTTGTCGCTCATGGAGCACTCGGTGAGAAGGATCGCCGTCCGCGGGTGTCGATGCGCGACGTATTCCGACATGGCACTCGTCGAACCACTGAAATCCGCTTCGGCCACCACCTCCGGAGGACATTCCGGGTGGGCGAGGATGCGGGCGTCGGGATGTTCGACACGAAGAGACCGCACGTCCTCGGCGCGGAAGCGTTCGTGCACGACGCAGCGTCCGGGCCAGACGATGATCTCGACCGTCGTCTCTCGGGCCACGTTCGCAGCCAAGTAGCGGTCCGGAATCAGGATCGCGCGCGGAACGCCGAGGGACTCGACGACGCGGCGGGCGTTGGCCGACGTGCAACAGACGTCCGACTCGGCCTTGACCTCGGCCGACGTATTGACGTAGGTGACGACAGGGACACCGGGATGCTGGCGGCGGAGCGCGCGCACATCCTCGGCGGTGATCGACTCGGAGAGCGAACAGCCGGCCCCGCGGTCGGGAATGAGCACCGTCCGCTCAGGGTTGAGGATCTTGACTGTCTCGGCCATGAAGTAGACACCGGCCATGACGATGACCGGGGCGTCGAGACTCTGGGCGGCACGCGCCAAGGCGAGACTGTCGCCGGTCACGTCGGCCACCCCGAAATAGATCTCGGGGCTCATGTAGTTGTGGGCCAGAACGACCGCCCGGCGCTCCCGTTTGAGGGCCCGGATCGCGGCCATGTCGTCCGCGAGCGCGGCCCATTCGACCGGGGGGATGATGCTTTGCAGTCGTTCGCCGAGGATGTCCGCCGCCTCGGCGACGGAGGAGATAGGCGTCGCCATACGTGCTCTACGGGCGCTCGAGACCCGCGCTCGCGATCGGCCATCGGTTCGAAGATGATACCACGCTCTCCTCGATGGGCTGGCTTGTTCCGCAGCGCCGAAGAACGAAAACGGCTCCCCCGATCGCTCCCCAAAGCCGGTCGCGGGAACGGAGGCCCGGAAGATCTTTTGCATGCGGATCCGGCCCGGCGCCGGGACGGCGTTCGTCAGCACGGGGCGAGCGTTGGGCGCTGAAGAGGCGGTTGAAGAGGCGGTTGACAAGACAAGCCCGATGCCGTAGAGTGGTGCGCATGACGACTTCCACCCCCCTCTCCGCAGACCTCACGCGCCCCCACGTCGCATCGCCCCGCGCGGCGACGACGGTGGGTTCGTGGTGGTGGTGCGTGCACGGCGGGCCCCGGTAGCGTCGTCCCCACAGATTCACGCACCGCACGGCCCGCTTCACGCGGGCTTTTTTGTTTTTTGCGCCGACGTCCCCGCCGAGAGAGCCGGGGCCCGGCCGAGGAGAAGAGACGATGTACGTCGTTTTGAAACCGCGGATTGAAGCGGCCCTCCGCGAAAGCTTCCTCCGCGAAGCGAGCGAACGAGGGCTCACCGCCATCCCCCTGCCCGGCCTCGAAGGCCGGGCCCTCGCCCTGATCGGCCCGGCGGCCGCGGCCGAAGCCTTGGCCGCCCACGCCGCCGTCGAGGAAACGGTGGCGGACGAACGGCCGTACAAGAAGGTGGCCCGGGGCCTCCACCCGCACGACACCCTCGTCGCTCTGGGCGGGCACACCTTGGGCGGTGAGGACGTCCTCGTCGTCGCCGGCCCCTGTGCGGTCGAAACGCCCGAGCAGATGCGCTCCGTCGCCGCCGCGGTGCGCGCCGGCGGGGCCCACGGTCTTCGGGGCGGGGCGTTCAAGCCGCGCACGAGCCCCTACAGTTTCCAGGGGCACGGGGTCGAGGGCGTGCGTCTTCTGGCCGACGTGGCCCGCGCCGAGGGGCTTCCGGTCGTGACCGAGATTCTCGATCCGCGCGATCTTGACGCGATGTTGCCCCACGTGGACGTCTTGCAGATCGGCGCGCGCAACATGCAGAACTTCACACTCCTCAAAGCGGTGGGTGGACAACCCAAGCCGGTGCTGCTCAAACGCGGACTCTCCGCCACTCTCGAGGAATTCCTTCTCGCCGCCGAATACGTCGTCGACGCCGGCAACGAACACATCATCCTGTGCGAACGGGGCATTCGCACGTTCGAGACGGCCACGCGCAACACCCTCGACCTCAATGCCGTCCCCTGGCTCAAACAGCGGAGCCACCTCCCGGTGGTCGTCGATCCCTCGCACGCGACGGGACTGCGCGAACTCGTCGCCCCGATGAGCAAGGCCGCCCTCGCGGCCGGCGCGGACGGACTTCTCATCGAGGTCCATCCCGATCCCTCGCGGGCCTGGTCCGACGGTCGGCAGTCGCTCGATGCGCCCTCCTTCGCCCGTCTGATGAACGAGCTTCGCTCCCTCGCCACCGCCCTTGGACGTCGTCTGCCGTGAACCGCTCCTCCCCCGTCACCGTCCTGCGCAAACGTCTCGCCCTCAATCCGGATCCCTACGCGCTGCTCCGCGCCTGGCGGGCGGCCCACCCCGAGGCCCGTGGTCTCGCTCTCTTCGAGAGCGCCGACACGAGCGGCGGGCGCCCGACCAAAAGCTTGCTCTACACCGGGGCCGCGCTCCGCCTCGAGGCCCGCGAACGTACGCTTCGGGCCTCCGCCTGCGGCCGCGGCGGATGTTTCGCCCTCGCGCATCTCGAAGCCCGTCTCGGTCCCGTGCCCCACGAGCGGACGGGCGACGTCCTCACCCTGACCGCGCCCACCCCGCCCGCCACGGAAGACGAAGAGACCCGCCTGCGCGCCCCCGGGCTGTTCGACCCCCTGCGGGCGATCCTCGCCGACTGGGAACCCGAGAGCGAACGCGGGTCGATCCACCTCTACGGGCTCTTTGCTTACGATCTCATCGACGCCTTCGAATCCCTTCCGCCCCGGGCGGCGGAGGGACCCGAGACGGCCGACCTCGTCCTCCACCTTGCCAACAGCTTCGTCCTCGTCGATCACACGCACGGGACGGCAACCGTGCACACGCTCCTCTTCGGTCCCGCGGACGAGGAAGAGAGTCTCGAGGCGCGCCGCCTCGTCCAGGAGCTCGCGACCCTCCTCGAACGGAGCCCGCCGCGCGTGGAGACTCCTCCCCCGCCTCCGGCGCGCGGCCGTGCGGCGGACGGACGCGCCGTGCTCGACGACGCGGCATTCGCCGCCCTCGTCGCGCGTCTCAAGGAGCACGTGCGTGCCGGCGACGTCTTTCAGATCGTCCCCTCGCGCGCCTTCGTGACGCCCGCGCCCGAACCGCTCGCGGCTTATCGGGCGCTGCGCGCGCGCAACCCGAGTCCGTACATGTTTTACGTCGATCTTCCCGAGAGCGTCCTCTTCGGCGCCTCGCCCGAGAGCGCCCTCACCGTCGAAGGACGCACGGGCCGGGTGGCGATCACCCCGATCGCGGGCACCCGCCCGCGCGGGCGCCGCCCCGACGGGACGACGGACAACGAACTCGACACGCGGCTCGAACTCGAGCTCCGCTTGAGCACGAAAGAGCTGGCCGAACACAACATGCTCGTCGATCTCGCGCGCAACGACGTCGCGCGCGTCTCCGCCCCCGGCACACGACGGGTGACCGATCTTCATCGGGTCGAGCGCTACGCCCACGTCATGCACCTCGTCTCGCGCGTCGAGGGTCGCCTCGCCCCCGGTCTCGACGCGCTCCACGCCGCCCAAGCCTCGTTCCACATGGGCACGCTCACCGGAGCCCCAAAACTCAAGGCGATGGAGCTCCTCCGCCGCTGCGAACCCACCCGGCGCGGTCCGTACGGAGGAGCGGTAGGCTACCTCACCGCGGCGGGCGACATGGACACCGCCATCGTGATCCGCTCGGCGCTCGTCGCCCGCGGTCTCGCCACCGTGCAGGCCGGCGCCGGCGTCGTCGCCGATTCGGACCCGCAACTCGAGGCCGAGGAAACGCGCCACAAGGCGCGTGCGGTTCTCGAAGCCCTCGCCGCCCCCGCCGGAGACGCCCCGTGACCGCAATCGCCCACGTGCTCCTTCTCGACAACCACGACTCCTTCACCTACAACCTGCGGGAGGCGTTCCGCGCCGAGGGGGCCACCGTCGAGGTCTGGCGCAACGACGCCCCCCTCGAGCGTATCGAGGAACGCCTCGCCGCCCGGGAGCTCACGCTCCTCGCGCTCTCGCCCGGCCCGGGGCATCCGGACGAGGCGGGCGTGATGCCCGAACTTCTGCGTCGGTACGCGGGCCGCCTGCCCGTCCTCGGGATCTGCCTCGGGCACCAGGCGATGGCCTCAACCCTCGGGGGGGCGGTCGGCGGCGCGCCGTGCCTCGTCCACGGTCGCGCCACGGCGGTCGTGCACCACGACCATCCACTCTTCGCCGGAGTCTCCTCCCCGTTCGCGGCCGGACGCTATCACTCGCTCGCCGTCACCGCTGTCCCTCCGGGCTTCACGGTGCTCGCCCGCACGGAGGGCGACGGTGAAGACCTGCCGATGGCCATGCTCGATGACCGACGCGGGCTTCTCGGATTCCAGTTTCACCCCGAATCGGTCCTCACGACCGCGGGGCCCACGCTTCTCGCCCGAGCGCTCGCCTGGGCGCGCGCGCGGCGGGAGGGGACGCGGTGAACCCCGCCCCGCTCCTCGAGCGTCTCTTGTGCGGGGAGAATCTCACCCCGTCCGATGTCGATCTTCTCATCGCCGGCCTCGTCGAGGGGAGCCTCGCGCCGGAGGCCCTCTCCGCTATCCTCATCGCCTGGCGGGCCAAGGGCGAGACGGCCGTCGAGATCGCCGCGGCGGCCGCGGCGATCCGCCGCCACGCGCGCGCTTTCCCTCCTCCCGGAGGACTCTTCGCCGACTGTTGCGGGACGGGCGGCGACGGCGCACGCACCTACAACGTCTCGACCGCCGTGGCCTTCGTCGCGGCCGGCGCGGGCCTCCCGATCGTCAAGCACGGCAATCGTGCGGTCTCGTCCTCGTCGGGCTCGGCCGACGTCTGCCGCAGCCTCGGAGTGCCCACCGAACTCGCCCCGGAGGAGGGCGCGAAACTTCTCGCGGCGAGCGGCTTCGTGTTTCTTCTCGCTCCCCTCTACCACCCGGGGACGGCGCGCGCCATGCCGGTACGCCGCGCGCTCGGTGTGCGCACCGTCTTCAACATCCTCGGACCACTCACCAATCCCGCCGCGCCACCCGTCCAACTCGTCGGGGTGGACGATCCCGGCCGCATCCGCCCGCTGGCCGAGGCTTTGGCCCATCTCGGCGTCCGCCACGCCCTCGTGGTGCACGGCGGGGGACTCGACGAGCTGGCGCTCCACGCCCCGAGCCGCGTCGTGCGCCTTCACGAGGGTGTGATCGACGAGGGCATCCTCACCCCCGAAGAGGCCGGACTCGACCCCCACCCCCGCGAGGCGCTCGCCGGAGGGGACCCGGAGACGAACGCCCGGGCGCTCCAAGCGGTGCTCGCCGGAGAAGGCCCCCCCGCCTACCGCGACGCCGTCCTCCTCAACACCGGGGCTCTCCTCTGGACGGCGGGGCTGGCTCCGGACCTCGTTTCGGGCGTCGCGACCGCCCGTGAGTCCCTCGTTTCCGGGGCCGCTCTCCGCGTCCTCGCCCGCCAAAGGGCGTACGCACGTGGCGCTTGAGGCCATCGTCGCCCACAAGCGGGAGCTCGTGCGCCGGCGGCGGGCCGAGACGCCCGAAGCGGCGCTCGCCGTCCGTGCCGCCCCCACCACGCGCAGCCTGCGCGCGGCTCTCTCCGCTCCGGGTCCACGCTTCATCTTCGAATGCAAGCGGGCCTCGCCCTCGGCGGGCGTGCTGCGCGCCCGTTACGACCCCGTGGCCCTCGCCCGCGCGCTCGCCCCTTACGCCGACGCTCTCTCGATCCTGACCGAAGAGCGCTTTTTCGGCGGGTCGCTCGCCGATCTCCTCGCCGTCCGCGCGGCGGTCGACCGACCGCTTCTGCGCAAGGACATCCTGGTCGATCCCTACGAGGTCCTCGAGGCGCGGGTCTACGGAGCGGACGCCGTGCTCCTCATGCTCTCGGTGCTCGACGACGCGACCTACGAGGCCTGCCGCCTGATCGCCCGCCGTTACGGGATGGACGTGCTCACGGAGGTCCACGACCGCCGCGAACTTGCGCGCGCGCGCCGCCTTCGGGCGGACCTCATCGGCGTCAACAACCGCGATCTTCGCAGCCTTCGCGTCGATCGCACCACACTCGAGCGGCTCGCGCCCGAGGTCCCGCCCGGGGCGCTCCTCGTCGCCGAATCGGGGTACACCCGCCGCGCCGAGATCCAGCACGACGCCCCCCGGGCCGACGCCTTTCTCATCGGCGGCGGTGTCATGCAGGCCCAGGATCCCGCCCGCGCCGCCTCGGCCCTCGTCCACGGGACGGTCAAGATCTGCGGGCTCACACGCGCGGAAGACGCGCACCTCGCCCACGCCCTCGGGGCGGGCTACGGGGGCCTCAATTTCGTACCCTCCTCCCCACGCCGGATCGACCCGGGCACCGCCCATCTCCTCACCCGCACGGTGCCCTTGCCCTGGGTGGCGGTGGTGGCCGACGCCGCGGAGGACGAGATCCTCACGCTCGCTCGCACGCTCCCGCTCGCGGCCGTCCAGCTCCACGGACACGAGGACGCCGGGCGCCAACAGCGTCTGCGCGCGTCTCTCCCCGAGACCGTCGCACTCTGGCGGGCCGTCGACGCCGAAGAGGATCCCTCCGGAGCGGACCTCGATCCGGGGGCGCTCGAACTCGTCCTTCTCGACCGCCGTAGAGGCGGTGACCTCGGCGGAAGCGGCCTGAGCGTCGATCCCGCACGGGTCGCCCTCTGGCGCGCGCGTTTCCCTCGTTTCGGCCTGGCCGGCGGCCTCGATCCCGAGACCGCACCCGCCGCCTGTCGGCTGGCGCCCGCGCTCCTCGACGTCGGCTCGCGCGTCGAGAACCGCCCGGGCGTCAAGGATCCCGCACGGCTCGAGGCCCTTTTCACCGCTCTTCGTCACGCTCCCGGCAAGAGGACCTCCGCTCCATGAACACCGCTCCCCTCATCCCCGCCTGCGGACGCTACGGCGAATTCGGCGGCCGTTACGTTCCCGAAATCCTCGTCCCGCCGCTCGTCGCCCTCGAGGAAGGATTCCTTCGCCACCGCGAGGACCCGTCCTTCCGCGCCGAACTCGACGATCTCCTGCACCGCTACGCCGGACGTCCCACACCGCTCACACGGACCCGGCGTTTTCTCTCGGGCACACGCACCGTCCTCTACCTCAAGCGCGAGGATCTCCTCCACGGCGGAGCACACAAGACGAACCAGGTCCTCGGGCAAATGCTCCTCGCCCACCGCCTCGGCAAGCGGCGGATCATCGCCGAGACCGGCGCCGGACAACACGGGGTCGCCGTCGCCATGATCGGCGCGCTCTTCGGCAAGGAGGTGGTCGTCTACATGGGCGAAAAGGACTGCCGCCGCCAGGCGCCGAACGTCTTTCGCATGAAACTCTTCGGCGCACGCGTCGTCCCCGTGACCTCGGGGTCAGCCTCTCTCAAGGACGCGATGAACGAGGCCCTGCGCGACTGGTCCGAGAGCTACGAGGACACCCACTACCTCGTCGGGACGGTCGCCGGACCTCATCCTTTCCCGACGATCGTGCGTGATTTTCAGCGCGTCATCGGCGACGAGACCCGCGCGGAAATCCTTGAACGCGAGGGACGGCTGCCCGATCTCGTCGCCGCCTGCGTCGGTGGGGGATCGAACGCGCTCGGCATCTTCACCGCGTTCCTGGGAAACCCCACGGTCGCGCTCCTTGGGGTCGAGGCCGGGGGTGAGGGACTCGAGAGCGGTCGGCACGGCGCCACCCTCGAGCGCGGCAAGCCGGGGATTCTCCACGGCATGCGGAGTCTTCTCCTTCAGGACTCCGAAGGGCAGGTGCAGGAATCCCACTCGATCTCGGCGGGTCTCGACTACCCCGGGGTCGGTCCCGAACACGCCCATCTCCAGGCGACGGGCCGCGCCCGCTACGTCGCGGCCGAGGACCACGAGGCCCTCGACGCCTTGGTCGCGCTCGCACGCACGGAGGGCATCCTTCCCGCCCTCGAACCCGCCCACGCGCTCGCCGCCGTCGCCCGCGAGGCCCGCGCCGAGCCCGAACGCGAGCGGCTGGTCGTCGTCAATCTTTCCGGGCGCGGGGACAAGGACCTCGCCCATGTCTCCGCTCTTCTCGAAGGGGGCGGCAGCCGATGAGCGGACGGTTCACGCAGCTCTTTCACCGTCTCGAGAACGAACGGCGCGGGGCCCTCGTTCCTTTCGCCGTCCTTGGCGACCCCAATCCTGAGGAGAGCCTCCGGCGTCTGGCGGTCCTCGCCGACCACGCCGACGCGCTCGAGGTGGGGCTTCCCTTCTCGGATCCGATCGCCGACGGACCCACGGTCCAAGCCGCCGTGCTCCGAGCCCGCGCCGCGGGCACCACAGTCGAGCGTGGCCTCGGGCTCGTTGCGGCTCTGCGTCGGATGCACCCCGATCTCCCGATCGGGCTCCTGGTGTACGCGAATCTCGTCCACGCGCGGGGGCTCGAGAGGTTCTATGCCGCGGCCTCGCAAGCCGGTCTCGACGCGGTCCTCGTCCCCGACGTGCCGCTCGAGGAGGCCGCACCCTTCGCCCGAGCCGCGCGTGCGGCGGGCGTCGCCCCCGTCCTCATCGCCCCGCCGAACGCGCCGGACGCGACGCTGGCCGGCATCGCCCGCACGGGAGGCGAATACACCTACGTCGTGACCCGCAAAGGCATCACGGGCGTGGGCCGCGGCGAGCTCGACCCGTCGCAGAGCCTCATCGAACGGCTGGAACGATTCGAGGCTCCCCCCGCCCTTCTCGGGTTCGGCATCGCGTGCGCGGAGCACGTGCGGCACAGCCTCAAGAGCGGCGCCCGCGGAGTGATCGTCGGCTCAGCGCTCATCGAGCGGTTCACCAAGGAGCCCGACTCGGTTCCGCAGTATCTCGACGAGCTTCGCGCGGCCACGACCCTGCCGCCCCGTTGAGGGACGAGGGAGCAGACACAAAAAGGCGCGAACGGCCGCGCCCGTCAGGGCGGGCCGATCTTCACGCCCTCGACGTTTACGACGACGAGAACGGTGTTCGAAAGTCCCTCGGGCAGAAAAGCGTCGATCCCAAACCAAGAGCGTTTCAGGCGTGTCGTGGCGACGAAGCCCGAGAGATACCCGCCCCAAGGCTTGGGAAGATGGGGGACGGCCCCCGCCCCCACGCGTCGCACGCGGAAGACGATCGTGCGCGTGACACCGTGCAGGGTGAGCCGGCCGCTGAGAAGCCCGGTGAAGCGCGTGAGCGGGCGGTAACCTGTGCTCACGAAACGAATGAGGGGATCGTGGGCGGTGTCGAAGAAGAGGTGGCTTCGCAGGATGGCGTCGCGCGGGGCGTAACCGGTGTCGATGCTGGCCGCGCGGATCACGATACGCGCCCGATCCCGAGCCGGATCGCGATGATCGAGCGTGTACGTCCCGCGCACGCTGTCGAACCGGCCGGTGAAGTTTGCGATCCCGACGTGGCCGATGGTGAAGAGCACCTCGGTGTGCTGCGGATCGATCCGGTAGGTGCCGCTCGTGGGTCCCGGGAGAAGGCGGTAACGACCCGGCGCTGCCAGCGCGGGAAGCGCAAGGCACATCGCACCGAGAAGAGGAACGAGGCGGAAGAGGAGAACACGTGGACGCATGGTAGAGCTCCGGAAAAGGCGACGATCGTCCGGAACACGCGGCCGTGCCCCGGACTCGCTTCTCAGTATACGCGTGATGCACGCGCAAAAAACGCACGCTCCGCCTCCGTTAAACTGTCTTGAGACTTGACTCTCTGAGGTGCCTGTGACGCCCAAGCGTCGACGTCCTTTCTTGCGCGTCGCGGCCGTGATCCTGCTCGGCGTCGTTCTCCTCCTCGCGGTGGGGCGCCTGATCGACGCGCTCATCCGTCACGACTTCCCGCAGTATCTTCACGAGGCGCCTCTCGTGCGGCGGATCGTTCGCGCGCTCATTGCTCTCGTCGTCGGCTTCTGGGTCTCGGGTCTTCTGGTGCACGCCGTCGAAGAGCGCTTCGTCCGAACACGGCGTGATCTTTACGGACTCACGCTCCTCGTGCGGATCGGCGTCTACATCGTCCTCATCGCGGTGATTCTCTCGATCTTCCACGTCAGCCTCGCCGGCATCCTCGCCGGCAGCGCCGTGGGCGGCGTGGTCTTGGGTTTCGCCATCCACACGTTTGCCTCCAATCTCCTTACCGGCGTCTTCGCCACCGCCAACGGGGTGCTCAACTTCGGGGACGTCGTCGGCATCAACTCCTGGATCTGGAGCCTGAACACGGTGGGTCGGATCGTCGAGATCAAGATGCTCTTCTCGAAAATGCTCACCCAGGACGGTGCCGTCGTCAGCATCCCCAATTCCGTCCTTCTCGGTAACAGCGTTCTCGTCCAGTACGACCGCGACGGAGGGGACTACCTCTACCCGGTCGACACCATGATCAACGCCGATGTGCCGGCGGGTCTGGTCCTCGAGGAGGCGCGGCGTTCGCCGTCCCTCCAGGGTCAAGACATCTTCTTCCTCCGCTCGCGCGACGGACTCAATCACACCCTGCGCGTGATGTTGCGTTTCCGGGAAATCGGCGAACTCAACCGGCGGATCAGCGAGGCCAACACCGCCATCGACGCCGCCTACTGGACGGTCAAGAACGCCTCCGCCCTGTACGGCCCGACAGCGCTCGCCCGCACCGCCCGCGGCAGTGTCCCGCTCTCCGTCGCGCTCCCGTCCGACGTGCCTTCGGAGACGCTCCTCGCCGAAGCCCGTGCCCGGGGCCTCACCCTCACCCTCGCGGCGAAAAGCGCCACCACCAACGCCTTCCTCCTCGACGTTCCGGCCGGCGAGGATCTGCGGACGAAGCTCGAGGCCGCCAATCTCGTCCTCGAGAACCTCTACCGAACACTCAAAACGCGTCTGAATCCACAGGCGGTTGAACGTCCATAGGCCCTACCCCAAGAGTCCGCGGGCTCCGGGTGACGGCGGTGTGACGCCTCCATCACGCGTTTCCAAAGCTTATGGAAATCCATGGGTGTGTGAGACGCGCGCAGACAGCTGCTTGCCGAAACTCTCGCTCCGCTCCTGCCTCCGCGGCAACGCGTTCGGAGTGACGAATACAGAGGGTAGTCGGAGATTTTCCCCCTCCCCTTCCTCCGAGGGCTGTTGCCGAGCCGAGAGACGTGGCCCCTCGCCCCAGCTTCTCTCGTCCTGAGTCAAACCCGCCAAAGTCTCTCTCGCCGCTCCGGCATCACGATTCAAGGCGATGGGGTGGGGCTATCGACGGACACCGCGTGCAGACACGCGGAGAACCGAGGAATCGACCCAACAATCCCGGCCGCCGTGCACGCCGTCCACCGCAAAGGACACGATGCGTGTTTCGTGGGGTCGGGATCGGCACCGGCATGGGGACAGGTCAGAGCGAACGGTGCCCCCGAGGGCACTCGATGAACGGAAACCCTGAGCCCCCACAAAAAAGAGAGCGGCCCCCTGCGCCTTCCTTGCGCAGGGGGCCGCTCGTGCGGACTTCTAGTAGTGCCTCAGACCGTCCGACGGCGCCGTACGACGGCGGCCGCGGCCAGAAGGGCGAGGAGCAGAAGCCCGAGGAGGCTCAAGCCGCCTCCGCCCGAGGACGAGCTGGAGGCCGGGCTGACCGGCGTCGGGAAGACCACCGCCTCGATCGTCGCCGGCTGCGGATTCATGATTCCGTTCTCGTCCGGGCAATTCACCGAGATCAACTCGGGCTGGACGGCCGTCGTCGTGAACGTGATGGTCGCACTCGACCCCGTGACCGTCTGGCCGTTGTACGTCCATTCGCAGGACGACGCCTTGGCCGGGGTGGTGCCCCCGGTCACTGTGGCCGTCAGGGTCACAGGCTTGCCGACGTCAAAGCCGTAGTCGGTCACGCTCTCACCGCTCGTGAGTGTCGTCTGGGAAGTTCCCCCTCCCGCCGGGACCGCGACGGAGGTCGTCGGGAACTGATAGTCAAGACCTTGAGGAGACGTGAGGGCCGCGTACCCCTGCGCCAATCCCGCCCCAGCGCTGTCTGCGCTGTAGCCGAGAGAGTTTCCGTACGAGCACTGGAACCCCGTGGGGTTGTTGGCCGGGATGGGATTCCCCGTGATGAGGGAGTTCGACGCCGTCGACTCGAGCGCGCCTGCATAGAAGGACGCGGTCTGGCCCGGCTTGGCCGACATGAGGTCGGCTACGAGCGCCCCCACGTTCGGGGCCGTCGCCGAAGTCCCGCAGAAAGCCACTCCCCCGTTCGGGAGGAACAGGCCCGAGAATCCTCCGGCTCCGCTCGTCTCGATACCGTCGATGCCCGTGATCGCGGGCTCCGCCTCCTCACCCGTGGTCCCGGCGTTCCCGTAGAGGAACGGTCCGAGCGCACTGTAACCCTCGAGGGTCACCGCAAGCGGATTCTCCGAGTCGACCGCAGCGGCGGTCGTCGCGAGCAGCCCGGGGACGGCTGTTTCACCGTCGGAAGTGGAACCGTCCGTGTACATCGGCGTCAGAATGTTGTTGCTTATGGTCCCGAAGAGGACAGCGCCGTCGCCGTTACCGATGAGTTTGAGCGAGGGCACCGGCGAGGCGGTGCAGCCCGTGGTGCACGCAACTACAAGATAGTCGGTCACGAAAGAGGCGGTGGAATTGGGAACGGTGTAAAAGAAATAGGACGCCGGTCGACCATCGCCTGTCGTGTCGTTGCTCAGCGAAAACGCCCCTCCGCTCGCGAGGACGTTCCCCGAGCTGTCGAGGAGATAGAGTTCGTACTGGGTCGTGGGGGCGGTCGTCGTCGAGGGCGGGTCGTTCCACTCGAGGATCGGGAAGAACGGGTAGCCCGGGAAGAGAGTGACCGGAAGCTCATTGGTCACAGTGGAGCCGGGGAGGTTCGCGAGCGTCACGCCGAACGCGCCTGTCACCCCGCCAAAGTCCATGCACCCGCTCGCACCCGTGACCGAGCTCGGGCATGTCGTGCTCGCGTAGGTCGCCTGGAGATAGTCTTGAGCATCGTTCCCGGCAGCGCTCAGGAAGGCGACGTTGGGATTGCCGCTCACGATCTGGTAAACCGCGTTGGCGAAACTTCCGCTCGTGTTCACCCCGCGGGTGAACATGTCGGTGCCGGGGAACCCGAGATCGTCGAGGACGACGTTCGCTCCCCATTGGACGAAGGCCTGGTAGCAGGTCACGAAGTCGACGTCCGTCTGCGGGCCGCAGAACCCGAGTTGGGCCTGGGGCGCCACCGCGTGCACCACCTCGAGAAGCGCCGTCCCCTCCGCCGGATCGCCGGGCGTCGGTTGCGTCTCCGTGCTCAGGAATTGCTGGACCTGGAAAATGTTGGTGGGAAGATAGCCCGCTTGCTGCGAGGCGGCGTCGCCCGAATCATCATCCGAGATCACACCGACCTTGATGCCCTGGCCCTCGGCGCCCACCGACTGGAGAAGATCGCCCTGGAGCGCGACGAGGCCCGTCGCGTCGATCGGAAGACCGCTCGGAACGGAGCTGCTGCTCTGTTGGGGGACCGCGCCCGCCCGGTGCGGAACGTAAGGCGGCTGGGCCGTCGCGTAGACAGGAACACTCACCCGTCCGACACCGGGAAGGGTCGCAAGACTCTCGAGCGAGCCCACCGGAACCCAAGCCTGAACCAGGTGCATGAGCGGAGAGACGCGGATCCGCACCGCCCCGAGCGAGGCGAGATCCCCCACGGGGGGAAGAGCGCCCGTGGCGAGCGCCGGGCGAATCACAACCTGGACGCGTCCGGCTCTATCGGCTCGTGGGGCCAGGGGATCGCGAACCGCGGCTTTCGAAAACGCCGGAAGCGCCTGAAGTCTTCCGTGCACCAAGGCCTCCAGACGGGGGCCGAGAACCCCTGCCCGCACCCCGCCCGCGAGGACAAGGAAAAGTGCGGGAAGGGAGCACGACATGATTTTTCTCATCATGACACGATGTCTCCTACACAGTTGAGAGGAATGGGGTGCAGATTATTGTGGGCCGCGGCAAGACGCCGTGGCTCTTCCTGCGGTGCACCGCCGCAAAAAGCGAGAAAACGAAGAGCATGCCGAGACCCCCCGGCGCCAACGCGCCCCTATCCGGGGTTGGGGTTCGGACCGCAAGAGAAGTGTGGGGAGGGGATGTCTTGACCACAGCGTAGCGGGGAATCCCGACGTAGCCCACACCCGGAAGGGAAGCCACGGCTGAGAGGGCCTTGACCGGCACCCAGGCCTGGATCACGTCCATGAGACGCACGACCCGCACACGCCGTGCGCCAAGGGCCACGAGTGTGCTCTTCGCCGGGAGGCTCCCCCCCGAGCGAAGAGATCGGATCACGACCTCGACGCGGCCGGCGGCATCGATCCGCGGTGCGAAGGGCGAGAGGGGCCTCTGCCCCGCCGCCCCCGGTGGGACACCGTGCTCGATCAAGGCGCGAAGCGCCGGCGCGAGAACCCCGGCCGAAGCGGGAACCAGCGACGCGAATCCGAGCGCCGCCACGAGAACGCCGACGGCACCGGCTCCGAGCGGCAGCACCCCTCTTTCAGAAAACACCGATGTGGGTCGGCGCAAGAAAACTCTCCCCCCAGTCCCACAAGGTCCCAAGTGAATATTACCAGAATACGGGGGGGACGGAAATCCTCCGTCTTCCGCCGTCACGTTCGGCCTCCGATGTCGGCGTGGAAGCTCTCCTGCGAGCCTGCCCCCTCACCCGGAAGTCTCTCCGTTGCGGTGTCCGAAGAAGGCTCCGGCGTAGACAAGAAACGTGGCGAGCTCCGCTCCGTAGAGGGCCGCCACAGCCCCCGTCGATCCGTCGCGGGGAATGAGGACGAGACTGAAGACGACGCCGGCGGCGGCTCCCGCCCCGGCCGCACCCGCGACGAGACGCATCCGTCCCCGCGCCGCCGCGAGCACTTGGCTCGTATTACGCAGAACCTGAAAAAGCGGCAGGAGCGCCAAAAGGCCGAGGAGACGAGCGGCGCCCGCAAAGCCGGTTCCCAACACCAGCGGGACAAGAGGTGCGAGCACGAAACGGAGACCCACGCCGGCCAGAACCGCCGTGCCAAGAAGCGCCGCGAGGAGACGCCGAAGACGCCGCCTGTCGCCTCCGGACCGGTAAAGACGGGGCCACAGGGCTTCCTGAAGCGCGAGGAGAGGCAACGCCACGACATCGACGGCCCGCTGCGCGACGTTGAGACGGGCCACGTCGCCAAAACCGCTGTAGGCGAGGACGGGCTTGTTGAACTCGTTTTGCAGACGGTGACCGAAGGATCCCGCGGCAAAGGGCCAGCTCTGACGCGCGAGTCCCCAGGGGCTCATCCCGCCGCGCTCTGGTCGCGGGCGGAGAACGAGGAACCCCAGGGCGGCGGCGTAGCCGATCCCGACAACACCGTAGAACATCATCCAGAGCGCGAGGCGGTGGGCTCCGAGTCCGACGGCCAGAGCGACGAGAACGAGAAGCCGTGCCCAGACGAGACCGGCCTGGGCGACACCGTAACGACCGAGGCGGCCGCGCGCCTGCTCGCCGCGGGCGAGGAGATCGACGAGCGAGGAGGCGGCGATCTCGGCGGCCAGGAGGAACAGGCCCGCACGGAGAGGGAAGGACGGCGGAAGGGCGAAGAAGAGAGCCACCCCTCCAAGCGGTACGACGAAACAAAGCGTCCGCCACCAGAGACCGAGGGCGGCCGCGCGCAACCCCGCCCGACCTCCCGGCGTGCGGCTTTCCTCACGCAGGACGACGCCGGCCGCTCCAAGACCCACCAGCGGCGTGAGAAAACCCGCGACGGCGAGCACGGTCACGAAGCGCCCGTAGGACGAAGGACCGAGGACGCGGGCGAGAAGCAGGACGACCGCCGCTTGGGCGAGGGCGCGTCCGCCGATCCCCCCGAACCCCCGAAGCGAAGCCTCCAGGTAGGACCGCAACCCGTCCGTCCCGCTCACGGGCACGTCCGGCGGAGGTTCACGCCCGTCTCACCCGCGCTTCTTCGAACGCAGTTCGTCAAGACCGCGGAACAAATCGAGGACCTCGGGATTCGCGAGGGCTCCGGTGTTCGCGGGCGTACCGCCGGCCAGAACCTCGCGGACGGCGATTTCGCTGATCTTGCCGCTGCGTGTGCGTGGGAAGTCCGCCACCGCCAGGATACGATCGGGCACGTGGCGCGGCGAGGCCTGTTCGCGCAACCTGCGGCGGATCGCCTGACGCAGGTTCTCGTCGAGGACGCAACCCTCGCGCAAACGCAGAAAGAGCACGATGCGCTCGTCGCCCTCCACCCGTCGGCCGACCGCGAGGGCCTCGAGCACCTCGGGG
>JAKCBQ010000067.1 GCA_021839245.1 Pseudomonadota bacterium
CACGCTTCTTCAGGTCCCGCAGCACCTCCCGCCAGCTCCGGGTCGATTCCCGGACGCCATCCTCGATGGCCAGAACATGCTTCTCGCCCCGTTCATTGACACCGATGACCACCAGGGCGCACAGCTTCTGGCGCTCGTCCCGCAAGCCGCTGTAGATGCCGTCCACCCACCCATAGACCCACCGATCCCGGCTCATCTCCCGTCGGCACCATTCGGCCTATTCCGCTTCCCATTGCCGTTTCAGACGACCCATCACCGAGGCCGACAACCCTTTCACCTCGGGGCCGACCAGCACTTCCAGGGCCTCCTGCATCCGGCCGGTCGAGATGCCCTTCAGGTACAGCCATGGCAGGGCTGCCTCCACCCGACGGGCCTTCCTCACGTAGGGCGGCACAGTCAAATCCAATCTTTGCCGTAAATTCGCTCCGGCTCGACGTGCTCAACTCCAGGGCACCACCTGCTCCAAAGGAGGGCCCGCGGGGTGTCGGGACGCGAGCCATTCGTGAAATTCATCCCTATTGAGGTAGCGCTGTCCGGCCCACGCCTCGTGCTGTTCGACCAAGAGAGCCCCGACGAGACGGTGGGCCGATTCGACACCGGGGAAGATCCGGATCACCCGCTTTCGTCGACGAATCTCTTCGTTCAAGCGCTCCTGCATGTTGGTGGTACGCAGCCGCCGGCGGTATTTCTCGGGGAGCACCATCACGCTCACGGCGTCCTCGAAGCCCTCCTCGAGACAGGCGACGGCCTTGGGGGTGATCTTCCCAAAGCGCGTGACGAAGGCGGCCAACTGCCGGCGAGCCTCTGAG
The DNA here is from genome assembly GCA_021839245.1 of Pseudomonadota bacterium. Taxonomy (GTDB): domain Bacteria; phylum Pseudomonadota; class Gammaproteobacteria; order JAKAQQ01; family JAKAQQ01; genus JAKAQQ01. The sequence goes on from JAKCBQ010000067.1 coordinate 810, forward strand.
AGATCGGGGGCCTGAAAGATCCGTTTGGCGTGCGCGGCCACCTACGCCCGAGGACGGCTCGGGGTATGCCCGAGAAGGTTACGCAGGAGATGGACTTGGCAACGCTGCCAGGAGACCCCCTGGACCGCCTTGCGGGCCGCTTCGACCAGACCCGCGTGGCTGTCCGAGATCACCCAAAGGCAAATCGAGAGTTTGAGGCTGCCCGCACCGCAAGGGGCATTCGGGCTGTCCGGGCTCCGCGTGTGCAGTTCGAGAAAGTGGGGGGTGGCGAAGAGGCGGCAAGGAGCGCATACTGCGGGGGAACGGGGTCAACCGCCCACACGCTCCGCGGCTGCCCGGATCGGCTGGAGGATCGTCTGAAGGGCCGTCCTGATCGCCTGCCATTCCCGGCAGCTCCCGGGGAGACGACCCGAAGGAAGAGTCGTGGTGGCTTCAGGCCGGAGTGTCGAGACCCGATGACACCCCAGGAGGCCCCCCCATGATTCTCATCCTTCCGTTTCTCGCTTTCCCCTTCGCGCTCATAGCGTTCGGGATTCTCGCGTGGGTGCGGGAGCGCATCTTCCGCCGCCCCTTCACGTCCGTCTGGCCTCCGATCTTCCGGCTCTGGGGCAGCGGAACGATCGCCATGTTCGTCGGCATCGGCGCGTTCCACACGTTCGGGAACCACGTCGGCACCATCCTCCTGGTCTGGATGGGCGTCTGGATGCTGTTCGGCTCCATCGCGCTCATCGGCCAGAAGGAACGGCGAGCGCGCGAAGCGCGTTACCGGGAGCTCCTCGAAGCATCCGCAAAGAGTTCGGGGCGCCCTCGGGATTCACAAGACTCTGAATGATTGAATGCGCGGGTTTCGCGAGCATGTCACTCCCCATTTTGAGGGCTTGCTCTCTGAACTCGGGTGATGAGGGAGGTCCGTGCGCTCCGGTTCGGCTCCGGTGGTGAGAGTGAGATTCTCCGTGGTGCCCGGCCCATCGGGGGCGTGCTAGACTCCCGAGGAGTATCGGCGGAGATGCGCAGCGCCGTGATTGTCGCTTCACCCCTCGGCCCGAAAAGCCTTCTCGTCTTGCCCCTCGTGTTTTTGGCGGGGGCGGTCGTCGTCTGCGGCGTCGGTCTCGCGCTCGTGCTCGGTTTCGCGGCCGCCCTCGCCCCGCTCGGGGTCGTGGTCGCCGGCTTGGCTCTGGTTCTGGCTCTTTTCGTTCTTCCCACAGTCGTGGCCTTCTCGGGACGAGCGGAGAACACGCTTGCGATCTTTCTTCTCAACGTGTTTCTCGGCTGGACCGTCGTGGCCTGGATCGTGCTTCTCGTCTGGGCGCTCGTCGCCCGTCCGAGGACGTCGTCGTGAGCCCGATTCGCTCGGGACGGTTCACCTTAGGGACCCATCCCGGTCACGGACGGAGGGGAGGGAGGCCGCCCGTGGGGCGCGGAATCGGGAGGACGCAAGCCGCCGGACCGCTGTCTCCGAACACAACACTCCCTCGTCGCGAGCGCGCGGCGTCAGACCGCCCGATCGTCGTCGCGGTCTTGACGACCGGGATTCTGGTTCTTGCCGCGATTCTTTCGCCGCGTGCCCTCGCGACCCCACCGCGAGGGGGCGCTCGGGCGGCGCTCGCCGTTCCTCCCCCGATGGGCTGGAACGACTGGGCGCACTATCAGTGCCGGGTCGACGCCCGGGCCGTTCTGGCCAACGCGCGCGCCCTCGTCAGGACGGGCCTGGCCGCGCGCGGCTACAAACTCGTCGTCGTCGACGACTGCTGGATGCGCAAACACCGTAACCGTGAGGGTGATCTCAGGGCGAACCGGCGCAAGTTTCCTGCGGGCATGCGGGCGCTCGCCCGGAGCGTGCATCGGCTCGGGCTGAAATTCGGTATCTACGAGGACGCCGGCTACGCCACCTGCGGGGGAGGGGCCGGCAGCGGAACCCCCCCAGGCGGCGGCCCGGCGCATTTCCTTGCGGACGCGCGTCTCTTTGCTTCCTGGGGGGTCGATTACCTCAAGCTCGACGGCTGCCATGTCTTTGTCCCCCCGGGGGTCTCGCCCGCCGCCGCCTACCGAACGGCGTACCGGGCGGCGAGCCGGGCGCTTGCGCACGTTGGGCGTCCGATCGTCTTCGAAGAATCCGCGCCCGCCTACTTTCAGGGGTCGCCCGAGTGGTACGACGTTTTGAACTGGGCGCGCCGCTACGGAGAACTCTGGCGCACGGGGTCGGACATCGCCACGTACGATCCGCACGACCCGCAGCGGTCGCGTTGGGCGAGTGTGATGTGGAATTACGACTACAACCTGGAATTGGGGCGGTTCCAAAGCCCCGGCCGCTGGGACGACCCGGACATGATCATCGGCGGCGATCCGGGACTGACCCGGGCGGAGACCCGGAGTCAACTCGCGCTCTGGTCGATGATGTCGGCTCCCCTGATTCTGGGGTCCGACGTCGCGCGGCTCTCCGCGGCCAGCATTCGGATCCTCGGCAACCGAGCCGTGCTCGCGGTGGATCAGGATCCCCTCGGGCGCATGGCGACCCTGCTCGAGCGCAGCCCGAGCGAGGACCTTCTGATCAAGCCCCTTGTGAACGGCCGTTACGCGATCGCACTGCTCAATCGCGGTTCGCGCCCCCTGCGTGTGCGCGTGCGCCCCGAGAGTTTGGGCTTCGACGGTGCCGGTTGCCGTTTGGATGCCGTGGACCTGTGGACGGGGGTGCGCCGCCGCGCCGCGCGGGCGCTCGTCGCCCGGGTCGGGGTGCACGACACTGTGATCTGGTCCGTCCGTCCGGACCGACGCTGCGGCCCTCCTGCCCGCGTGGGGGCGATCACGCGGATCCGCCCCCACCTTGCGGGGAAGCAACGAACGGCCGAGATGTACACCCGCTGCCTGACCGCACCGGGCCGTGTCGCGAACTGTACGGGCGCATCGTCCCAGAGCTGGCGGGTGTTGGCGGACGGTGCTCTGCAGTCCGGGGGCCAATGCCTCGCCGAGATCGGCGCGGCCGCACGGCTGCGGGCTTGTACCGCGAGCCTCTTCGAGCGTTGGCGTTACACGATTCTCGGCCGCCTCGTCAACCGCGCCACCCGCCGCTGCCTCACCGGGGGGGTGAAGGGTCCCTTGGCGGTTGAACCCTGCGGGCACAACCCCGCTTCGCAGATCTGGAGCGTGCCGCTGCCGCTCGGAGCGCCCTAGCCCGAAGTCCGCGCGGCCGGGGCGATTGCCCGAGTCGGCGGGGGAAGACATGCAACCGATGTCCCGTTTCCAGAGCGCTCAGTCGAAGTGTCGCTCGAGACGCCAAGCCAGATACACGCCGAGGATCGAGCCGAGTGTCGAGAGAACGAGGGCGCTCCCGATCCCCCCGAGAGCCTCGCCCGCGTACCAGCCCAGCGTTCCGAGGATCGTGGCAAGGAGGAACATGAGGAGTTTCATGACGACAGACGACGGCGGTGAGGGGGTTGGTCGCGGGGCTTGCCGTCCCCCCGTTTCGGTGGGCGTCGGCGCTCGCTTTGCTACAATAGCGCGATCATTTCGTGTCGGTGGGTCGCCGAAGACGGTCGGTCACTCGTGCGAAAGTGGCGGAACCGGTAGACGCGCTGGTTTTAGGTACCAGTGGGGGTGACCCCATGAGAGTTCGAGTCTCTCCTTTCGCACCACGAACGTGGGCGCGTGCCGGTCCCCGGTGGGGCGGGAGGCGCCGGTGGTCCGCGCGGTTCGAGATCCCTCCGCGGCGGGCCCCAGAGATCCGGGCGGGTCGGCTCGTGCCTTCTTCGGTGCCTCCTTTTCATTCGGGATCGGGATCACGGTGAGACCATGCAGATAGAAATGGAACCCCTCGAGGGCCTCGCACGGCGTCTCCGTCTCGTCGTTCCCCGCGAGGAAGTCGAGACGCGTGTGCGCGAACGGCTGAGCGAGATCGGGAAAACCGCCCGCTTCAACGGCTTCCGTGCGGGCAAGGCGCCCGTGGCGCTCGTGGCCCAACGCTACGGTGCCCGCGCTCGGGAAGAAGTCCTCGAGGACCTCCTCGACGAGGGTTATCGGGAGGGTCTCCAGCAGCATCGGCTCGTTCCGGCGGGACGGCCGGTGTTTCGTGAGGAAGCGGCGGGCGACGCCTCGGTGGTCTGCCTGAGCGCCACCTTCGAGATTTATCCCGAGGTCACCGTCCTCAACTACGAAGGGATGACCCTCACCCGCCCGCGGGTCACGATCGACGAGGAAGACACCGCTCTCGTCGTCGAGCGCCTGCGCGTGCAGAACGCGGGCTGGGAGACGGTCGACCGCGCGGCGGAGAAGGGGGATCGCGTCGTCCTCGATTTTCGTGTGACCGACACGGAGGGCCATGTCCTCCCGGGTGGGGAACGCCGCGGGCACGCGCTCGAGGTCGGCTCAGGGACTCTTCTCCCCGAGGTCGAGGCGGCGCTCGTCGGCATGCGCGCGGGCGAGGAGGCCGATGTTCCGGTCCGGATTCCCGAGGAACATTTCGACAAGAAGCTGGCCGGGGGCTCCGTCTTCTGCCACGTGGCCGTCAAGGAGGTGGCCGTCCGCCGCCTTCCGGAGATCGACGAAGCGTTTGTCGCCCGTTTCGGCGTCGACGACGTTTCCGCCTGGTACGCGGAGGTTCGGGCGAGCATGGAACGGGAAGCCGAGGCCGAGGTCCGCCGTCGTCTCCGCACTCAGGTCGACGAGACGCTTCTCGAGCACAACCCGGTCCTGGTGCCCGAGGTGCTTGTCGAGCAGGAACTCGGGCGCCGCTACCACGACCGTCTCCACGCCCTCGGAATGCAGGAGGAGACGCCGATGGGGGAGGCTTTCCGCGAAAGCGAGACCCCGGCGGTCCGCCGGGGGTTGGCGCTCTCGTTGATCTACGCGGCGCTGTTCGAGCGTCTGT
>JAKCBQ010000068.1 GCA_021839245.1 Pseudomonadota bacterium
GTGCGGAGGAGTCCGAGATAGAGGTAGTTGCCGGGCATCTTGTCGGTGACGAAGGGGCGACCCGCGGCGGTGCGCTCGAGAAGCTCGTAGGTCTTCGCGCGCAGTGTGCGAATCTGGGCCTTGTCCGCCCGCGCGAGAACCTGCGGGAGTTCGAGCCGGTTGGTGAGTTCGAAGTGGCCGTTGAGGAGATCCGTGAAGGCGCTCATCTCGCCGCCGGCGGCGACGAGGGGGTGGGCGGCGAGCATTTGCTCCATGAGGGAGGTGCCGGAGCGGGGCATGCCGACGATGTAGATGGGGGTGAAGGGAGGGGGGGGGAAAGGCTCGGGTGTGTGACGGCGACGGAAGGCCTCGCCGGTGGCGAGGAGTGTGCTTCGCGCTTGCTGGGCGAAGAAGCCCGCGCTGTAGTTCGCGCCCTTCGCGCGCGCCAGGCGGTTCGCGGTGCCGTAGTGGCGGAAGGCTTCCTCGTAGAGGCCCGCGTGTTCCGACGCCTGTCCGAGAGCGAAGAAAAAGGGTTCGGCCTCGGGTCGTTTGTCCAGGTCGGGGTTGCGGGCGAGGAGGGCGCGGGCGGCTGCGAGATCGGGGTCGTCCTCCCCGCGCGGGCGGACGATCGTGAAGAGCGACGACCAGGCGTCGAAAGCGCCGGGTCTTTGGGCGATGAGACCTCGCAGCTGGGCGGCCGCTTCCTCGAACCTCCCCTCCTGCGTGAGGATGGTCACGAGGCCGAGCTTTGGCATCTCGCTCGCGGGAGCGAGGCGGGCGGCCTCCTCGAAGGCGCTGCGGGCACGCTTATGATCGTCTTGGGTGAGGGCGAGATCCCCCCCGACCATCCACAGGGAGGGGTCTTGGGGGTGGCGGGCGAGGGCCCGCTCGAGAATCTCTCCCGCCTCCTCGCGGCGCCCGCACTCGTTGAGCGCCCGGGCGAGGAGTTCCGCGAGTCTCGGGTTCTCGGGCTGGATCTCGAGGGCTTTTTCGAGGGCGGTGGCGGCGAGTCGGTGATAGCCGCGACTGAAAAGGAGGGTGCCCAGGCGCGCCTGGAGCTCGCCGTTACGGGGATCGAGTTCCGCCGCATGCAAGAGGACGTCGCAGGCTTCTTCGGTCAAGCCCAGGCTCTCGAGGACCATGCCGGCGTTGGCCCAGAAAGGGGCCTCCCGGGGGGCGAGGACGAGCGAGCGGCGCAGGCGTCGGAGTGACTCGTCGCGTTTTCCGCGATGGAATGCGCAGAGGCCGCCGTAGTGGAGCGCCAGGGGATGCTCGGGCTCCGCGTCCAGGACCTCGGCAAAGAGGCTTTCGGCCTCGTCGTAGTCTCGGCTCCGAAGGGCCTGGAGCGCCCGGCGCAGAAGGGCCTCCGGGGAGGGTCGGGGAGAGGTGAGGCTCATCGCGGTCATTATGGCACGGTGCAGAAGCGCCTCAATATGAATGAGCTCTTCCCCCTCGACAATGAAGGCTGCGTCTCCTCAGTTTCGCCCCCCGCTCTCTCAATCCTGGCAATCCTGGATCGTAGACGATCGTAGACGAGCGGGATCGCGGGCGTGGGTTTCGTCTGCGGTGCCGTCACCGCCAGGATGGCGGTCCGCAAACGCGCCGCAACGCAGGGCCTTTCGTTCAGTCAACGAATCTTTCAACCCCCCTCACGGAATGAGGTGGGAAGGTGCCCAGGGGGGGCTTTGTTGCTTCTGTACAACGGCATGGGCCCCGTTGCTCCGGGGCAACGGGCAGATCCCATCGGGTGCCCACGGGGGGCGACCAAGGTCCCGTGGGGGCCGCGGTTCCTTCGAGATACTGCCTCACGAATCCTTATTCGGCACCCCTTCATGGGGTGGGGCGTGCCGCCCCCCGGGCACCATCGCAACGGTCCCCGTGGGCTTGACACATCGGCCGGGGAGTGTGGTATGCTCGCGCCAATGCTCCGGGACCGATCCCGGTCGCGGGGCGGTCATGACCAATCCCTCGTGGAGGAAACAACCATCATGAAGCAACGCAACCTTGTGCAGCAAGCCGTGCGTGGAGCCCTCGTTGCGGGCGCCTCGGCGGCCGTGGTCGCCGGACCGGCTGCGCTGGCGGCGGGATCTCATCACAAGGATCCGAAGAGCACCAAGCTCCAGAAGATCCAGGTGGTGGGCTCGCGCATCCTGCGTACCAGCATCCAGACCGCGCAGCCTGTCTTCGTCCTCTCCCGGCAGCAGCTCAACCTGACCGGTGAGGTCTCGATCGGCAACATCCTGCAGTCGATCAGCGAAGCCGGAGCGGCGATCAACGCCCAGACCAACAACGGCAACGACGGCGACACCTTCGTCGATCTCCACAACCTGGGATCGGATCGGGTGCTCATCCTCGTCAACGGCCACCGTTGGATCCCGACCGCCGGTGGGTCCGTGGACCTGAACACGATCCCGGCCTCGATCATCCAGCGGGTGGAGATCCTGCTCGACGGAGCGTCCCCGATCTACGGGTCGGACGCGATCACGGGCGTGATCAACATCATCACCGTCCAAAACTTCAACGGAGCCGAAGCCCACGCCCAGATGGGGATCTACAACGGCGACGGCCACTGGGACGGAAAGACCCAGGAGTACGACCTCACGGTCGGGGCCTCGAACAGCCACGGTGGAGCCCTCCTGAGCGCCATGTACAAGGAGCAGGAGCCGATCTGGGCCGCGAACCGGACGATCTCCCAGCTTCCGCTCATCGGCACCGGCCTCTACCTCGGAAGCTCCGGCACCCCCGGTGGGCGCTTCATCGTCTGGGAGCCCAAGGGAGCCGTATTCGGACCCGGAACCACAGGGCACGGGAATCACACGATTAGCAAGGTGAATTTCTATCCCTCCCAGTTCGCGAAGGACTGCGCGGCGTCGGTCACGTCGTCGACGCCTCCGTACTCCTGCGACCTCGGCGGACCGCTCGTCGGGCCGAATGTGGGGCAGGCGGGCTTTGCCGGATCTCCAGCGGGCCCCAATCCGTGGTCGAGCGCCGATGCCTACAACTACGCTCCGGCGAACTATCTCCTCACCCCCGACGAGCAGTGGTCGATCTACAGCCAGGCGCACTACAACCTCACGAACCACGTGACGTTCGACATGAGCGGGCTCTACAACCACTACTTCGCGCAGTCGGTTCTCGCCCCGAACCCGCTCTTCCTCGGGTTCTTCGGTTCTGACAACACGGCCAACGGGCTCGGCGTCGGCATTTCCGCGACGAACCCCTACAACCCCTTTGGGGTGGATCTCGTGCCCTACACGAGCTCGAGCCCCCATTTCGCCCAGTGGTGCAAACTCTACGGGGCGGACAACGGGCAGTGCTCGCCGAATGCCGCAGAGCTCGCCTTCCTCGGTCGGCGCATGATCGAGTCGGGCTACCGGGTGTTCAACAGCAACAAGGACACCTACGACTTCGGGATGGGCTTCAAGGGCTACTTCCGCTTCCTCAATCACGACTGGGACTGGAACGTCCACTACGGCTACGGTAGCCGTGATGTTCACTTCGAGTCGACGGGTCTTCAGGACACCGAGCGTCTGCAGCTCGCCCTCGGTCCGTCTTCGACCTGCAATGCGACCCCCGGGTGCGTCCCCCTCGACCTCTTCGGCGGCGCCTATCCCACGCCCACGATCACGCCGGCGATGGCGAACTACATCGACTACACGGACGTGAGCCAGGACCGTTTCACGCAGCGCGACTATTCCGGCAACCTGACCGGGACACTCATCAACCTCGGTCACGCGCTCAACAGCCGTCACTTGTTCGGGCGGATCGGTGTCGCCGTGGGCTACGAGTACCTCGAGGACAACGGTTCTTACCAGCCGTCCGCTCTCGTCGTGCAGGGCAACGCGACGACCAACGTCGCCGAGCCCACCAGCGGACGCGAGGCCTCGGATGCCCAGTACATCGAGCTCGACATCCCGCTTCTCCACAACCTGCCCTTTGTCCGCCGACTGGGTGTCGACGTCGCGAACCGCTGGACGCAGTTCACGTGGAGTGGCTTCTCCGGAGGGAAGACCACCGGCGGCCGGGCGCACAACAGCTCCGGCAAGGTGGGAATCAAGTGGGAGGCCACCCGGGATCTCCTCCTCCGCGCCGACTGGTCGCAGGGTTTCCGCATCCCGAGTATCAGCGAGTTCTTCGCCGGACAGGCGCAGAGCTTCGACCCGCTAACCGATCCCTGCGTCTATGACTCGAAACACGGCGTGCCGATCCCCTCGACCTGTCCGACCTCGTTCTCTCAGCCCAATACCCAGATTCCCGTCACGGTGGGAGGGAACCCGAATCTCACACCGGAGCGGTCGATCTCGCGGACGGTCGGGTTCGTCTACAACCCGAGCTGGCTCGAAGGCTTCGACGTCGAGGCCGACTTCTGGAAGATCGAGCTCGACAATGCTATCGTGTCGGGCGGCCTCGGACCAACGAAAATCCTCGATTTCTGCTACTCGTCCCATCCGCTCCTCAACGACTGCGCGCTCATCCAGCGTGCTGGCGGTACGTACAACACGCCCGGTGCGGTCACCAACGTTGTGGCCCTCAACCAGAACGTGGGCTCGATCAACACCGACGGTTGGGATATCCAGTTCGGTTACCGCTTCCCCTCGACGCCGATCGGTGATTTCAAGCTCTCGGGCGACATGACCTTCACCCGTGAGTACATCGTCTCGACCCCGGCCCTGGGGGCGAACGGTGTCCCGACGGAGACGACCACGGAGTATGCGGGTTCGGTGAGCCAGCTCATCCCGAAACACAAGTACAACTTCACCCTCAACTGGGATTACGGCCCGTGGTCCGCGGCCTGGTCGATGTACGTCATCGGGCCGATGTGGGAGGTCTGCCAGAACTCGTCGGCGGTTTTCTCGCCCTTCATCGGTTCCGGTGATTTCCCCACCACGCCGAACAAGTTCCAGTGGTGCTCGAAGATCCTCGCAACGCCGGTTCCCGGAGTCCACGGCTACGAGGGCCTCAACGAGCTTGGGACGACGGTGTACAACGACCTCCAGGCCACGTACGCCATCACCCGCTGGAATGCGGACGTGACCCTCGGGGTGCGCAACATCTTCGACAAGAACCCCCCGATCTCGATGACGGCCTTTGCGAACAGCTACCAGCCGTACTTCTATCGGGTGCCTGGGCGCTTCATCTACGGGCGCGTCGGGGTACGGTTCTGAGCGGAGGATCGCCAATCCAACAATAACGAAACAGAAGAAAAATCTGCCCGCGGTCGGGAAACCGGCCGCGGGTTTTTCTTTTGGGGCGCCGGAGATCACCGCAGGTCTTCCCGTGAGCAGAATCGAGATCGGCCTCTTCTCTAAGTCTCGGGATGGTCCGGCGGGACGGCGCGCTTCGGCTCGGGGCCCCCGTCGTGATGAGGCCGCTCCCGCTTCGGGGGAACTGTTTCTGGATTGTTTCCGGGCGGAGACGGGGGCGGGACCCGGGTGTATCATGGGCTCGTCGCCGGATCGATCTTCCCGTCGAGGCTCGGTCGGCGCTTCTGGAGGAAGCCCCTGTGCCGCGATCCTCTTTTGCTCCACACTCCCGCCGCCCGGGAGCAGGCTTCACGATCCTCCTTCTCGCGATCCCGCTCGCCTTCACGTCCGTTCCGGCCTCCGCGCGGAGCGGAGCGGGCCTTCATCTCCCCCTCGATCCCTGC
>JAKCBQ010000069.1 GCA_021839245.1 Pseudomonadota bacterium
CCGCTCGCGTTGCGGTTGCTGGAACGCATGGTTGCCCCCTCTGGGGGATGACTGTAAGGGACTGTTAGTATAGGACAGATTCCCTTGCGATTCCCGAGTGGTTGCCTCATCCGGACACCGCTCGTCGCGAAAAAATGACCTTCTGTCGACTCCGTGACCCGGATCGCCGACCCGCGATGGGATTTCCACTCCTCCGACGCGATGAGCTTCGGTCCGACCAGGGAGTGTTCTGGTCAGACGCACTTTCGGACTTCCCCAGAACTCACGGCGAGGGTCCCTATCCGATGCTGCCGTCCTGTGGCTCCGGGGTGATGTTGATCCTGTCGACCGATCCGCCCCTGTCCCCTGGGGGGGAGACCGTCGAACTTCCGACCCCTGTCGGGATGTTCTCGAAGCCTTGATCTAATATACGTAACGTCTTGACGCGCGGTTGGCCGCTTCCCTGTTTCGGTCTTGCCCCGGACGTGTTGGTTGTCCGCGGGGTGACCCACGGGGACCTGTTTCGGAGTCCCCATGCTTGTGCTCGCGATCGAATCCTCCTGTGACGACACGGCTGTGGCTCTCTACGGCGGGGGCGGGGTCGTCGCCGAACGGCGCCATTCGCAGACGCTTCTTCACGCCCCTCACGGAGGGGTGGTCCCGGAGCTGGCCTCGCGCGATCATGCCCGGAGACTCCTGACGCTCGTCGATACTCTCCTCGCCGAGACAGAAACCGATCCTTCGGCCCTCGGGCTCGTCGCCTACACCCGCGGGCCGGGGCTCGTCGGAGCGCTGCTCACCGGTGCCGCGCTCGCGCACGGCCTGGCCTACGGCTGGCGCAAGACGCTTCTCGGGGTCCACCACATCGAAGGGCACCTCGTCTCGGCGTTCCTCGACCCGCCGGGAAGCCTGCCCGCCCATTGCCCGTTTCTTGGTCTCGTGGTCTCGGGTGGACACAGCCTCCTCGTCCACGTGCACGGCCTCGGCCGTTACGAAGTTCTCGGTGCGACGCGTGACGACGCCGCGGGGGAGGCGTTTGACAAAGTTGCCCAGCTCCTCGGACTCGGTTATCCGGGTGGGCCGGCCGTCTCACGCCTCGCCGAGAGCGGACGGCCCGGAAGGGTCGTCTTTCCGAGGCCTCTTCTTCATGCCGCAGACTATGCTCTGAGTTTCAGCGGGCTCAAGACCGCGGTGCGGCGCTGGCTTGAGACCCGTTCGGAGATCGCGGCGGAGGATCGTGCCGACGCCGCGCTCGCGTTCGAGGAGGCGGTGGTTGACGTCCTCGTGGCAAAAACCCGGCGTGCCTGGCGCTCCCGTCGTCTTGACCGCGTGGTCCTCGTGGGTGGAGTGAGCGCCAACCGGCGTCTGCGTGCGACCCTCGCCCGGGCCGCGGAGACCGATGGAGTGTCTCTCCACGTGCCACCGCCTCAGCTCTCGACCGACAATGCCGCGATGATCGCCGCCCTCGCGTCCCTGCGCTGCAACGATGCGCGTCGGCCGTCCGAATCAGCACATCCCTGGGCACGGGCGCGCTGGCCCCTTGTCGAGCTTGGCCCCCCCGCCCTGCGAGGTCTTCGTGCCGCCTGACCGGATCTTCGTTCGCGGCCTTGTCGTCCGCACCGTGATCGGCGTCCACAATTACGAGCGTCCGATCCGCCAGACCCTCGTGCTCGATCTCGAGTTCGAAGTCGATCTCGCCCCCGCGGCGGCAAGCGATGAGCTGCAGGACACCGTCGATTACCGTGCGCTTTGCGAACGGATTCAGAGTCGAATCGAAAGCGAAAGCTACGGGCTCATCGAACGGGTGGCCGAGGAGACGGCACGACTCGTCCTCGAGGAGCCGGCGGTGCACGCCGTCCGCATTGTGCTCGAGAAGCCCGGCGCCGTCCGCCACGCCCGCACGGTCGGGGTCGTGATCGAACGGCGCCGAACCGGCTGAGGAGCCGGAGACGGGTGGGGTCTCACCATCCGATGCTGCGGCCGCCGTCGACCGTGAGGATGTGCCCCGTCACGTACGGCGCGTCGCAGACGAGAAAGACGACAGCCGCCGCCACGTCTTCGGCGGTCCCGAGTCGTCCGAGGGGGATCTGGCGCAGCACCTGCCGTTTGATACTTTCATCCTTGAGCCCTTCTTGCCAGAGGATGGCGCCTGGGGCTACGCCGTTGACCCGAATCCGGGGGGCGAGTTCACGGGCCAGCGTACGGGTGAGCATTTCGAGACCGGCCTTGGCAACGCCGTAGACGATGTGCCCCCGAAGCGGCCGACGGGCGTGGATGTCGATGAGATTGACAATCGACCCGCCGTCCCGTGCCAAAGCTTCCCGCGCCGACTGTACAAGGAAGACGGGCGCCTTGAGATTCGTCCCGATGAGATCGTTCCATGTCCCCTCGTCGATGCTCCCGAGAGGGGTGGGGTAGAAACTCGACGCGTTGTTGACCACAACGTCGAGTCGTCCCCATCGCGCGAGAATCTCCTCCGGCAGCGCCCGGACGGCCGTCGGGTCCAGAAGATCGGCGCGGAAAACGGCGGCGCTTCCCGCTCGTGATCGCTCGAGCTCTTCGGCCAGTCGACGGGCGTCGTTGGACGAGGACCTGTGATGGATGGCCACCCGGAACCCCCGTGCGTGGAGCGCGCGGGCGATGCTTGCGCCAAGGCGGCGAGCGCTCCCGGTGACAAGAGCAACAGGGGTCTCGTCGGACGTGGGGGCGGAGGTCATGGCGCTCAGTCTAGCCGTTCGTTGACGGGAGCGCGGGCGTGAGCCAGTGCAGGGGGTCGAGGACCCGGCCTCCACGGCGGATGGCGAAATAAAGCGCGCTGCGCCGTGCCCCTCCGCTTCGGCCGACGCTGCCCAGAAGCGCGCCCGTGTTCACCCAGTCCCCGACCCGGCGGTAGACCACCGATTCGTGGGCGTAGATTGTGTAATAGCCCCGCCCTTGGTTGACCACGAGGAGAAGGCCGAAGTAGGGCATCCATCCGGCGAACACGACGCGCCCGTGTGCGACCGCATAGACGGGGGTCCCACGTGGGGCGGCGATCAGAACGCCGTGCCAGATGCCCACGCCCGAGGCGTGAGGTTGGCCGAAGACACGGACCAGTCGCCCTTGGGCTGGCCAGGGGAGCGCCCCGCGGAGGCGCGGGAAGGCGAGAGGGATACCCGATGCCCAGGGAATCGTTTGCAGGGTGTGGTCGAGGCTGCCGAGGAGACCCGAAAGCACTCGCGCGCGCGCGAGGAGCAGGTTGAGGAGCGCGCCGTGGCGTGTGATTTTCCCTTCCAGGGCGGCGAGCAGCGCGTGTCGTTGCGCATGCACGGCCGCGAGGTGGAGGAGTTGAGTGGTTTTGCGCGCCCGGACCGAAGCGAGTTCGAGCTCGCGCGCCCTCAGCCGGCTGAGCAGGAGGACGAGGCGTGCGACGGACGAACGGAGAATCGCGAGGCGTCGTTCCTCGCGTGCGGCAAGAATCCCAAAGTCGGCAAGGAGGCGTGTGTCACGCCCTGGATGGCGGAGAGTGTCGAGGAGAAGGTGCAGGCGTGCCTCCGGGCCAAGCACGTAACGTGTGCGGGCAAGGAGTGCGAAATCACCGCGGCGGGCCGCAAGAGCGGCCCGCGCGACCGATTGCCGCCGTTCGAGGGTCCGCGTACGGCGGGAGAGGGTCGTCTCCTGCGCCTCCAGACGGGAGAGTGCGGCCCGCACCCCGCGGATTTCACGCCGCGTCCGGACAAGGAGCATCCGGATCTGCACCCGTGTCTTCCTCTCGCGTGCGAGCGTGCGGCGGAGAACACCCATGCGCCTTTCGAGGTGGGAGAGACGCGCTGCGGCCGGTGGGCTCGCAAGAGCGGGTGCAGCCAGCAGCAAGAACATTCCGAGGGCTAAGCCGATCCGCTGTGGAGATCCTGGCCGGGACGTGCATTTCATATCCTCAGCCTAGCACGGGCCTCAAGACGATCTCTGGGCTCGCGAGCGGATGCGCAGGACGGGAAGAAATCGGACGAGACTTCGATCCCGCCCCGGTCCCCCTCGGCGGTGGCGATGCTTCCAGCGTCTCAGGAGCGCGCGCCGCTTCCAAGGCGGGAGGCGGCGGAAGAGGCGGTAGGCGTGCAGGATGCGGCGCCTTTCGGCGGGCGGGAGGCGACGGAAAGCGCGGTAGCGATTCCACAGTCGTCGGCGCAGGCGGGGTGGGAGCCGACGCCAGGCACGCAGGCGCTTCATCATCTCTTTCCTTCGTGCGGGGGGGAATCTGAGCCAGCGACGGGCCGCGTGCAGCAGCCGCCGCCGCCGCGCGGGCGGAAGATGACGCCAGCGCGGGGCAAAAGGGTGCAGAACCCGACGGGCCCGAGGAGGAAGATTCCTCCAGCGGAGTGGAGCTCCCGGCCGGGCGAAGGCGGCAGGAGTGGTGAGGAGAAAAAGACCCACGCCGACGCCGAGGAGTCGGGAACGTCGGAAACAGGGCTTCCGCGATCTCGTCAGGGGCGAGTGCGAATCGCCCGTCTCATGAACGCGACTTCTCGTCACGGGCGAGCCACCGGTAGAAACGCAGCCGGCGGTAGAACGCGGGCGAGGACGGGCCGGTCAAGACAACCTCGTACCCGTGGAGAGGAATGATTCGGACATGAGGATGAACGGGCTGCGTTCCTTCCAGCGCCAACCAGATCCCGAGAATCACCAGGATCGGGACGAGCGAGGGCCAGAAGCGGCGAACTTTCCGCTCGTCGAGAGCGGCGAGGGCCTGTGCACGACGACGGGTGAGTTCACGCTCGTCGTCCCCGTCGTCGGTAGGGAGGCGGGGATCTTCGCCCGGGGCGGGTCGTTCAGGATGCGCCATCGCTTCTGAGATCGCGACGAAGAGCGGCCAACGCCCGGGAAAGGTGGGTTTTGACGCTTCCTGCGGAACAGCCCATGCTGCGGGCGGTCGTGGCGACGTCGGCCTCGACCAAGATGCGCAGCGTAAAGGCTTCGCGCTGACGACGCGGCAGCCGGACGAGGGCGGCCGAGAGGCGGGTGGCCAATTCTTCGCGCACGCAGGCGTCGAGAGGGTCGATGGCCGAGGGATCGGCGAACTCGGCGGGCGCTTCCTCGCCTTCCTGTTCGCCGGCGGGAAACGCGAGCGGCAGGACCCGACGACGCTGTCGCCGGCGAAGGATGTCGTGGACCGTGTTGTGCAGGATCCGATAGAAAAGCGGCGCCCACTGTTCCTGGGGGCGTTCGGCGTAGGAGCGCACGAGGCGGGTCATCGCTTCCTGGACCGCGTCGAGCGCGTCTTCACGTTCACCGAGTGTGAAACGGGCGAGGCGAAGAGCCTTTTTTTCGTGGTTGCGGAAAAAGGCATCGAGATCCTCACGGAGTCTTCGGCGAGAAAGCGCATCCCGCCCTTTCCAGACAAAGCCGGGGGAAGCGACGTCGACGGAAGGTATCATGGACGATGTACTCGGCG
>JAKCBQ010000070.1 GCA_021839245.1 Pseudomonadota bacterium
TGATCGCCCGCGGGTCGGTCTCGAAGGGGCGCGGGACGAAGGTGCAGACCACGAAGCGGGGGGCCACGAAGGTCGTGTGCGACGAAGGCGGCATGTGGTAGCGGTGGCTCATCACGGGGCGGATGTCGCGCCAGTTGAGACGAACCGGATGGAGCGTGCCGTGCCAGCCCACGGCGTCGAGGGGGTTGTAGGGGTAGGTGACGGTCGAGACCGCCTGTTTCTTCTTCACCCGCACGCGCCAGGGACGCTCGTCCTGCTGGGCACGAAACGCTTCGTCGAGGCGCGGCACGGCCAGGACGGCGGGATCGAAGATCGCGTTGGGCCCCATGAGCCCGCGGTCCGGGAGCTTGTAGCTCTCGTTCGTGGCCTCGAGGAGAAGGAGGCGCACGGGCTCTGTCACCTCAAGACGCCACAGGGTCCCGCGCGGCATCACGATGTAATCCCCTTCACGGATCTCGAGCCGTCCGTAGTCACAGAAGAGAGCGCCCGCTCCGGTGTGCACAAAGAGGAGATCGTCGCCGTCGCTGTTGCGGACGAGATGATCCATGTGGCGTGCGGTCGACCACAGACGCAACCGCAGAGCGGCGTTGCTGAAGAGCTCGACGGCGTCCCAGGGTGAGGGACCGAATTCGGTCAACTTGACGGTGTCGAACGCCCGCGGACGGAGCGGGCCCTCAAACGATGTCCATCCCGTGGGAGGGTGGCGGTGGTGAAGATGGGACACCGGGCCGAAAAACCCCTCGCGGCCCATCTCGCGCTCGTAGGTCCCCTCCGGGAGATCGGCGTGCGCCTGGCGTGAAGCCTGACCTTCAACGAGGGGCGTGCGAATCGATTCGGGCATGGTCGTACCTCCGTGCGAAAAGGGGCCCAGGACACCTCACAGCGCTCGCGGCCGCCCCTGGGGACGCGACCGGTCTTCGCCCCACGGCACGAAACACACGCCGTGTCCTCTTCAAAATACCACTCATCACTCGTCTTCTCGTCGTTTGCGATGATCGTACACGAAAACATTTCGGGCAATGAGAATCGGCCGAGCGGCTCATCGTGGCCGAGGAGACCAGGCCGGATGTTCTGCGGTCGGTGATCTTTTGCGGAGCGGCGGCCGGACGAGAATGATCGAGAACATCAAAAGAGCCAGCCCAAACAGCCACCGCACGAGGTGGGCCCCAAACACATTTTTTCATGAGAGGAATGTGTGTGGGCGACGATGGGAGAGGGCGTCAAGAAGATGGCGGCCAAGACCGGCATGGACGGCCATCCACGGCAAGTCGATGACGAAGCTCTGGATCATGACTTCGGGCTCATTCCTTTCGGGAGAACGAGAGGAACGAAGGCCCACGCTCCTCTCCCCCCCCGGAGCCCGATCCCTGAACAGGCGGAAGCCTGTCGGCACGATGGCCGCATCCCGGCCGGTGCGCGACACCCTGGGCCTCAGAGGACCCCGCGGCGTTCCTGATCGCGCTCCATGGCCTCGAAGAGAGCCTGGAAGTTGCCCTCGCCGAACCCCTGATTGCCTTTGCGCTGAATGATCTCGAAGAAGATCGGACCGATGACGTTCTCGGTGAAAATCTGAAGCAGCAAACGACGGTGGGTGTCCGGATCGGCGTCGATGAGGATGCGGTTCCGACGCATGCGCTCGAGGTCTTCGCCGTGACCGGGAATGCGGGTGTCCACCATCTCGTAGTACGTCTCGGGCGTATCGAGGAAAGGGAGCCCGCGCGCGCGCAGGGCCTCGACGGTGCCGTAGACGTCCCGTGTCGAAAGCGCCACGTGCTGGATCCCCTCGCCACGGTACTCGCGCAGGTACTCGGCGATTTGGGACTTGTCGTCGGCGGATTCGTTGATCGGGATGCGGACGTTGCCGTCGGGACTGGTCATCGCCCGCGAGACGAGACCGGTCTTGCGGCCCTTGATGTCGAAGTAGCGGATCTCGCGGAAATTGAAGAGCTTTTCGTAAAACCCCGCCCACGTGTCCATGCCGCCGCGCGCGACGTTGTGCGTGAGATGATCGATCGTCTCGAGCCCGCAACCCTCGGGGTGTCGCTCGAGGCCGGCGACAAACTCGTAGCGGTCGCGGTAGGACGCGAGGTCGTCCTCGCGATCGTCGACGAGGTAGAGAAGACTCCCGCCGATCCCCTGAAGAGCCGGAGCCTCGAGGGCCCGGTTCTCGGGGCGGCCTTCCGCCGGCCGAGCACCGAGCGTGCAGGCACGGGCAAACGCGTGACGGGCATCGTCGACCCGGATCCCGAAGGCGACGGCCGAGGGTCCGTGGACGCGCGCAAAGTCGGCGGCGTGTCCCTCGCGCGCGGCATTCAGGAGAAAGTCGATCCGCCCTTGCCGGTAGAGAGTCACCGGAAGCGCCCGGTGCCGGGCGAAAACGACGAAGCCCATGCGCTCAAAGAGAGCCGCCAGGGGGGCGGGATCGGGGGCCGCGAACTCGACGCACGCGAAGCCGCGCGTGCCCATCGGATTGTCGGACTTGCTGGTCACGGCGCGATCCTCACAACGAACACTCTTTTGGATTATACGCCCCGGGGTGGAACACGCAGTCCACAGCCGTCAGGAAGCTTCCCGCCGCCCGCGGGCCCCGCGCCGACGCTCTCCCTCGCTCAGAAGGCGTTTGCGCAGACGAAGGCTTTGCGGGGTAATTTCGAGCAGTTCATCGTCGGCCAGGAGCTCGAGGGCGGCCTCGATGCCGAGGCGGAGCGGGGGGGTCAGAAGAATGTTCTCGTCGCGGCCCGCGGCGCGAATGTTCGTCAGTTCCTTGGCGCGCAGCGGATTCACCGTGAGATCGTTTTCGCGCACGTGGAACCCGATCACTTGCCCCTCATAGACGGGTTCACCCGGAGCGACGAGGAGACGACCGCGCTCCTGGAGGTTGAAGAGAGCGTAAGCCACGGCGGCACCGCTGCCGTTCGCGATGAGGGCCCCTTGGGTGCGGCCGGGGAGACGCAGCGGGCGCAGCGGGGCGCGCCCGACGGGACGGTGGTGGAGGAGACCGGTCCCGGCCGTGAGCATGCGGTAAGCGCTGTGGAACCCGAGAAGCCCGCGCGTCGGGATGCGGAACTCGAGACGCACCCGTCCACGCCCGTCGGGCTGAAGGTTCTCAAGACTCGCGCCGCGCGTGCCGAGCGCCTCCATGACCGCCCCCTGGTAGCCTTCGTCGAGATCCAGGGTGAGCCACTCGACAGGCTCGAACGTCTCTCCGCCCTCCTCTGTCAGAAGAACCCGGGGGCGCGCCACCGCAAACTCGTAGCCCTCCCGGCGCATGGTCTCCATGAGCACCCCAAGATGGAGCTCGCCCCGTCCGGCAACGAGAAAGCGGTCCGGATCCTCGGTCGGGCGCACACGCAAGGCGACGTTCGCGAGGAGCTCGCGCTCGAGCCGTTCGCGCAGGTGGCGGCTGGTGACGAACTGACCCTCGCGCCCGGCGAACGGTGAGGTGTTGACTTCGAAGGCGACCTCGACCGTGGGCTCCTCGACCTCGAGGGCCGGAAGGGACTCGGGGTGCTCGGTGTCGCACAACGTGTCCGAGATGTGAAGGCGACCGGCGCCGCTGAAGGCCACAATGTCGCCCGCCGACGCCTCGGCCAAGGGGACACGCTCAAGACCCAAAAACCCCCAGAGCTGCTGGACACGGGCGGTCCGCTCCGTCCCGTCGGCTCCGACCACCAAGACCTCGGCGCCCTGACGAAGGCGACCGCGGGCCACACGCCCGATGCCGATCGTCCCCGTGAAGTTCGAGCGGTCGAGGGCGGAGACTTGCAGCTGAAGCGGACCCTCGGGATCGACGCGCGGCGGCGGGACGTGCCCGACGACGGTCTCGAAAAGAGGCGTGAGGTCACGCCCGCGGGTTTCGGGATCGCGACTCGCCCAACCCTCGAGAGCGGAAACGTAGACGACCGGGAAATCGAGCTGTTCCTCGTTCGCCCCGAGACGGGCAACAAGATCGAAGGTCTCGTCGAGCACCCATCCCGGACGGCGACCGGCGCGGTCCATCTTGTTGATCGCGACGACGAGGCGCAACCCGCGCGCGATGGCCTTTTCGGTCACGAACCGCGTCTGCGGCATGGGCCCATCGACGGCGTCCACGACGAGCAGGATCGCGTCGACCATCGAGAGAACGCGCTCGACCTCGCCGCCGAAATCCTGGTGTCCGGGCGTGTCGACAACGTTGATCCGCCACTCGCGCCAACGGAGCGCGGTGTTCTTCGCGAGGATCGTGATTCCCCGCTCGCGCTCAAGGGCGTTCGAATCGAGCGCCCGCTCGGGCAGCACGAAGCGTGCGTCGAGCGTCTCCGACTGACGCAGCATCTGGTCGACCAGCGTGGTCTTGCCATGGTCGACGTGGGCCACGATGGCGATGTTGCGCAGAAGCTCGGACACGGGGGGCGTGCCTCACGGGCGGCCACGCAGGGGCGCTCATTATACGGGCCCACCGCCCTCCCACGGAGCCAAGGAACGAACGCGGAGTCTCCACCGCTATAATTTTCCCGGGGGAGAGCAAGACGGCCAACGTTTCCTCCGGTTCGACCTCCTCCGCTTATGACCTCACGAAGACCCACCGAAGCCGCGCGGGCCGCCGACGCCCGGAGGCCACGGGGCCCTCGTGTCCCCACGTCCAAGGACGCTCCCGGTCCCCATTACAAATGGGTGGCCCTCTCGAACACGACGATCGCCGTTCTTCTCGCCACGATCGACTCCTCAATCATGCTCATCGCCCTCCCGGCGATTTTCCGTGGGATCCACCTCGATCCTCTCAGCCCGGGGAGCTCTTTTTACCTTCTCTGGATGATCCTGGGCTTCCTCATCGTGAGCAGCGTCCTTGTCGTGGGACTCGGGCGGCTCGGCGACATCTACGGCCGGGTGCGCATGTACAACCTGGGCTTCCTCGTGTTCACCCTGGCCTCACTTGTCCTCACCGTTGACCCGTTCGTCGGGCAGGCGGGGGCGATTTGGCTCATCGTCGGGCGCCTCGTTCAGGGGTTCGGAGCCGCCTTCCTCATGGCCAACTCCTCGGCGATTCTCACCGACGCTTTCCCCCCTGAAGAGCGTGGGCTTGCGCTTGGGATCAACAATGTCGCCGGCATCAGCGGCTCCTTCATCGGCCTCGTCCTCGGGGGGATCCTGGCCTCCGTCGACTGGCGTCTTGTCTTCCTCGTCCCCGTGCCCTTCGCCCTCTTCGGAACCGTCTGGTCGTACCTCAAACTCCGCGAGCTCGCCCCGCGCCAACCGGCGCCGATCGACTGGGTCGGGAACCTGAGTTTCGCCGTCGGCCTTGT
>JAKCBQ010000020.1 GCA_021839245.1 Pseudomonadota bacterium
CCTGCGGCGGATCGCCTGACGCAGGTTCTCGTCGAGGACGCAACCCTCGCGCAAACGCAGAAAGAGCACGATGCGCTCGTCGCCCTCCACCCGTCGGCCGACCGCGAGGGCCTCGAGCACCTCGGGGAACACCTCGACCTGGCGGTAGATCTCCGCCGTGCCGATGCGCACCCCTCCGGGGTTGAGCACCGCATCCGAGCGGCCGCTCAGGATGAGTCCGCCCGAAGCGGTGATTTCCGCCCGGTCGCCGTGACGCCACACGCCGGGGTAGGTTGCGAAGTAGGTCTCGCGGTACCTCGCTCCGTCGGGATCGTTCCACAAGCCGACCGGCATCGCGAGAAACGGGCGGGTCGCGACGAGTTCACCCGGTCGACCGCGCAGGGGGCGCCCCGCCTCGTCGAACACATCGACGGGCATACCGAGCCCCCGGCACTGGATCTCCCCACGATGGACGGGCAGGAGCGGATGCCCCAAAACGAAACAGGAAACGATGTCGGTTCCACCGGAGATGGAGGCGAGGTGAAGATGCGGACCGAGGGCGTCGTGCACGTAGTCGAACTGCTCGGGAAGCAGGGGCGAACCGGTCGAAAGAATCGTGCGTGTCCCGTCGAAGGCGCCGCTCGCGCGGGCGTCGACCCCCGCCTTCTCAAGTCCGGAAAGGTATTTGGCGCTCGTTCCGAAATGCGTGACCCCCTCCTCGCGCGCCAGGGCAAGCAGCGCCTCCGGACCGGGATGAAAGGGCGAACCTTCGTAGAGCACGACGACCGCTCGGGAGGCCAGAGCCGAAACGAGCCAGTTCCACATCATCCAGCCGATGGTGGTGTAGTAGAAGAGGCGTTCGCCCGCCCGGAGATCGACGTGAAGACGGTGCTCCTTGAGATGCTGGAGGAGAACCCGGCCGTGGGCGTGGACGATCCCTTTGGGTCGTCCGGTCGTCCCCGAAGAGAAAAGGACGTAGAGAGGATGATCGAAGGGAACCGGCGTGAAGACGGGCGATCCCTCTGCGGGCGGAGGCGGCGGGCGCATCCCCGCGGGAGGCGACTCCTCGGGACGGAGATAGGGCACAAGCACCGTCGGGCAGTCGAGACGACGGGCGATCTCGACGACACGTTCGCGCACGTCGTACTGGCGGCCCTGGTGACGGTAACCGTCGGCGGCAATGAGAAGACGGGGCGCCACCTGCCCGAAGCGGTCGAGCACCCCCTCGACACCGAAATCGCTCGAGGCCCCCGCCCAGACGAGGCCTCCGGCGGCCGCGGCCAGCATGGCGGCGAGGGTTTCGGGCAGATTGGGAAGATAGCCCGCGACGCGCTCCCCGCGGGTCAGTCCAAGAGCACGGTAGAGGTCCTGCCAGCCGGCGACATGCCGGCGCAGATCCCCCCGTGTCCAGGTGCGGCGCCCGCCGCCCTCGTCGCGAAAGACAAGGGCAGGATCGTCTTCCGCTCCGGGTTCGAGAAGCGCCCGCGCGTAGTTGAGCTCAGCCCCGACGAACCAGCGCGCGCCCGGCATCGCGTCGGGGTCCTCGAGGACACGCCGGGGCCGGGTATCGAAAGGGACGGCAAAGAACGAGGCGGCCTCGGCCCAGAACCTCTCGGGTCGCTCGACCGACCAGCTCCAGAGAACGTGGGGATCGGAGCTGGGTACAAGACCCCGGGCGCGAAGGCGATGGGCAAAGCGCGTAATCTCGGCGCGCGCGGCCTCGTCCGGCGACGGCGTCCAGACGAGCGGATTCACGACCCGACGCCGGCCCGCTCGAGCGCCTTCTCGAGCGCCGGGACGATCGTGAAGAGGTCGCCCACGAGCCCCACATCGGCGATCTTGAAAATCGGCGCTTCAGGATCTTTGTTGATCGCGGCGATGACGCGCGCATCCTTGATCCCGGTCACGTGCTGGATGGCCCCCGAGATCCCGACCGCGATGTAGAGATCCGGCGCAATGATCTTGCCGGTCTGCCCGACCTGGAGGTCGTTGGGCGCGTAACCCGCATCGACCGCAGCGCGGGACGCCCCGAGAGCCGCCCCGAGCCGACGGGCAAGGCCCTCGAGGAGGGCAAAGTTCTCGGCACTGCCGAGAGCGCGTCCCCCCGAAACGACCCGTTTTGCCGACTGAAGATCGGGTCGCTCGGAGGTGTGCTCCTCGAGACCGATGTAGCGTGTCCCCGGATCGCCCACCGGGTCGGGCACGTCGCGCACGACAGGCGCCGCTTCCCCCGCCCTTTCACCCGCGGCCGGCCACGACGCAAGCCGCACCGTGAGGACGAGCCGCCCGGCCTCCGGACGCGCGCGCACGGTGAGACGAACGTTGCCGGCGTAGATGAAACGACGGAACGTGCGCGGGTCGATCACCTCGGCCACCTCGGTGATCATGACACCCGAGACGAGCGCAGCGAGACGCGGCATCACGTCGCGCCCGAGGCTGGAGGCCGGCATGAGCACCGCCTCGTAGTCGGCGGCGAGACGGGCGAGCACCGGCGCCCAGACGGTGGCGAGGGGCGGGTCGAATCCCGCCTGCGGGCCGAGGCGCACGCGGGCCACGCCGGCGATGCGGCGCCCTTCCTCGGCGGCGGCTTCCGCCGCGCTGCCGAGAACGGCGAGATCGGCCCCCCCGGGGTCGAGCGCGGCCGCACAGGCGAGCGCCTTACGGGTGCCCTCGGTCAGATGGTCGTGGTGGCACTCGGCGATGACGAGGATGCGCGACATGGTCACAAGACTCCACGTTCTTTGAGGGCGGCGACAAAAGCGTCGGCGTCCGGGACGAGAATCCCCTTCGCCCGCTCGGGCGGTGGATCGAACGAGAGGAGCTCAACGGCGTCCTCCCCGAGACCGTAGCGCTCGGCGGGAACGGTGTCGAGGGGCTTTTGCCGGGCGCGCATGATGTCGGGCATCTTGACGAAACGCGGCGTGTTGAGCCGCAGATCGGCGGTCACCACCGCGGGGAGATCCACCTCGAGGGTTTCGAGCCCGTGATCGACCTCGCGGGTGGCGCGGAGCCGCCCGTCCGCGAGGATCTCGAGCCGCGAGACGCAGGTGGCCTGCGGACGCCCCCAGAGACCGGCCAGAAGGGCTCCGGTCTGGTGTGCATCGTCGTCGATCGCCTGTTTGCCCATGAGGACAAGATCCGGCTTGCGCTCATCGACGAGCGCACGGAGGACGCGGGCGATCCCGGCCGGGATGCTCGGCTGCGCCGTCTCGAGAAGAAGAGCCCGATCCGCTCCAAGTGCGAGGGCTGTGCGCAACACCTGCTGGGATTCGGCGGTGCCGACGCTCACCACCAGGATCTCTTCAACCGGATGGCCCGCCTCACGGATGCGCAACGCCTCCTCGAGAGCGATCTCATCGAAGGGGTTGAGACCGGTCTTGACGCCCTCGGTGACGACCCCCCGATGGTCGGGGCGCACGCGCACACGCACACTGTAGTCGATGACGCGCTTGACGGGAACGAGGATTTTCATGCGGCAGGGCTCCCGACGGTTCGGAGGCGGCCTTCGGCCGCCCGGGTGGATGGGGTTCAGAGAGCAGAATAGTTCGGGCCGGAACCGCCCTCGGGCGGAACCCAGGTGATCTGCCCGTACGGATCCTTGATGTCGCAGGCTTTGCAATGGACGCAGTTGGCGGCGTTGATTTGAAGTCGCCGTTCTTCGCCCTCCCCCACGATCTCGTAGACGCCGGCGGGACAGAATCGGGTGCAGGGATGATCGTAGCGTGTTCGGCAATCCCCCAGGCAAAGGGCTGTGTCGGCCACATGAAGATGCACCGGCTGGTCTTCCTCGTGGCGGGTCGCCGCGAAATAGACCGAGGCGAGCCTGTCGGCCGGCGGGAGGGTCCGCTCGCGCCGACGCGGGGGACGGCGTCTGCGGTGGGGGACGAGGCTTTCCGCATCATCGTGGGTCATCTGGAGCGTCCAAGGGCTGAGCCCCCGGATGGCGGTTTCCCAGGTCGCGTTGAGAAGACCGGGAAGAAGCCCGGCGCGGAACCCCGGGCGGATATTGCGCACACGGCGGAGTTCGGCGGCAAGAGGCGAGGCACGGAAACGGGCGTCGAACCCCTCCTCCGTCCCGCTCTCGAGATAGTGCTCCGCCGCCAGGATCCCGCAACCGAGGGCCATGTGCACCCCCTTGATCTTGGGGACGTTGAGCGTGCCGGCCGCGTCTCCGACGAGAACCACACCCGGAGCCTCGAGCCGCGGGAGCGCTCCCCAGCCCCCTTCGATCAGGCTGCGTGCACCGGCCTCAAGAATTTCTCCACCTTCGAGGAGAGGGCGGATGCTCGGGTGGTGCTTGAACTGCTGAAACGCCTCGAACGGCGAGAACGCAGGATCGGCGTAATCAAGACCGACGACGAAGCCGACGTAGAGGCGGTCCTCGTCGAGGTGGTAAAGAAAGCTTCCCCCGTACGTCCCAGAGTCGAGCGGCCAACCCACCGTGTGCTCGATCCGCCCCGGGCGCACGCGCCCGGGCGGGACGCGCCAGAGCTCCTTGAATCCGAGGCCGTAGGACTGCGGTCCGGCCTCACGATCGAGACCGAAACGGGCGAGGACGGTCTTGGTCAGGCTGCCGCGGCAGCCCTCGGCAAGAATGACGAGTCCGGCCTCGATCTCGACACCGGGCGTGAAGCGGGGGCCGGGCGTGCCGTCGCGACGGCGGCCAAGATCACCGACGCGCACCCCGCGCACCCGCCCCTGCTCGTCGTAGAGCATGTCCTCGGCGGCGAAGCCGAAGAAGAGCTGGACTCCCAACTCTTCGGCCCGGGCCGCCAGAAGACGCACCACACCGGACAGCGAGACGATGACGTTGCCGCGGTTGTGCATCTGGGGAGGCGTCGGCAGAGAAACACGCCCGCCGTATGTGAGCCAGGAAAAACGATCCGCCGTGGCCGGCACGGCAATCACCCCCGCCTCCTTGGCGCGCGTGCGCCAATCGGGAAGGAGCCGATCGAGGGCCGCGGTCTCGATCACCGCTCCCGAGAGGGTGTGGCCTCCGGCCGCGGCGGCTTTCTCGAGAACAATCACCTCGAGGTCGGGGCGTGCGGCGCGCACCGTGAGGGCGGCGGCGAGGCCGGCCGGACCGGCGCCGACGACGAGGACGTCGCAACCGAGACGCTCACGTCCCGGAGAAGTGCCGTCCGCGTCGGGCTCGTTCACTTGGGTTGGAGGCGGATCGCTCCGTCGAGGCGGAGCGTGCAGCCGTTGAGCATCGGGTTCGTCACGACGCTCTCGACCAGGGCGGCGTACTCCGCGGGCCGCCCCAACCGGGACGGGAAGGGCACCTGGGCGGAAAGCGACGCCTGCACCTCAGGCGGCATGCCGTGCATCATCGGGGTTTCGAAAAGACCGGGGGCGATCGTGACCACGCGCACGCCCACACGGGCGAACTCTCGGGCGAGCGGAAGGGTCATGGAGGCCACGCCGCCCTTCGAAGCGGAGTAGGCCGCTTGACCGATCTGCCCCTCGAAGGCCGCGACCGAGGCGGTGAACACGAGGCACCCCCGCTCGCCCTCCTCGTTGGGCGCGGCTTGGCTCATCCGCGCCACAGCGGCGCGGGCGAGGTGAAACGTCCCGAGGAGATTGACCTCGAGAACGTGACGAAAACGCGCCGAGGGCATCGGCCCTTCGCGGGCGAGGACCCGCCCGGCGCCGAGGATGCCGGCGCAGCTCACCGCGAGCGTCGGCGGATGACCGAAAAACTTCACCGACTCGTCGAGGGCCCGCTCAACGGCTTCGTCGTCCCGAACGTCGGTGGCGACGAAACGCACGTCGGAGGCGTGACGGCGGGCGAGCGCCGCTCCGGCCTCCTCCTGGACGTCCAGGACGACGACCTTCCCCCCCCTCGCCAACACCCGCTCGGTGACCGCCAGACCCAGACCCGAGGCCCCTCCGCTCACGACAGCGCAAACGGCATCAAAACGCACGAGCGTCCTCCTGCAAAGGGATCAAAACCTTCTGCGGAATTATAGCCCGCATCCTAATCTCTTCCCGCAGGCGCGTAGTCCTCGGGCGGAAGCGGCGGCGGGCGTCCCGCAAGGAGATCGCTCACGTAGCGTGCGCTTGCCGCCGACAGCGTCCAGCCCAGATGCCCGTGCCCGACGGAAACAACGACCCGCCCGCGGGCGACGGATCCAAGAAACGGCACACCTCCCGGCGCCATCGCGCGCACGCAGGCCCAAGGGGCCGCCGGGTCGGACCCGCTCGTGAGATCGGGCACCCACAGGCGCGCGATCTTCTCGAGACGCGCGATCATGCGGGGGCGTGGCTCGCCGTCGCGGCGCCCGAAATCGAGGAGACCCGCCACGCGCAGGCCATCGCCGAGCCGCGTCAACACCACTTTGTGGTCCTCGTCGAGGAGCGCGAAACGCGGTGTCGAGACCGAGCAGGGATAGGTGAGGCTGTAGCCCTGAACGGGGAAGAGGGGAAGCCGCACGCCGAGCGGCCCGAGGAGGACGCGGGCGGCCAGACCGCTCGCCACCACCACCCGCTCGGCCGCGAGGACGCCCCGCGTCGTTTCGACCCGGACTGTGGAAGGTTCGCACACGAGAGCACGGACACGAACGCCGAGGAGGATCCGCCCACCCCGAGCGCGAAAACGGTCGGCCAACGTTTGCGCAAAGCGCCGGCAATCCCCGTAGAGATCCCCGGCGTGAAAGACCGCCCGTCCCCGTTCCAAGCGCACCGGAGAGGGAAGATCCGCCGGGGCCGATCCTCGAGCGTGCCTCCGCAACGCCCAGACCCCACGACCTTCGACGAGGGACGCGAGGGCCGAATCTTCGAGGAGGCGATCGAACTCCTGGGCGCTCAGGCGAACGAGGGCGTGAAGACGCTCCACCCCACGCGGGTGCGCCCGCAGAGACCAGAGGAAGGCCGTCGGGAGTGATCGCCCATGAAGATCCCAGGGACGCACCTCGGTGTGCACGAGACCACGCCAGAGGAACGAGATGAGCTCGGTCCCGCTCCAGGTCCCGGCGCTGGCAAAAGAGAGCTGTCCTCCGTTCGCGTGGCTCGTCTCGGCGGCGACTTCCGGACGGGCGTCGACGAGCGTCACCCGGGCCCCCTCCTCTTGAAGACGAAAGGCGATCATGACGCCCACGATCCCGGCGCCAAGGACCAGGATCTCACCCGCGTTGGGATCAGTCCGCCCCACCCGCTCCACCTCCGCCGCCGGCGTCATCATGCCGACCGACAAGCCGACGGATGATCGGCAAGCCCCCCCAATAGACCACTGCGGCCATGGCGCCGCCCACGGCGACCCAAGCCACAAGGCCCCGCAGGATCACGAGACCCCAGACCCCCAGACTGTGGGCGAAATGGTTGTGGAACGCCGTGAGGAGCCTTTGGGGATCGACGGGCGGAAGCCGCTCTCCGAAGAACCACGCCCCCAGCTCAAGAAAGGGAATGATCATGAGGATCTCGAGCGGGTAAACGAGGTAGTTGACGATCTGAATGAGTGGCAGGTTGAGCCCGAAAAGAAGGGCCACGAGCGTACACAGAAGTGTGGTCGTCCCGATCACCGGGTTCAAGCCGAGAAAAAACCCGAGGGCCACGGTCAGAGCCAGCTTCCGAGGCGTCAGGCCCTGTCGGAGAAGATCACGCAAAAGCCGCCCGAGGCGGCCGAAGGCCTGACGCGGGGACCATCCCATGAGCGTACGCTCCGGAGGGGGAAGATTGTTGGACCCGCGGGCGTCGCTCGTCTTTCGACCCCACGCACCGCACGCTCAGAATAGCCGAGCCCGTAAGCGGCTGCGTGAGGGGCCATCGGCCGTGGCTCAAAACCCCTAGGTAACCCCTTGATGGTCGGCGTCTTGGGAACTTCCCCTGCATTTAGCACTCTAAGGAGAAGAGTGCTAGAATCTATCAACCCCTCGTAGAGTCAAGGAGAAATTTCTATGAGCGACAGTCTGACCCTGCCTGCCCTGCCGCGTGGGACGTCCGTCGGCGAAAGCCTCGACGCCTACCTGGCGGCCATCCACCGCATTCCGCTCCTCACCGCCCAAGAGGAAAAAGATCTCGCCTTGCGTTACCGCAACGACGGCGATCTCAAAGCGGCGCAAAGACTCGTTCTCTCCAATCTCCGCTTCGTGGCCTACATCGCTCGGGGGTACACCGGCTACGGCCTCCCGCTCGGGGATCTCATCCAGGAGGGAAACCTGGGGCTCATGAAGGCCGTCAAGCGGTTTGACCCCGCTCAGGGCGTGCGCCTCATCTCGTTCGCCGTCTACTGGATCCGTTCGGAGATCCACGAGTTCATCCTACGCAACTGGCGCATCGTGCGGATCGCGACGACCAAAGCCCAGCGCAAGCTTTTCTTCAACCTTCGCCGCAAGACGGCCCGCTGGATCGCTCTCGACCAGGAACAGAAGAAGTCTCTGGCCCGCGAGTTCAAGACGACCCCGGAAGAGATCGAAGCGATGCACGTCCGTCTGAGCGGAACGGATGTCTCCTACGACGGCGATCCGGAGGAAGAGACCGACGACACCGCTCCGGCTCCCGCTCTCTACCTGAGTTCTGAGAAAAGCGATCCCGCGGAGATCCTCGCCGAAGAAGAGCAGGGACAACACGGGCACGAGGCTCTCGGCCGCGCGCTCGTCGCGCTCGATCCGCGCAGCCGCGACATCATCGAGAAACGCTGGCTGGCTTCGGAAAAGGCCACGCTACAGGATCTCGCGACCAAGCACGGAGTGAGTGCCGAGCGCATCCGCCAGATCGAGGCCCGGGCTCTGCGTCGTCTGCGTCAGCCCCTTCAGGCCGCGGGGCTCTGAGAGCCCGGTCCGGCACGAACCTCACACGGCCCGGATCGCCGCCGGCGGCGGGTTCGTGACGCTCGCCGAACCCGAGCGGTCGCCGGGGCGTAGCGGTGCACACACCCCTCTTGCGCTCAACGCACGAGCGCAAGGTAGTGGTCGACGAGGAGAGCCAGAAAAAGAAAAGCGAGATAACGGATCGAGAAGCGGAAAGTCACCTGCGCTCGGGCGGCCGAGTGCGGCTCCCGCCAGAGCGTGTAGGCGCGGACGAGAAAACCTGCGTCGAGAACGAGCGCCACGAGGAGATAGAGGAGCCCGGCCGCTCCGAGGACGACCGGAAGGAGACTCACGAGTGCCAGAAGGATCGTGTAGAGAAAAACGCTCCGCGCCGTCACCTCGACGCCGTGGGTCACGGGCAGCATGGGGACGCCCGCTTTTTCGTAATCGCCACGACGGTTGAGGGCCAACGCCCAGAAATGGGGCGGCGTCCAGACGAAGATGAGGAGAAACAGAACCAGCGCTTCGGGCGCGATATGCCCGGTCATCGCCACCCATCCGAGCACGGGGGGGGCCGCTCCCGCCGCCCCGCCGATCACGATGTTCTGCGGAGTCAGACGCTTGAGAAAGCTCGTATAGACGACGGCGTAACCGACGAGCGACGCAAAGGTGAGGACGGCCGTGAGTGGACCGATCCGGAACCAGAGGAGCACGGTTCCGAGGGCAGAGAGGCCGATCCCCGTCAGCAACACCTCCAGGGGGGAGAGCCGACCGCTCGGGAGGGGACGAGCCTCCGTGCGGCGCATGAGCGCGTCGAGACGGCGGTCGAGCAGATGGTTGAAGGCCGCGGCACCGGCGGCGGCCAACCCAATCCCGAGGCAGGCCATGAGAATCCTGAGCGGTGAGGGTGTCCCCGCCACGCTCACCAGCATGCCGACGAGCGCCGTGAAGACGATGAGCGCCACGATCCGCGGCTTGGTCACCGCCCAATAGCCGGCGAGGTGCTCACGAACGGACGAGGCCGCAAACGCAGGGCTCTTGGCTCCACCCGTCCCGGGCAATCCTTCTCTCACGGTGCACCCCGCGCCCGCACCGGAGGGGTCCACAGGGCGTAGACAAGAAGAACCGTCGCCGTGAGGAGAAGAGCGGCAACGACCGTGTGGGCATCGGCGATGTCGAGCCCCACCCCGTAAACGGCCATGGCGATGCCAATCGCGACCTGAAGCACGGTGAGCCCCGCCACCGTCGAGGCGAGGCGACGAAGACCGCGATGGCGGCTCGCCCGCAGCAGGGCGCCCACGAACGCCAGGATCACGACGAAGGTGAAGAGCCCCCCGTAGCGATGCAAAAGATAGACCGCCGCGCGGACCCCCCACGGCCAGGTTCCGCCCTGATAGTCGGGGCCGATCCGCGGCCAGAAGTGCCAGACCTCGCGAAAATCAAGCCCCCGGGGCCAGAGGCTCCCCCGGCAGGCGGGGAATCCCCGGCAGGCCACCCAAGCGTAGTGGGTGCTCGTCCACACACCGAGGAACATCTGGCCGATGAGAACGGCCAAGACAAGAAGTGCAAGCCGTCGCGGCCACCTCCCGGCCACCTCCCCGCGCCAGCCGAGGGCGTCGCCCTCCCGTGCGACGAGGAGCGCGAGAACGACCAGAATCGCCATGGCTCCGAAGAGATGGGCGGCGACCACCGCCGGATCGAGCAGGAGGGTCACGGTCCACATGCCGAGGAGAGCCTGAAAAACGACCAACACCGCTGCGAGCCAAGGGAGAAAGAGAGGGCGGCCGGCCTCCCGCCGCGTGCGGCGAAGCGAGAGAAGCGCGAGCGCCAGGATCAGCAGCCCCAACGTCCCGGCCAGATAGCGGTGGGCCATCTCTTTCTCCGCCTTCGCGGGCCGCAGCGGCCGTGAGGGATGGGTCCGGTCGATGTGCGCCACGGCGGCGTGTCCGGTGGGCACGACGAGATGCCCGTAACACGCCGGCCAACCCGGACACGAGAGACCGGCGTTCGAGAGCCGCACGTACGCCCCCACACCGATCACGACGAGAGTCAGAAGAACGGCGGCGAGGGCCAACAGTCGGTAGTAAGACCAGCGAGACACGAAACGCCCTCCTCAGGCGGCGGGGGCCAGAGTCAAGAGACGGCGCATGTCGCGGAGAAGCACCATAGGGTCCGCTCCCGCGGGGTAAGTCATCATGAGACGCCCTTCGGGGTCAACGATGTAGATCTCCCCCCCGAGGCGGGCGTGCGCCGCTTGGAGGAGACGGCCGACGAACCTCCGTCCGGCGTGTGTGGCGGCGTCGACGACGGTGAGATCCGGATCTTCCACCTCGAGAAAGCCCGTCTTCGTAGGGCGGCCCATGACGAGATAGATCCGCTGCACGCGGGTGATGTCGACACCCATCGCGAGCCGGATCTGACGCGTGGCGTAAAGCGCCTCGCGGCAATCCGGAAGGCAGTCGGGCCGACCGACATACATGAGTGTCCAGCGCCCGTAGAAATACGAGGGTGAGAGGCGCCCGTGGCCCAGGGCCAACGGGAGAGGCGGAGGGCGAAGCGTCACAGGAGGCGTCAGGAGACGGCCGTGGGCCATCGACTCGTACCCCCAATCGTGGATGTTGGCGTACCAAAGCCCCGCAATCAGGAAAGGAAGGAGAAACACGCCCACGATCGCCAGGATGATGAGACGGTTCCGCCGCCTCCGGGACCGCAGATCGGGATCGTCCGCATCAGTCATGACTTTCACCTCGCCGCACGTTCAAAAACATCCAGACGACGACCACGACGACCGCCAGGAGAAGCCATTGGGCGGCATAGCCCCAGTGGCGCCAGGGTCCCATCCGCGTCCGGGGGACCCAGCGGCGAACGAATCCTCCCGGCTGATGCGGGCCGAGAAGGATGATGGCCGCCGGAAGCTGCACGTCGAGCCTGTGCTCGAGACCCGTACGGCGGGGGAAAAGAAGCTTTTGCGGCCAGCCCGATCCCGGAGGGTTGCGGCCAAGCCGGACTGCAGGACGGGGCAGCCGACCCAGCACCCCGATCACCGTTCTCGACCCGGCGGGGGGAAGAAGCCGACGGGGGGAGATGGCCGACTCTCGAGCGGGGACCCAGCCTCTGTCCACGAGCACCCACCCGCCGCTCAGCCGCCGAAGCGGCGTCAGGACATCGTAGCCGTTGCGCCCCTGATTGTACATCTCCTCGATCAGGATCTCCCGGCGTGCGTTGTAGACACCGTGGACAACGACACGGCGGTAACGCCAGCGGGACCAGCTCGCCCGCCGCGGTCGCAATATCCGCCACGGTTTCGCCGGAAGCCGGGCGGCCCGTTCGAGCCGGACCCTGTAGGCCACCGCCTCTTCGGCCCTCCGGGCCTGCCAGTGGGCGAGAGCCAGGAAGAGAAGGACCAGGAGGCCCGCCCCCAGCGTGGGCCAGAAACGGGGATGAAAGCGCGGGCTCATACGGAATCAAGCCGAACGTGCTAGCCTGAGGCACCAGGAATGGCTGCGGACGCTCATCTCGAGGCATCCCATGTTCAAGATCGTCATCGTGGGACTCTTCATCGCGATCGTCCTCTCGCTGGCGAGCGCCCTGATCGCCCTTCTGCGAAGCCGCGGCCGGGGAACCGCCACCGTTCGGGCGCTGACGTGGAGGGTCAGCCTCTCGTTGCTGCTTCTCTTCCTGCTCCTTCTCGGCTACCGGTTCGGCTGGATCCACCCCCACGCGCCCCCGCCCTGAGGTCGAAGGCCCACTCGCTTCAGAGCCAATAAACGAAGACGAAAAGCCCAAGCCAAACGACATCCACGAAGTGCCAGTACCAGCTCACCGCTTCAAAGGCGAAGTGGTGCTCTTCGGTAAAGTGACCCTTCAGGAGACGCATCAGGATGACGGTGAGCATGATCACCCCAAGGGTGACGTGAAGACCGTGAAAGCCGGTCAGAATATAAAACGTTGCCCCGTAGATTCCGCTTCCCAACGTCATGTTGAAATGGGTGTAGGCGTGATGGTATTCGTGCGCCTGCATGCCGAGAAAGCTTGCCCCGAGAAGGATCGTCAAGAGCAGCATGATCTTGGAGAGCCCACGCTTGCCCGCCTTCAGCGCCCAGAGGGAGATGGTCACAGTGACGGCGCTCGTGAGAAGGATGAGCGTGTTGATCGCTGGAATGCCCCATGCCGGCATGGGATGAAATGCTCCCCCGACATGCGCCGGCCCGTTCGTCGGCCACACCGCGAGGAAGTGCGGCCAGAGGACGACGTGCGTAAAAAAGCTGTTGCTGGCACCACCCAGCCAAGGGATCATGAACACCCGCTCGTAAAAGAGCGAACCGAAGAAGGCGCCGAAGAACATGACCTCGGAAAAGATGAACCAGGCCATGGCCCAGCGGAAGGTGCGATCGACACGAGGGTTGTAAAGTCCCGATTCACTCTCGTGGATCACGGTGCCAAACCAACCGGACTTCATCACGATCAGAAGGAGCGCGCCTACGACCATGACAATTGGCCCCACGGGCGTCAGCCGATCGAGCCACAGGGCGGCGCCGAGCATGAAGGCAAACAGGCCGAGGGAGCCGACGATGGGCCACGGAGCACTGTGCGGCAGATAGTAGGAGCCGGAGCCGGGGGAGCTGGGGTTCTGTGCCATCGTCGTTCTGTCCTCGAGCGTGTCTGTCAAAGCCAAGGTTCCGCGCCGTGGAAGGCACGGGCCGCGAGCACCATCATCGCACCAAGTAGCCGGCGAGATAGTACATGAAATACATCAGGAGGGAAAAGACGGCCAGCCCGAGAGCCAGCCGGCGGACGCGCCGCGCGCGTCTCGGTTCATCCCCTCCGTTCTCCTCGTGCACCTCGTTCCCGCACCGGCTCAGGCGATCTCGGGCGGGGTGGAGAAGCTGTGGTACGGCACCGGTGAGGGCAGGGTCCATTCAAGACCGCGGGCTCCCTCCCAGGCGCGGGCCTCAGCCTTCTTGCCGGCACGGACGCAGGAGAAAATGACCGCGACAAAGATGAGCTGGGAGAGACCGAAGACGAATCCGCCGATGCTCACCACCATGTTGAGGTTGGCAAACTGCAGCGGATAATCGGGAATGCGTCGCGGCATCCCCGCCAGACCCAAGAAGTGCATCGGGAAATAAAGCACGTTGGCGGCTATGGCGCTCAGCCAGAAGTGGGTTTTGCCCCAGAACTCGTTGTACATGTGCCCGGTCCACTTCGGCAACCAGTAGTAGACCGCAGCCATGATGGCAAAGACCGCCCCGGTCACGAGGACATAGTGGAAGTGGGCGACGACGAAGTAGCTGTTGTTGTATTGGAAATCAGCCGGGACAAGGGCCAACATCACGCCCGAGAACCCCCCGATCGTGAAGAGCACGATGAACGCAACGGCGAACAGCATCGGTGTCTCGAACGTGAGGGAGCCCTTCCACATGGTCGCGACCCAGTTGAAGATCTTGATGCCCGTCGGGACCGCGATCAGCATGGTCGAAAACATGAAGAAGAGATCGGCGGCCACCGGCATGCCCACCACAAACATGTGGTGCCCCCAAACGATGAAGGAGAGGAACGCAATCGACGCAAGCGCGTAAACCATCGAGCGGTAGCCGAAAATGGGCTTGCGCGAAAAGGTCGGAATGATCTCCGAGATGATCCCAAACGCCGGCAGGATCATGATGTACACCTCGGGATGCCCGAAGAACCAAAAGACGTGCTCCCAGAGAATCGGCGAGCCGCCTCCGGCAACGCTGAAGAAGTGCGTGCCGAAGTAGCGGTCGAGGAGCTGCATGGTCACGCCTCCGGCGAGGACCGGCATCACCGCAATGAGAAGGTAGGCGGTGATGAGCCAGGCCCAGACGAAGAGCGGCATCTTCATGAGTGTCATCCCGGGCGCACGCATGTTGAGGATGGTGGCGATGATGTTGATCGCCCCCATCACCGAGGAGATCCCCATGAGATGGATGGCGAAAATCATGAACGGGAATCCGTAGCCCAACTGAAGATTGAACGGCACGTACATCGTCCAGCCGCCCTGGGGTCCACCTCCCGGAAGGAAGAGAGTGATGAGGAGCAGCGTAAAGGCAAAGGGCAGGATCCAAAAGCTCCAGTTGTTGAGCCGCGGCAGCGCCATGTCCGGAGCCCCGATCATCATCGGAATCATCCAGTTGGCCAACCCTACGAACGCGGGCATCACCGCCCCGAAGATCATGATGAGCCCGTGCATGGTCGCCATCTGGTTGAAGAAGAGCGGGGTGACGAGCTGCATGTCGGGACGAAACAGCTGAGCACGGATGACCATCGCCATCGCACCACCCACGAAGAACATGATCAGACTCAGGACGAGATACATCGTCCCGATATCTTTGTGGTTCGTGGTTGTGATCCAACGCATGAAACCGCGCGGAGGGGCGTGTTCCGCGGCGTGCTCGTGGGCCAGGACTTCGCTGCTCATGGAAGGTGTCTCCGCAGACGATGTTGAGAAGGGACGAAGGGCGCGCGCGCCACGCGGACGCAAGCACCGTTCTCGGGGAGGGAAGCGGACGTCGCGGGCACGGGCTCAAAGTCCGAGGGGGTGCGGCGGGAAATCGCCTTGCCCCGGTCCGCGATGCATGGCGCGCCAGTGACGGACCCACTCCAGGAATTGCTGCGGAGGCTTGGCCACCACCACGATCGGCATGTAGCCGTGCCCCCATCCGCAAATCTGGTTGCAGGCCCCGCGGTACACGCCCGGCTTGAGGATCTTGATCCACATCGCGTTGATCAAGCCCGGGTTGGCGTCGATCTGAAGGCCGAGCGCCGGAACCCACCACGCGTGGATGACGTCGCCTCCCGTCACGAGAAGACGGATCTTTTCCCCCGTGGGCACCACCATGGGGTGGCTGACGGAGCGAAGGTAGTGTGGAACCGCGTACGGCGAGAGATGACGGCCGTACTGGACCGCCGCCAAGGACGAATTGGAAAGCCGGCTGTAGACGTTGATGCCGTAGCGCGGATAGGTGTAGCGCCACAGCCACTGGTAACCGGTGATACGCACGGTGAGTTGCGAGTGGCGGAGGTTCTCCATGCGCAGGAGAAGGCGCGCCGCCGGCACCGCCAGGATGACAAGAATGAAAAAGGGAAGGATCGTCCAGACGATCTCGAAAACGGTGTTCTCGTGAAACTTGGCCGGCACAGGATGACGGGAGCGCCGGTGAAAGATGACGGAATAAAAGATGAGGCCGAAGACGATGAGCCCGATGCCGCACATCATCCAGAACGCCAACATGTGGAGGCGGTAGACGGCGTGGCTGATGGGGGTGACCCCGTAAGGCAGGTTGTATTCGCTCGCCGCCCGGGCCGGAGCGGCGAGGACAGCCGCACTCAGCAGGGCCCCCAGGATCGTCAGGCTTCCAGCAATCGCTCGTCGTCTTGTCACCGTCGTGCGCCTCGTCGCGTTCGGAATGTTCAATCAGGCCACCGACGATCGGGCGCGTAGACGGTCGGCCCCAGAAGAACCGTGAGACGGCGGGCGAGCGCCCCCCGCTCCTCTTCGCTGAGGCAGGCTCCGATTTCGCAGCCGCGCTGCATCTCGGTGAGCCACAACCGCGTGCGTTTCCCCCCTCCTCCGGGGAGAGCCGTACGCACCGTACGTGTCCAGTAGCGGGTGAATTCTACGACGCTTTGGGGTCGCCCGTAGCCCCGCTCGAGCCGCACGCGATCCCCCTCAATACGGATGACCTCCCGGTAGCGGCTCATGCGACGAAGAGCGAGGAGACAAAGAGCCAGACCAACGAGCTCGAGCAGCGCAAAGACCAAGACGGGCCACATCCCCCAGCTCACGGTAAAAACCAGGGCCAGAAGCAGGGCGGCGGCGCCGACGACACCCCAGAGCAGGAGACTTCCGGGCGCGCCGAGACGGTGCGCCGAGCGCACGACAATCAGGGACGAAGGGGAGGAGGAGGAAGCGATCGACACGGGTTGGGAAGAGATCACGGGTCGATGTCATCGTAATCCGCAGCCTTGCCCGAGTACAAGCCATATTCCATCATCGGCGGGAGCGTCACGACCGGGCCATGGCCGCGTGCCGGAGCCAGGATTCAAGGACCGAAGCGCTCAGGAGCCCGTCGTCGTCGACCACCTCGCCCGCGTACGGCTGCTCCCAAAGAAGAGGCCCTGCAAGGCGCCGCCTCAGAGTTTCCCGGTTGCCCGCGGCGTCAAGGAGGTCGGGATCGACCCGATTGGCCACCCAGGCCCAGGAGACACCGAGACGATCGAGCGTCTCCGCCGTCAGGAGCGCGTGGTTGAGACAGCCCAGCCGCAAGCCGACGACCAGGAGAACGGGATAGCCGAGGGCCCGAACGAGATCGCTCAGGTCTTCCGTTTCGTTGAGCGGCACGCGAAGCCCCCCGACGCCCTCGACCACAAGGAGATCACACAACGGTTCGAAGACCCGAATGTGTTCAATCAGGGGGGCGGCCGCAAGCCGGACCCCCACCCTCGCGGCAGCGAGGTGCGGCGCCATCGGCTCGAGGAAGCAGAAGGGATTGACCGACGCGTAGGGCAATGCCACCGTGGCCAACTCCTGCAGGCGCAGGGCGTCGTCGTTGCGCAAGCCTTCGCCGGTCGTGTCCGCTCCCGTCGCCAGGGGCTTGAGGCCCACGGTCCGCAGTCCGCACGCACGCCCCCAGCGGAGAAGGGCGGAGGACACGCGGGTCTTGCCGATGCCGGTGTCGGTCCCGGTGACGAAAAGAGCGAGACTCACGAGCCTGTCTCCCGCCAGCGGACCGCCGGAGCCCAAGCGAGCCCGTAGATCACCTCGAAGGTGGCGGGAAGCCCTTCCCCCGGACGGCGCTCGGCTTCAGACGCCGCCTCAAGCTTCTTCCAATAGTCTCTCCCCCCGAGAGCACGGGGACGATCACGACGGTGGTTCGTGGCTCCAAGCCCACGCAGGCCGCCGAGAAGTGCACGAAGATCCGGGTAGAGAATCTCAATATGGCTCACATCAAGGACCGGTTCGGAAAATCCCGCCTCGACCAGGAGATCACCGACGACGTGCATGTCGGGGAAGGACAAAACATGCTCCGCTGTGTCCACCCGCGCAAAAAGACGCCGGAGTTCAACGAGGGTGTCGGGCCCGAGGGTGGCGAAGAGAAACGCCGCACGCGGACGAAGCACTCGGCGAATCTCGGCCAAAGCCGAGGGGAGATCGTCGATCCACTGGAGCAGAAGAGCGCTCACCACGAGATCGAAACACGCCTCTCGAAACGGAAGAGCGCGGGCGTCGGCGCCGAGACAGTGCACCTTGTTCACCCCCCTGCGCCCGCTCGCCAGCATCGACCACGACCAGTCGAGCGCCACGGCCACAGCCTCCGGGTGGCGGTCCCGAAGAGCATGAGCGAGATCCCCCGGACCCGAGCCGAGATCGAGAAAAGCCGCCGGCTCGATTTTGAGCCAGCCCAGCCTGTCGAGTAGATCGGTACGCACAGCACGCTGGAGCACATCGTGCTTCCCGTATTCCCCGGCAGCACGATCAAAAGCCCGGCGGACGCGGTCCGCATCGAGACCGGAAGAGCGGGACTCCACGGGGGTCATGGCTCGGGCCCGCCGACCGCCGCCCACGACGCGGCCAGAACGTCCAGGAGGCCGACGATCTCTCGTTCTTCGTGCAGCGCCGAAAGGCTCACCCTGAGGCGCGACGTCCCCGGCGGAACAGTGGGCGGCCGTACGGCCGGAACGTAATACCCCGCCCGCCGCAAACGGCCACTCAGGGCGAGCGCCCGATCAGGGGCGCCCACGACGAGAGGCTGGATCGGGCCCTGGGCGTTCGGAACCGGCAGTCCCCGCTCACGGAGACCGCGGCGAAACCGCGCGACGTGAGCCCAGAGACGGCGGCGCCTCCAGGACTCCGTCCGAACCAGCGTCAAGGCCTCGCACGCCGCCTCACAAAGAGCGGGTGGAAGCGCCGTGGTGAAGAGCGCGGTCCGGGCTTTCTGCGCGAGGGCCTCGATGATCGTCTCGCTCCCGGCCACAAACGCTCCCAAGACCCCCACGGCCTTGCCCAGCGTGGCCACGTAGAGGGGGATATCGTCCGTACCCCAGCCTCCTTCGTCAAGACAGCCCCCACCGTTCGGGCCAAGCACCCCGAAGCCGTGCGCATCATCGACCGCGAGGACCGCTCCGGCCGAACGCGCGCAGGCGACCAGCTCCGGGAGCGTCGCACGGTCGCCTTCCATGCTGAACACCGATTCACTCACAATCAGGGACTGTCCCGCCACCTCCCGAGCGGACGCGAGCAGGCGGGCGAGAGCGTGCAGGTCACCGTGCGGATAACGCACGAGACGCGCACCGGCGAGGCGCGCCGCGTCCAGGATCGAGGCGTGGTCGAGACGGTCGGCGTAAACCCGTCGGCCACGAGGCACAAAAGCCCCGAGGAGACCGAGGTTGGCCATGTATCCGGTCGGGAAGACGAGCGCGCGTGGGCGGCCGACCGCGCGCGCCAGAGCCTCTTCGAGTCCGGCTTGGGCCTCGCTGTACCCCCCGAGGGTGGCGGCGGCGCCTGCCCCAACCCCCCA
Organism: Pseudomonadota bacterium; assembly: GCA_021839245.1. Lineage (GTDB taxonomy): Bacteria > Pseudomonadota > Gammaproteobacteria > JAKAQQ01 > JAKAQQ01 > JAKAQQ01. Next base: position 19,265 of record JAKCBQ010000020.1, read on the forward strand.
ACGTCGGGCGGCGCGGGCGAGCGTGCGGGCAAGGCGCGGATCGGTGGCGAGACCCAGATAGTCGTTGCTGGCAAAACCGACAAGCCGGCGCCCACCGATCCGGATCCGGGGCAAGCGGGCGGGCCCGCGCGCCTCCCGCCGTCGGAGAAGGCCGGCCTCAAGACGCTCGGCGATCTCCTGCCGACACCGTTCCTCCAGGAGGTTCACGGCAAGGCAGCAGGCGGCTCCGGGCGGATCCCGAGCCGCTCGAAGAGCCTGAGATCCTCGCCACACTCAGGGTTGGGCGTGGTGAGCAGACGCTCGCCGAAAAAGATGGAATTCGCGCCGGCAAAGAAACACAGCGCCTGAAGTTCGGCGGACATCGCCCTCCGCCCGGCCGAAAGACGAACGTGCGCGGCGGGCATGAGCAGACGCGCGACGGCAATCGTGCGCACAAAATCGAAGGGATCGATCGGCGGAAGACCGTGAAACGGGGTTCCCTCGACCTGGACGAGCTCGTTGATCGGCACACTCTCGGGAGGGGGATCGAGGGAGGCCAGGGTACGCAGCATGGCCACCCGGTCCGCGACGCTCTCGCCCATGCCGACGATCCCGCCCGAGCAGACCTTGAGACCCGCCGCGCGAACGTGCGCGAGGGTCTCGAGCCGATCCTCGTAGCGGCGGGTCGTCACCACCTGTGCGTAGTACTCGGCCGAGGTGTCGAGGTTGTGGTTGTAATAGTCGAGCCCGGCCGCCGCCAACCGTCGGGCTTGCTCCTCCCGCAGGAGCCCAAGGGTCGCGCAGGTCTCGAGCCCTTCGGCCTTGACCGCCTCGATCATGCAGGCAATCTTCTCGAGATCACGGTCGCGCGGACCGCGGTAGGCCGCGCCCATACAAAAACGGGTCGCGCCCGCTTGCCGGGCGGCACGCGCCTCGCGGCGCACGTCCTCGACGTCCATGAGTGCGTCACGGCCGACCGTGGTGTGGTAGTGGGTGCTCTGCGAACAGTAACGGCAATCCTCGGGGCAGCCTCCGGTCTTGATGCTGAGCAGGGTGCTCACCTGCACCGCGTTCGGATCGAAATGGCGGCGGTGGACCGTGTGCGCCTCAAAGAGAAGATCGTTCAGCGGACGGGCGTAGAGGGCTTCGACTTCGGCCTGGGTCGGAATCGGCCGCGGAGAGGATGGAGAGGAAGACGGCAGGGAAGAGACCATGGGCAGGGATCCAGAGCAAACCGTGAGAGACAGGTGAGGTCGTGCAAACCTCCCCCTCCTCAAAGTGTGCCCGTGAACGAGTGCGCTGTCAACCCGGACGGCGACAGTCTCGTTGACAGCCCTGCGGTGGAACGTCTTTCCCCCCCCCCCGACTCCCGCCTCTTCACGATTCTCCGTGCGGTGTGTTGTGCGATAATTCATCAAAGCCATCCTCCGCCCGCTCGCGCCATCCCCGTGAGGAGTCCGCACATGCCGTACCGTTATCTGCGCTTCTTTGATACGTTGGGACTCGAGGACCTCCCTCTCGTCGGCGGCAAGAACGCTTCGCTCGGGGAGATGTATAGGGCGCTCACACCCCGAGGCATCCTCGTGCCCTACGGCTTCGCGGTGACGACAGACGCCTACCGTCTCGTGCGGGAGCAAGACGGCCTCGGATCGGCGGTCGATGCGATTCTCGCTTCGGTACGGGCGGGAGACATCCACGCCCTCGAATCGGCCAGCCGAGAGGTGGCCGAACTCTTCCGCGCCCGCACTCTTCCCGCGGCGCTGGCCGAGGAGATCGTGCGCGGTTATGAGGATCTCGGGCGCCACTACGGCCGGAGTGATCTCGCCGTCGCCGTGCGCAGCTCCGCCACCGCCGAGGATCTCCCCGAAGCCAGCTTCGCCGGGCAGCAGGACTCCTACCTCAACGTGCACGGCAGTGACGAGATTCTGGCTCGTTACCGGGATTGTCTCGCGTCGCTTTACACGGCGCGGGCCATCAACTATCGGCTCGACCACGGCTTCGACCACCACGGGATCGCGCTCTCGGTAGGCATCATGAAGATGGTCCGGGCCGATCTCGGGACCAGCGGTGTGCTCTTCACCCTCGACAGCGAAAGCGGATTTCGCGATGTCGTGTTCCTCAACGCGGCCTACGGTCTTGGAGAAAACGTCGTGCAGGGGACGGTCGATCCCGACGAATACTACGTGCACAAGCCGACGCGGCGAACGGGCCACCCCTCCATCGTGCGCCGGCGCCTCGGTCGGAAACAGACGCGCATGATCTACGCGCCCGACGGGCAGGGTGTCCACACGGTGGAGACCGAAGAAGCCGCGCGTGGACGCTTCGCCCTGAGCGACGAGGAGATCCTCTCCCTCGCCGACCAAGCGCTCATCATCGAGGATCACTACAGCAAAAGCAATGGGCGACCCACGCCCATGGACATTGAGTGGGCCCGCGACGGCGAAGACAACCGGCTCTACATCCTGCAGGCCCGACCCGAGACGGTCGCCTCCCGCAAAACCGTCCACGTTCTCGAAGAGTATGTGCTCGACGGGACCGGCGAGGTGATCGCGAGTGGACGCGCTGTGGGCGAACGTATCGGGGCCGGACCGGTCGTGGTGGCCAGCCGCCTCTCTTCCCTCACCAACTTCCCCGACGGCGCGGTGCTGGTCGCCGACACGACCACGCCGGACTGGGAGCCGGTCATGAAACGGGCCGCGGCCATCGTCACCAACCGCGGCGGCCGGACCTGCCACGCCGCCATCGTCGCCCGTGAACTCGGCATTCCCGCCGTGGTCGGCACCCAGGACGCCACCCACCGCATTCCCGCCGGAGCCGAGGTGACTGTAAGCTGCGCCGAAGGGGACACGGGCCGTGTCTACCGGGGTCGGGTGCCGTTCCGTGTCGTCCGCACCGATCTTCAAACACTGCGCCGTCCCCAGACCAAGATCCTCCTCAACATCGGCAATCCCGACCTGGCCTTCCGCCTGAGCGCCCTCCCCTGTGACGGAGTCGGCCTCGCCCGCCTCGAGTTCATCATCAGCCAGGCGATCCGCGTGCATCCGCTCGCACTTCTTTATCCCGAGCGGGTGCGCCGGGAAGAGACACGCGCCGACATTGCCCGAATCACCTCGGGGTACCGAAGCGGAAGCGAATATTTCATCCATCGTCTGTCGGAGGGAATGGCGACGATCGCCGCCGCTTTTTACCCACGGCCCGTCGTCGTGCGCCTCTCCGACTTCAAGAGCAACGAGTACGCAGCGCTCGTGGGCGGCGAGGATTTCGAACCGCGGGAGGAAAACCCGATGCTCGGGTTCCGCGGCGCCTCACGCTACACGCATCCGTCGTACCGCGAAGCCTTTGCCCTCGAGTGCGCCGCCGCCCGCCGCGCGCGCGAGACGCTCGGATTGGACAACATCATTCTCATGATTCCCTTCGTCCGACGGGTTGATGAGGCACGCCGCGTGCTCGACGTGATGGCCGAGGAGGGACTCGTGCGCGGGCGTCAGGGGCTCAAGATCTACATGATGGCCGAGATCCCGAACAACGTTCTCCAGGCCGACGCTTTCGCACAACTCTTCGACGGCTTCTCGATTGGGTCGAACGACCTGACGCAGCTCACACTGGGAATCGACCGCGATTCGGACATCGTGGCCGAGCTTTTCGACGAACGCGATCCCGGCGTGCTCGCTCTCATCCGCGGGGTGGTGGAGGCGGCCCGCCGCCACGGCATCTACAGCGGGCTCTGTGGGCAGGCCCCCTCAGACCACCCCGAGATGGCCCGGTTCCTGGTCGAGCTTGGCATCGGATCGATCAGCCTCAATCCCGACACTGTGCTCAAGACCACCCGCGAGATCCTGGACCTCGAATCCCTGCGGACGGCGGCAAAAAGAGCCGTCCCCAAACGGACCTCCCCAACGAAGAGGACCACGGCGAAGGCGGCACAAAAGAAAACCGTCACGCCCCCGGCGACGGCAAGCCAAAAGACCCGCGGGGCGCGTTCTAAACCGAAGACCGCCGGCCGCGGCGGCGCAGGACGAGGACAACGCCCAAAACGACGAGGCTGAGGGGACCCAGGGCGCCTGAGGAAACGGAGACGTTGCCGTTGCCGATGGCCACGGACACCGTGGCGACGTTCGACACCGGATTGGGACCACCGAGGATCGACTCGCAGAGAAACGAGAAAGAATCCCGACCGAGGTAGTTCGTCGCCGGAATGTACTCGAAGCCCCCCGTCGACGCAGACAGAAACAACCGTCCGTGCACGGGAGGGATCACCAGGGAGAAATTCCGTGTCCGCCCGAGCGTGTCCCCGCAGCCGAGCGACCCGGTCACTTCCACGTTCGTCGTGGTCGAGAGTCCTTGACTCAGAGCCACGAGATCGCCCTGTCCGACGAAGGCGTTTCCGCTCGTCGTGGGAACGGCGGGCAGCCCAAGCGTCCCCGTGACCGCGTCCAGGACGGGATTGATCTCGGCGACGGCCCGGGCGGAGGGCTCGACGACATAGAGGGTATCCCCCGCCGGATCGAACGCCAGAGCCGAGGGCGCCGCGTCGAGAGGGATGCTCGCGGTCACGGCACCGGTCTGGGTGTCGATCACGCTCACCGTGTCCGTGCCGGCGCAGGCAACGAAGAGCCGTGTTCCATCGGGCGAGAGGGCCAGCGCCACCGGATCCGCACCAACCGCGATCGTCCCCACCACCGCCCGGGTCGCGCGGTCGATGACCGACACGGTCCCGCTTCCGGCGTTGGCGACATAGACCGTGGTGCCTTGAGGCAGGACGGCGACCGCGTCGGGATGGTTCCCGACCGGGATCGTGGCAAGCAGCACCGCCAGAGACGCGGACACCACCGAGACATCGTTGCCGTTGGCGTTGGCCACGAACAGCAGAGCGTCGTCCGGCGTGATCGCAAGCGCATCGGGGTCGGCCCCCACGGGAATCGTCTGCAGCACGGTCGTGCCGCCGCTCGCGATCTCGGCAATTTCGTTCTGGGGTCCGAGGGCTACGAAAACCGCGGCTCCTTCACTGCTGTAGACGAGAGCGTCGGGTTCCCCCGGGAGGGCGAGCGGAGCCCCCACACTCGTGCCGGTGGAGGCCGTCGTGATCTCACTCAGCGTTTCAGCATCAGTGTTGGCGACGTAAGCGGTGGCGCCGAGAGGCGAGGCGGCCAAGGCCGAATCGCCCGGACCGACGCCGAGACGAACTACGAGGTTATCGTGGTTCCCGAGATCGTAGATCGCCACCGTTCCCCCGCTCAGCGGAACATAGAGATCGGGAAGGGCCCGGGCGGCCGGGGCGAGGGCGAGGAGCAAGAGCCCGACGACGAAGACTCTCGGGACGAGCGGCGAGCAACGGAAGAGAGGCACGAGAACGAACCGCGGACGGGGCTGGAACACGTAGAGTTTACCCTTTCCTCGGACGCGCCGAACCGCTCGTGGCGCCTTGGTCGGCCGACGCCCGAGCTGCGGCGCCCCCGATCGTCCCGCTTCCGACGCAGGACAATCGCTTGCGCGCCCCGCAGTTCTGAACGCCCGTGGGGTGTTCGGTTCGCCCCTCACTCCCCCGATCGCACGCGGCGAAGCGGAAACGGCCAGGGGCGGGCCTCGGCCGCACGCGCGAGGGCCTCGGAGAGATCGTCCCGCGAGACGATATAGACAAATTCCTTGTTCCGCACGCGGCCGATCGTCCCCACCTTCTCCCCGTGCGGGTTGTGAATGCCGATCCGGGCGCCGACGTAACGGGGGAAATCGATTTCGAGCACAGCCACCCTGGCTGCGCCCTGCCAGAGCGCGCCCAGCTCGAACTCGAGAGCCTCGCGTCCGAGAAACCCTTCGTCGTTGAACGAGAGAAGGATGAGCGGAGCACGGACACGGACGAGCAGCTGCCGCAGGGCCTCTCGAGCCGACGGGCGTGAATTGAAGACGCTGTGCCGGACACGGACGTCCGAGCGCTTGCAGGCCACGCCATAGACCTCCGGTCGGTCCCAACGGACCAGGGTCTCCCAAACGTGGTAATTGGCCAAGTAAGAATGCTGGTTGTAGGGAGGATCGACGTAGACCACATCGGCCTCGAACCTTGCCGCCGCTTCGAGGGCGTCAAGATTCAAGCCGACCCCCTTGCCGTGGAGAGCGCGCGGAAGCACCGCGGGCAGCCGGAGCTCCAGATCCTTGTAGGAACGCGGCGACCAGGTTTTGAGGTAGGCCATCTGCAGTCCGGTGGTGGAGTCGACGCGGTCGGCGGCCTCCATGAGCGAGACAAGCAACACCGCCTCGAGCTCCGGATCGAGACTCTTGGCCGCGATGGCCTCACGGATGGCGTCGATCCGCGCACCGTTGTGCGGTTGAAAGAACCGCGAGCGTCGGCAGAAGGTTTCGGTAAAGTACCCCGGCTTGCCGGGCAATGCGTTGAACTCGCGGACGAGTCGGTGTGCGTCCCCAAGCACATCGTCGGCATCCGCCTGAACATAGCAACGGGCCAAGACGGCCGCGTAGGCGTTGTGGTCGTTCGCAAGGACGCGGTAGCCCGCGGCCTTGAAGGCGTGACCGACGCGGGAGGTTCCCGAAAAGAGGTCGAGGAGGCAACGGGCTTCCCCCGCGTGGCGCACAATCTCGAGGAGGAGTGGCACGAGCGTACGCTTCGAGCCGATGTACTTGATCACAGGATCCCCCGCGGCGAAATCCGGCCCCGCGCGCGGCGCCAAAAGAGCCGGACGGACACGAGCCCACCGTGCCCGTGGGGCTCACGCTGCGCTTCAGGACGGAGGTCGGCCGCGCACGACCTCGCGGACGAGCGCCCAGGAGACGCGTCCGCGAAGGGCGCGGCGCGCGAGTTTGAGGACGAGAAGGAAGCGGTAGACGCGTTCGTAGCTGCGACCCCGATGCTTGCGGACGACATAAAGATATGAGCGATAGTAGAGCCGTTCGAGAGCCGGCCGATCCCGGCTGCTCCCCCCTCCGAGATGACGGATCGTGGCTCCGGGGACATGCCAGACCTCCCACCCTCGCTTCGACAATCGCCAGGCCAGGTCTTCCTCCTCGCCGTAGAGGAAGAGCCGGGGGTCAAAGCCGCCGACATCGAAGAAGGCCCGGGCCCGCACGAACATCGCCGCACCCGACACTCTCTCAACCGGCCCCGCCTCCCGTCCCGGGGGCGGCGGGGCCCGACGAAGGCGCCGCGAAAGCGCGCGTCCCAACAGCATCTCGCTGATCGAGGGAAGGGTTCCGTAGGCTGAGCGGGGTGCCCCGGAGGCGTCGCACTGGGCCGGGCCGGCCAACCCGACGCGGGGATGAGCGTCGAGCGTCTGCACCAGAATCGAGACGGCGTCGCCCTCGACGAGAGCATCGTTGTTGAGAAAAAAGTAGTAGCGGGCCTCGAGTCCTTCGAGCCCATCGCTCATGCCGCCGCCAAATCCCCGGTTGACGGGATTGAGCCGCAGCGAGACACGTTCGCCTTGGCCCTCGGCCCAACGGACGAGGGCAGCACGTTCTTCGTCCCGAGAACCGTTGTCGACTACCCGGACGTGGATGTCCAGCTCGGGATCGGTGCGGCCGAGCAGTGACTCGACGCAGGCGATGGTGAGATCGGTCGAGTCGTAGTTGAGAACGATTGCGGCGACGGCGCAGCGCAACGGCAAGAGCGAGGAACCCGCTGGTCGGACCGGCGGCCCGTCCCCTCTACAATAACGCGATGGAACGTGCCGACCTTCTTGCGGAACTCAGCCCCGAGCAACGGGCCATCGTGACGGCCGAAGACACACCGCTCTTGGTGCTCGCCGGCGCAGGCAGCGGCAAGACGCGGGTCCTGACCCACCGCATCGCCTGGCTGCTCGCCCAGGGCCGCGCCCGCCCCAGCGAAATCATGGCCGTCACCTTCACCAACAAGGCCACGCGCGAGATGCAAGAGCGCATCGCGACACTCGTCGGGTCCGAAAGCCGGAGGATGTGGGTCGGAACTTTCCACGCCCTCGCCCACCGTTTGCTCCGCCGCCACGCCTCTGCGGCGGGCCTTCCCGAGACCTTCACCATCCTCGACGAGGACGATCAGAAGCGTCTCGTCCAGGAGATCATGCGCCTTGCGGGGGTCGACCCCGAACGCCTCTCGCCGGGGGCCGTTCAAGCCTTCATCAACCGTCACAAGGACGAAGGCCGCCGCAGTCGGGATCTCG
>JAKCBQ010000071.1 GCA_021839245.1 Pseudomonadota bacterium
TCACTTGCGACGGCTCCTTGTCAAGGGGCCGCCGGCGTCAGGCGGCCGCCGGTTCGTCGTCGGGGCGGGCGGCCGAAGCCTCGCGCACGAGCTCGGGATTGTCCCAGCCGGGCTGGCGATGCACGGTGGTGACCGTGGTCCAGATGCCGCCGCGGACATGGAAGCGGGCCTTGAGACGCATGTAACGTGGGGCGCAGGCGCGCACGAGATCGTCGAGAAAGGCGTTGGTGACGGCCTCATGGAAGGCGCGGGCGTCGCGGTACGACCAGACATAGAGCTTCAAGGCCTTGAGCTCGAGGCAGAGTCGGTCGGGGACGTAGGCGAGCTCGAGGACGGCGAAATCCGGTTGCCCCGTGAGAGGGCAGAGGGACGTGAATTCCGGGACGCGCATCGTGATGAGATAGTCGCGTTCCACCGTGGGATTGGGGAACGTGGCGAGGCACGCGGGATCGGGAGCGGGCATCGCGGGGCCGGGATCGGGAGGCATCGTGACTACTCTAACGGAACCGCCGCCCGGGTGGGGGACGGGCGCCCGGGACGGGCCGCTCCCCCCTACAATGGGCGCGACCGTCACCTCCCGCCCGCCGCGACGCCATGCGCCTTTTGACCATCCGACTCGGGGGCTTCAAGTCCTTCGCCGACACGACGACCCTCAACCTGCGGTCGGGTGTGGTCGCCGTCACGGGCCCGAACGGGGCGGGCAAATCGAACCTCATCGACGCCGTCCGCTGGGTCATGGGCGAGAGTTCCGCCAAGACACTGCGCGGAACCTCGATGGCGGATGTCGTCTTCAACGGCTCCGCCCGGCGCAAGCCGAGCGTGACGTCCTTCGTCGAGCTCGTTTTTGACAACAGCGACGGGGCGCTGGGGGGCGAATACGCGCGCTACGCCGAGATCGCCGTCCGGCGCACGATGGGCCGCGACGGCATCTCGGACTACAGCCTGAACGGCGGTTCCTGTCGCCGACGCGACATCGTCGGGGTCTTTTTGGGGACCGGCCTGGGTCCGCACAACTACGCGATCATCGAGCAGGGGACGATCGGCCGTCTCGTCGAAGCGCGCCCCGAGGAGCTCAGGTCCTTCCTCGAAGAAGCCGCGGGGGTCTCCAAGTATCGCGAACGCCGACGCGAGACCGCCTCGCGGATCGAGAGCGCGCGCGATAATTTGGCGCGTCTCGAGGATCTGGCACGAGAAATCGACGCGCGGGCCCTCGGCCTCGCACGTCAGGCGCGCGCGGCCGAGCGCTACACGGCTCTGCGCGACGAACAGCGGGCTCTCGACGCGCGTCTGCGCGCCCTTCGTCGCCGCGCTCTCCTCGAGGACCGCGAACGGCTCGTCCGTGCCCGCGACGAGGCCCGCCTGGCGCTCGAATCGCTCGCCGCCGAGCGGACGGGCCTCGACGCCTCGTTTCAGGAGCTCCAGGAACGGCGCCATGCGGCTCAGGATCTTCTCCAGGAACAGCGCCGACGGCACCACGAAACCGATCGCGAGATCGCGGCGCTCGAAAGCGCGCACGCGGCGCGAACGAGGGAAAAGGACGCTCTCGGTGCGGAGCGGGCGAGGCTCGAGGGGGAGTGCGTCCGTCTCGAAGCCGAGCGGCACGAAGCCGAGCGTCTGGTCCGGACGGCCGACGCCGAGTGCGACGCCCTGCGTCCGGATCACGCGCGCGCGGTCGATGCGCTGGCGCGGGCCCGCACGGGCCTCGACGAGGCGCGTCGGCGCGCCGCCGAGGCGGCCGAGGGGGTCCGCAGCGTGGAAAACGCGCGGCGTGAAGCCCACCACGCGCAGGAACGGATGGCGCTCGAGCACGCCCATCTCGAGCGCATCCGCGCCGATCTCGTGGGACGTCTTGAGTCCCTCGGTCGCGAACAGGCGTCCCTCCCACTGGCGGACTGGAGCGGCGCGCTCGACGAACGACGCGACCATCTCCGGCGGCTTGGGGATGTTCGCTCCGCCGCGGCCGCGGCCGCCGAAGATGACCGCCGCAGCCTCGAGAGGCTCGGGGCGGAACGCAACGGTCTTGAGAGCGCCCTCGAAGAGGCCCTGCGCGCGCGCGAAGCGGCCCGCGAAGAGCATCTTCGCCTTCGTGCCCGCTACGAAGCCGCGCTGAGCCCCGCCGACGACGTCACCCGCCGTTGGCTCGAGGAACACGGGCTCGCCCGTGCAACGCGCCTTCTCGATCTTCTGGAAGTGCCTCCCGCCGAGCGGGCCCGCGTCGAGGCGCTTCTCGACGAGGGCGTGCGGGCGATCGTGGTTGACGATCTCGCCAGTTTTGCCGGTGCGCTACCCGAGGAACGGGGCGCCGTCCTCGTCCTCGTCGAACGCCGCCCTCCGACCCCCGGAGCCCTTTTGCCGCTGCCCGTGCGGCCCCGCGATGCGGGGCTCAGTGACTTTCTCGCCTCCGCTTTTTCGGGCGCCCGCCCGGCCGTCGATCTTGGCGAAGCCCTCGCCCGCCGCGGCGAGCTCGGACCCGGGGAGCGTTTCGTGACGCCCCGGGGAGAGACGGTCGGATCTTCCTGGCTTCGTGTCGGACGCACGACCCCCCCGGATGCTTCGCTCTTCGCCTTGCCCGAGGCTCTGGACCGGGCGGCGGGCGAGGAGGAACGCCTGGCCGCGGTCCTCGACGATTTGCGGTCGCGGCTGGCCGATGTGATCCAGAGACGGGACGAGCACGAACGCAGAGCGCAGAAGAGCCAGGCCGAACTGCAGTTGCTCGATGAAGACCTCCGCCGCGCCCAGGCCGAGGAGGCGGCGCTTGCGGCCCGTCTGGCTCAGGCCGAGGAGCAGGCCCGCCGTCTCGCCGAGGAACGCGCGCTGGCCGAGCACCGCCTGGACGAGACCGCCGCACGGCTGCGTGAGCTCGAGGACGCGCTTCGCCGCCACGACGGCGGGGAAGGTCATCACGACCGTGCCCATGCCGAAGCCGCTCGGTGCGCGGCCGAAGCCCAGGCGGAGTTGACACGCGCCGAAGACGAGGCGACCCGCGCTCAGGAGGAGGAGAGAGCGCTCGCCGTCGCGCACGAATCGCGTCAGGTTCGTGGCCAGGCGCTCCGCCGTGAGAGCGAACGCCTGGACGGCGAGTGCCGGCGCTGCCGCGAGGCCCTGACGCGCAGCGTGGAACGATTGGCGGTTCTGGAGCGCGAGGACGAGGCCGAGAAAGAACGCCTCCCCGATCTCGTGGCCGCCCGTTTGGCCTTTGAACGCGTCGCCCACGAGACGGAAGAGGTGTTGCGCGGGCTTGATGAGGAGGCGGCCGTTCACGAGCGCACACGCACCGCCTGGCAGGAGCGGCACGAGGAGCAGCGGGTCCGACTGACCGCCTGCGAACAGAGGCTCGAAGACCTCACCCGTCGCCTCGACGAACTCGGGGGGGGGGCCGAACCGCCGTCCGTCGACGACGACGGACTCGACCTTGCGGGGCTCGAGGAGCGCGCGGCGGTGGTCGCCCAGAAACTCGAACGGATCGGACCGGTCAATCTCATGGCCGTCGAGGAGTACGAACGCGAGCGCACGCGGAGCGAGGAGCTCGCACGCCAGATGGCGGACGTCCGCGAGGGTCTGTCCTCTCTCGAGGAAGCCATGCACCGCATCGACCGCGAATGCGAACAACGCTTCCGCACCACTTTCGACCGTGTCAACGAGGGTCTCGGTGAGCTGTTTCCGCGCCTCTTCGGAGGCGGTCAGGCGGCCCTTTCGCTCGGGCCCGCGGACGGGGAGACCCCGCCCGGGGTCTGGTTTACGGCGCGGCCTCCGGGCAAAAAGCCGGTGAGCGTGAGTCAGCTGTCCGGCGGCGAGAAATCGCTTGCCGGGACCGCGTTCCTCTTTGCGCTCTTCCGCCTCAACCCGTCTCCGTTCTGCATGCTCGACGAGGTCGACGCCGCGATGGACGAGGCGAGCGTCGGCCGCTTTCTCGACGTGGTGCGCGATTTCACCGACCGTGTGCAGATGATTCTCATCACCCACAACCGGCTCACCCTCGAGGCTGCGGACACGCTGATCGGTGTGACCATGCACGAACCCGGCGTTTCGCGCCTCGTCGCCGTCGATGTCGAGGAAGCTGTGGCGCTCTCCGCCACGGCCTGAGGCGCGTGATCGAAGAGGCCCCACCGCCCGCGGGAGGGACCCCACCGCCCGAGATCCTGGCACGGGCGCGGGCCGTGGCCGCCGAGCTCGCCGAGCTCGACCGCCGTTACCACGGCGAGGACGCGCCCGAGGTGAGCGACGACGTCTACGACGCCCTGCGGCGCGAGCTCGAAGACCTCCACGTCCATCATCCCGCACTCGCGGATCTCGTTCCTTTCCCGAACCTCGTCGGCGCTCCGCCCGCCCGCAGCTTTCGCACCGCCCGCCACCGTACGCCGATGCGTTCGCTCGACGACGTGTTCGATGCCGAGGCGTTTCGCGCCTTCGATCTCCGCGTCCGTCAACGGCTCGCGCGTCCCGAGCCCGTCGCCTATGTCGCCGAACCCAAGCTTGACGGTCTGGCTCTGAGTCTCACCTACGAGAACGGTGAGCTCACCCGTGCGCTCACCCGCGGCGACGGCACAACGGGCGAAGACGTCAGTGCGAACGTCCGGCTTCTCCGGACGGTGCCCGCTCGTCTTCGCGCCCCGGCGCCGCGTCTCGTGGAGATCCGCGGTGAGGTCTACATCGCGCGCGAGGATTTCGCGCGCTTGAACGCCGCCATGCGCGCGCGTGGGGAGAAGGTGTTCGCCAACCCCCGCAATGCGGCCGCGGGGAGCCTCCGTCAGCTCGATCCCACCGTCACCGCCTCGCGCCCCCTGAGCTTTTGCGCTTACGCTCTGGGCGCCCTCGAAGAGGGGGACGATCCGGCGACGGAGACGGAACTCCTCGGTCTTCTCGAGCGTTGGGGCTTGCCGGTGGTGCCCGAGGCGTCCCGTCGGGCGGACGTTGAGGAGGCTCTTGCCTACCACGACGATCTCGGGCGGCGGCGGGAGAGTCTTCCCTACGAGATCGACGGGGCCGTCTTCAAGGTCGACGACCGCGACGCGCAGCGCCGTCTCGGCGAGACGGCCCGCGCCCCGCGCTGGGCGGTGGCCTACAAGTTTCCGGCGCGCGAACGAACGTCGCGCGTGCGGGCCGTCGACGTTCAGGTGGGGCGGAGCGGGGCGCTCACGCC
>JAKCBQ010000021.1 GCA_021839245.1 Pseudomonadota bacterium
CTTTGCGGCAAAACGTTCGTAAAAGCCGGCTTCCCGAAAGTCGTCGACCAGCGCACTCCACGGGGCCAGCCGCCGCGCCCAGCGCTCGGCTCGGCCCTCCGGCGGACGGGCGTCCTCGCGGGCCAGCGCCAGAAGCACCCGCAGGACGGCACGCAGCGTGACGGAGGTCGTCACCCTGTAGCGCTCGTTGTCCCCCCAGCCCGGGGCGAGGGCGCGGCGCGCGGCCGCAAGACCGTCGAGGAGGACCGCATAGATCTCCCCCTCGCGCGCACGGGCGTCGGCGGGGTTGGGAACGAGCGCCCGAAACCAGCCATGCACCTCATGAAAGAGCTCGGCCTGAAGCATCCACTTGTCGCGTTGGCTGCGCCCGCCGAGGAGATTGATGCGGTAGTGGAGCGGGCTCGTGCCGTCCTCGTAGAGACGGCGAACGAGGCGCGCCGCGGCTTTTTGCCCCGGATCGGTCCAGCTGACTTTTTCGTAAAGATCGATGAGGTGGCTTTTGTTGATCCGCGTCGCCGTCGAGTTGATGAGGACAAACATCTCGGCGGCGAAATCTTCCTGCCGGCCGTCGAACACGAGGCAGGGGACGTGGATCGCCGTACGGTCGTCCTCCGCGCGTTCCTCGAGAAAGAGCCTGAGGGCCCCGAGACGGTGCTGGCCGTCGATGACGAGAAAGGGCGCGCGCGGATCGGCCAGATCCCCGAGATCCTCGTAGGGCGGGTGGGGCCGGAAATCAAGGGTTTCGGACGTGTAGAGAAGAACGGTTCCCGGAATCATGGGCTGCAGGGTGACCTGCTTGTAAAAATCGAGGAGCGATCGAATCTTGGCCCGCATGGGTTCGCGCTGGAAACTGCCCTCGGCGCGTTCAACTTTTTCAATGAAACGCCCGATGGGGTCCTCGCCCGCGGGTGCGCGTTGGGGCTCGTCCTCCCTTTCCCGGCGCGGCGCGCGGGCGGTGAGGCGCACCCTCTTGACCAGATCGCGGGCGCTGTAGTTGACGAGATAGAAGGCGCTCTCTTTCTGACGGACGCGGAAGGCCAGCACGGGATTGCCTCCGAAGACCCGGAAACGGGCCGGGGATGAACCTTTCGATTGTATAACGCCCGCGACGCCTCGCGGCCGACCGTGCTAGATTGCGGTTGTGTTCGTGAGGAGAGCCCGCCCGTGACCGCAGATCCCGAAGACATCTACGCATTCCGCGCGCACGACATCTCGGGCGTCGAGCGCGCGCTCGCCGACTGGCGGGGGAAGGTTCTGCTCGTCGTGAACACGGCGAGTGCCTGCGGGTTCACGCCGCAGTACGCCGAGCTCGAGCAACTCCACCGCGACTACCGCGAGCAAGGGCTGGCCGTCCTCGGCTTCCCCTGCAACCAGTTCGGAGGCCAAGAACCGGGGGACGGGGAGACGATCGCCCGCTTCTGCTCCACCCGTTACGAGGTCGATTTCCCGCTCTTCGCCAAGGTCGAGGTGAACGGACCCGGAGCGCACCCGCTCTGGCGATGGCTCACCCGCGAGGCCGGCGGACTTCTCGGGACGCGGGCGATCAAGTGGAACTTCACGAAGTTTCTGGTCGGTCGCGACGGCCGTGTGCGTTCGCGTCACGCCCCGGGGGTCCGTCCCGAAGCGCTCCGTCCGCGGATCGAGCGCCTCCTCGCCGAACCCGCTCCGCCCTCAGGGATCCCCGCGACTTAGGCCCCGTGTTCTCCGCCCGGCGTGATTCGGGCGCCGAAAGCCAGGGGTTCGAGACGGTGCGAGACGGGTTCCGGCTGGAGCGTCGTGTGACGGATGCCGTAGCGATCGGCCAGCACGGCGCTCAGGGCAACCAAGGTCTCGTCCCAGCGGCCGAGGTCGTGGACGACGACATGCGCGGCGAGTGCCACTTGGTCGGAGGCCACCCCCCAGATGTGGAGATCGTGCACCTGGGCCACACCGTCCACAGTGGCCAGGCTGCGGCCGATCTCTCCGAGGTCGAAGCCTTCCGGGACACCCTCGAGGAGGACGGGGAGAGTCGAGCGGATCAGGCGGACGGCCGCCACAAGAATCAGGCCGGCGATGAAGAAGCTGACCAAGGGGTCGATCGGCATCCAACCGGTCAGGACGATCACGAGCCCGGAGAGAGTGGCGGCCGAAGAGCCGAGAAGATCGCCGAGCACATGGAGGAGCGCGCCGCGTTGGTTGAGGGTGCGGGCCCCGCGGCGGAGAACAAAGAAAACGCCCGCGTTCACAAGGAGTCCGGCAAGACCGAGAACGACGACCGCAGGACCCGCGACGTGGATGGCCCCGGGATGCCGCAGGCGCTGGACGGCGGCCGACGCCAGAGCCACCACAAGGGCCAGCATGAGAAGTCCGTTCACGTCCGCCATGAGGATTTCAACCCGCCCGAGCCCAAAGCTGTGACGGGCACTCGCCGGCCGGCTGGCCAGACGCCCGGCGAGGAGAGCGAGCAGAAGGGCGAGGGCGTCGACGAGACCGTGACCGGCGTCGCCGATGAGGGCGAGCGAATGCGCCCAGATCCCGCCCGCCAGTTCGACGAATGTCCAGGCGGTGGTGAGGACGAAGGCCCGGCGGAAGGTTGCGGTGTTGGGCTGATGGGCAAAGATCGCCGGCGTAACGCCTTCTTCCCCGTGCGCACGCGCGTGCGCCGCGGCCTCAGCGCGGGGCGGTAAAGGGTTCAAGGCGGCGGCGGACAGCAACGAGGGGGAGACGCACCGGAGGCGGAAGTCCGTCCACCGTGTGCGGCGGAGCATCGCCCGCAACGAAGGGTGCGAGATGCCGGCGGGCGGCTGCCGTGATCCCAAAACCGTCGGCGCGAATGAACGCCTCGGGCAGAAGGCGCTCACGGTTGGCGACCCGTTCGAGCGGCACCGTCCCCGTACGCCAGCGGTAGGGCCGATCGGACAGGCGTTCGATCGTCACCATCTCGGCGTGGCGTCCAAGAAGAGCGTAGCGCACGGCGTCACGACCGACGGCCCGCGCCAGCTCAAGATCGGTCCGTGAGGCCAGGTGGCGGGCGGCGCGCTGGAGATAGTCGGCGACGGCCGCGTGGCACTTGAAACCGAGCTTGTCCTGGACGAGAGCCGAGAGCCGCGGCGCCACCCCGCCGAGTTGAGTGTGCCCGAAGGCGTCGCGCCCACCGGCCTCGGCGAGAAAGCGGCCCGACTTATCACGCACACCCTCCGAGGCGACGATCACGCAGTGACCGTACGAAGCCACTGTCCGGCGCACAGCCGCAAGAAAAGTCTCCTCGACAAAGGGCCTCTCGGGAAACAGGATGAGGTGCGGGGGATCCTCCGCCCGTCGGTGCACGAGCCCCGCGGCGGCGGCGATCCAGCCGGCGTGGCGGCCCATGACCTCGAGAATGAACACACGGGTCGAACTCGACGCCATCGAGGCCACATCGCGCGCCGCCTCCCAGGTGGAGACGGCCACATAGCGGGCCACCGATCCGTAACCGGGCGAACAGTCGGTCTCCGGAAGATCGTTATCGATCGTCTTCGGGATGCCAAGGACGACCAGGGGGTATCCGCGCGCGGCCGCGTAGGCGGCCACTTTCTGCGCCGTATCCTGGGAATCTCCTCCGCCGTTGTAGAAAAAATAGCCGATGCGGTGTGCGGCAAAGACGTCGAGCAGCCGCGCGTAGAGCTCCGGACGCTCTTCGGGAGAGCGAAGCTTGTAGCGGCACGAACCGAAGACCCCGCCGGGGAGATCGCCGAGGAGCGCGAGGTCCTCCGCCCCAAGGCGCCCGGTGTCGATCAAACGTTCCTCGAGCACCCCGAGGATGCCGTCTCGGCCGGCGTAGAGGCGTCCGAGACGAGCCGGATGGCGGCGGACGGCCTCAATGAGGCCGCGCGCGGTGGTGTTGATGACGGCGGTCACCCCGCCCGACTGAGCGTAGAGCGCGTTCGGCGCCGGCATGATGTCCCCCCTTGTCTCGCCCCCTCAAGACCGCAGCCGAGCCGCCTGTCCGGGGACGGAATTGACGAAACGCGAACGACAGGGTAGTTTAGCGCGGTCCGACCGCGTCTCCGGCGCGGTGCCCCTTCCTCCCAACGAGGGTCTCGTCCTCCATGCGTCTCGTTCTCCTCGGAGCCCCGGGCTCGGGCAAAGGCACCCAGGGCAAACGCCTGGCCTCCCGATTCCGCATCCCTCAGATTTCCACCGGCGATCTTCTGCGCGCGGCCGTCGAGGGGCGGACGCCCGAGGGGCTCAAAGCGCGCGAGAGCATGGATGCCGGGCGACTCGTGGACGACGCGGTCGTCCTGGCCATCATCCGCCGCCGGCTTGCCGAGGACGACGCCCGACGGGGGTTCATCCTCGACGGCTTCCCGCGCAATCTCGCCCAGGCGCAGGCGCTCGACACCCTGCTCAGCGACATCGGGGCTCCCCTGGATGCCGCCCTCTACATCCGCGTCGATCACGATGCGCTGGTCGAGCGCATCGCAGGCCGTCTCAGCTGTCCCCGCTGCGGCACGATTTATAACCGTTTCACCCAGCCGCCGAAAATCGACGAGCTCTGCGATGTCTGCGGAACTCCCCTGCGACACCGCAGCGACGACAACAGCGAAACCGTGGCCAACCGCTTGCGTGTCTACGCCCAACAGACCGAACCTCTGATCGCCTACTACGCGGAACGAGGCCTTCTGCGGACCGTCGACGGCGACGGTGAGGTGCCCGCGGTGGCCCGCGCCATCCTTGCTGAGATCCGAGCACTCCAGGCGAAAGAAACGCCGACACACCCCTCCCCCCGCCGCCCGGGGACACGGGGCGGACGCAGCACGGGTTCGCGCGGGAGCGGACACAGCCGACGGCGTTGAGACGCCGCCGGCGCCCTCGAGGACGGGATGCCATGACCCCAAGCGGCTTGTCTCCCCATGCCTGAAGGCGGGAGCTTTACGCCGTTTTGGTTAAAGAGCCGGGCTCGAATCTCGGCTGATATTGGGTACGGGGAATGTGCGGTGTCGCCTGGAGATTTTTGATGGAGACATTCGGGGGCTTCGGGCGGTAGAGCGGTTATCGGCCGCCCCCGCTTTTGTCAACTTCCGTCCTCTCCACGTCCCGGACCGGTCAGAAAACCGTAAACGAGACGGCGCTCGATGCCCCAAAGACGCGCGGCCAACGCCGCCGCCTTCCCGGGGGGGAGATCCTCACCGAGAATCCTGAGCGCACGCCGGATTTCCGCCGTGAGGCTCTCCCCGGTGCTCGCCGCCACACTCGGTGCGGGCCCGAGCACGAGAACATACTCCCCCCGGGGGGGCGTCGCGGCCTCGGTCAGTCGGCGCCGATGTTCGGCGAGACTGTCGCGCACGACCGTCTCGTGAATTTTTGTGAGCTCATGGGCGAGAACCGCTTCCCGCCCCCCGCCGAGCACCACACAGGCATCCTCGAGAGTCGCGAGCAGGCGGTGCGGGGCCTCATAGAAGACCGTGGGGACGCTCTCCTCCCGTAGGGCCTCGAGACGGCGACGACGGGCCGTGCCGGCGGCGGGGAAAAAGCCCTCGAAACGGAACCGGTCGCACGGGAAACCGGCGGCCGAAAGCGCGGCGGTGACCGCCGAGGGGCCGGCGACGGGGCTCACGCGGATCCCCGCCGCGTGGGCCGCCGCGATGAGAGACGCCCCCGGATCACAGACCAGGGGGGTGCCGGCGTCGGAGACGAGCGCGAGGCGGGCCCCTCCCCGGAGTCGTTCGAGAAGCGTGGGCAGCCGCGACACCTCGTTATGGGCATGGAGCGAGAGGAGCGGGCGGCTGAGGCCGAGATGATGAAACAGCGCGCGCGTGCGACGCGTGTCCTCGGCAAGGACGAGATCCGCTTCGGCAAGCACCTCCCTCACCCGGGGCGCCAACTCCCCGAGATGACCGATGGGTGTGGCAACGACGTGGAGAACGCCCGCCGCAGGGGAAGGAGAATGAGATGACAAAACGGACGGAACCTGCGAGAATTTCGCCACCGACGGACAATGTCCCGCAGGGGGAGCATACTACGTCCATGAACGCCTTCGCCCGTCGTCCGCTCCGCCGGGGAGCTCTCCTCTGCGGCCTCGTCTTCGTCCTCGCCGCCTGCGCCCCTCTTCCGCCGCGGCCTTCGGTCCGGACGGCGCGTCTCACCTCGGCCCTCCACGTCGCCCTCGCCGCCCGCGACTGGACACGAGCCCGTCTCCTGGCCGCGCGTCTGCGGCGCTCGGTCCCGGCGGATTCGGAGGCGGCCGCACGCGCCCTCGTCCGCGAAGCTTGGGCCGATCTTCGCGGTGGCGCCGCCCTACGCGCGCGTCAGCTACTCGTGGGACCCTCAGCCCGTGCCCTTGCCGCCGAGCGCCTCGACCCCGCGGCGTGGTCCTTCCTCGAGTCCAGGATCGCCCACCAACCGCACGCCGTCCGCACCCTGGCGGCGTGGCTTCCGACCCCGCCTCCGTCCCTTCTCCCGCACGCGCTCGCCTTCCGTGCCACCCTCAACTGGAAACTCGGGCACCCGCGCACGGCCGTCCGTCTTCTCGTCGCCCGCCGCGGACTGCTCACCGGCTCCACGTCCCGGGCGCGGAACGACCGCCTCCTTTGGCGGGATCTCAACCTCTGGGTCGCACGTCACGGACCGCTCCCGCTTCCGGCCACGGCCGGAGCGACGGTGCGAGGGTGGATCGCGCTCGCCGATCTCGTGCATCGGAGCGCGTCCGACCCCACGCTCTTTCATCGTCTCCTCGCCCGCTGGGAGACGCGCTATCCGCACCATCCCGCACGGCTCTCGGTCGTGCCCCGACTCCTCGCCCGCCTGAGCCTCCTCACCCGTTACCCCTCCCGCGTCGCCGTCCTCCTGCCCTTGCGCGGCTCCTACCGTGACGCCGCCCGCGCGGTGGCGGGAGGCATTCTCCTCGCACGCTTCACGGGGGGGCGGGCGGCGCGCGCCGGAGCGGTCCGCTTTTTCGATACCGAAACAGGACGAGCGGGGGCGCTTCGCGCCTACAGCAGGGCACGCCGCTGGGGCGCCGCGGTGGTGATTGGCCCTCTCTTGGCCCCTCAGGTGGCCACGCTGGCGAAGAGCCACCACAGCGGCCTCACGGTCCTTGCGCTCAACGACCTCAAGCGAGGGGCGCACACGCCGCCACGGTTTTACCAGTTCGGGATCTCCCCCGAGGATGAGGCCCGGGAAGACGCACGCCGGGCGCTCGCCCACGGACGGCGCATCGCCGCCGCCCTCATCCCCCGGACCGCCTGGGGTGCGCGGGTCCTGGCCGCCTTCCGTCGCGCCTACACCCGAGACGGCGGGACCCTCGCGGCCGTGGCCTTTTACCGCCCGGGGCGGCACGACTACGCAGGGACGGTTCGGCGACTCCTCAGGGTCAACGCCAGCCTCGTGCGCGCCCGCACGCTCGAGTCCATCCTCGGCCAACCGCTCGTCTTCCAACCCGTCGCGCGCCAGGATCTCGAGATGATTTTCATGCCCGCGCGGGCCGCGGATGCCCGTGAACTCCGTCCCGAACTCCGTTACTTCGGAGCCCTGAACATCCCCGTCTACGCTCTGGCCGAGATCGACGAACCCGGCGTCGTCCACCGGGATCTCGACGGCATTCGCTTTCCGAACATGCCGTGGATGCTCGGGCACGAGACCGCCCTCGCCCCCGTGCGCCGCGAGGCCGCGAAACTCTGGCCGTCCCTGGCCCACCGCGACGGGCGGCTCCTTGCTCTCGGCTTCGACGCCTACCGTCTCCTCCCGCTTCTCGTCCATTCCCGGCACCCCCTGCGTTTGCCGTTTCCCGGTGCGACGGGCCTCCTCTACCTCGGGCGAGGACGAGTGATCCACCGGCGTCTCAGCTGGGCGGTGTTTCGCCACGGACGTCCGGTACTGATCACGATGCCCCACACCCCTCCCGCCCCCCCCACCACGAGCACGAGCCCTCCATGAGCGAACCCGAAGATGTGCTTCTCGACACTTGGATCGAGGAGGCCCAAAACCTCCTCACGTCGGTTCGCACCACGCTCCTCGGCCCCGTGTGCGCGGCGGCCCACCTCCTCAACGAGACACTCCGGGTGGGGCGCACCGTCTACGCCTGCGGCAACGGCGGTTCGGCCGCCCAGGCCCAACACTTCTCGGCCGAGTTCCTCAATCGCTTCGAACGTGAGCGGAGGCCGCTCGCGGCCGTGGCGCTCACGACCGACACCTCGACGCTCACCGCGATCGCCAACGACTACAGCTACGAGGAAATTTTCTCCAAGCAGGTCCAGGCGCTCGGCCGCCCCGGGGACGTCCTCCTCGCGCTCTCGACGAGCGGGCGCTCGGCGAACGTGAACCGCGCCGTCCGCACCGCGCAGGAACAGGGGCTCCGCGTCCTCGCCCTGACCGGCCGCGACGGGGGGCCGCTCGCCGCCATGCTCAGGCCCGAGCGTGATCTCGAACTGCGCATCCCGCACGCGAATACCGCCCGCATCCAGGAAGGTCACCTCCTCCTGCTTCACTGCCTGTGCGGCCTCATCGATCGCTCATGGGCGCCGGCCTGAGCGGAATGCGGACGGTGCCTCTCAGCGCGGAATCCCGGAACGAACTCTCCGCGCTCTTTCCGCCCGAGAGGCGGCACCTCGATCCGTCAGGATGCTGGCCCTACGCCTCGGACAACAGCCGGCGCGAGGCCCCCCCGGACGCGGTCGTGTTCCCCACGGCCCTCAAGGAGATCGTCGCTCTCGTCCGTTGGGCGAACAAGCACCGTGTGCCCCTCACACCCCGCGGTCTCGGAAGCAACACCACCGGAGCGAGCGTGCCGGTGGCCGGCGGGGTGGTTGTGAGCCTCGAGCGTCTCGCCCGCATCGTCTCGTTTCATCCGGCCGATCGCCTTCTCGTGGCCGAGGCCGGCGTTCCCAACCGCCGGATCCAGGACGTGGCCCGAGGGGCGGGTCTTCTCTGGCCTCCCGATCCGACCTCGGCCGCCTACGCCACGGTCGGCGGCAATCTTGCGACCCACGCCTCGGGGCCGCACGCCGCGCGTTACGGAGCGAGCCGCCGCTACGTCCTCGGTCTCACCGCCGTGAGCGGCGCGGGAACGGTCGTCCGCACCGGGGCACGGACCGAGAAAAATTCCGTCGGCTACGATCTCACCGATCTCCTTGTGGGCTCGGAAGGGACACTCGCCATCATCGTCGAGGCCACGCTCGCCCTCGTCCCGCGACCCGCCGGACGCACGAGCCTTCGCGCCTGCTACAAGGGGGTGCGCGAAGCCGTCGCGGCGGTGCTGCGTCTGCGCGCCCTTACGCACGGCCCGGCGGTCTGCGAGCTCCTCGACGGCGCCGCCCTCGGACTCGTCGCCCCCGATCTCGCACCCCCCGTCCCCGCCGGAGCCGGTGCGCTCCTTCTCGTTG
The DNA here is from genome assembly GCA_021839245.1 of Pseudomonadota bacterium. GTDB lineage: Bacteria > Pseudomonadota > Gammaproteobacteria > JAKAQQ01 > JAKAQQ01 > JAKAQQ01. The sequence goes on from JAKCBQ010000021.1 coordinate 9,339, forward strand.
ACGTGGAGGAGGATCCGCGTTTGCTCGAGGCGGTCACGAGACTTCACGAGGAGGCGCTCGGCGGGGAGGGGCTTCTTGATCTTCGCCGCGCCCATGACGAGCCCGAGCGCGAGACCCTGTGGGCGGCGCGGCGCGCGCTCTCGCCTGCACTCCGCCGGCTCGCTTCCGGAAAGGTCAACGAAGACGTCGCCGTCCCCGCCAGCCGTCTTCCGGAGCTCATCGGCCATCTTGAAGATCTCGCCGCACGCACGGGCCTCCGCATCGTCAGCTTTGGCCACGTGGCCAACGGCAACCTCCACGTCAACATCCTCCACGACGCAGACGACGCGGACGACCGCGGCCGGGCCGCGGAGGCCGCCTCCGTCCTCTTCGCCCGTGTCCTTGACCTCGGGGGAACGCTCTCGGGAGAACACGGCGTGGGTCTCGCCAAGGCCCCCTACCTCCCTTGGCAGATCGACGCCGAGACGCGCGGGGTCATGGCGTCCGTCAAGGCGGTCTTTGACCCCGCCGGCATCCTCAACCCCGGCAAGGTCCTGGGCGTCCCCGCCGCCCCGCGTCCGGCGTGACCGCGGCGGACCCCGTTCCGGAGGACACACTGCGCGTCCGCGGAGCGCGCACCCACAACCTCCGGAATCTCGATCTCTGTCTCCCACGCCGTGCCCTCGTCGTCATCACCGGCCCTTCGGGCTCGGGCAAATCCTCGCTCGCGTTCGACACCATCTACGCCGAAGGCCAACGCCGCTACGTCGAGTCCCTCTCGCTCTACGCCCGCCAGTTCCTCGACCTCCTGCCGCGCCCTCCGGTCGAATCGATCGAGGGCCTCTCGCCCGCTCTCGCGATCGGCCGCCGCGCCCCCGCCCACAACCCCCGCTCGACCGTCGGCACGGTCACCGATCTTTACGAATACCTCAAGCTCTATTTCGCCCGAGCCGGGATCCCGCACTGCCCCGAGCACGGGACGGCGATGCGCGCCGAATCGATCGAAGCCATGATCGAACGCACACTCGAGGCCGCCCGCGGCGGACGCGTCGCCGTTCTGGCCCCTCTTGCGGCGGAGGGCCGCGGCCCACGGGCGCGCGCCTCTCACCTCGAAGCCTTGCGCCGCGAGGGCTACGTCCGCGTACTCCTCGACGGCCGTGAGGCCGAGCTCGACGCTCTCCCTCGGCCGCTTCGCGCTTTTCACACGATCGAGGTCGTCGTCGACCGTCTGCGGGCGGACGAAGAGGACCGCGCGCGCCTGCGCGAGGCGTTCGAACACGCCCTGGGGCTCCGCGCGGAGCGTGTTCACATCCGGGGCGTGGACCGCCCGGACCTGGCCCTCGTCTTCCATCGCCGGGCCACCTGCTCGGTCTGCGGGCGCGCCGCCCCCGAACTCGAACCTCGCCACCTCTCGTTCAACAATCCCGAGGGAGCCTGCCCGATCTGCGCCGGGCTCGGGACGGAGGAGTACTTCGATCCGCAGAAGATCGTGACCGACCCCGCGCGGAGTCTCGCGGAGGGGGCGCTTCACGGTTGGGTGCCGGGACACGGTCGGAGCGGGCTTGCGCTGAGCGCCTTTGCGCACCGCCACGGGATCCCGCTTGATGTCCCTTTCGCGACGCTTGCCCCCACTGCGCGCGCCCTTCTTCTCGACGGTCCCCCCGGACCCGATCCGGACGGATTCGGCGGCGTCCTGCCCACCCTGGCCCTCCGCTGGCAGGAAACCAGCTCCGCCCGCGTCCGCGAGCGCCTGCGCGCGTTGCGCTCAAGCCGGATATGCGGCGCCTGCCAAGGAAGCCGTCTCAACCCCCTCGCCCGCCACGTGCGCCTCGGCCCGTGGACCCTGCCCGACCTCGTGGCGCTGCCCTTGCGGCGTCTCGCCGACACCCTCGTCTCCTACGTTCCCGAGGATCCCGTCGCGTGCGCCTGGACGGCTCCGCTGCGCGCGGCCCTCAACCAGCGCCTCGCCTTCCTGCTCGAGGTCGGTCTCGGGTACCTCACCCTGGATCGTCCCGCGCAGAGCCTCTCGGGCGGAGAGGCCCAGCGGCTTCACCTGGCCGGCCAGATCGGCCAGGGTCTGGTCGGCGTGACCTACGTCCTCGACGAGCCATCCGTCGGGCTCCACCCCCGCGATCTCGAACCGCTTCTCGGCATCCTGCGCCGCCTGGCCGATCTCGGCAACGCGGTGCTCGTCGTCGAACACGACGCCTCCTTCCTCGCCGCCGCGGACCACATCGTCGAACTCGGACCCGGAGGCGGACGTGAGGGAGGGCGTCTTGTCGCCCAAGGGAGCCCGGAGGAGCTGCGCCGCAACCCGCACTCCCCGACGGGGGCCTACCTGAGCGGGCGCGCGCCCCTCGCGCAACGCCCCGTCCGTCGGTCACCGGGGACCCGTCGTCTCCTCTTGGGTGACGCGCATCTGCACAATCTCCACGGACTCACGGTCGCGATCCCCCTCGGGCTCCTCGTCGTCGTGACCGGCGTCTCCGGCTCGGGCAAGTCCACGTTGATCGAGGATGTGCTCTACCCGCTTCTCCGTCACCACCTCCATGGGATCGACCCCCCGGCGCTCCGTCCGCTTCCGCGGCTCGAGGGAGCCACGTTCCTCGGGCGGGTCATCGCCGTCGACCAGCATCCGATCGGCCGCAACGCGCGCTCGACGCCCGCGACCTATAGCGGCCTCTTCACCCCACTGCGTGAGCTCTTTGCGGCCCTTCCTGAAGCCCGTACCCGCGGACTCGGTGCGGCACGCTTCTCGTTCAACCGTCCGGGGGGACGTTGCGAGACCTGTCAGGGGGAAGGCGTGCGCCGCGTGGCGATGCATTTTCTTCCCGACGTCGAGGTCGTCTGTGACCGTTGCGGGGGACGCCGCTACGCTGAAGACCTTCTCGAAATCCGCTACCGCGGACGCAACATCGCCGACATCCTCGCCCTCACCGTGAGCGAGGCACGGGCGTTTTTCGCTCCTTTGCCGGCCCTCCACCATCCGCTCGCGGTCCTCGAGGAACTCGGCCTCGGCTACGTCACCCTGGGGCAGAGCGCGACCACACTCTCGGCGGGCGAGGCCCAAAGATTGAAACTCGCACGCGAAATCGCCCGACCCGAACGGCCGGCCACACTTTACCTTTTCGATGAACCGACGACGGGTCTCCACGTGCACGACGTGGACCGTCTCCTGGCGGTGTTGCAGCGTCTTTGCGACGAAGGCCACAGCGTGCTCGTCGTCGAACACCATCCGGAAGTGGTCCGCGCCGCCGACTGGCTGGTCGATCTCGGGCCCGAAGGGGGGGAGGGGGGAGGGCGGATCGTCGGAGAGGGGCCACCCGAGAAACTCGCCGGCCTTCCCACTCCGACCGGTCGTTGGCTCGAGCGGCTCCTCGGTGGCACAAACCACCCCTCAGCCGGTCAAGAACCCACCCCGAGGTAGAGGCGGGGCCCTTTCCCGAGCGCTCAGGAGGAGGCGCCGCCCTCCCGGCGTCCGCGCCGCAGACGGCCAAAGAGTCCGCCGCGTGCCGGTGTCTCGGTCCGGGTGGTCTCGGCCGGCGTCGCCTCGTCCGCCGACGGGTTCGGTCGTCCGCGCCGCTTCTTGGGAGCGGGCAGGCTCCGGTCGACGAGCTGGACGATCGCCCGCGGGGCATTGTCGCCGCTGCGCATACCGTCGCGGACGATGCGCAGATACCCCCCGGGACGGGCCCGGTAATGGGGGCCGAGATCGCTGAAGAGTTTGGCCACCACGGCCTCATCCCGAAGGAGCGCAAAGGCCCGGCGGCGGGCGGCCAGAGTGTCGTTCTTGGCCAGTGTGATGACCGGCTCAACGACGCGACGAAGTTCCTTGGCTCGCGCAACGGTGGTGCGCACCGTTTCGTGGCGGAGCAGTGAAACGGTCAGGTTGCGGACGAGGGCTCGCCGGTGGGCGTCCGTACGCCCAAGGGCACGACCGGAATTGCGGTGGCGCATACGACGGGCTCCGGGAGACTTAGGAAGAGGAGAGGCTGGAACCCCCGGCGACCGGCGACGAGGGCGCGGCCTCGGGCAGATCAGCCGGTGGCCATCCTTCGAGACGGGTTTCGAGGGCCAGATCGTGTTGGGCGAGGGCGTCCTTGATCTCGAAGAGGGATTTCTTGCCCAGGTTCGGGGTGCGCAGGAGATCCATTTCCCCACACTGCACGAGATCGCCGATGTAATAGAGGTTCTCGGCTTTGAGCGCGTTCACGGTGCGCACCGGGAGCCCGAGATCGTCGATCGGACGAAGGAGGATGGGATCAAGGCTCTGCGTGCGACGTACGGGAGCGGCCTGGGTGGCCTCCGCCCCGGTGATGGCGACGACTTGCGCGGTGAGAATCTCGCCCGCGCGGACGAGAGCCTCGCGCGCGGTGATCGTTCCGTTGGTCTCGATCTCGAGAATCAAACGGTCGAGGTCCGTGCGCTGCTCGACCCGGGTGTTCTCGACGTGGTAGGACACACGGACGATCGGACTGAAGCTGGCGTCGAGACGAAGACGGCCCACCACCTCTTCCTCCGTGCCCTCGCCGACGTGTGGGGCGGGGACATAACCGCGTCCGCGGGCCACATGAAGCCGAAGGCCGAGATGGGCCCGACGGCCGAGATGCGCAAGCACAAGATCGGGGTTGGCGATCGTCACCGTGTCGTCGTGGGTGATGTCGGCGGCGGTCGCCACACCGGGGCCGTCCTTCTCCAGGCTGAGGACGGCCGTGTCCCGCCCGTGCAACCGGACGGCGAGCGTCTTCAGCCGAAGCAGGATCTCAAGGACATCTTCTTCGACACCATCGATGTGCGTGTATTCGTGGACAACGCCGTCGATCTCGACGGCGACCACCGCATCACCCGGGATGGCCGAGTGCAGCACGCGACGGAGCGCGTTGCCGAGCGTGTGCCCGAAGCCCCGCTCGAGAGGTTCGACGACGACCCGCGTGAGGGACGGGGAGAGTTCCTCGAAGGAGGCGAGGCGAGGCTGAAGCAGCCCGTCGGTCAATTCCGGCATGATGCGTATCCTGAGCTCACTTGGAATAGAGCTCCACAACAAGGTTTTCATTGATCTGCGGGTCGAGATCCTCCCGCTTGGGAAGATCGAGAATCCGCCCCTCGAAACGCGCGCTGTCAAGCGTGAGCCACGGCACCGGTTCGCGGGCCGAGGCCTGCTCCAAGGCGTCGCGTACACGCTGCTGCGACCGGCTTTTGTCGCGGAGCGCAACAACGTCCCCGCTCCGGCATCCGTAGGACGGAAGATTGACGGTCCGCCCGTTCACGCTCACCCCGCGGTGGCTCACCAGCTGGCGGGCCTCGGCACGGGTCGAGGCGAACCCCAAACGGTAGACGACGTTGTCGAGGCGCGTCTCAAGAAGCTGGAGAAGCGTGACCCCCGTAGCGCCGCGGCGCTTGGAGGCTTCGCTGTAGTAGCGGCGGAACTGCCGCTCGAGGATCCCGTAGGTGTAGCGGAGCTTCTGCTTCTCGAGGAGCTGCAGGCGGTAGTCGGAGCTTTTGCTGCGCGGACCGCGCCCCGCGGCCGCACCGTGCTGACCCGGGGGCCGCTGATGGCGCTTGGGCGATTTGTCCGCCAAGGCCTTGATCGAAAGTGAAAGATCCGTTCCGACGCGGCGGGCGCGCTTCATACGGGGTCCGAGATATCGTGCCATGAGCGTTATCCGACCTCAGCGGCTGCAGAAAGGGCGCATCAGACGCGACGCCTCTTGGGCGGACGGCAACCGTTGTGCGGGATCGGCGTCACATCCGAAATGGTGTTGATCTTGAACCCGAGGTTGTGGAACGCCCGCACCGCCGACTCGCGTCCCGGACCCGGCCCCGCGACGAGGACATCCAAGGTGCGGATGCCGTAGTCGCGCATGACCGGCGCGATTTTTTCGGCGGCCATCTGCGCCGCAAACGGGGTACTTTTGCGCGAGCCGCGGAATCCTGCACCGCCCGCGCTGGCCGCCGCGAGCGCGTTGCCCTGGCGGTCGGTGACCGTGATGATGGTGTTGTTGAAGGACGCGTGCACGTGCACCAGCGCCTCCGGCACAACTTTCTTGACGCGTTTACGGGCGCGAGCGCTCTCAACCACGACCCTTGGCCTCCGTCAGAAGGATGATGCTTCGTTGCGGACGAACCGCTGCGGACGGGTGGCGCCTCACGACGACCGTTTCCCGGCCCGCGGCCGTCCCTTGCGCGTGCGGGCGTTGGTCCGCGTCCTCTGCCCGCGCACGGGAAGACCCCGGCGGTGGCGAAGCCCACGGTAGCATCCCAGGTCCATCAGACGCTTGATGTTCATCGCGATCTCGCGGCGGAGATCGCCCTCCACCCGGTGTTGCGCCACCTGTTCACGCAGGGCGTCCACCTCCGCTTCGCTGAGATCGCGGACCTTGGTGGTGGGATCGACACCCGCCGCCGCGCAGATGGCCCGCGCGCGCGCGTGACCGATCCCGTAGATGCTCGTGAGCGCGATCACCGTATGCTTGGTGGCCGGGATGTTGACCCCTGCTATGCGCGCCATGCGACCCCCTCGGGACGAAGACCAACTGGAACGGAACAGTATAGCACAAGAGCCTCCTTAGCCTTGGCGTTGCTTGTGGCGGGCGTCCGTGCAGACGATCCGCACGACCCCCGCACGCCGCACCACCTTGCAGTTGCGGCACATGCGTTTGACCGAAGCCCGTACCTTCATGCGTACCCCCTCCGGGACGAGACCCGGGTGTGCATCAGTTGCGCCGGCCCCCGCGCAGACCGGCCTTCTTGAGAAGCCCCTCGTACTGGTGGGTCATGGCGTGCGCCTGAAGCTGGGCCATGAAATCCATGACCACCACCACGATGATGAGGAGCGAGGTCCCGCCAAAGTAGAACGGGACGTGTGTGTAGGCAATCAAAAACGTGGGCAACAGACAAACGGCCGTCACGTAGAGAGCCCCCCAGAACGTCAGGCGGCTGAGCACGCGGTCGACGTACTCGGCTGTCTGCTGCCCGGGGCGAATGCCGGGAACGAACGCCCCCGACTTTTTGAGGTTGTCGGCGGTCTCTTGCGAATTAAAGACCAGCGCCGTGTAGAAGAAACAGAAGAAGATGATGAGAAAGGCAAAAATAAGGATGTAGGCCAGAGACGGAGGCGAGAGAAGTGCCGCCACCTTCTGCAGCAGAAGCGCGTGGCTCCCGCTGCCAAACCAGCCGGCGATCGTGGCCGGGAAGAGCAGGATGCTCGAGGCGAAAATCGGCGGAATGACACCGCTCATGTTGAGCTTGAGCGGAAGATGCGTGCTCTGCGCCGCGTAGAGCTGACGCCCCTGCTGGCGCTGGGCGTAGTGGACGGTGATCCGCCGTTGCCCGTGCTCGACAAAGACCACGAACGTCGTCACCCCGAGGACCAGCGCGAAGACCAGAATGCCGACGAGCGGCGAAAGCTGCCCGGTGCTGACGAGACTGAGCGAGCCGCTCACGGCCGACGGGAGCCCGGCCACGATGGCGGCGAAAATGATCATCGAGATCCCGTTGCCGATGCCCCGCTCGGTGACCTGCTCGCCGATCCAGGTGAGAAACATCGTTCCGGCGACCAGGCTGAGCGTGGAGAGGATCACGAAGCCGGGACCGGGGTCGATGACCACCCCTCGGCTCTCGAGCGCGATCGAGGCGAACACCGACTGCACAACGGCCAGTCCCACGGTGCTGTAGCGTGTGTAGCGGGTCAACTTGCGCGTCCCGGCGTAGCCTTCCTTCTTGAGAGCCTCGAGGCTCGGAAGCACCGAGCTCAGCATCTGGACAATGATCGATGCCGAGATGTACGGCATGATGCCGAGGGCAAAAACGCTCATTCGCGCGAGCGCGCCTCCGGAAAACATGTTGAACATGGAGAGGATCCCGCCCGATTGGCTGTGAAACAGCCGGGCGAGCGCTTCGGGGTTGATGCCGGGCACCGGGATGTGCGCACCGATCCGGAAGACGAGGAGCGCCCCCGCCAGGAAAAGCAGCCGCCGTCGAAGGTCCTTCGAGCGGGTCAGCCCGGCAAAGGAGGCCGTGGCCTGCGCGGCGGAACGCGCCATGTCAGTCCTCCACCCGGCCACCGGCCGCTTCGAGGGCCGCTTGCGCGCCGCGGCTCAACGCGAGGCCACGCACCCGCACGGGCCGCGTCAGGCTCCCGCGGACGACGATCTTGACCGCCTCGGTATGCTGCGGCACGAGTCCGGCCTTCTTGAGGGCATCGAGATCGACGACCTCGGCCGTCACGAGAGACAGACGGTCAAGACGCAGGGTCCGGACCCGTCCGGCGTGCGGAGAACGGAAGCCGGTCTTGGGAAGACGACGTTGCAACGGCATCTGCCCGCCCTCGAAGCCGACCTTGCGCAGCCCTCCGGCCCGCGCGTGCTGACCTTTGTGGCCGCGACCGCAGGTTTTGCCGAGGCCGGATCCGGGACCGCGGCCCACGCGTGTCGCGCGCGGGCGAGCCCCCGGTGCGGGGGCGAGATCATTCAGACGCATGGCCGATCTCCTCGATGCGCAGAAGGTAGCCGACGGCCCGAATCATCCCGAGATTTTCCGGGGTGGCGTTCACCTCGACGGAATGATGGAGCCGGCGAAGGCCCAGCCCGCGCACGCAAGCGCGCTGGCGGGAGGTGCGTTTGGCCAGGCTGCGAACGAGCGTGACGCGAATCCGCGCGGCGGGGGCGGAAGCGGCGTTCATCGGGCCACCCGCAGACGCTCGGCGGGAAGTCCGCGACGGGCGGCGATGCGGCGCGGAGATTCGAGCTGGGCAAGGGCGTCGAGCGTGGCCCGCACGACATTGTGCGGGTTGCGCGAGCCCATCGCCTTGGCCAAGACGTTGCGGATCCCCAGCATTTCGAAGACGGCGCGCATTGCGCCCCCGGCGATCAGCCCGGTGCCCTGCGAAGCCGGCTGGATGTAGACGCGGGTCGAGCCGTGCTCGCCCCAGACGGCGTACGGGACGGTGTTGCCGTGGAGCGGGACACGCACCATGGTCTTCTGCGCCGCCGCCTTCGCCTTCTGGATGGCGAGCGAGACCTCGCGGGCCTTGCCGTAGCCCACTCCGATCCGCCCCCGCTCGTCACCGACGACGAGGAGTGCGCCGAAGGCGAAACGCCGCCCGCCCTTGACAACCTTGGCCACACGATTGACGGCCACCAGTTTCTCGCGGGGCTCGTCCCTCGTCTCTGCATTTGTCGCTGTCATCGCTCGTTTCTCCTGCGGGGGCGGCACGGTCAGAACTGAAGGCCGGCCGTACGGGCCGCTTCGGCGAGGGCGCGGACGCGGCCGTGGTAACGGAAACCACTGCGGTCGAACGCCACGGCGGTGATGCCTTGCGCCAGGGCGCGGGCGGCCAGCACCTGGCCGACGGCGCTCGCCGCCGCGGTCTTGTTCACTCCGGTCGTCGCGTCGCGCAGTTCCTTGTCCAACGTCGAGGCTTGGACGAGCACGCGTTCGCCGCGCGGGGTGAAGATCTGGGCGTAGATGTGGCGGGCGCTGCGGTGCACCGTGAGGCGCACGCGTGTCCCGCGGGCGATGACCGCACGGGTTTTGCGTGCGCGACGGGCGCGCTGTTCGAAACGGTTGATGCTCATGGTCGGCAACTCCTCACGGTGCTCACTTCTTCTTCGTCTCTTTGAGGACGATCTTCTCGCCGGCGTAGCGGACACCCTTGCCCTTGTAAGGGTCGGGGCGACGAAGCGCCCGAAGCTCCGCGGCCACCTGGCCCACCCGTTGGCGATCCGCCCCGCGCACGATGATCTCGGTCTGCGACGGGGTCTCGATCGTGATCCCCTCGGGGATCGGATACACGACGGGATGGGAAAAACCGAGGGCCAGCTGCAGCTGGCGACCCTGGACTTGGGCACGGAAGCCCACACCCGAGAGTTCAAGCTTCTTCTCGAAACCCACGGAAACCCCGCGCACGAGATTGGCGAGAAGCGCTCTCATCGTGCCCGCAAGGGCCACGTTCCGGCGGGGTTCGGGGACCCAGCGGATGTGAAGGACGTCGCCTTCGCGTTCGAGCGAGACGACGGGGGGAACGTCGAGCCCAAGAGTGCCTTTCGGGCCCTTCGCGCGAACGCGACCGGGCTCGATCGACACCTCAACCCCTTTGGGAACCGGGATCGGCATGCGGGCGACGCGGGACATGGCTTATTCCTCCGGACTCAGGCGACGATGCACAGGACCTCGCCCCCCAGCCCCTGGGCGCGGGCGTCGCGGTCGCTCATGACACCGCGCGAGGTCGAGACGATGCAAATCCCGTAGCCGTTCAGCACGTGGGGGAGGTCCCGCCGACGGCGGTAGATCCGAAGCCCCGGGCGACTCACCCGTTCGAGGCGGCGGATCGCGGGACGCCCCTCGCGGTAGCGAAGGCGCACCTTGAGTGCCGGGAAACCCCCGTCCTCGGTCTCGTCGACGGCGTCGATATACCCCTCGGCCAGAAGCACATCAAGGAGCGCGCGGCGCAGGCGTGAGGCGGCGACCGTCAGGGTCTCGTGCCCGCGCATCTGGGCGTTTCGGATCCGCGTCAAAAGATCGGCCAGGGGATCACTCACGGTCATCGGCGGGCCCTCACCAGCTCGACTTGCGCAGGCCCGGGATCTCGCCACGCATGGCAATCTCGCGGAGCACGAGGCGACTCAGGCCAAATTTGCGGTAGACACCGCGGGGGCGCCCGGTGAGCGCGCAGCGTCTCCGCTGACGCACGGTGGCGCTGTCCCGGGGCAGGAGAGCCAGGGCCCGGACGGCGGCGGCGCGCTCCTCGTCGCTCTTGCGGGCATCGATGATGGTGCTCTTGAGCGCGCCACGCTTGTCCCGGTAGCGGGCGGCGAGCGCCTGGCGCCGAAGCTCGCGGTTGATCATGCATCGCTTGGCCATGAAGGAAACTCCTCGTCGGGGTCAGGTACGCAGCGGAAACGAGAACGCGCGCAGAAGCTCACGCGCCTCCTCGTCGCTCGCGGCGCTGGTGGTGATGGTGACATCGAGCCCGCGGAGGGCGTCGATCTTGTCGTAATCGATCTCGGGGAAGATGATCTGCTCGCGAATCCCGAGGCTGTAGTTTCCGTGGCCGTCAAACCCGCGCGGGTTGAGCCCACGGAAGTCTCGCACGCGCGGGAGAGCCACGTTGATCAGCCGGTCGAGAAACTCGTACATCCGCGCCCGGCGCAGCGTCACCTTGCATCCGATCGGCCAGCCTTCACGAATCTTGAAGCTGGCGACGGACTTGCGGGCCAGGGTCACGACGGGCTTCTGTCCGCTGATGCGCGCGAGGTCGGCCACGGCGCTCTCGATCTTCTTGCGATCGCTTGCCGCCTCACCCACCCCCATGTTGAGCGTGATCTTGACAAGGTGCGGCACCGCCATCGGATTGGCGTAGCCAAAGCGCGTGCGCAGCTCAGGAACGACGCTCTCGCGATACAGGCGTTCGAGGCGGGGAACGTAAGTGCGCTCAGACATCGATGACCTCTCCGTTGGAGCGGAAGACACGCACTTTGCGGCCGTCGGCGAGATCCCGGAAGCCCACCCGGTCGGGTTTGCGCGTGACGGGGTTGTAGAGTGCGACGTTCGAAATGTGGAGCGGCGCCTCCTGCTCGACAATGCCGCCCGCCACCCCTTTCTGGGGATTCGGCCGCTGGTGTTTTTTGACCGTGTTGATGCCCTCGACGACCACGCGCTCGCCGAGAACACGGAGGACGGTGCCGCGACGGCCTTTGTCCCGACCGCTCAGAACCACGACTTCATCACCTCGCCGGATGCGATTCATGACGGACGTCCTCACAGAACTTCGGGCGCGAGCGACGCGATCCGCATAAAGCGTTCGGTCCTGAGCTCGCGCGTCACCGGGCCGAACACGCGGGTGCCGATCGGCTCAAGTTTGTTGGTCAGAAGCACGGCGGCGTTCGTGTCGAAACGGATCACCGAGCCGTCGGGCCGCCGCACCCCTTTGCGCGTGCGGACGACCAGGGCGTCGTAGACCTCGCCTTTTTTGACCTTGCCGCGGGGCATGGCCTCGACCACGCTCACCTTGATCACGTCGCCGACGGCGGCGTAACGGCGGTGCGAGCCGCCCAGCACCTTGATGCAGCGCAGCCGCTTCGCGCCGCTGTTGTCGGCGGCAAGGAGGACCGTTTCCATCTGGATCACGACACGGCCTCCTTCGACACGGACGGGACCGCGTCCGGCTCCCGCGCCACGATCTCGGCCACGTCCCAGGCCTTGCGTTTGGCGCGTTTGCGCGAGGGGACGATGCGCACAAGGTCACCTTCGCGGCAGCGGCCCTCGGCGTCGTGCGCCATGATCCGTGAGCGCATCCGCAGGTACTTGCCGTAACGCGGGTGGCGGACGAGGGTCTCGACGACGACGATCACGGATTTCTGCATACGGGCGCGATCAACGCGCCCAACACGGCCGCGTGGGGCCGGGGACTCAACGGAGCTCACGGGGTCTTCTCCTCGCCGGGACGGACGGCGTTCAGCCGGGTGAGGGCCAGCGCCAGAACCCGGCGGGCGGCGCGAATCTCGTGGGTTTTGGGCAGTTGGCCGACCGCGTGCTGCATGCGCAGGCGGAAGAGAGACTGACGGGTCTCGCGCACGAGCGTCCGCAGCTCCGCGGGGGTCTTGTTCAGCAGGCGATCGCGACTCACGACAGATGCCTCGCGACGAAAACGGTACGGACGGGAAGCTTGGAGGCGGCCAGCCGCAGCGCCTCGCGCGCCACGTCTTCGCTCACCCCTTCCATTTCGTAAAGGACACGGCCGGGCTGAATGCGCGCCACCCAGTATTCGACGTTGCCCTTACCACTGCCCATGCGGACCTCAAGCGGCTTGCGCGAGACCGGAAGGTCGGGGAAAACGCGGATCCAGACCTTCCCTCCGCGGCGCACGTAGCGCGTGATGGCCCGCCGTGCGGCCTCGATCTGACGGGCGGTGAGGCGTCCACGCGAGACAGCCTTGAGTCCGAAATCGCCGAACGCCACCGTGCTCCCCACCTGGGCAAGCCCGCGGTTGCGGCCTTTCTGCTGTTTGCGGTACTTCGTGCGTTTCGGCTGCAGCATGACCTTACCCCATAGCCTCGAGAGCGGTGGCCGTCGTCCGGACACGCTCTTCCCCGTTGAAGATCCACACCTTGACCCCAATGGTCCCGTAGGTGGTCCGCGCCGTGGCAAATCCGTAATCGATGTCGGCGCGCAGCGTGTGAAGTGGAATGCGTCCCTCGCGGAACCAGTCGCTGCGGGCAATCTCGGCATCGTTCAGCCGGCCCGAGACCCGCACCTTGATGCCCAAAGCCTTGGATTGCATCGCCCCCGCAATGGCCCGCCGCACCGCCCGGCGGTACATGATCCGGCGCGAGATCTGATCGGCGATGTCCGCGGCGACGAGGCTCGCATCGAGCTCGGGGTTTTTGATCTCGGAAATATGGATGCTGAGATTCTTGTCGTCGAGGACGACGCCCTGGGCGCGCGCGATGTCCAGGACGATGGTCCGGAGATCCCCCATGCGCTTGTCGTACTCGGCCTTCTTGCCGATGAGGTGCCCCTGACGGGCCGCATGGATGACGATGTCGAGGGGATCGCCTTTGCGCGGGTCGAGCGTCCTCTTGATCTCGATCTGCCCGATTCGGGCTTCGGGATAGGTGGTCAGGAGCTTCTTGCGGATCGCGTAATCCAGCCGAACTCCACGCACATAGTCACGTCGCTCCCCGTACCAGGTCGAAGACCAGCTGTGGGTGATGCCCAAACGAAAACCGACGGGATGAACCTTCTGACCCATGGCGGGACCTCAGCGGGCGTCGACGGCCACGGTGACGTGGCACGTGCGCTTGATGATGACGTTCGAGCGGCCGCGCGCCCGGGCGTGGAAGCGGCGAAGACGCGGTCCCTCGTCGACGGTGACGCGGACGACGCGCAGCACGTCGACGTCCGCACCCCGATTGTGTTCGGCGTTGGCCACGGCCGATTCCAAGACGTTGCGAACGATGCGTGCGGCGTCTTTCTCGCAGAAACGGAGGACCCGCAGGGCCTCGTCCACACTCTTGCCACGGATCAGATCAGCCACAAGCCGGCACTTCTGCGGCGAAAGGCGGGCGTAGCGGTGGCGGGCGACGGTTTCCATCGGTTTCTCCACGGCGGTCATTTGGCCGCTCCCGGCGTCTTCTTGTCCGCCGGATGACCCTTGAACGTCCGCGTCGGGGCAAACTCCCCGAGCTTGTGACCGACCATGTTCTCGGTCACGAAAACCGGGACGTGCTGGCGTCCGTTGTGCACGGCAATGGTGAGTCCCACCATGTCCGGCACAACCATCGAGCGTCGCGACCAGGTTTGGATCGGACGCTTGTTCTTGCTCGCGACCGCCTTGGCGACCTTGTCGGCAAGATGCGGATCGACGAACGGACCCTTGCGAACGGACCGCGGCACGGCCTACCTCCTCACTTCTTGCGGCGCCGGCCGACGATCATCCCGTCGGTGCGCTTGTTGTGACGCGTCTTGTACCCCTTGGCGGGCTGGCCCCAGGGCGACTGCGGATGGTTGCCCTTGCCGCGACCCTCGCCGCCACCGTGCGGGTGGTCGACCGGGTTCATGGCCACCCCACGCACCGTGGGACGGATGCCGCGCCAACGTTTGGCACCGGCCTTGCCGTAGGCACGGAGACTGTGGTCGGGGTTGCTCACCTCACCCACCACCGCGCGGCATTCGACGTGGACGCGGCGCTGCTCGCCCGAACGCAGACGCACGACGGCGTAGCGTCCGTCGCGGGCGATGAGCTGGGCCGAGGCCCCCGCGGAGCGGGCCAGCTGTGCGCCGCGCCCGGACTTGATTTCGATGCAGTGCACGAGACTCCCGACGGGGATGTTACGGAGCGGGAGCGCATTGCCCGGACGAATCGGAGCCTGTGCTCCGGAGCGGATTTCGTCGCCGACGGCAAGCTGCTGGGGCGCGATGATGTAGCGGCGCTCGCCGTCGGCGTAGAGCAAGAGGGCGATGTGCGCGCTTCTGTTGGGGTCGTACTCGAGACGCTCGACCCGGGCGGGAACACCGTCCTTGTCGCGGCGAAAATCAATCACCCGGTAGAGGCGTTTCGATCCGCCGCCCCGATGGCGAACGGTGATTCGGCCGTGGGCGTTGCGTCCGCCCTGACGCGGGAGGCGCGTGACGAGAGCGCGGTGCGGCTCGCCGTCGTGGAGGTCCGGGCGGGGGACTTCGACGTGGAAACGGCGTCCGGGGGAGGTGGGTCGGGATTTGACGGTGGCCATAGCGCTCTTCCTGGGTCAGCCCTCCGCCTCGACGGGCGGAGTGCCGAGATCGAGTTGCTGCCCCGGAGCGAGGCGCACGTAGGCCTTCTTGCTGGCCACCCGCCGACCGAGACGGCCGGCGAACCGCTTGGCCTTACCGCGGCGATGGACGACATTGACCTCAAGGACGGTGACGCCAAAGGCCTTGGCCACGGCGCGACGAATCTCTTCCTTGGTCGCTTCGGGCCGGACGCGAAAGACATACTGGCCGCTCGCGGCGAGGCGGGTGGCTTTCTCGGTCACGTGGGGAGCGCGGATCACGCTCCAGAGCCGGGCGTCGTCACTCACGCAAGCGCCTCCTCGATTTTTTTCAGGGCCGGTGCGGTCATCGCGATCGCCTCGAAGTTCACGAGGCGCACGGGATCGAGCGCTTCGACGCTGCAGACGTCGACATCGGGCAGGTTGCGTGCGGCGAGAGCCAGCCGCTCGTCGTGGGCTTCGACGACGAGAAGGAGCGACATCGCCTCGACACCCCAGCTGCGGATGCGGCCGACGAGTTCACGCGTCTTGGGGGCGCTCAGGGCCACCGCGCCGGGATCAAGCACCGTGAGCTTCTTCTGACGGACAAGCTCCGCGAGGATCGCTCTCATGGCGCCCCGGTACATCTTACGGTTGACTTTGGGGTCGAAGCTCCGCGGCCGGGCGGCGAAGATTTTGCCACCGCCGCGCCAGAGGGGGCTTCGGGTACTGCCCGCGCGGGCCCGACCCGATCCTTTCTGCTTCCAGGGCTTGCGCCCGCCGCCGCGGACGGCGGCGCGACTTTTTTGGGCTTTCGTTCCGGCGCGACTTGCGGCCAGGTACGACACGACCACCTGGTGAACCAGGGGCTCGTTGAACGCGGACGCAAAGGTCGCCTCCGCGACCTCGAGCTCCGTTGCGGCGGCGCCGCCCACCACGGGAAGTCGCATCACGACGCCTCCTCGGCCGCAGGCCGGCGAGCGGCCGGGCGGATCTTGAGGAGGGTGCCGGGCGCTCCCGGGACCGCTCCGGCCACGTAAAGAAGCCCACGCTCCTCATCGATCCGCACGAGACGAAGATTGAGCTGCGTGCGGTTGACATCACCCAGGTGCCCCGCCATGCGCTTACCCTTGAACACGCGTCCCGGGGTCTGACGCTGCCCGATCGCGCCCGGGACACGATGCGAGAGGGAGTTGCCGTGGGTGGCGTCCTGACTGGCGAAATGGTGGCGCTTGATCGTTCCGGCAAACCCCTTGCCACGCGTCCGACCGCGGACGTCGACGTCCTGCCCGACGCGCAAGTGGGTGAGGGGGATCGTGCTGCCCACCGGATAGCGCCCGGCTTCCTCAGGATCGACCCGCCACTCGAGAAGGGTCGGGCCGGGGTCGACACCGGCCTTCGCGAAATGCCCCGCTTGAGGCTTTGTGAGCCGGTCGGCGGCAACGACGCCGACGGTGACCTCGACGGCCGAGTACCCGTCGCTCGCCACGCTCTTCAAGCGCACGACGCGGTTGGGTTCGACTTCAATCACGGTCACGGCTACGGCCCGACCGTCGTCGGTGTAGATACGGCTCATGCCGCACTTGCGGCCCACGAGACCCAGGGTCATGACTCAAGTCCTCAATCGTGACGAAACAGGGTTACGATTGACCCCGCTTCGGCCCGCCTTAGGAGGCGAGCTTTTAAGTATAACCTCTCCCCAGCCTCAGGTCAAGACCCTCCCGCGCCGGGGAAACTGCCTCTTCAGTAGGTCTCGATAGCCACCTGGATCCCGTGCGGCAACTTGATGTCCCGCAGATGATCCGTCGTGCTGTCCGAGGCCTCGACGATGTCGATGATGCGCTTGTAGGTGCGGATTTCATACTGATCGCGGGCGTCCTTGTCGGCGTTCGGCGAGACGAGGACGGTGAACCGCTCGGTACGGACGGGAAGCGGGATCGGCCCGTGCACGATCGCCCCGCTCCTCTTGATCGCCTCGAGCACCTGACGGGCCGCCTCGTCGAGAAGACGATGATCAAACGACTTGAGACGGATGCGAAAACGCAGACTGCTCACGGCACGATCTCTCCCGATGTCTTCACTTGAGGATCTTGGTGACGACTCCGGCCCCGACGGTGCGGCCGCCTTCGCGGATCGCAAAGCGCAGCCCCTCCTCCATCGCCACCGGCACAATCAGCGTCACACCCATCCGCGTGTTGTCCCC
>JAKCBQ010000072.1 GCA_021839245.1 Pseudomonadota bacterium
GGGAAGGGCCGTGAGGGCGTGCGCCAGCGGCAAGGGTTCGGTGCAGTTGGGAACGCGCATGCGCCCGCACTGACGGGCGGCGCTCGTGGCGACGGCGCACCAGCGCGAGCGGCGGTGTTCCCCGTGCTCGGCGGTGAGCCGGATACGACCGCGGGTCGAGAGGACGGGGATGATGGTCTCGACGCCTATCTCCGTGGCCCGCGCCACGACCTCGTCGATACTCCGGGTGTGGGTGAGTGCCTGGACGAGAACGATCGGCAGGGCGGGATCGGCACCCGTATCGGGAAGCCTTGCGCCGATCGTGAGGGCGTGGGTTCCCGATTGATCGCGCCCGAGACAAGCCGCCCACGCGCCTCCCGCGCCGTTGAAGACGACGAGCTCCGCACCGTCGTCGAGACGAAGAACATCGCGCAGGTAATGCCGCGACGGCTCATCGAGCGCGCGGACCGAGCCCGGGACGATCGGAGCGGGAAGGAAGAGTCTCCGCCTCCGCACGGGTCAGTCCCGTGTGGCCACGTCGATGCCCTCCCCGAGAACCGCCATGAGATTGCGGAGCTCCTCCTCGCGCGTCACGTACGGTGGGATCACGTAAACCACGTTCCCCAAAGGACGCAGCCAGGCTTCGTGCGCCAGGCCGTAGCGAAAGACGCGGAGTCCACGCCGTTCCTCGGCCGGATAAGGCTGTGCGGTTCGTTTTTTGCACACGAGGTTGGCGGCAAAAATGAGGCCGGTCCGACGTACGTGAGCCACGTGCGGGTGTTGACGGAGTGCTGCCGCGGCTTCGTCCATCACTTGTTCGAGGCGTCCTTTGTGCGCCTCGAGATGCGGGTCGTCCATGAGCTCGAGGGTGGCCAGCGCCGCCGCGCAGGCGAGGGGGTTCCCTGTGTAGCTGTGCGAGTGCAGAAAGGCCCGCGCCCACGGGTCGTCGTCGTAGAAAGTTTCGTAGACCGCCTCCGTCATGAGGATGGCGGCCAGAGGCAGATAGCCGCCGGTGAGACCTTTCGAGAGGACGATGATGTCGGGTCGCGCCGACGAGTGGCGGTGCGCGAAGAACGGCCCCGTGCGTCCCATTCCGACGGCACACTCGTCGGCGATCAAAAGCACCCCGTATTCACGGCAAAGAGCGGCAAGCCCGTCGAGAAACGACGGAGGGTACATGCGCATCCCGCCCGCGCACTGGACCAGGGGCTCGACGATCAACGCCGCAAGTTCCTTCCCCGAGCGGGCAAACACCGCCCGAGCCTCTTCGAGCCTCTGCGCGACCCGTACTCCGAGATCAGCCCCCTCCGTAGACTCCTCCCCCGTCGGTGGGTCGAGCAGAACGGGCTCAAGAAGGAGCGGTGCGTAAACACCGCGGTAGAGTTCGACATCACCGACACCGAGGGCGCCCAGGGTCTCGCCGTGGTAGGCTCCACGCAAGGCGGCGAAACGCACGCGGTCTGTCGCGCCGCGGTTGCGGTGCACGTGGAAGGCCATCTTGAGGGCGACCTCGATGCCTGTCGAACCGTCGTCGGCGTAGAAGCAGCGGGCGTAGTCCGGCCCCGCCCGGGCAAGGAGGCGCTCCGCGAGCTCTATGGCGGGAGCGTGCCCCACCCCCGCGAGGAGAACGTGCGGCAGTGTTTCAAGCTGCGCGGCCACCCGGGCGTTGACGGCCGGGTGCGCGTGGCCGAAGAGATTGACCCACCAGGAACTGATGGCATCGAAGTAGCGGCGCCCCTCGTAATCGTAAAGCCACGGGCCGCCCGCCCGGGCGATCGGGACGAGCGGGATCGTGCGTTCGTGATCCTTCATCTGGGTACAGGGGTGCCAAAGCACCGCAAGATCCCGTTCGATCCAACGACGGTTGGCGCTGGCGAAAGGAGGATCAAGAGGGGGTGATTCGGAGTAAGATGAACCGTGCATGTGATTGCGCTACGTGGTGTGAACCTCCAACGATCCCCCGCGGCGATTCCGATTCCCGATCCTCTCGCCGAAGTCCATTATAGAATCGACGTTGCGGAGGGCAGGATCGCCGGCGCCCGCTGGCGCCCCTCGCCGCACCGCGACGCACGTCCGGACGGCAGCGACCTCGAACTGATCATCGTCCACGGCATCAGCCTCCCGCCGGGGGTCTTCGGGACACCTTGGCCGGAAGCCCTGCTCGCCGGAGCGGGGCTCCCCGAGGAAGCCTGGGTCGGGGAGGATCTGCGCACGCTGCAGGTCTCGGCTCATCTCCTCATCAACCGCAGGGGCGAAACGGTCCAATTCGTTCCCTTCCACGAGCGGGCATGGCACGCCGGCCGCTCATTCTGGCGCGGACGGACCGCGTGCAACGATTTCGCCGTTGGCATCGAACTCGAGGGCGCCGACGACGTTCCTTACACCGACGCTCAGTACATCAGCCTGGCCTCTGTCGTCCGTTCGCTGCGCACCGCCTATCCCAGCCTCGCCCATGCGCCCCTCGTCGCTCACAGCGACGTGGCCCCCGGACGGAAGACGGACCCCGGACCCGCGTTTCTCTGGACGCGTCTTGCCGAGGCCCTGGTGCAGGCCGGGAGGGCTCGGGCGTGAATCTCCTGGCCCTCCTCGTGGGGTTGCTTCTCGACCAGGGTCTTCGCCATCTCGAAAAGTACCGGGAACGGGCCATCGGCATCCACGTTCTCCGCCGCTTCCGCCGTTATGTGGCGGCGCGGCAGGAGCACGCCGTAGCGCTCCTCGTTCTTCTCGTGCTTTTGCCGGCCGTCCTGGCCGATCTTCTCGTCCGTGGACTGACTCTGCTCTCGCCGGTTCTGGCTTTTCTTTTCGCCGTCGCCGTGCTTGTTCTGACTTTCGGGCCGCGCGATGCATCGCATCTCGTGCGCCGCTACGTCGACGCGCTCGAGCGCCACGACGACGTCGAGGCCCACCGGGCCGCCCGCCTCCTCCTCGAGGAGGCCCCGCCCTCGGCCACTCAGGGCTGCTGCGACGCGGTGGCCGAGCACCTTCTCGCGCGTGTGAACGAGCGCCTGTTTGCCCCGATCTTCTGGTTCACTCTTCTGGGCCCGGCGGGAGCCATTCTCTTCTGGGCGTCCCGCAGCGCCCGTTCAGCCTACCGGCCCGGAACGGCGGACGCGACGGACACCCTAGCTCTGGCGGCCCGCCGGATCTACGGTGTTCTGGCCTGGGCGCCGGCGTTCCTTCTCGGTTTGAGCTACGCGTTCGTCGGGGGCTTCGACACCGGCTGGAGCACGTTGCGGGCGCACGGTTTCGCGCGCGTGCTCTTGGCGGAGGACGGAACCGAACGCATGCTTCGGACGGTGGGTTGTGCGGCCCTCGCGCCGACGCTTCCTGCAGGGGTCCAAGGGCCCGAGCGGGTCTTGGCGGCCCGCCGGTTGATGCATCGCGCCCTCTTCCTCTGGCTCGCCGTCCTGGCCGTTTTGACCCTTGCGGGTTGGCTCTTTTGAGTTCGAGGGGAGTCGTCGCCTGCGCTCTGGGTGCGGTGTTGATTTCTTTGCACGCCTACACGGTGGGCCGCGTACGACCCCGCGTGGTCAGCCTCGCTCCGAGTTTTACCGAGCTTGCCTACGAACTCGGCGCCGGTGATCGGCTGGTGGGGACGGTGGCCTTCAGTCGCCGTCCACCCGCCGCCCGTCGTCTCCCGCGTGTCGGCGGCGCCTTCGGCTACGACATCTCGAGAATCGTGGCGCTTCGCCCCACTGTCGTCCTTGCCTGGCGCGGCGGAACGCCGGACGAGGTGGTCGACGAGCTCCGCCGACTGGGTGTGCGCGTCGTTTGGTTCGGGACGGCGAGCGTGAGGCATCTTCCGCGCGAGATTCGCCGGTTTGCACGCACGATCGGTCGACCGCGTGAGGGCCGCCTTGTTGCGCGACGGGTTCGGGAGACTCTGCGCAGGCTCCGTCGGCGGATGCCCCGAGCGCACCCCCCCCGCGTCTTTTATGAAATTTCCGCCCACCCCCTCTACACGATCGGTTCGGGCAGTGCCCTCGGTCGCGCGATCGCCTTCTGCGGGGGGCGAAACGTGTTCGGATCCGTGGCCTGGCCGCCGGCTTTCGCGGTGGGGCACGCCGTCGTTCTTGCGCGCAACCCCGCTGTGATCTTCGCGAGTGGCGCCCGTGCCAAGAGGCGTCTCGCCGCCTGGCGTCGTTACCCCGAGTTGGCCGCCGTCCGCGGTGGTCGCCTTGAGGTTTTGCCCGCAGGTTTCGCGGCGGCTCCGAGTCTGCGCTTCGTGGCGGCCTTGTCGGTGCTGTGCCGGGACCTCAGGCGGGTGGCGGCCGAGGATGCCACAGGGTTTCGGCATCGCCCGCCGCACGAGCGAGAAAACGGGCGATCACGAAAAGAAGATCGGAGAGCCGGTTGAGGTAGCGCAGCGTTTCAGGACGCACCTCGTCCTCGGCGGCGAGTGTCCAGGCGCGACGTTCGGTCCGGCGGCAGACCGCCCGTGCGAGGTGGCAATAGGCCGCCCCACCCCCGCCCCCGGGCAAAAGGAACTCGCGCAGCGGCGGAAGCGTGTCGTTGAAGCGATCGAGATCCTGTTCGAGACGCGTCGTCCATTCCGCCTCGAGACGGGGTGGGGCTGCGGCCAGTTCGGCCCCGAGCTCGAAGAGCTCGTGCTGCAGGCGAGCCAGAACCGCCGCCACCTCGGGGGGAGGTTCGTGGACCAGAACGATCCCGAGCAGAGAGTTGAGCTCGTCCACGTCGCCCATCACCGCCACACGCGGGTGATCCTTACGCACGCGGCGGCCGTCGGCGAGACCGGTGGTCCCGCCGTCGCCCGTGCGTGTGTAGATCCGACTCAACCGGTGTCCCACGACCGCTCTCCCGGATCAAAGATCCCAGCGCAGGCTCAGGAGGAGGGAGCGTCCCGCCGTCTGATAGCCGTTCACCACAGTGTAGTCCACGTTGAACAGGTTG
>JAKCBQ010000073.1 GCA_021839245.1 Pseudomonadota bacterium
CAAAAGCGCCATCTGCGGCACGGACGTCCACATCTACAACTGGGACGATTGGGCCGCGCGCACGCTCCCCGTACCGCTCACCATCGGGCACGAGTTCGTCGGCACGATCGCCGCCGTGGGGGCGGAGGTTGAGGGCCTCGACGTCGGGCAACGGGTCTCGGCCGAGGGCCACCTCACCTGCGGACGCTGCCGGAACTGCCGCACCGGGCGCGCCCATATCTGCGCGTCGACCGTCGGGCTCGGTGTGCAGCGGCCGGGCTGCTTCGCCGAGTATCTCGCGCTCCCGGCGCGCAACGTCTTTCCGGTCCCCGAGGGCATCCCCGACCGTGTTGCGGCGTTTCTCGATCCCCTCGGGAACGCCGTCCACACCGCCTTGAGCTTCGATCTCGTCGGCGAGGACGTGCTCGTCACCGGCGCCGGCCCGATCGGGGTCATGGCGACGGCGATCGCCCGCCACGTGGGCGCGCGGCGCATCGTGGTCACCGACGTCAACGACACCCGCCTCGAGCTCGCCCGGCGGGTCGGGGCCGATCGCGCGGTGAACGTGGCCCGCGAGCCACTGGCCCCGGTTCTTCCCGCGCTCGGTATCCGCGAGGGTTTCGACGTCGTTCTCGAGATGTCGGGTCAACCCCAGGCGATCACACAGGCCCTCGAGACCGTCCGTCCCGGCGCCCGTCTCGCGCTCCTCGGTATCGCCGGCGGCCCCGTCGCGCTCCCGTGGAACACCCTCGTCTTCAAGGGCCTCGAACTCAAAGGCATCTACGGGCGCGAGGTCTTCGAGACCTGGTACAAGATGACGGCGCTTCTCGAGAGCGGGCTCGACGTCACCCCGGTGATCACCCACGAACTCCCCTACACCGCCTACGAGGAGGGGTTCGCCGCCATGCGCGCGGGGACTTCCGGCAAGGTCATCCTCGACTGGGCCGGGGAGGAAAGATGAGCCTCTCGGCTCCGTCTCCGTCCGGCACCCCTCCTCCGGACCTCGTGCGCGTGGATCTCGAGCACCGCCCGGGCCGCGGTTTCGAGGGCCGCGATGAGCACGGCGCAAGTGTCGTCGTGAGCGCCGGAGAGGAACCTGCTCCCCAGGGGCTCCGGCCAATGGGGCTTCTCCTCACGGCCCTCGGCGCCTGCACCGCCATCGACGTCCTCGCCATCATGGAGAAGAAACGGCGTCCCTTGAGCCGCTACCGCGTCGAGGTCACGGGCGAACGCGCGCCCGTGCACCCACGCCGCTACACCCGGATCCGCGTCGTCCACCGCGTCGCGGGAGCGGGCGTCGAACGGGCCGACGTCGAAACCGCCGTGCGGCTCTCGGCCGCCACCTACTGTTCGGTGGGGGCCAGCCTCAACGCCGAGGTGCACCACGAGGTCGTCGTCGAAAAAGACTGAAGCCGCAAGGCGGGCGATCGCCCTCGTCGCGGCGAGCGTGCTCCTCGTGCTCGCCGGCTGCACCGCCCCCAGCCTCGAGGCGGTCTGCTCCCGTTCCGGGCGCCCCTCACCGCCCCGCGTCTGGGTCTTGCGCACAGGCTGGCACACCGGATTGGCGCTTGCACGCCGCGATCTCGGTCGCCGCCTGCGGCGTCTTCTCCACGTGCCGCGTCGCGCACGCAGCGTCATCTTCGGCTGGGGCGATCTCCGCTGGTACGCGGAGGACCACAACGGTGTGGGGGGCGCTCTGCGCGCTCTCCTGCCCTCACGGAGCGTCCTCTGGGTGGCGGCCTGCCGACACAGACCCGAGCGCTGCCTGGGCCCGCACACGCACTGGCGGGTCCTCCCTCTCCGCCCGGGGGGGCGCAAGGGACTCGACCGTTTCCTCACCCGGGCCCTCGCCCTCACCCCGGCGGGACATCCGCGGACGCTTGGTCCGGAATCAGCCTGGGGCGAGTTTTATCGGGCGCGCGCGCCCTACGACGCCTTTCACACTTGTAACACGTGGACGGCGGAAGCTCTCGAAGCGGCCCGGATCCCCGTCACCTCCGTGGGGTTCTCTTCGCCGTCCAGCTCTGGTCCGAGCTTCCGAGGCCGCGCTGCGTCCCCCCGTCCGAGCGCAACCCGTCCCCGACCCGCCCCGGGCGCACCCCCCCGGGGAAACGGGAGGGATGAGGCTCGGCCGCAAGCGTCGTGCGCTCAGTCTTCCGGTGACGATCTCGGGGTTTCCCCCCGGCTGGACTCGTAGAGCTCGCGCAGCGCAGGCGGGAGATCCGTTGGGCGGGCCCGAGGGGGTGCCTCGGGCTCACCCCGCCCCGGAGACTGGGTTTCCACCTGAACGAGGGGCTCCTCCTCCATCTTCCGCCGGGGGGAGGGGGCCTCCGTCGAGACGGAAGCCGCGGGTGCGGAAGGCGTGTTCGGTGCAGGTGAAGGAACGGTGAGCTTGAGCGGCTCCGGAGCGGACTGAGGACCGAGCGGCAGGGTTGCGGTCTCGCCGTTGAGCGGGCCTTCCGCTCTCGGCGCACCACCGCGGCCACCACGGCCACGGCCACCGCGTCGTCCGCGGCGGGAACGCCCGCCCTCACGCCCCGCGCCCTCACGCACTCCGCCCTCGCGTCCCGAATCACGGGTCTCCGCCCCGCCCACGGGCGCCGGACCCGAGGAAGAAGGAACTGTGGAGGAGCCGGCCTCTGTCCGCCGGGCCGCACCCGCTCCGCCATCGCGCCGGACCTCGGGACGGCGGTCACGGCTGTTCGGCCGGGCCTCTTCCCTTGGGGTCTCGCCGCGGGGACTCTCGCCGTAGCGGCCCGTCCGCCCACGGGTCGGAGCTCCACCCGGCCGCCGACCTCCGGGGCGTGAGGATTCGGCCGCTGCACTGTGACCCCCGCGGCGTGCGGCCCCCGGGGAGCGTCGTGCGGACGGTAAAGGTGCCGGTGCGGCAGAAGGGCGAGCCACCCACGCCCAGAGACGCGCCCACAACGACGATCGACGCGCGGTACGCGCAGGCCGCGGGGTGGGCAACGGAGCCGCGGTGGGACGCGGAATGGATTTGACGGCCGGCTCCAGGCTGCGGGCAGGGGCTGCGGGAACGGTCTCCGCCGGTCGCGGCCGTTCGGGTTCGCCCTGCATGGTTCGGGCGAGGAGCTCCAGGGGCTGCGCATCCCGCGCGTCGTCGACCCGTTCGCGCTCGATGCGGTATTCGGGGACCTCGAGACGGGGCGAAGGCAGAACGACGATCTGGGTGCCGTAACGTGCCTCGATGGCAGCCAGCACGTGGCGCTTTTCGTTGACGAAGAGGGTGGCGACCTCGAGGGGCAGATAGGCGACGACGCGCGCGGTGTTTTCCTTGAGGGCTTCTTCCTCGAGGAGGCGGAGAATCTGCACCGCCGAGGATTCGACGCTGCGGATCGACCCCGCACCCTTGCAGCGGGGGCAGACGACCTGGGTGGATTCCTCGAGAGAGCTCCGGAGCCGCTGGCGGGAGAGCTCGAGAAGACCGAAGCGCGAGAGCCGGCCGACCTGGACGCGGGCCCGGTCGAGTTCGAGCGCCTCGCTGAGTGCGGTCTCGACCTGGCGGATGTTTTTCGGATTCTCCATGTCGATGAAGTCGATGACGATGAGCCCCCCGAGGTCGCGGATGCGCAGCTGGCGGGCGATCTCTTCGGCCGCCTGGAGATTGGTTTGCAGGGCCGTCTCCTCGATGTCCCCGCCCCGGGTCGCCCGGGCGGAGTTGACGTCGATGGCGATGAGGGCTTCGGTACGGTCGATGGTGATACGGCCCCCGGAGGACAGGGTCACCTCACGCTGGAAGGCCTGCGCGATCTGGCTCTCGATCTGGTAGCGCATGAAAAGCGGCGTCGTGTCCTGATAGAGCTTGATGCGATCGACGTGCTGGGGAACGACCCGGGCGGCGAAGGCTCGGGCCTCCTCGTAAAGACGCGGGCTGTCGATGACGAGCTCCCCGATGTCGGAGCGCATGTGATCCCGGAGGACCCGCATGAGGAGACTGTCTTCCTGATAGATCAGGAACGGAGCCGGGCGGCTCTCGGCGGCCGTGCGGATCGCCTGCCAGACCTGCAGGAGATAGTCGAGATCCCACTGGAGTTCCTCGAGGCTGCGGCCGTGGCCGGCCGTGCGCACGATCACACCCGTGCCGTCCGGGAGCGTGAGATCGGCGAGGACGCGCCGGAGTTCCTCGCGCTCCTCGCCCTCGATGCGGCGGGAGACGCCGGCGGCACGCCCGTCGTTCGGCTTGAGCACGAGAAAACGACCGGCGAGGCTCACGTAGGTGGTGAGCGCCGCCCCCTTGTTGCCCCGCTCCTCCTTGTCCACCTGGACGACGAGTTCCTGGCCTTCGGCGAGCCGCTCGCGCAGTGGGGTCGATTCACTCGTGCCGGCGCGGAAGTACTGGGGGTGGATGGCCCGCAGGGGAAGAAAGCCGTTACGTTCGGTCCCGTAATCGACGAAGACCGCGTCGAGACTCGGTTCGACGCGGCTCACGCGTCCTTTGTAGATGTTGCCTTTCTTCTCCCCGCGGGAAGGAATCTCGAGATCGAGGTCGAGAAGTTTCTGTCCGTCGACGATGGCGACCCGCAGTTCCTCGGGTTGGGTGGCGTTGATGAGAATTCGTTTCATTGGAGACAGCACTCGCGTTACGCGCTGCCCCTGCCATCTGCGATCACGTCAATCTGACCGGAGGCCGTCTGGGTGGTGGAAGCGGGCCCACGCCCGTTCCTTATCGAAGCGGAGCGACCAAGGTCACCTCCGCGCCCATCCGCCGTGTCAGCGCTGCGTAACCATGCGCAGGCATGGGCGCGCTTGTGGAGGAAACCCGCGGCACGGTGAGCTCGCACTCCCTTGGCCTTCGGGTCCTGAAATCACGCCGTGACCCCACTGATTTGTGAAGGACCCGGCACCCGGCGGCGCCCGTTTTTCATCCGACGTGAAA
>JAKCBQ010000074.1 GCA_021839245.1 Pseudomonadota bacterium
CCGTTGCGCGGAAGCTTCGGGATCCTGCTGCTGGCCTCGACCCTCTTTCTCCTGGTCGCCCTGGGCATGGGGCTTCTCATCTCCAGTGTGGCGCGCAATCAATTCGTGGCCGGCCAGATCGCCATCGTCGTGACCTTCCTGCCCGCCTTCATCCTTTCGGGGTTCATTTTCTATATTCCCTCCATGCCCGTGGCGATCCGGATCCTCACCCATGTCGTCGCCGCGCGTTATTTCGTGAGCATTCTCCAGACCCTCTTTCTGGCGGGTGACGTCTGGTCCATCATCCTCTGGAACAGCCTGGCGCTCGCCCTCATGGCGGTCTTTTTTCTTGGCCTGACCCTGCGCCGCTCCCACAAGAGGCTGGACTGATGCCGGCGCGGATTTGGGCCCTCGCGGTCAAGGAATTCCTCGCCATCCTGCGGGACAAGAAGAGCCGTTTCGTCCTGATCGGACCGCCCATCATCCAGCTCCTGGTCTTCGGCTACGCCGCCACCTACGACCTCAATCACATTCCCTACGCCGTCTACAACCAGGACCGCGGCTACGCGTCGCGGCAATTGCTGGGCGACTTTCAGGGCTCACGGACCTTCCGGCGCGTGGCAACCCTGACCCACGAGGGGCAGATCGCGCCCCTCATCGACCGGGAAAAGGCCCTCCTCGTCTTGCGGATCGGCCCCCGTTTCACCGAGGATCTCCTGCGTCACCGGCCGGCCCCGGTGCAGGCCATCATCGACGGGCGCGATTCCAACACCGCCACCATCGCCCTCGACGACGTCAACGGCATCCTGCTCTCCTTCGACGCCCGCTGGGAGCGGGATCATCACTGGAGCCGCCCGCCGGCGCAACTGGTCACCCGCGCCTGGTTCAATCCCAATCTCCTCTCGCGCTGGTTCATCGTCCCCGGCATCGTCGCGCTCCTGACCCTGGTGGTCACGTTGCTGGTGACGGGGCTTTCGGTGGCGCGGGAACGGGAACAGGGGACGTTCGACCAGCTTCTGGTGACCCCGATGACCCCGCTCGAAATCCTCGCCGGCAAGGCGCTCCCGGGGATTCTCGTCGGCGCCGTGGAGGGGACGTTCATCTACCTGATGGCGGTGTTCTGGTTCCGGGTGCCCTTCCTCGGCAGCGTCCCGGCCCTGGCCCTGGGGATGCTGCTCTTTCTTTTGGCCGCGGTCGGGGTGGGGCTGATGATCTCGTCCCTCTCCACGACCCAGCAGCAGGGTCTCCTCGGTGTCTTTCTTTTTTTGGTGCCCGCCATCATCCTCTCGGGGTTTGCCACGCCCATCGCCAACATGCCCCCCGCGGTCCAGGATCTGACCTACGCCAATCCCATGCGCTACTTTCTGGTGATCGTGCGCGGTGTGTTTCTCGAAGGGGACGGGGTGCGGACGCTCTGGAGCCAGTATTGGCCGCTGGCGATCATCGCCGGCCTGAGCATGACGGCCGCCGCCTGGCTTTTCCGTCGGCGCATGCGATGAGCTCGCCGTCTCACGAGACGGCCGTCCCGCGCCGGGCCGCCCACCGTCCGTGACAGTAGAGGAAGGCCTGCCGTTTGTGCGCCGGGGTTTCGTGGATCACCCTCTTGCTCTCGACGAGCGCGAAGTCGCGACCAAGCTCCGCCTGCAATCCCTCCTCGTCGTATCGGACCACTGGGAGATTGCTGCACTGCTCGGGTCCGTCCGCGGCGAAGGTGGCGAGGAGGACCTCACCGTCCGCGGCGAGAGATCGCCGCAGTTGGTTCACGTAGGCGATTCTGTCCGACTTTTCCGTCAAAAAATGGAACACCGCCCGGTCGCGCCACAAACGGTACCGCCTCTCCGGCAAGGCGACGTCCAAAACGTCTCCCACCACCCACTTGACGGTTGCAGACTTTTCTCCCAGCCGACGTTGAGCCGCCGCCACGGAAGCCTCCGAAACATCGAGAATCGTGATATCGGAAAAACCTCGACAGAGAAGATCATCCACAAAGGTCGAGGCTCCTCCGCCCACGTCCATGACCGGATCCGTTGGCCGCAGCGACCAGGCCTCGATCCAATCCCAGGAAGCTTCGTCGTGCTCGCAGAACCAACTGACCGACGTGACGGGCCTGGTGCGGTAGATGTTGTCCCAGTGATCTTGGCGGTTCATGGTTCCTCCCGAAACAGCCGCTCTTCAGCGTGCCGGAAAACGCAATTCGGATGATAATCCCGCACCCGCACGGGAGGGCGGCACGAGGGGTGTTCACGAGAGGCGCCACCGAACCGGGTGCCACGGGCACGCCCGCCGACCGCCGTCCCTTCCTGGTCTCGCGGACCCGGGAAACGGCGATCGCAACCCCGCCGGGCGTTGGGATCTCCCCTCTCGGGTGTCGGCGTCGGCACCGTCTTCCTGGCGATCGGACGCTCTTGATCTATGCTTGAACGGTTCGAGAGTGATCGGGGATCGGTGCCATGGCGAACTCAGAGGTCGATTTGCTCACCCTCGGAGCCGGCGGAGGCGCGTATCCGGCCGCCTTCCGACTGGCCAAGGCCGGAGCGCGTGTCGTCATGGTGGACACGAAAGGCCTCCTGAGCGGCAATTGCCTCTACGAAGGTTGCGTGCCCTCCAAGGCCGTGCGCGAGACGGCCGCCATCCTGGAGACGCAGCGGTCCTTCAACACCCTGGGCCTTCCGGGCCAGGTTCATGTCGACTACGCCGCCGTCGTGGCCCACAAGGACGCCGTCCAGGCGCGACGCTACGCCCAGCATGACGAGGAGCTGGCCGCTCTTCCCAAGCTGCGGCTTCTTCAGGGGGAGGCCCGCTTCCTCGATCCTCACACGGTTCAGGTCCACGGGGCTCACGGCGACGAACGATTTCGTTGCCGCCACATCATCATTGCGACCGGCTCCGACGTGTATGTCCCTCCCCTCCCCGGTGCGGAAACGGCCCTCACCAGCCACGACCTCTACAAACCCGACCCCACCCTCAAACGGCTGCCGTCACACCTGATCATCGTCGGCGGCGGTTACATCGGGCTGGAAACGGCGAGCTTCTTCGCAACCTTCGGGAGTCGCGTGACGGTTCTGGAAAAGGCCGATCAGGTTCTGCCGGGCATGGATCCCGCCATGGTGGAGCAATTGGTGCCTCTTTTGCATCCCCGCATTCGCCTCGTGACCGGCGTCGAGGTTCTCGCCCTGGAGGCCGAGGCGTCGGGGCAACGAACCGTCCGATACAAGATGGGCGATCAGACGGCGTCCCTGACGGGCGACGTGATCGTCCTCGCCATCGGCCGGCGTCCCGTGATTCCCGAGGGCGCGGAGCGTTTGGGCATTGACATCGAGCCTCACGGGATCCGGGTGGGGCCCGATCTTCGGACGGCCCATCCCCACATCTACGCGTGCGGCGACATCAACGGCCGGGTCCCCCTTTTCCACGCCGCCGTGCGTCAATCCCTGGTTGCTGCCCATAACATTCTGGGCGGCGACCACCCCCTGGATTACGCGGATTTCGTGAATGTGCCCACGACGATCTTCACACTGCCGGCGGCGGCCTACGTGGGCCTGACCCCCGCCCACGCCTCGGCCGCGGGCTGTACGCTGGTCACGGGCCGCTACGACTTCCGCGAGGACTCGCGAGCGCAGATCCTGGAACGCATGGGGGGCGGAATACGGCTCTTCTTCGACGGCGAGAGTCTCCGCCTCCTCGGAGGATGGGTCGTGGGCCTCGATGCGGAGCATCTCGTTGGGGAAATCGGTCTCGCCATTCACGGGGGGCTCACCGCGTACGACCTCGCCCGCTTTGCCGATCAACACCCCATGAGTGCCGAGGGGATCGGCAAGGCGGCACGGTCCTTCTTTTGAAGGGATCCCGGGATTCTCCCGCCTCGAGACCCACGGATCTCGGGGAGAGAACCGGCCGGGACGAAGACTTCCTGTCTCGACCGCGGGAGGGGCCGGAATCCCGATCCCTCCGACTTCGCGTCGCGGCGGGGACAAGAAAGGGGAAGAGATCGTGCCGCCCACATTCACGATGAGACGTCGAAGATGTGCTCCGGCCGATTAGCCTGACGACCGAACGAGAATCCCCTCCCCGGCCGGGCCCACGACGGCCCGAGAAGACGGACGCACAACCCGACGAAGGACACGGGGAATAAACCGCCGGCGTTTGGGGAGATCGTCCGGAGTCCCGTGCCGGGGGAGGCGCACCCCGGCACCCCCGCCCGGGAGAACCTCCTCGCCGGCGCTGGTCGAGAGAGGATCCCGCGCGGCCGGATTTCGGGAGAGTGGCCGAACCCTCCCTCGAGAAAAGCCCGACGACACAACGGTGTCCGGCGTCACGACAGGGTCTTCCCAAGGGTTGCCTTGACGCCGCGGTCCGCCCCGATGCGATTCGAGCGCGACGGGGCAAGACGGCGCGCGGCGTTTGCTGGCACAATTGGTGGCTCGGGCGAACGGCCGGCATGCGCTCCTGGACGTCCCGGCAATCTTTTCCTTCGAATCCACGGAGTGTCCTCCTATGACGAAACGTGTCGCGGTTCTTGGCTCGGGCAAAATCGGCGAACTCGTCGCAACGATGCTCGTCGACTCGGGCGACTACCACGTCGTCCTCGTCGACATGGACGAGGAGCGCCTGAAGGCGCTCCCGCTCCCCTGGGCCACGAAACGGATCGAGACCGCAGGTCTCGACGCCCGCGACCGCGCGGCGTTGGCCGGCCTCTTCCGCACGCGACACCTCGAAGCCGTCGTTTCCTGCCTTCCGTACTATCTCAACATCGAGGTGGCCACGGCCGCGCGCGAGATCGGCCTTCACTATTTCGATCTCACCGAAGACGTCGAGGTCACCCGCGCCGTCCGCCGTCTGGCCAGA
>JAKCBQ010000075.1 GCA_021839245.1 Pseudomonadota bacterium
ACTTCCTACACAACCCTCGGCGCCCAGGGCCAATACTACTTCACCCCTCACCTCACGGGGCTCGTCGGCGTCACTGTCGGCGACGACAGCTACGGCGATCTTTTCCGCGTCGGAGTCCGCTACTACTTCTAAGCTGAGCTGAAGTTTCCCGAACGTCGGGATATCGTTTTCTTCCCTCCGGCCCAAGGCCGGAGGGAAGAAAACGAAGCCCGATGCTTCCAAAATCCTCGCCGAACGTCCTTCCGAGCAGGAAAGGCAACGCCAAGGAGGGTGGAACGCGGGACAGCGAAATTCGAAGACCGATTCTTTTCGGAATCCCGCACGGTCTTGATACGATTGACCATCCTCAACCGCTTTGTGTGCCAAAGAAACTAGGCGCAGGGGAGACAATGGCGCCTCCGTGGCGTCGATTGCGGATCGGAAGTATCATCGGTAGGGCATGGCCTGTCCATGCCTCATCAACACACAAGGGAGGAATTTCCATGATCGTGAACGAAGCATCCTGGGACCGCGTCGCTCGCATCGTCGTCGGCGTGCTGCTCATCGCCCTGGCCGTTTTCGGCATCGTGGGCCCTTGGGGTTGGATCGGCATTCTCCCCCTTGTGACGGGGGTGGTTGGCTTCTGCCCGGGATACCGGCTATTCGGCTGGAGCAGCTGCCCGCTGCACGGGCGAGAGAAGGCCGATCGTAGCGGCGGCGCCTGAGGGGACACTCTTCTCAATTCGCACACGTGGGATCCGGCACACCGAAGGAGGTCGTTCGGGCGCCGGCATCAATGCCGTGAGCGCACCGAGAGAACCGACCGCCGCGGACAGTGATGCAAGGCCACAAATGGCGGCGGCGCCTTTGACATAGCATGCACGAGCCCACAGCAGACAGAAGACCCGTGCAATCAGAGCCGTGACGAGCGGAGATTCGCTCCGCATCCCACGCTGCGGTATCGATTCCCTCAACCCCGTCCACAGAGATCAATCACATTGGCAGCTCGCCACGTCCCGGAGCACTGCCGGCTACGGCGCACCACAGACCGAAACCGGATGGTACTTCGAGATTCGGTCCATCCGCCCCCTCGACATCATCGTCCGGGCGCTCTATCCCCACCGAGAAGTGAGTGCGAACGGGCCGATCATCACGAGCGCCAGCGAGAACGGGCTGGGACTGGTGGGGCGGTGTTCGCTGGATACCTTTCGGCCGATTCGAATTCGATAGGCTTCTGGCCCACGAGATCTACAGTTGCCCGGACTTCCGTTCGGTCGATACACATACCGCGTAGGTGTACGGCTATCTCACCCCCCACTGAGCCGGTCTCGCCAGCATTACGGTGGGAGACAACCGTTACGGCAACACCTTCCGTGTCGGCATCGATGACTTCTTCTGATCGCCGTCCCACGGGGGCGCCTGCCTTCCGGCACTCTACTTGCGGGATCACAGGCGCCCGCCCCTCTCGAGCCCGTACCATCAATTGAAGCTGAAGGTCTTCCCGAGGACGAGATAGAAAGACCGACGGGGCAAATAGTAAGACGCCGAAATCCCCAATCCGGTCCCGTTGCGAAGCTCGTAGATCCGATCAAAGAGATTGACGACGCTCAAACGCGTCGAAATGCGGCCCAGCGCACCGGGAGTCTCCAACGCCGCGCCACACCGAGGTTGACGGTCGCGTAGGCCGGAAGCGACTGGAGATTCGCGAAGCCCGTCGGGTAACCGCTCGCGTAGACGAGATCGGCCGTGAAGAGCGTCCGTCGCCAAACGTAGTGGACCGCGGCCGAGCCGGTCCACGGCTGCGAATGATCGACGGGAAAATAATGGGCGTCGACATAGGCCAGCTCCGCCGGCGGGAAGTTGTACTGCCCGGTGATCACGTCCTTCGCCTGACTGTGGAGATAGGTCAGGTTGAGATTACCCCCGAACCGACGACGACGGTAGTTCAGGGTAAGCGACGCGCCTTCGATCCGCCCCTCGGCGTAGTTGAAATAGGCAAAAACCAGCGTGTTGCCCAGCTGGCCGACATCAAGAGCGTCGGTCAGTTGTTGGTAGAATGTGTCGAGCCCCACGCTCCAGTGGTTCACAAGACCCTGGAGAACACCGACATCGTAGTAATTCGATCGTTGCGGCAAAGAGGCACTGTTGACATCAACCGGCGAAGCGTTGGTGGTGTCGACGAATTTTTCGAGGCTTCTTTGCGGGATGTCGTAAAGCGAAGGCGGACTGAAATAGCGCGCGTAACCGGCGTGGATCCGTGTCTGCGGCCCGGCCTGCCAGACCACGGCGAGCCGCGGCGAGATTTGACCGCCCCGCACGCTCCCGTCCCAAACGTCGGCGCGGAGACCGTAGTCGACATGAACGCTCCGGACCGGATGCCAAGTGTCCTGGACGTACAGCCCAAACGTCCATCCCGTTGTGTTGTGATCATCGATCACCGTCTCCGGGACCTCCGATGTCTGTTGCCCCGAGGCGTTTGCCGGGAAGACCGTCGACACGTCGTCGTCACGCGCGTGTTCGTGACTCACGAAGAGACCAAAGCCGAGACGGTTCTCCTTGTCAAGCTTCCGGTCGATATCGGCTTGAAACCCGTTGATCATGCTCGACTCGAAGATGTTCCCCGCCACACCCTCGTAAACGAGATCGCCGACAGAGTCCGGACGATAGTGGGTGACGAGGAGCCGGTTGAAATACGCCAAGGAATAATCCCAACCGCGGTCGGCCCCCTGCAGTGCCACTACCGTGAAACGGTTGCTCTCATGCTGAGTTTCGTTGAGATCCTGGGAGGGATGGGTCTTCGCGAGCTCGATCGGGCTCTGTCCTTTGTAGGCGTAGAGAGGAATCTCCCCTGGGGGGTTGGGAATCTGGTAGTGCGCTCGGACCTCGCCGTTGATCAGCATCAAGCGAGCCCCCCGCCACGGATGCCAAGAGAGGTAGGCAAAGCCTTTCACTTGATGAGTGGTATCGTGAGGGGGGGTCGGGCTCGCCGTCGGCGAGCCAAGGCCCAAAGCACTTCGGTAGTAAGTCCCGCTCAGATACCAATTCCAACGTCCGGCCGTCCCGCCCCAGGTGACGGTCGGACTCCAGGTGTCGTGCGAACCTCCGAGGAGAGAGAGATGTACCCCGGGATTCGTCGATCCGTTCGGGGTATCGATCTCGATGACGCCGGCAGTCCGATAGCCGTATTCGGCGGGCAGGGTCCCCGTGAGGAGGGTGATCGAGCGCGCGAAACGGGTCGAGAGCACGGACCCAAAGCCGGAAATGAGCTGGCTGGGAATGTAGACACCGTCGATCCGGTATTGGATGTTGGCGTGCTCGCCCCGAATGTGGATGGTCCCAAACTCATCCTGATAGACGCCCGGTGCCTGGAGCAAGACCTGTTGAAGACTCGTGTCGCGTCCGAGGGGAAGGTCCTTGATGTCGCGCGGTGTGAACACATAGACACTGCTGCCGATGTCGGGCCAAATGGACATGCGCGGCAACCGCGGCCCGTGCACCCGAATCGGAGCAAAATGACGCACTGTGGACTCCGGCGCCCGGACGGGGCTCGAGCTCCGACGCTTACGAGGACCCACCGCGACAGACACGGACTTGTGTGAGACGGCCGCCCGGGCGGGATGTGTGGAGAAACCGACAACCATCAACAGGGCCACAAACGAAGCCAGGAAGGCTCCGTACGGCCTCCCGGCTGCAGGGTGATGAATCATCAAAGGTCTCCGGAGCCACGCTCGGGCCGACGATCACCCCCGGCTACCGCTCGCGCAACTCGTCAAAAAAAATGGACAGGGTCTGTGGGAGACGTGCGACCGTCCGTGGACGGTGAATCGCGGCTTCGATAGAAATGAACCCCGGTTGTTCCTGCGCGGAGAGGATGACGAATCTTGGGGAGATGACGGGGTCGCGGTGGACAAGACGGCTGGGCGGGCAGGGCGGTGGAAATCCCGACGAGACCTCTTCCCAGAAGACAGACCACACAGATCTTGCCCCGCTCGGGAGCCCGGCACCCGGCCACCGTGTGGGCCGTGTAAACGAGTTGTGCGGCGAGAACGACGCCGGACAGAGTCCCCAACGCCGTGCCAAGAAGACACGAGCGGACAACGATGCGGTCTCGACCGTGAATCGCTGACATGGCGGCTATTTTACACACGCGCCGCTGTGATCCCAGCCAACTCGTTCGCTCTCCGATTCGCATCGACGAACGGAGGCCAATCTCCGCGCCGATTTGGGAAAAACCTGAGACGCACGGACCGCGACAGGATGCGGCGCGTGGTCAAGGGCGAATGGAGGGCGGGCTCACCCGAGCTCGCACGATGATAGTGTCTCTGTTCGATCTCGTGATGGATAAAACCTGCATGACCGTCAACGAAGCTCCCTGGGGCCGTATCAGGTGCATGATCGTGGGTGGTCTCCTCATCGTGCTCTCAATCCTCGGAGTGATTGGTCTGTGGGGATGGATCGGCATCCTACCCCTCGTCACCGGCTCCGTCGCGTATTGCCCAGACTAGAAACTCCTGGGCTGGAACACGTGTCGTTTGCCCACGCGCAACGATCCCGGCACGGGGGGACCCTGAAATTCGCACAACACCGAGACTCACCCGACCCCACGTTGGTGCCCGGGAGAGGGGAAAGCACGAATCGCTATCTCAGCCACATGAACATCCTGGCCGACTACTCCCACGCGAGTTACGGCGGGGGGGTCTCCGGCAACAACTACGACATCGGCCTCGGCGGCCACTTCGGCCTACGTTCGTT
>JAKCBQ010000076.1 GCA_021839245.1 Pseudomonadota bacterium
GGCGATGACAGGGAGAACGCGTTTCAACTGGAACATGGCCACCTCTACAAGTCAGATTTGTGAACACACACAGGATCCGCTGCTGCAAAGCAGCTCTGCAGCAGGACCTCTACTTTAAACCCTCAACCTAAGTGTCAAGTCAAGCGGCCCGGTGAGCGCGCCCGGCAGCGGCACTCCCGCCCGGCTTCTCAGCGCAAGGATGCCACCTGCCCGTCCCTGATCCGGCTGCGAGACGTTCCACGAGGGCCGGCCAGGCATCGATGCTGACCCTATTTTTCAGGGATCCCCGCCGCTCCGGTCGGTTATGTCTGTCAAGTTGTGCAAATTCCTTCCGGGCATGAGGGAGGGTTTCATCAAGCGGTTTGACGTAGCCACGCCTTCTTCTGTTCTTGCAGCAGCCCCCTATTGAGGTAGCGGTTGTCCACAAGCCAGCTTTCGTGCGTCTCGACCCACAAGGCCCGGATGAACCTGAGGCAGGATTCGGTGTTCGGGAAGATCCGCACCACCCGGGTGCGACGTTTGATCTCCTCGTTGAGGCGTTCCAACATCTTCGTGGATTTGAGATGCTTGTGGTGCGCCCGGGGCAGGCGGCGATAGGGGGCGTCCTGGCGTTCGCGCAGGGAATGCTCTCCCTGGCGGTTTTCATGGCGGACGGCCGCCCCTACGCCATGGAGAGCCGCTGTCTCCATGTGGGAGAGAGTCTCCTGGATGATGCGGTCGACGGGTGGACGATGATTGGTCCGTGGCATGGTGCCGGTTTTGATCTCGGGACGGGAGCGGTTCTGGGGCCGCCGGCCCTGGAACCGCTCCGCTGCTAACCGGTCCGCAGCCGCGAAAGCTGGGTCGAGGTGGAGATCGTCTGAGCAGGAATCGGTGATCGCCAGGGGGGGGCCGCCGTGCGGGGATCCGCGCGAATCCGCCTCTCTCGTGCATCCGTTTTCAATTCCGGCGAGGGGGGATCCTTGTTCCTGTCTCCCTCCCATCGACGATCTTGATGATGGGTGGGCGACATCATGGATTATTCAGACCGGCCTTGATCCTCCGTGCCCGCCAGCGCCCGTAGTCCGGCGACGATGGCCTCCGGCGGCGGCGGGCAGCCCGCGATCCGCGCGTCGACGCGGAGGACCTGGTCGAGCGACCCACGGCAGGCGGGCGAGGCGGCGAACGGTCCGCGCCCGCAGGCGCAGTCCCCGAGGGCGACCACGCGTTTCGGCTCCGCCATGGCGGTGTGCGTCGCCATGAGAGCCTTCTCCATGTTGTGCACGACGGGTCCGGTGACGACGAGGACATCGCTGTGGCGGGGGCTTGCGGCGAAACGGATCCCGAGGGCGGCGAGATTGTGGTGGGCGTTCTGGGCGGCATGAAGCTCGAGTTCGCAGCCGTTGCAGGAGCCCGTATCCACGTGGCGGAGCGTGAGGGAACGACGAAAGGCGCGGGGCAGGGCCGGTGCGTCGACGACCCCGCGCGCGGGCGGCGGCGGGCGTTCGCGGACGAGTCCGGTGCGGAAGAGACGTTTGAAGAAGCGATCCATAGAGGGGCCTCCCGGGTCAGAGATCGACGGCGCTGTAGGCGAGATTGAACGATTTGTTGATGAGCGGGAAATCGGCAACGACTTCGCCCACGGTGGCGTATTCGACGGCCGGCCAGTTTTCCCACGACGGATCGTGGCAATGAACGTGGCGGATCGCACCCCGCCGATCGATCCGTACGCTCACGAAAACCGGCCCCCGCCAGGCCTCGATCCAGCCGATTCCCCGTTCCCGGACCGGGGTGTCCGGAAGAGGGCTTGCGATCGGTCCCGGCGGGAGAGAGTCGAGGAGCGTCCTCAGGAGCGCGAGGGAGGTGTCGATTTCGGCGAAACGGATCTCGACACGGGCGAGAACGTCGCCTCCGTGGCGCACGGCGGTCTCCAGGGGGAGAGCGTCGTAGGGCTCCCACGGCCGCGAGACGCGGAGGTCCTCGGCGACCCCGCTCGCTCGTGCCGCAAGGCCCGTGAGACCGAGATGGAGGGCGAGTTCGCGCGGGACACACCCGGTGCCGCGGAAACGGTCACGGAGTCCGGCGTGGTCGTCGTAGAGGTCCCGGAGCTCGCCCACCGTGCGGGCGAGGGTCTCGAGGGTCCGCCCGAGGCGGTGAGCGGCCTCGGGAGTGAGATCGAACGCCACCCCACCCGGGGGCAAGAGGTCGAAGAGGTAGCGGCGGCCGAAGAGTTCACGCTTGAGACGCAGGAGCTCTTCCTTGAGGATCATGAATTGACTGCCGCCGAACGCGAAGCCGGCGTCCGTCCCGAGGGCGCCGAGATCGCCGAGGTGATTGGCGATACGCTCGAGTTCGAGGGCGAGGGCGCGAAGCGCCCGCGCGCGCGGTGGCGGCTCGAGCCCGAGGGCCGTTTCCGCCGCCTGCGCGTAGGCCCAGGCGTAGCCCACCGTCGTGTCCCCCGCGAGGCGGGCGATCAGGGGGGCCCCCGAGGCGAGATCGCGGCCGCGGACGAGACCGGTGATCCCGCGGTGCTTGTAGCCCAGTCGCTCTTCGAGACGCAGGACGTGCTCGCCGACGACGCTCAGATGGAAGTGACCGGACTCGATGACGCCCGCGTGGACGGGCCCGACGGGGATTTCGTGCACCCCTTCGCCACCCACGGTCACGAACGGGTAGGGTTCGGCGGGGTGGAGTAGCCAGGGGCGCGGATCGCCGCCCTCGGCCGCCACGCCACAGAGGTCGCGCGCCGATCGTTCGAGCCGCCCGCTTGCGGGGAAGATGCCGGCGAGGGAGGGGTAGCGGACGGAGGGGTCGGGGAGGGCGATCTCGAGGAAGCCCAGCGCCGAGGCGGCGTCGGCCAAGACCACGCACAGGCGGGGTTGTGCGGGTTCGTCGTCCTCGATCCAGAGACTCACGAGCCGCCCGCCGGCATTTCGTACGGCGGCCGCTCTTGCGGGCAGCTCTTCCGCCCTCACCGGTTCCGCCGTGAGCGTGGCGGGCGCGCTGGGCCCGAGGGGGCTCACGGACGCAACCCGAGAAGCGGGACCGTCGTCCGGTACCACGAGGCGAAGGGAGGAGGAAGCGTGACACCCAGGAGAAGGACGAGGGCGAGAGACGCAAAGACCGGAACGAGCGCGAGTGCCCGTTCCGGCCGCCGCCGCCCGCCGCCGCCCCAGAGGACCTCCTGAAGACGGCCGGCGATGGCGGCGAAGGCGGTGAGGAGCGCGCCGAGAAGAACGAGCGCCAAGAGCGGCGAGAGGTGGACCGCGGCGAGCACGATCAGCAATTCGCTGATGAACGTTCCGCACGGGGGAAGGCCGAGAATCGCCCAGCCGCCGAGGAGGAGCGCCACGCCCTGAAGGGGTCTTCGTGCCAGAAGACCGTGGATTGCGCGGACGTCCTGGGTTCCGTGGCTCTGGCTCACGACCCCGGTCGTGAAGAAGAGCGAGGATTTGCTGAGCGCGTGGACGCTCATTTCGAGTGTGGCTCCCAGCACGGCGAGGGGCGTTCCGATCCCGAAGCCCAGGGTGGCGAGGCCCATGTGTTCGATCGAGGAGTAGGCCCACAACCGTTTGAGGTCGTACTGCCTCCAGAGAAGAAGGGCCGCGACGATCACGGACGCCATTCCGAAGCCGACGAGGAAGAGCCCCGGGAGGTTCGAGTGGAGCGCTCCCTCCGCAAGCGCTTCGGCGCGCACCACCGGGTCGAGAGCGACGTTGAGCAGGATGCCCGAGAGCACGGCCGAGACCGGGGCGGGCCCCTGGGCGTGGGCGTCGGGAAGCCAGTGGTGGATCGGGACGAGCCCGGCCTTCGTGCCGTAACCGACGAGGAGAAAAGCGAAGGCGGTCGTGATGGCCCCCGGGGCGAGCGCCCCGCGGGCGTGGGACAGCACGCTCCAGAGGAGTCTCTCTCCGGCGGGGAGGTGCAGGGGGGCCGCCGCGAGATCGATGAGGACCGTGCCGAAGAGCGCGAGAGCCAGGCCGACGCCGCAGAGGATGAGATATTTCCACGCCGCCTCGATGCCGCCCGGGCTGCGCTCGAGCGAGACCATGAAGACCGTCGCGAGCGTCGAGGCCTCGAGGGCGATCCAGAGCACGCCCAGATTGTTGCTGGTGAGG
Source organism: Pseudomonadota bacterium (assembly GCA_021839245.1). Classification (GTDB taxonomy): domain Bacteria; phylum Pseudomonadota; class Gammaproteobacteria; order JAKAQQ01; family JAKAQQ01; genus JAKAQQ01. The sequence goes on from JAKCBQ010000076.1 coordinate 4,098, forward strand.
GCGACGATGACCGTATCGAGAAAAATCGGATAGAGGACGCCGAAAAGACGCACGCGGCGGGCGGGGAGATGACCGCGGGCGACGCGCCCGAGGAAGTAGGGGACGGCGAAGACGGCGGACGCGGCGCCCACGAGGAGCGAGATCGTGAGGAGAAGGCGCGCGAAGGCGTCGGCGAGCACGAACCCGTCGCCCAAGACCCCGTGCGCCGAGAGCGCAAAACCCGTCCCGAGACCGAGCATGAGGAGACTCACGGCGGCGTTGACAGTGAGGATGCTCCGCGCTCCGCGCAGAAATCCCAGAACGAGAGCCGCCGGGAACGGGAGAAGCACGAGGAGGAGATAGAGGGTGATCATTCTTCGCGCAGGGTTTCCAGTCGGGCGAGGTCGAGACTGTCGAATCGCCGTTGAAGGTGAAGGAAGAAGACGGCAAAGATCACGGTCACGACGAGGACGTCGAAGGCGATCCCGAGCTCGACGAGCAACGGCATGCCCCCCGTCGCGCTTGCCGCGGCCAGGAAGAGCCCGTTCTCGAGCGTGAGAAATCCCACCACCTGGGCGAGGGCGGTGCGGCGCGTGATCATCATGAGGAGCGCGAGCCCCACCACCGCGAGCGCCATCGCGAGATCGCGCC
>JAKCBQ010000077.1 GCA_021839245.1 Pseudomonadota bacterium
TCCCGCAACATGGCCCGCATCCGCCGTGTCCACCCCGACGTCGTCGTGGCCCCCCAGGTTCTGGGCGGCCAGGTTCTCGCCATGCATCTCACCGGGGAGAGCCTCGAGAGCGAGTCCCTGATGGCCGGTCTTCTTCAGCTTGACGAGGGGGGTGGAAAGGTCTAAATTCACCTTGGGTCTGGAATCTCCAGATCCGGCCGGGGTGGGAACTTCCCGTTTCCGTCTCCGGTCCGATCCGAGGGGCTTGGCCCCTCGATACTAGGAGGGTCTCGTGATGACAGTGCATCGTTCCTGGTTGTCCCGCTCGCGTCTTCTTCTTCTCGTGGGTGTTCTCGTTCCCGGTCTGGCGACGGCCGCGGGCTTGGCGCTCGTGAGTCCATCGCAGCCTCACGCCGTCATTTCCGTCGCGCAGCCCGCTCGGGTGCGCACCTACGCCCTGCGCATGGTGACGCTCGACGGCCAGCTCCTCCCCGATCATCTGCACCGCCTCGCCTACTGGATTCGTCCGGGGCGTCACACGGTGGGCTTCATGGCGTTCATGAACAACGCCTTCGGCCCGGGCTTCTCGGCAAGCGGGGTGGGCGGAAGCCAGAACTGGCCGACCGTCACCATGGATTTCAAGGCCGGCCGAACCTACTACTTCGGGGCGAAGGTCGTGCACGATCGGGCCTATCGCTGGAAGCCCGTGGTCGTGCTCGTGCGCAAGGACCATCGCTAACCCCCCGCGGCCGGGTCTTCCCCCCTCCCCGGGAGGGGGGAAGACCGTGCGGCGACGAGGCGTGGGAAGTCGACGGGGACCCTCGACGCGTAGCCGCCGTGCCCCGCTTCCCGACACGTTAGAATGACCGAGAGGCTTCCGGGCCCGTGCGGCTCGGGAGCGCCTCGCAAACGAACAAGAGAGAGGGGTGTCCGGCGTGAAAATCGGAATCATCATCAGTCCCACCTGCGACGTGCCGGGGAATTTTCTTGGCCCCGGACGCCTCGAAATGTTGCCCGTCTCGGTCCACGCCCGGACGAACGTCTTTCTCGATCGCCGGGACGAAGCGGAGACGCTGCGCCTCTACCGGCTCTATCTCCAGAGACACGAAACCGCCATTGTCACCCAGCCCCTCAAAGCCCAGCAGATGGCCGACCTCTTCCTCGAGCAATGGGTGACCCGCTACGACCGGCTGTTTGTCCTCTGCCCCGATTCCCGGCGTAGCAAGATCTACGCCCATGCCACGGAGGCGTCGTACACAATCCTCCGCGACTACAAGAAATTACGCGCCGAGGCGGGTCTCAGCGAACCGTTCCTGCTCAGGATCTTCGACGCGCAGATTCTCTTTACCGGCGAAGCGGTCCTCGCCTTTCAGGCCCTGCGCCTTCGGGACGTCGTTCAGGAGGGCTTCGACGGCATACGCCGCTCACTCGAGACCGTCCGCCACAAGGTCCGGGCGTACCTCATCCCCGACGACCTCTACTACGTCTACAACATGGCCCGGACCCGCGGGGAGGAGAGTGTCAACTGGCTCACCTACAAGGCCGGTGATCTTCTCGACATCAAGCCCGTTCTCGAGATGGTGGACGGCGAGTCCCAGGCGATTGAAAAGATTCGCGGCTTCGACAAGGCCCTCGACTGGAGTTTTGCCCGCATGGAAACCCTCATCCGCGAGGGCAGTCTCGGCGTCCCGGTGCTGGCGCTGAGCTACGGGGGTGAGCTCGAGCGCATCCGCAGCGACGCCCGCTTCCAGCGGCTTGTGGCGCTGGGCCAGCAACACAAGATCGCCGTGCTTCTGTCGGTGTTGAGCGTTTCGGCGGGGGCCTTTGTCGGTCGCGGGGCTTTTTCCTTCGCCTACGCGGAAAAGTGACCCTCGGGGCGAGCGTCCCACCGCTCTCGAGGTGAGGCCGTCGCCAGGACCATCCTCCAGCCTGACGTCGAGGTGACGTTCTCCTCTCTCAGAGAGAGAAGGCGTGCAGGGCGAGCGCCGCCACCCCGGCCGTGAGGCAGTAGAACGCAAACGGCCTCAGGGCCGTGACCTCGCGGCGATGGAAGTAGTGCATCAGGAACCAGCTGCTCAACCACGCGCAGACGCCCGCGAGAAGACCGGCGGCGAAGACGACGGGAAGAAGCGGCCCGATGCCCACTCCGGCGTGGAAGAGTTTGGGTGTCTCGAGAAGACCGGCGGCTCCAATGATTGGCGCCGAGAGGAGGAAGGAAAAGCGGGCCGCGGCTTCGTAGTCGAGCCCGCGGCCGAGTCCGGCCACGAGGGTGGCCCCCGAGCGTGAGATCCCCGGGATGAGCGCCGTCGCCTGCGCGAGGCCGATCACGAGGGCGCTCGTCCAGGGCATGTCGTCCAGCCGGTGACGTGCTTCGCGTTTCTTCAATCGGTCGCCGATGAAAAGGGCGAGACCGTTCACGATCAGGAAAACGGCCGCCACGGTGAAGCCCGCAAAGAGGCTGCGCACGAAGTGGACGAGAAGCAGCCCCAGGAGTCCCGCCGGCACGGTGCCCAGGACAAGGAGCCAGAAGAGCCGGGTCTCGGGTTCGATCGGCCGTCCGCGTGTGCGCAGGAGGCTTTTGAGAATCCCCCACCAGTCCTTCCAGAAGTAGAGCAGGAGGGCGGTCGCCGTACCGAGGTGGAGGACGACGAGGAAGGGAAGGAACCACGGCGCGGCGCGGTCGAGGCGGAGGTGGAGGAGAGCGGGGACGAGGACGCTGTGGCCAAGGCTCGAGACCGGGAAGAGCTCGGTGAAGCCCTGGAGCACCGCCATGAAGAGAAGGACCCAGGCGGGGCTGGTCCGCATCATGCTTCCGTTCCGAAGTCGATCCCCTGGGCGAGCGGGAGAGCGTCGCTCCAGTTGACGGTGTTCGTCTGCCGCCGCATGTAGTTCTTCCAGGCGTCGGAGCCGGCTTCGCGACCGCCCCCCGTGTCCTTCTCGCCGCCGAAGGCGCCGCCGATCTCGGCTCCCGACGTGCCGATGTTCACGTTGGCGATGCCGCAGTCGCTCCCCGAGGCTGAGAGGAAGCACTCGGCCTTGCGAAGATCGCGGGTGAAGATTGCCGAGGAGAGCCCTTGCGGGACATCGTTGTGGAGGCGGAGGGCGTCTTCGAAATGATCGTAGGGAAGAACGTAGAGGATCGGCGCAAAGGTCTCTTCACACAGGAGGGGCCAGCCCGGCTTCGCGAGAACGAGGGTCGGAGTGACGAAGTGGCCCGGTCCCTCGAGGACCGTTCCGCCGTGGAGAATCTCGCCGCCGAGACGACGGATCTCGGCGACGGCCGCCCGGTAGCGTTCGACCGCCCGAGCGTCGATGAGCGGACCCATGAGAACGCCGGGATCGCGGGGGTCGCCGATCTTCACCTGGGCGTAGGCCCGGACGAGACGCTCGAGCACGGGTTTGAGGATCGGGCGCTCGACGAAGAGTCGGCGGGTCGTCGTGCAGCGCTGCCCGGCCGTTCCGACCGCCCCGAACAGGACGGCGCGGGTGACGAGGTCGAGATCGGCGTCGGCGGTCACCAGGATCGCGTTGTTGCCCCCGAGCTCGAGGAGCGTGTGTCCAAGGCGGCGGGCCACCCGCTCGGCCACGAGGCGGCCGACCGCCGTCGAGCCGGTGAAGGACACGAGATCGACGTTGCGGTCGTCTGCGAGGCGCTCGGCGATCGTGTGGCCGCTTTCCCCGAGGAGCCCGAAGGCGGGAGGAAGTCCCGAGTCCTCGAGGGTGCGGGCAACCAAGGCCTGGACCGCCAGCGCGCAGAGGAGGCCTTTCGGCGAGGGTTTCCAGACGACGCTGTTGCCGCAAACGGTGGCGAGGAAAGCGTTCCACGACCAGACGGCCACGGGGAAATTGAAGGCGGTGATGACGGCCACCACCCCGCGGGGGTGCCACTGCTCGAACATCCGGTGGCCCGGCCGTTCGGACGGCATCGTCCGCCCGTAGAGCATGCGCGACTGACCGACGGCGAAGTCGGCCATGTCGATCATTTCTTGGACTTCGCCTTGAGCTTCGGCGGTGATCTTCCCTACCTCGAGGCTCACGAGGGTGGCCAGATCCGCCTTGTGCGCCCGGAGGGTCTCGCCGATGCGTCGGACGAGCTCCCCGCGGCGTGGTGCGGGGATCGCGCGCCACACGGGGAAGGAGGCACGACACTCGTCGAGGACGCGTGTGGCGTCGGCGTCCGTGCTGGTCGCGATGCGTGCGATCTCCTCGCCGGTGCTCGGGTTGAGGACGGCCTGCTCGGGGGCTCCCGGCGAGCGGATCCAGCCGGAGGCGGGACCGTAGGTGGTGGAGAGGGGTTCGCGAAGGCCGAGGCGTTCGAGGACGGTGCGGACGTCGGGATGCACGGCGGAGATCCTCCGGAAGAGACGGGTCCGTCAGACCGATGGGGCGGAGTCTCCGCCCGCGGCCGTCTCGAACGTCCAGGCGCGCGCGTCGGGGCGGTAGCGCCGTCCGAAACGGTTGCCGAGAAACGTCTCGAGCGGGATGTCTTCCTGGCGGACGAATCCATGATAGCGTTCCGGTTGCGCGAGCACGAGATCGAGCACCGCGG
>JAKCBQ010000078.1 GCA_021839245.1 Pseudomonadota bacterium
ACGCCCTCGGCCGCGAGGCCGCTCGGGTCCTCGACGAGCTCGCCGCCACCCGCGCTCTGGCCCCGTCCAGTCTCGCGGCCTACCGACGCACCCTTGAGGCGTTCTCCGTTTTCGTTCGTACGCGCGGTCGTCGGGACTGGGCGGCGGTCGACGCCGAAGACGTCCGCGCCTTCGTAGCGGTGCGGCAACGAACGGGGCGCGGCGCCCGCACCCTCGCCCGCGAACTGGCCGCCGTCCGCCGTCTCTTCCGTCATCTCGCCGGGGAAGGCCGGCGCGGTTCCCCCCTCCTCGACGTGCGTGCCCCCCGTCAGCCGCGGCCACTCCCCGAGGTTCTCGACCCCGACCTTGTCGGCCGCCTGCTCGACTTTCCCCCCGTCGACCCCGAGTCGGTACTCGACCGCGCGCTTCTCGAGCTTCTCTACTCTTCCGCGCTCCGGGTGAGCGAACTCGTCGCGGTCGATTGCGCCGATCTCGATCTCAACGAAGGACTCGTCCGTGTCACGGGCAAGGGGCAACGCACCCGGATCCTGCCGGTCGGTCGCGCGGCCCGCCAAGCTCTCGAGCTTTGGCTCCCCGTGCGCGCGGCGCAGGCCGCCCCGGGTGAGTCGGCCCTCTTCGTCGGTGTGCGCGGACATCGCTTGGGCCGACGCGGGGTCGCCCTGCGTCTCGCCCGCCGTGCCCGTCGCCAGGGGATCGACGCCCGCGTCTACCCGCATCTTCTCCGCCACAGCTGCGCCACCCATCTCCTCGAGGCGAGCGGCGATCTTCGCGGTGTCCAGGAGTTTCTCGGGCACCGCCACCTGGCGACGACCCAGATCTACACCCATCTCGACTTCCAGCATCTGGCGCGGATCTACGACAGCTGCCACCCGCGCGCGCGCCGCCGTCCGTGAGCTCTTCCCCCACCTTCCACGGCACGACGATCGTCTGCGTACGGCGGGCGGGGCGTGTGGCCCTCGGCGCCGACGGTCAGGTCACTCTCGGTCAGACGATCGTCAAGAGCAACGCCCGCAAGATCCGCCGCCTCTTCGACGGGCGGGTGCTCGCCGGCTTTGCGGGCAGCACCGCCGATGCGCTCACCCTCACCGAGCACTTCGAAGTCCAGCTCGAGAAGCACGGCGGGCAGCTTGCCCGCGCCGCGGTCGAGCTCGCGCGCGAATGGCGTGGCGACCGAGCCCTCCGTCGGCTCGAGGCGCTCCTCTGCGTCGCCGACCGTGAACGCTCGCTCATCATCTCCGGCAACGGTGATGTTCTCGAGCCCGAAGACGGCCTCGTCGCCCTGGGCTCCGGGGGGTTCTACGCTCTTGCCGCCGCCCGGGCGCTCCTCGCGCACACCCCGCTCGATGCCCCGACGCTCTGCCGCGAGGCTTTGCGCTGCGCGGCCGACATTTGCGTCTACACCAACCACGAAATCCTCATCGAAGAGCTGGAGGGCGCGGCGTGAGCGTCTCCCTCCCCGCCGAGCGGGAACCCTCGGTCCCGATGACCCCGCGCGAGATCGTCGAGGAACTCGACCGTCACGTGGTCGGCCAGGCGGCCGCGAAGCGTGCCGTCGCCGTGGCGCTCCGTAACCGTTGGCGCCGTCTCGGGATTGAGGAACCCCTGCGCTCCGAGATCACCCCCAAGAACATTCTCATGATCGGACCGACAGGCGTCGGCAAAACCGAGATCGCTCGCCGCCTCGCCCGTCTCGTCGGCGCTCCGTTTCTCAAAATCGAGGCCACCAAATTCACCGAGGTCGGCTACGTCGGCCGCGATGTCGAATCGATCGTGCGCGACCTTGTTGAAACCGCCCTCAACGCGGAACGGACCGCGGCCCGTACCCGGGCGGCTTCTTCGGCCCACGCCCGCGCCGAACAGCGTGTGCTCGCGGCGCTCCGCACCGCCACGACGGCGGAGGCCGGGGCGGCCGAGCTCTCCGAACGCGAGCGGCGGACGCGTCTTCGGCGCGGCGAGTACGACGAGATCCTCATCGAGATCGATCTCGCCACCACCGCCCCCGGCCTTGAGTTTCCCCAGGTCCCGGGTCTCGAGGAGTTTTCCCAACAGTTCACGAGCCTCCTCCGCACCCTGGGCCCGGGTGCGGGCCCGACCCGCCGCCGCCTCCGTGTCGCCGAAGCCCTGCCGCTCCTCGAAGAGGAAGAACTCCGGGCCGAAGAGGAAAAGGGCGATCTTACGCGCCGCGCCCTCGGACGCGTGGAACAGGAAGGCATCGTCTTTCTTGACGAGATCGACAAGATCGCCCGCCGGGCGGGAAGCGGCGAGGGGCACGGCCCCGACGTCTCCCGCGAAGGCGTGCAACGCGATCTCCTGCCACTCGTCGAGGGCACCACCGTCGTGACCCGGCACGGACCGGTGCGAACCGACCACATCCTCTTCATCGCCTCCGGCGCGTTCCACGTGGCCCGTCCCGCGGACCTCGTTCCGGAACTCCAGGGCCGTTTCCCCATCCGGGTCACCCTCGACCCGCTCGGCGAGGACGATTTCGTGCGTATTCTTGCCGGCACTGAGCACGCCCTTACCCGTCAGTACCGGGCGCTGCTCGCCCGTGAGGGGGTGGATCTCGTCTTCACCGAAGATGGCCTGCGACGCATCGCCGCCCTCGCCGTCGCGGTCAACCGCAGAACCGAGGACATCGGCGCACGGCGCCTCCACACTCTCCTCGAGCGACTCCTCGAAGACGTCTCGTTCCGCGCTCCCGACCTTGGGCGAACGACGGTGACGGTGGACGCGGCCTACGCCGCAGAGCGGCTTTCGGCCCTCGCCGAAGACACCGATCTTAGCCGCTACATTCTCTGAGCCTCAGGCCGGAGCGTTCTCTTCCTTTTTCTCTTCCGGTCCGTCCTCCTCGTGGAGCCAACGGCGGTATTCCTCGGCCTTACGGGCCAGGCCTTCCTCGGGGTTGAAGCCGGCCATGGCGCGCACATCCTCGGTCAGCCGCATGGAGCAGAACCGCGGGCCGCACATTGAACAGAAGTGTGCGAGTTTGTGCGCCTCCTTGGGGAGGGTGGCGTCGTGGTACGCGCGCGCCCGCTCGGGGTCGAGAGCCAAACGGAACTGATCCTCCCAGCGGAACTCGTAGCGCGCGAGACTGAGCGCGTTGTCGCGGAGCTGCGCCCCGGGATGCCCGCGGGCGAGATCCGCGGCGTGGGCGGCAATGCGGTAGGCGATCACCCCCGCGCGCACGTCTTCCGCCTCAGGCAAACCCAGATGCTCCTTGGGCGTCACGTAGCAGAGCATGGCCGCCCCGTGCCAGCCGATGGTGGCGGCGCCGATCGCCGAGGTGATGTGGTCGTAGGCGGGCGCCACGTCGGTGGTGAGGGGCCCCAACGTGTAGAAGGGGGCCTCGTCGCAAGTCTCGATCTCGCGCCGGACGTTCTCGGCGACAAGGTGGAGGGGGATGTGCCCGGGTCCCTCGATCATCACCTGAACATCCGCCGCCCGCGCCCGCACCGTGAGCTCCCCCAGGGTCGTGAGTTCGGCGAACTGGGCCTCGTCGTTCGCGTCCGCGATCGAGCCCGGACGCAGGCCGTCGCCGAGGGAAAACGCCACGTCGTAGCGGCGAAAGATCTCGCACAGTTCGTCAAAGTGCTCGTAAAGAAAATTCTCACGGTGGTGCGCGAGACACCAGCGGGCCAGGATCGCTCCGCCGCGGGAGACGATGCCCGTCACCCGCGGCGCGGTGAGCGGAATGTACGACAGCCGCACGCCGGCGTGAATCGTCATGTAGTCGACGCCCTGCTCGGCCTGATCGAGGACCGTCTCGCGGAAAATCTCCCAGGTGAGGTCCTCGACGACACCGCCGACACGCTCGAGAGCCTCGTAGATCGGCACCGTCCCGATCGGCACGGGCGAGGAGCGCAAGATCCACTGGCGGGTGAGCGCCAGATCGCGCCCGGTCGAAAGGTCCATGACGGTGTCACTGCCGAGACGCACGGCGGTGACGAGTTTCTCGATCTCTTCGACGAGATCGGCGTGCACCGCCGAGTTGCCGATGTTGGTGTTGATCTTGACCCGGAAGTTGCGGCCGATCACCATCGGCTCGAGCTCGGGATGATTGATGTTGGCCGGAAGGATCGCCCGGCCGGCGGCGATCTCGTCGCGAACGAACGCGGGCGTCACGATCTCGGGAAGCCGCGCCCCGTGCGCCGTGCCCGCGTGACGGCGCAGAAGATCGCGGTAGCGGGGATCGCGGCGAAGCTCGTCGAGGCGGGCGGTCTCACGAAGCGCCACGTACTCCATCTCGGGGGTGATGAGGCCACGGCGGGCGTAGGCGAGTTGCGTGACCGCG
>JAKCBQ010000079.1 GCA_021839245.1 Pseudomonadota bacterium
CCGATCTTTTTGTTTGTTACCATGTTCGCCTAGGTTCCCGGAGAGCGGCGTCGTGACGGCGAAGACTTCCCACGAGCTCGAGGCGGGGCGACCACTTCCGCCGTTCCGTCTCCTCGACCCGCGTCGCGGAACGACGGTGTGCGAGAGCGATTGGGTCGAGGCTCCGGGTCTTCTCGTGATGGTGCTCTGCAACCACTGCCCCTACGTCCGTCACATCGAGGAGGGAATCCTCGCCTGCACCCGCGAGTACGGACCGCGCGGGATCGCCTGTCTTGGGGTGAGCGCCAACGACCCCGAGACCTACCCCGAGGATGCGCCCGGGAAACTCGCCGAACGTGCCCGTCTCAAGGACTATCCGTTCCCGTATCTTCACGACGCGGACCAGTCCTTCGTGCGTGCGCTCGGCGCGCAATGCACCCCCGAGTTCTACCTCTACGACGCCGGGCGGCGACTCTATTACCACGGACGTTTCGACGGGGCGACCCCCGGAAACGGCGTGCCCGTGGACGGGCGCGATCTTCGCGCGGCCCTCGACGATCTCCTGGCCGGGCGGCCCCCGCCCGCCCGCCCTCTTCCGAGTCTCGGATGCAGCATCAAATGGCGCGTGTGAGCCCTTCTCTCTACCGTGTCACCTTCCTCAATCAGGGGAAGGTCTACGAGGTTTACGTGCGCCGCGTCCACCAGAACGGACTCTGGGGCTTCGTCGTCCTCGAGGATTTCGTCTTCGGCAACCGCAGCACGGTCGTCGTCGACCCCTCGGAAGAGAAGCTCCGCGACGAGTTCGGAGGGACCCGCAGCGTCCAGGTCCCGATGCACGCGGTCCTGCGCATCGACGAGGTGAACCGCGAGGGAACGGCGAAGATCACCCCCGCCGAGGGCGGCAACGTCATGCCCTTTCCCTTCCCGACCTACTCCTCGGGACAGAAGGAGCCCAAATCTTGATCCGCGGGCGCCGTTCCCTCACCGCGCTTTTCCTCGCCGGCGCCCTTCTCGCCCCGCCCCTCGCCCGGGCGGCTCCGTCCTTCTCCGGACCCGATCTCGGCATGAGCGGGGTGGGGTACGGGTGGAACCGGACCGGAAATTCCGGCTACTACGGGGACTCGGCGCGCGGCCCCTCGCTGCGCCTCGGATGGACCGTGGCCGGGGGGATCTACCTCGTCGGGCGCGCCGGTCGCCTCCTCTTCTACAACCGGAGCGAGCGGCTCGAGGATGCCTCGCTGGGCGTCGGCTACATCGCCGATCCCACCGGCCGGGCGGCGGCGTACGTCGAGGCGGACTACGTGCGCGCGAATCTCACGGACGTCCCGGCCGCTGCCCACGAATACTATTGGCGTTTCGTCTACGGGATCCGCCAGGACCTGGGCGGGCCCTTCGTGCTCGGTCTCAGACTCGACGGGGAAGTGAACCAGCACTGGGCCCCGCACGGCCTGGGGGAGAGGCTCTCGCTCGCCGCCGGGTTCGCCCCTCTCACCCTCGGGGTGGCCTGGAGCCACGATCTCGATGTGAACGCCGCGCAGGCGTTCCTGCGCGTTTCCTTCTGATGCCGGCGGACAGGGCGGAGGCTCACCCGTGCGCGTGAGCATTTTCGGCACCGGCTACGTCGGTCTCGTCACCGGGGCGTGCTTTGCGGAGGCGGGTCACCACGTCGTCTGCGCCGATGTCGACCGGGAGAAAATCGCGCGTTTGCGCGCCGGCGATATTCCGATTTACGAACCCGGGCTCGAACCGATCGTGCGCCGCTCGGCCCGCGCGGGTCGTCTACGGTTCACGACCGACTCCGCCGAGGCCGTCGCACACGGGGAGTTCCTCTTCATCGCCGTCGGGACCCCTCCGAGCGAAGACGGCTCGGCCGATCTTCGCCACGTGCTGGCCGTCGCCGAAACGATCGGTGATCTTCTCGAGGAGCCGGCCGTCGTCGTCGTCAAATCCACGGTGCCGGTCGGCACCTGCGATCTCGTGGCCGAGACGGTCGCGCGCCGGCGCGCCGCGCGCGGCCGCGACGCCCCCGTGGCGGTGCTCTCCAACCCCGAGTTTCTCAAGGAAGGGGCGGCGGTGAGCGACTTCCTGCGCCCCGACCGCATCGTCGTCGGCGGCCGTGACCCCGCGGCTCTCGAGCGGATCAAGACGCTTTACGCCCCGTTCAACCGCAACCACAACCGCCTCCTCATCATGGATCTCCGCTCGGCGGAGCTCACCAAGTACGCGGCGAACGGTCTCCTCGCCACGAAGATCAGCTTCATGAACGAGATCGCCGCTCTCGCCGACCGTCTGGGCGCGGACATCGAGCAGGTGCGCGTCGGGATCGGCTCCGACCCACGCATCGGCTACCAGTTCCTCTACGCCGGGGCGGGTTACGGGGGCTCGTGCTTCCCGAAGGATGTGCGCGCCCTCGCGCGGACCGCCCGGCGGGAGGGCGTCGAACCCTGGATCCTCGATGCCGTGGAGCGCCGTAACGACGCCCAGAAGCACGTTCTCTTCGAAAAGATCCACCACCACTTCGAGGGCCGCCTCGCCGGACGGGTCTTCGCCGTCTGGGGGCTGGCCTTCAAACCCCAGACCGACGATCTTCGGGAGGCGCCGAGCCGCGTCCTCCTCGACGACCTCTGGCGTTCGGGGGCGCGGGTCCGCGTCCACGATCCGGAGGCGATCCCCGCCATGCGGAAACTTTACGGCGAGCGGCCCGATCTCGAGTTCGTCGACGAGCCCGAGGAGGCCCTCGCGGGGGCCGACGCCCTCGTTCTCGTCACCGAGTGGTCGGTCTATCGAAGCCCGGAGTGGGCGCTCCTCGCCGAACGCCTGCGGGCGCGGGTCGTCTTTGACGGACGCAACCTCTACGACCCCGCGTCGGTTTCCGCCGCGGGCCTCGTCTATTACGGGATCGGTCGCGGCGGGCGGAACGCGACGCCCGCCTGAGACGTCTTCAGCCTTCGGCGCCCAGGCGGTCGATCTTGGCCGCGCAGATGAAATCGTTCTCCGAGAGACCGCCGATCGCGTGCGTCTGGTAACGGATCTTGAGCCGGTTGTAGCCCACCTCGAGATCCGGATGGTGGTCTTCCTGATGGGCGACCCAGGCGACGGCGTTGACGAAGGCCATCGTGCGGTGAAAGTCGGGGAAACGGTAAAGACGCTCGAGCGCCGTGCCGTCCGGGCTGAGCGACCAGGCGGGCTCGAGCTTCTTGAGGTAGCGCTCGGCGTCGGCACGGCTCAGGGGAGGAATCCCCCCTTCGCAGGGGCGGCAGCGTTTTTCGGCAAGTTCGGTCACGACAAGGACTCCACGGGCAGGGGACGGGATGCTGAGGGGGCCGGGGGTGGAGGGTAGGCGGGCGGCAGATCGCCTTCCCGCCGCGCCCGCCGGACCCAGGCGACGAGATCCTCCCGGGCGACGGCGAAGAGTTCGTCGAAACTCTCGAGATAGTAATAAAGCGGTTGGTAGATGTCGATGCGGTAGGGCGTGCGGAGCACGGTGAGGAGATCGAAACGCTCGCGTCGCGGTTCGGGGCTCTCGACCGCGTAGACCGTCTCGCCCACCGAGGAGAGGATCCCCGCCCCGTAGGTGCGCCAACCCTCGGGCGTGCGGAGCAGCCCGAACTCGATCGTGAACCAGTAGAGACGGGCGAGGACGTCCTCCTCCTCACGGTCGCGGCAGCGCCGCCCCGCCGCACCGTAGGCGCGGGTGAAGGCCGCGAATCTTGGGTCGGAGAGGAGCGGGGTGTGGCCGAAGACCTCGTGGAACACGTCCGGCTCCTGGAGGTAGTCGAACTCTTCGCGCGCGCGGATGAAGGTGGCGCAGGGGAAGCGCCCGGAGGCGAGGAGCTCGAAGAAGGTGCGGTTCGGGATGAGCGCTGGGACCGGCACGATCCCGACGCC
>JAKCBQ010000022.1 GCA_021839245.1 Pseudomonadota bacterium
CTCGATCGCCTCACGCCGGGCCCCGATGAGTTCCACGCCGAGGCGCGCGAGCGCACCCGAGGCGTCGAGCTCGAGAGCGAGGTTGAGCGCCGTCTGCCCGCCCATCGTCGGCAACAGCGCCTCGGGCCGTTCGTTCTCGAGAACACGCACGAGCGTGTCGTGCTCGAGCGGCTCGATGTAGACGGCGTCGGCCATGGACGGGTCGGTCATGATCGTCGCCGGGTTGGAATTGACCAGGACCACCCGGTAGCCCTCTTCGCGCAGCGCCCGCACGGCCTGGGTCCCGGAATAATCGAATTCGCAGGCCTGGCCGATGACGATCGGCCCGGCACCGATCACGAGGATCGTGCGGATATCACGGCGCTTGGGCACGGGCGACCTCCTGACGGGCGGTGGCAAGGGCGACGAAACGATCGAAGGCGGGAGCGAGATCGTGCGGACCCGGGCTCGCCTCGGGATGCCCCTGAAGCGAGAACACCGGGCGGCCCTCGAGCACCAGCCCCTGGACCGTCCCGTCGAAGAGCGAGCGATGACCGATACGGACACCGGGCGGAAGACTCGTCTCGTCGACGGCGAACCCGTGGTTCTGGCTGCTGATCGCGACCCCTCCCGTTCCGAGATCGGCCACCGGGTGGTTGGCACCGTGATGCCCGAACTTCATCTTGTAGGTCCGGGCCCCGAGTGCCAGAGCCAGGAGTTGGTGGCCGAGACAGATCCCGAAGAAGGGGAGACCCGTTTCGATGAGGAGACGCAGGATCGCCACCGCTCCCCCCATGGCGGCCGGATCACCCGGCCCGTTACTGTAGACGACCCCGTGCGCCCCCAAGGCCAGCACCTCCTCGACCGGGGTCGAGGCGGGCACCACCCGGACGCGACAGCCGCGGGCGGCGAGCTGGCGGAGGATCGTCGTCTTCACCCCGAAGTCGTAGACCACGACACGGGGGCCCGCGGAAGAAGGCCGCCCGGCCCCCCCCCAGAGTCCCTCGCTCCACTCGTAGGCGGTGCGGGTGCCGATCCGGGCGGCCGAGTCGTCGCCGACGAGCGAAGGACAGCTGCGGGCCCGGGCGATCGCCTCTTCGGGATCGGGATCGGGCGCGTGAACGAGACACCCGTTCTGCGCCCCACCGTCACGGAGGTGGCGCGTGAGCGCCCGCGTGTCCACCTCCGAGAGGGCGGGAAGATCGTGTTCGGCCAGGAAGTCGGGAAGACTCCCGCGCGCCCGCCAGCTGCTCGGCACGGGACTCAGGTGGCGGGTCACGAAGGCCGCCGTCTGAGGCCGGGCGCTTTCCCGATCCTCGGGGTTGACCCCCACGTTGCCAAGATGCGCCACCGTAAAGACAACGATCTGACCGCTGTAGGAGGGATCGGTCAGGATCTCCTGGTAGCCGGTCTGGGAAGTTTGGAAAACCACCTCACCGACCCGAACGCCGTGCGGTCCGTGCCCCTCGCCCGAGAAAACCCGGCCATCGGCCAACGCGAGAAGAGCCCGGCTCACGAGGCGGTCCCCGGCGCGCGGCGGGCGGGGACGGGCAGCGGTCGGTCGGTCATCGGGAGGCACCTCGCACACGCGCGGGGCCACACCCGTTGCCGGGGGCGCGGAAGATTCGTGGTGGCCTTAAAGACCGCATTATAGCGGCCCCGTCTCGGCCCCCGGAGCCGGGCCGCGTCTCGAGCCTCAGGGAGGCGGATCGCGAAGAACGTCGGCGAGGCGGTACCAGCCCGGTCCACGGGCGACCAGCCGGCGGGCGGCCAGGAGCGCCCCGCGGGCGAAAACACTGCGGTCGTGCACGCGGTGGCGGATCTCGAGCCTCTCGTCCGCTCCCTCGAAGTAGAGGACGTGCTCGCCCACCACCTCTCCGAGACGGAGCGAGGCCGTCGCGACGGGGCGGGTTCCCGACCCGGCGAGCTGCGCGAGGCGGAGCGCCGTCCCCGAGGGGGCGTCCCTCTTGCGCGCGTGGTGCACGTCGAGGACCCCGAGAGCCACCTCCTCGGGGAGAAGGCCTGCGAGGGTCGGCAGGACCTCGGCCAGGGCGGCGAGCGCGGGCGAGAAGTTCGGCGCCCAGAGTACGGGAACGACCTCGGCCACACCGGCGAGCGTGCGCTCCGGATCCTCGCCGCCGGTCGTTCCCGAGACGAGCGGGAGCCGCTCCTCACGGCAAAACTCGGCGAGGGCAGGCCACGCCGCGGGCAGCGAAAAATCCACGACGACCGCCGGTCGTGTCCCCCGAACCCCCAGTCGCTCGAGGGGGACGCCGAGGGGACCGAGGCCGTGGATGGTGCCCACATCACGACCGAGGCGGTCATCGCCGCTCCGCCCCCAGGCCGCCACGAGACGGAGGTCCGTGGCCGCGGCAATGAGACGGCAGAGCACCCCCCCCATGCGTCCCCCCGCTCCGTGGACGGCGACGGCGAGAGGAGCCGGGGCGGGAGGGCTCACGCTTTCTCCCGTCGGTGGAGAAGATCCCGGAGGCGCTCGGTGAACCGGATGTGCCGGGGCTTCTGTTCGTCCCCCAGGGTCTCCTCGAACAGGCGGAGAAGACGACGCTGTTCTTCATCGAGACCGCGTGGAATCTCGACCTCGAGGCGCACCCGCAGACGACCCCGTCCGGGCCCACGCGCGCGGGGCATCCCCCCGCCCGCAATGGAGAGTTCCTCGCCGCTTTGCGTTCCGGCGGGCACCTCGAGACGACGCGGACCGTCGAAGGTCGCAAGCTCGATCGCACCCCCGAGGGCGAGCGTGGTGAACCCCACCGGGGCCTCGCAGACTAGGTCGTCGCCCTCGCGGCGGAAAAGAGGGTGGGCCCGAACGCCGATCTCAAGAAGGAGATTCCCGCGTCCCCGACCGTGCGCATGGCCGGCCCCGCGGATACGAAAGCGCGTGCCGTCCGCGACGCCGGGAGGGAGTTCGAGCTCGATCTCCCGCTCCGCCGGACGCCGTCCCTCGCCTCGGCACGGTGCACACACGGCCTCGAGAACCCTCCCCCGTCCGCCGCACTCGGGGCAAGTCTGCTGGACGGTGAAAAAGCCACGCTGCATCCGCAGGGCCCCCGCCCCACGGCAGCGCGGGCACGTGCGCAGGCCCGTTCCGGGGCGTGCCCCGCTCCCCCGGCACTCTGGGCAGGGGTCAAGGGCTTCGTAGCGTACGCGGATCCGCCCGCCCCGATAGGCGTCCTCGAGATCGATGTCCCAACGCAAACCGAGATCCCCCCCGGAGGTCTCGCCGCCCGCGGCCTGGAAGATCTGCTCGAAGAAGTTGCCGAAGACATCCCCGATGTCGAATCCAAAGCCGCCGCCCGAGGAGGCCTGAAGGCCTTCGTGTCCGTACGTGTCGTAGAGGTGACGTTTTTCCGGATCGCTCAGGACCGCGAAGGCCTCGCGGCATTCCTTGAAGCGCTCCTCGCTCTCGGCGTCGCCCGGATTGCGATCGGGGTGATGGCGCATCGCGAGACGCCGGTAGGCACGCTTGATGGCCTCGGCGTCGGCGCCGCGGTCCACCCCCAGAATTTCGTAATAGTCGCGTCGCGCCGGCACGGCGGCTCTCCTGGATCAGGCGACGAAGGCCCGCCGTGAGTCTACGCTCTCGGCCGGGCCTCCGTCACCGCGGTCGGCCTCAATGCTTGGTCGGCCCCGTTCCGTCCACCGGTTCGAACTCGGCATCGACCACCTCTTCGCCCCCGGGGGAGGCACCGGCTTCGCCCGGGGCCGCGCCCGAAGACCCGGAAGCCCCCCCCGCGCCCGCGACCGGTCCCGCGGTGCGCAGCGCTTCCTCGAGAAGGCGGGTCTTGGCCTCGATCGCGTCGCGGTCGTCGCCCTTGATCGCCTGGCGCAGATCGGAGACGGCCGCCTCGACCCGGGCGCGGGCGTCGCCGGCGAGGCTCGCCCCATGCTCGCGCAGGGTGACCTCGGCGGTGTGGACGAGCGCGTCGGCGCGGTTGCGGGACTCGACGAGAGCGTGGAGGCGTCGGTCCTCCTCGGCGTGGGCTTCGGCGTCCTGAATCATGCGTTTGATTTCGTCTTCGTTGAGACCGCTCGAGGCACGGATGACGATCGACTGCTCCCGTCCGGTCCCCTTGTCTTTGGCCGAGACGTGGAGAATCCCGTTCGCGTCGATGTCGAAGGTGACCTCGATCTGGGGCTGGCCGCGCGGGGCGGGGGTGATTCCGGTGAGATCGAAGCGGCCGAGCGACTTGTTGTCGCGCACCATTTCGCGTTCCCCCTGGAGCACGTGGATGGTGACCGTGGACTGGTTGTCGTCGGCGGTCGAGAAGACCTGCGAGGCCTTGGTCGGAATCGTCGTGTTCTTTTCGATGAGCTTGGTCATCACGCCCCCCAGGGTCTCAATCCCGAGCGAGAGCGGAGTGACGTCGAGGAGGAGTACGTCCTTGACCTCGCCCTTGAGGACCCCACCCTGGACCGCGGCGCCGATGGCGACGGCTTCGTCGGGGTTGACGTCCTTGCGCGGCTCCTTGCCGAAGAACTGACGGACGACCTCCTGCACGCGCGGCATGCGCGTCTGGCCGCCGACCAGGATGACGTCTTCAATGGCCGACGTCTCGAGACCGGCGTCCTTGAGCGCCGTCCGGCACGGCCCGAGCGTTTTCTGGATGAGATCCTCCACCAGCGACTCGAGTTTGGCCCGCGTGAGGCGGATGTTGAGGTGCTTCGGCCCCGTCGCGTCGGCGGTGACGTACGGCAGATTGATCTCGGTCTGCTGGCTCGAACTCAGTTCGATCTTGGCCTTCTCGGCCGCTTCGCGCAGGCGCTGCATGGCCAAGGGATCCTTGCGGAGATCAAAGCCTTGCTCCTTGCGGAATTCTTCGGCCAGATAGTCGATGACGCGGCGGTCGAAATCCTCACCGCCGAGGAAGGTGTCGCCGTTGGTCGAAAGCACCTCGAACTGGCGCTCGCCGTCAACTTCAGCGATCTCGATGATGGAAATGTCGAACGTGCCCCCCCCGAGATCGTAGACCGCGATCTTCGTGTCCCGAGGCTTTTTGTCGAGGCCGAACGCGAGAGCCGCCGCCGTGGGCTCGTTGATGATGCGGCGGACTTCGAGACCGGCAATGCGGCCGGCGTCTTTGGTGGCCTGACGCTGGGCGTCATTGAAATACGCGGGCACGGTGATGACGGCCTCGGTGACTTTCTCGCCCAGATAGTCCTCCGCCGTCTTTTTCATCTTCATGAGTACACGGGCAGAGATCTCCGGCGGGGCCATGGCCTTGCCGCCGATCTCGATCCAGGCATCGCCGTTGTCGGCGCGCACGATCTTGAAGGGCACCGCCTCCATCGTCTTCCTCACCATCTCGTCGTCGTAGCGGCGTCCGATCAGGCGTTTGACGGCATAGAGGGTGTTGGTCGGATTGGTGATCGCCTGACGCTTGGCGGACTGCCCGACCAGCACTTCTCCGTCCTTGCCGAAGGCGACGACCGACGGCGTCGTGCGGTCGCCTTCGCTGTTGGGGATGACTTTGGGTTGTCCTCCCTCCATCACGGCAACGCACGAATTCGTTGTGCCGAGGTCGATACCGATGATCTTGGCCATGGGTCGTTCAGAGCCTCCTGAGGCGGTGGGTGGGCGGGCGGAAGGCGCCCGGCCCGGTCAAGGGTTATGTGGGGTCCGCGGACGCGGAATCAAGCGGGGGGGCGGCGACCACGACGCGCGCCGGTCGCAGAAGACGCTCGTGGAAGCGGTAGCCCTTCTGGACCACGACGACCACGGTCCCCGGGTCCACGTCGGCCTCGGGCCGGGTGGCGATCGCCTCGTGCCGGCGGGGGTCGAACGGCGCATGCAGGGGATCGATCGTCTCGACGCCGTAGCGTTCGAAGATTGTCTCGAGGAGCCGAAGCGTCATCCCGAGGCCCTCGACGACCGGTCCCGTCTCGCCCCGGCAGGCTTGAAGACCGAGCTCGAGGCTGTCCTTGACGAGGAGGAGCTCGCCGAAGAGGGCCTCGAGGGCCCGGCGTCGGCTCTCCTCGGTCTCGCGCTGCACACGCTTGCGTACGTTGTCGAGTTCGGCCAGGGCCCGCAGAAGACGCTCGTCCAGCTCGTCGGGAGGACGGGGCGCGGCGGTCGGCCGCTCGCCCGGAACACCGTCTCCGGGACCCTTCGGGTCCCCCCCGTTCGGCGAGGGGGTCTCTTCCTGAGGGTCCGGCTTAACCGTGCCGGAAGAGGCGGGTGAATCGGTCGTATCGGCCATGGGCCCGGTCGCTCCTGAAAGTCGTGGATAAGGGACGGGTTTCCCCGTACCTTGGGGCCTCAGTCGGGGTTCTTCAAGGCCAGACCCAACATCTCGGCCGTCACGCGTACGATGGGCACGACGTGGGCGTAATCCATCCGTCGCGGACCCACGATCCCGAGAACTCCGATGCGGCCCTCGCCCATGCGGTACGGAGCGGCAACGAGCGCGCATTCCTCGAGAGCCTGGGCGCCGCTCTCCTGGCCGAGAAAAATGCGCACCCCCTCAGCGCGGGCGCAGGCCTCGAAGAGATGCAAAATGTCGCGCTGGCGGTCGAGCGCCTCGAAGAGCTCACGGAGACGGGCAAGATTGTGCAGCTCCTCGAAGCCGAAAAGGTTGAGGGCCCCCGCGACACGGAGCATCTCCCCCCGGCGGTCTTTCTCGAGAAGAGTCTCGGTCATCGCCCGCACCGAAGCAAGAAGCCGCTCGAGCCCGGCGCGGGTCTTCTCGATTTCCTGCTCGAGGCGCACGCGAACCTCCTCGAGACTGCGCCCCGAGAAGTGCTCGTTGAGGGAACGGGCAGCCTCCTCGAGGCGGGCCCGGTCGAAGGAATGATCCACCGTGAGCAGACGGTTCTCGATCTCCCCTTCTCCGGTCAGGAGAACGGCGAGGATCCGCCGCCCTTCGAGCGGGACGAACTCGATGTGCCGGAACACCCGGACCTCGCGGCGGGGGACGCTGACGAGCGCCGCCATGTGGGTGAGGGTCGAGACCATCTCCGAGGCGCGGGCGAGAAGCTCCTCGGGAGGAACGTCGTCGCGGCCGAGCACTTCCCGCAGACGGGCGAGGAGGCGCTCGTCGGGGGTGTCGAATTCGAGAAGCGCATCGATGAAGAAGCGGTAACCGCGCACGGTCGGCACCCGCCCCGAGGACGTATGGGGCGAGAGCAGGTAGCCACGCTCCTCGAGATCCGCGAGCACGTTACGAACGCTCGCCGAGCTGAGCGGTGTTTCGAGGCGCTGCGCAATGCCGGCCGAACCCACGGGCTCGCCGGTGCGCAGGTACTGCTCCATGAGGATCTTGAGGACGGTCCGCGCCCGCTCCCCGAGCTCCTCGCTCGACGCACCGGACACGGAAGTAGTCGGAGGGCTGCGCATGACTCGCGGGGACGGGGAACGAACCGGCTGACGCTAACAGCAAACGCCGCCCCTGTCAAGCGCTCCCGCGGCAAAAGCCGGAAGGGCTCTTCGCCCTCCCCGAGCGGAGCGGTCCGCGGCGTCCCCCCGCGGACCGCTCCGGGGCGTCCTCAGCTGAAGTTCAGGGTCGCCGTCTCGTTCGCCGTGACCGTGACCGTCTGGGGCGTCACGTCGACGAAGGTCCCGCCGCTCACGTCGAGCCCCGCGCAGGTCACCGTCAGCGTGTAGGTTCCGGGCGCAAGAAAGCCCACCGTGTAGGCGTAGAGACCGCTCGACGCGTTGAGCGCGAGGGTCGCGGAGGTGAGCGGCATCGTCCCCCCGCTCACGGTCGCGTCGTAGCCCTCGAGCACGGTCGGCGTCCCGCTGTAGACGTAGACCGCAGGATCACAACCGGTGCTGCTGATGGGCGTCGTGCCGATGTCGAGGTTCGCCGAGACCGTCCCCGCCACAGTGCCGACCTGCTGTTGGTTGGCGATACGCAGGGCCGGGGTCAAGGAGTAGGTGATGCTCCCTCCCTGATTGTCCTCGGTGAGAGATTGACGAAGATTGAAGTCGATCACGAACGAAGAGAGCGAGCCTTGGGCCACGGTGAAGCCGCTCACGAGCTTGAGACCGGTCTCCGAGCCGCTCGGGATCGAGAGCGGGTATTGGGCGCCGGCATCGGTCACCACGTAGGAGTGCGCGGGATCGATGTCGAGACGCATCCACTGATAGTTGCCGGCGGGCACCGCCTGGTTGGCGAGAAGGGTGAAATCGTCCGTCCCCTGATAGGACAGAAGATTGATCTGCTGCTCGCTCGAGAGAGAGTAGTTCACGATCCCATTCGGGCCCATGAGTTCGATGCCGGTAAAGGCGACGACCACCTGCGAGACACCGTCGACCGGGGTGTCGGTGACACCGACCGTGAGCGCACCCGATCCGCTCGAACTGCCGTTACAGGCGGCCAGGGTCGCCACGAGGACGGCCGCAAAGGCGAGCCGCAGGAAGCCCGCCGGTGAAGAACGAATATTCATGTTGCGTATCCTCCGGAATGCGTGTGAAGACAAACGAGGCCAAAGCGGCCGATCACCATCGTGCAGCCTCCGCCGCCGGAGCGCATCCGGGACAGAGCCGCGAGACCGACAAACGGCTCTCCCCCGGCGACGAGCGGCGTCCTCCCCTTCGCCGGTGCTTCACGCGACGAGCCCCTCGAGGCCCTCGAGAATCCCGCTCAGGGTGCGCGTGAAACGTGCCGCCTCCGCCCCGTCGATCACCCGGTGATCGTAGGAGAACGAGAGCGGAAGAAGAAGACGGGGAACGAACGCCCCCTCCCGCCAGACGGGTTCGAGGTTTGCGCGCGAAAGGCCGAGGATCGCCACTTCCGGGGCGTTGATGATCGGGGTGAAGGCCGTCCCGCCGATCCCCCCGAGGCTCGAGACGCTGAACGAACCGCCCTGGAAATCGGCGGGTGCGAGCCGTCCGTCGCGGGCGCGGGCCGAGACATCCCCGAGTTCGCGCGCCAAGGCGAAAACATCCTTCGCCCCGACGTCGCGGAGCACCGGAACGACCAGCCCCTGGGGGGTGTCGACCGCCACGCCGATGTGGTGGTACTTTTTGAGCACGAGCTCCGTCCCGTCGGAGCTCAGCGAAGCGTTGACCGTGGGGTGACGAAGGAGCGCAAGAACGCAGGCGCGGAGCACGAAGGGGAGAAGCGTCAAATGCGGCCCGTCGCGACCCACGGCGGCGTTGAGCTCACGGCGGAGTGCATCGAGACGGGTGATGTCCGCCCGATCGTGCTGGGTGACGTGCGGGATCGTGGTCCAGCTCGCCTGAAGGCGCGGGCCCGAGATGCGGGGAATGCGGCCGAGAGGAACGACCTCGACGGGGCCGAAGCGCGCGTGTTCGGAGGCCGACGGAAGGGGTGCGGAGGAGACGGTGGACGCCCGCGCAAGATCGCTCGGGCGAACGCGCCCACGCGGGCCGCTCCCACGCACACTGCGGAGATCGATGCCGAGCTCGCGGGCGAGGCGGCGGACGTGCGGGCCGGCGTGGACGGGACTCGGGCCCTCGGCCGCAGAGCCCTTCGTTGGCCGGTCCTTCACGACGGGGGGCGGGGCCTCGCGCACAGGGGCCGTCGGCCGTGAGGATCGCAAGGTTGGGGGCGCCTGCGGGGACGGCGCCTCAGGGGCAGGGGCCCCCTTCTTCCGCGTTTCGAGGAGGGCGACCGGGGTCCCGGTCGAGACCTTGCTCCCCGGGCTCACGAGAAGCCGGCGCACCGTCCCGGCCGCCGGGGCCGGCACATCCATCACCGCCTTGTCGCTCTCGAGCGTGACGAGCCCCTCGCCCTCCGCCACCTCCTGGCCCTCCTTCACCAAAATCTCGATCACCGGAACGTCATGAAAATCCCCGAGATCGGGCGTGACGACCGGCATCTCACCCCCGGCGGAAGAGGAAGGCGGCGGATTGTGCGCGGGCGCCTCTGGCGGCGCGGCCGGTGGTGTCGTTTTCGGAGACGCGGGCGCAGCGGAGGGGGAAGAGTTTTCTTTCTCCGGCGTTTCGAGGACGGCGACCGGGGTCCCGCTCGAGACCTTGCTCCCCGGGCTCACGAGAAGCCGGCGCACCGTCCCGGCCGCCGGGGCCGGCACATCCATCACCGCCTTGTCGCTCTCGAGCGTGACGAGCCCCTCGCCCTCCGCCACCTCCTGACCTTCCTTCACCAAAATCTCGATCACCGGAACGTCGTGAAAATCTCCGAGATCGGGCGTCTTGACTTCGTGCCGGGCCATCATCGGTCTCCTGCGCTCAGCGTGTCCAGGGGGGCGGCGTTTCGGGATCGATGCCGAAACGCTTGAGCGCGGTCTCGAGGACCGCAGCCTTGAGGGCCTTCTCGTCGACGAGCGCGCGCAGCGCCGTCGCGACCACGTGCTCGGCGTCGACCTCGAAGAAGCGGCGCAGTGCCGGACGGATATCGCTTCGTCCGTAGCCGTCGGTCCCGAGGGTCACGTAGCGCTGGGGCAGAAACTCGCGGATCTGTTCCGCATAGAGACTCGCGTAGTCGGTGGCGGCCACGACCGGACCCGGGCACCCCCCGAGCGCCGTCTCCAAGTACGAACGGCCGGGAGCACCGCGGACGCGACGGGCCGCAGCGCGGCGAAGCGCACGCGCTTCGCGCCTGAGTTCGGTGAAGCTCGTCACGCTCCAGACGGTGGCCCGCACGCCGTAATCGGCGGCGAGCATCTCGGCCGCCCGCTCCACCTCGCGGAGGATCGCGCCCGAACCCAAGAGCTGGATCTCGGGCCGGCCCTCCTCACCCAGGGTGCGCAGCCGGTACAAGCCCCGCACGATCCCCTCCTCCGCCCCCGCGGGAAGCGCCGGATGCGGGTAGTTCTCGTTGGTGACGGTGAGGTAGACGAACATCTTCTCACCCTCGACGTACATGCGGCGGAGCGATTCGCGCACGATCACCGCCACCTCGTAGGCGTAGCACGGGTCGTAGGCGATGCAGCTCGGGATGAGCGAGGCCATCACCTGGCTCTGGCCGTCGCAGTGCTGAAGCCCCTCCCCCTCGAGGGTGGTCCGTCCGGCCGTGCCCCCGAAGAGAAACCCGCGCGCCTGCGCGTCTCCCGCGGCCCAAATCAGGTCCATGGCGCGCTGAAATCCAAAGATGGAATAGAAGAAAAAGAACGGCACGAGCGCGAGTTCGTGATTGCTGTGCGCCGTGGCGGCGGTGAGCCACGAGGCCATGGACCCCGCTTCCGTGATCCCTTCCTCGAGGATCTGGCCCGCCGTGTCCTCGCGGTAGGGTGCGATCTGCTGGGCGTCGGGAGGGGTGTAACGCTGGCCGAGAGAGGAATAGATGCCGTACGGACGGAAGAGGCCCTCCATGCCGAAGGTGCGCGCCTCGTCGGGCACAATGGGGACGATCTTGGGCCCGAAGGTCTTGTCGCGCAAAAGCTCGCTCATGAGCCGCACGGCGGCCATCGTCGTCGAGAAGGCGCGCTCGCCACTCGCCTCGAGAAGAGGGGCGAAGGCCTTGGCCGGAGGAAGAGCCAGCTCCGGGGGGGCCGGGCGGCGGGCGGGCAGGAACCCGCCGAGGGCTTGGCGACGCTCGAGGAGATAGCGCCGCTCAGGACTCGTCTCCGCAAAGCTCAGGAAACGGAGTTCCTCGAGAGCGGCATCGTCGAGCGGCAGCGAAAAGCGGTCGCGGAATTCGCGCAGCGCCTCCACGTCCACCTTCTTCTGCTGGTGGGCCACGTTCGCCGCCTCCCCCGCGCGGCCCATCCCGTAGCCCTTGATGCTTTTGGCGAGGATCACGACCGGGCATCCGCGCGTTTCGATCGCCCGCCGGTAGGCGGCGTAAACCTTGTGCCGATCGTTGCCCCCGCGGTTGAGCCGCCAGATGTCCTCGTCGCTCATGTCGGCCACCATCTCCCGAAGAGCGGGGTCGACGCCGAAGAAATGCTCGCGCACGTAGGCTCCGTCCTTGGATTTGAAGGTCTGGTAGTCGCCGTCGAGGCAGGCCTCCATGCGGCGGCGCAGGTGTCCGTCGCGATCGCGGGCCAGAAGGGGATCCCAACGACGTCCCCAGATGACCTTGAGGACGCTCCACCCCGCCGCGCGGAAGACGGCCTCGAGTTCCTGGATGATTTTGCCGTTGCCGCGCACCGGGCCGTCGAGGCGCTGGAGGTTGCAGTTCACGACAAAGACGAGGTTGTCGAGCCCCTCGCGGGCCGCGAGACCGAGGGCCGCGAGCGACTCGGGTTCGTCCATTTCCCCGTCGCCGATCATGCACCAGACCTTGCGGTCGCTCACGGGCCGAAGACCGCGGTGCTCGAGGTAACGCAGAAGCCGCGCCTGGTAGACCGCCTGAATGGGCCCGAGGCCCATCGAGACCGTGGGGAACTGCCAATACTCGGGCATGAGCCAAGGGTGCGGGTAGGACGAGAGCGACGGACTCAGGCTTGCCTCGCGTCGGAACCCCCGAAGCGCGTCCTCGCCGAAGCGGCCTTCGAGGAAGGAGCGGGCATAGATGCCGGGAGAGGAATGCCCCTGGATGTAGACGAGATCGCCCGGCCCGTCGCCCACGCGCGCACGCCAGAAATGATGGAAGCCGACCTCGTAGAGAAGGGCCGCCGAGGCGTAGGTGGCGATGTGTCCTCCCACCCCCGAATGTTCCTTGTTGGCGCGCACGACCATGGCGAGCGCGTTCCAGCGCACGTAGGCTTCGATGCGCCGCTCGAGATCGATCTCACCCGGGTACGGGGGCTCCTCCTCCGGAGGGATGGTGTTGACGTACGGAGTCGTGAGACCGTCCGTTGGAGCGACGCCGTGGCGGCGCGCGTCCTCGAGGAGGACGTCGAGCAGGGCACGCGTGCGCTCCGTTCCTTCGAGGAGACGGACGGCACGCAACGCCTCACGCCACTCGCGTGTCTCCTCCGGGTCGGGATCGGGAAGCCGTCCCGCGGCGGTCTCGGGGGCGTGATCGCTGTCGCTCATACGGGCCAAACCTGTCGAAGATGATGGAAACGGCGGTCGCCCCAAGCGCCCGTCGCGGCGGCGGGGGCCATCGGACCGTCGCATATAATCGCGCGAAACGGGGTGGAGCGTCAAATGCCCGAGCGAACCACGGCGGCATCGCAGGAGCGGATCACACTCCCGGCGGTCTGTGACGCGCATCTGCATCTTCGCGACGGCGCGGTGCTCGGCTTTCTCGCACGGGTGAGCGCGCGGACCTGCGCACACGCGATCGTCATGCCCAACCTCGACCCCCCTCTGCGCACCGTCGCCGAGGCCCTCGCTTACGGCGCGCGCATCCGCCGGGCGCTGGGACCGGATCCGGGGTTCACGCCCCACCTCACTCTCTACGCGCACCCGGACCTCACGCGCACGGAGATCGCTCACGCCGCGGCCGAAGAGGGAATCTCGGCGGTCAAGCTCTACCCGCACGGGGTGACGACGCAGTCCTCCTCCGGGGTCCGCGACCCCCTTGCCCTCGACGATCTCTACGGCGCCCTGGCCGAAGCGAACCTGCCGCTGCTCGTCCACGGCGAAATCCCGGACCCCACAGCCGATCCCTTCGACCGTGAGCGGCGTTTCCTCGACGAGATTCTCGAGCCGCTCCTCGAGCGCCACCCGCGTCTTCGCGTAACCCTCGAGCACATCACGACGCGCGAGGCCGTCGCCTGCGTGCGCCGCCACGCCCCCCAGCTCGCCGCGACCCTCACCCCCCACCATCTCCTCTACGACCGCCGCGCGCTCTTCGCGGGGGAACTTCGCCCCCATCTCTACTGCCGACCGCTTCTGCAGCGCGACCGCGACCGCGAGGCGCTTCTCGCGGCCGCCACCGGCGGCGAGGAGGCGTTCTTCCTCGGCACCGACAGCGCCCCGCACGAACGCGGGCGCAAGGAGTGCGCGGCGGTTTGCGCCGGGGTGTTCAACGCCCCGGTCGCTCTCGAGACGGTGACCGAGCTTTTCGCCGAGGCCGGCGCTCTCGCGCACCTCGCGGACTTCACCAGTGCGCGGGCCTGCCGCCGCTACGGCTGGCCACACCCGACGCGTCTTCTCACCCTCGTCCGCCGTCCGTGGCGCGTCCCGGACGAGCTCCGGGGCGACGACGGGGGGCGCTATGTCCCCCTGCGCGCCGGCGAGACACTCGCCTGGCGTGTCCTCCCCGACGGGGAAGGAGCGCCCACGTGAGCGGCATGCGCGCGCGTTTCCGGAGCTACCTTCCGGTGGTGATCGATCTCGAGACCGGCGGCTTTCGTGCCGAGACCGACGCCCTTCTCGAAATCGGTGCCGTCTTCCTCGATTTCGACGCCGAACGCGGCGAACTCACACCCGCCCGGCAGGTCGTCTACCAGGTGCTCCCGTTCGAGGGCGCGCGTCTCGATCCCGAATCGCTCGCCGTGCACGGAATCGATCCCTTCCACCCGCTCCGTCCGGCGTTGCCCGAACGCGAAGCCCTCCAGCGGCTCTTCCGCGAAGTCCGCCAGGCGCTGCGCGCGCACGACTGCACACGGGCGGTCCTGACCGGGCACAACGCATCGTTTGATCTCGGATTCCTCAACGCCGCGGTCGCGCGCTGCGACATCAAGCGGAACCCTTTCCATCCGTTCAGCACCTTCGACACGGTGACTCTCGCCGGGGTCTTCCTCGGGCAGACGGTCCTCGCCAAAGCGGCCGACATTCTCGGGCTCGGTTACGACGCCAGTCAGGCGCACGGGGCGGGCTACGACGCCTGGATCACGGCGGAGATCTTCTGTACGCTCACGAACCGCATCCGCTCCCTGCACCGCGAGTACGCGGGCCGCGCCGCTGCGGTCGAGGACGAACGCGCGGACTGAGCGCCGGAAGCGAAGTAGAGATGTCTCAGGCCGAGCGGACGGGCTCGTCCGTCAGACCCGCGAGGAGACGCCGCAGCTCACCGCTCGCCGCAAGCTCGTCAAGGACGTCGGCGCCGCCGACGAGTTCACCGCGCACGAAGACCTGGGGGAACGTCGGCCAATCGCTCACGCTCGGAAGAACCCGACGGGCTTCGGGGTCCTCGAGAACGTCGACGTGCGCGATCGAGCGCACGCCGTGATGGCGCAGGGTCTCGACGGCCCGGGCGGAGAAGCCGCAACGCGGACGCTCGGGGCTCCCCTTCATGAAGATGAGGAGGGGGTGCTCGGCGATGAGCCGCTCGAGGCGGCGCTTGGTGCTCTCGTCGTCGGCCATGGGCCAATCCTCCACTGGGAACGAAGGACGCCAGGCGGGAAATGCGCGTCCGTCGTGAATTGTAGCACCCGCTCTCCCCTCCGCGAGCCGCGCGAACTCCGCTTGACGATGACAACGCGGAAATCCCGTCCCGGCCGTAGGGCCCCGCATGAACGACATCCTCATCCTCAGCACCAACGACGGCTCGGGCGCCCGCGTGACCCGGGTGCTCGGTGAGGCCGACGACTGTTCGGTCCGCCCGCGCTCCCCCGTCGGCAACCTTCTCGGGGGCCTCCGCGCCGCCTTCGGCGGGGAACAGCAGGGTTACGCCTGGATGGTGACGGACACCTGCGAGAAGGCGGTCGCGTCTCTCGCCCAAGTCACCTCTCGGCGGCAACGCCGTACTGACGACGGGCTTCGATTCCGGAGAGTTCGGGAGCGACCAGGGACAAGCCATGAACGAGGTCGTGGCCTACGGCCCCGCCGTGATCCTCGAACGCTGAGCGCCACCCGGGGGACGTCCGTCGCCTCGGAGCGTCGCGTTCTCACTCGAGGAGCACGTGCGCGCCCTTGGCCAGCCGTCCGCTCTTCAGGAAGAAGACGAAGGGGATCATGGCGAGGGTGACGAGCCCCAGGAGGGCGAAATCGTCGATGTAGGCGAGCATGCCCGCCTGACGGATGATGGTCTGGTAGAGATAGCCGTACGCCTGCCCCCGCGGGGCGTGCGGGAATCCCGGGCGATGGGCGAAATAGGCGCGGACGCGCCCGAGGTACGCCTGGAGTTCGGGCGAAGAGGCGCGGACGTGGGCCACCAGAAGATTCTGGTGGAACTGTTGCCAGCGCTGGGCCATGGTGACGACGAACGAGATCCCCACGCTGCCTCCGATGTTGCGGGCCATGTTGATGAGGGCCGAACCGTTGCTCGACTTCTCGGGCGGAAGCACCCCGAAGGCGGCGGTGTTGATCGGGACGAAGAGGAACGCGAGTCCGCAGCCCTGAATGACCCGGATCCACATGAGCGTGAAAAACCCGCTCTGGGTGTCGACCCGGGTCAGCATGAAGAGGGCCACGGACACCACCACGAGCCCCCCGCTGATGAGAAAACGCACGTCGACCCGTGAGACCAGGCGGCCGACGAGGGGCATGAGGAGCATGATCGTAAGCCCCCCGGGCGAGAGAAGGAGGCCGGCTTCCTCGGCCGTGTAACCCATGAGGGACTGGACGAAGAGGGGGAGGAGCACCGTGGTGGCGAGCAGGATGAATCCGAGCATGAACATGAGGAAGTTGGCGGCCGCGAACGTCGGGTTCTTCAGGAGCTTGAGGTCGACGATCGGGTCCTCGCGGTGCCACTCCCAGTAGACAAACGACGCCAGCGTGAGGAGCGTGACCGCGGTCATGGCGACGATGAGGTGCGAGGCGAACCAGTTGTCCTGCTGACCGCGGTCGAGCACGACCTGGAGCGATCCCAGGCCCACGGCGATCAGGGAGAATCCGAGGTAGTCGAGCCGGTCACGACGCTCCCGCCGCCGGGCCTGCGCCGCGACCATGTGCGGAGGGTCGGTGATCAGGGCCTTGACGAACGGGAGGAGCAGCAAGCCGACCGGGACGTTGATGAGAAACACCCAGCGCCAGCTCATGTGGTCGGTGATCCATCCGCCGAGCGTGGGCCCGATGGCCGGGGCGAAGATGACGGCGATGCCGTAGATCGCGAAGGCCATGCCCCGCTTTTCCGGCGGCGCGGCGTCGGACAGGATGGCCTGGGCGTTGGGCTGGAGCCCTCCCCCGACGAGTCCTTGGATCGCGCGGAAGAGGATGAGAAGCCCGAGCGTCGGCGCGAGCCCGCACAGGAACGACGCCACACTGAAGCAGCCGATGCTCGCCATGAAGTAGCGCTTGCGGCCGAAGGTCGTCGCGAGCCAGCCGCTCAGAGGCAGAATGATGGCGTTGGTGACGGTGTAGGCGGTGAGGATCCAGGTGGCCTGGTCCGGGGTGGCGGAGAGGCTTCCGGCAATGTGGAGGAGCGAGACGTTCGCGATCGAGAGATCGAGGACCTCCATGAACGCGGCCATGGCCACCACCGGGGCGATGATCCAGAAACCCGGCGCCCGGCGGGCGGCGGGGGGAGAACCGGCGGTCAGGGTCGTGGACATCTCTCGGACGATCCGGAGCGGAGAACGGTCGGGAACCGGGAAGCGGTTGACACACGCCCGACCACCGATCCCGACCGGTCCGTCGGGGCGGGTGATCGAGGATGTCTCTCCGGCGCGCGGGCGATATGATCGCACAACTCGGCCGCCGTCGAGAGCGGCCGATCAGACGGCGATGGGAGCCGGAAGGGCCGGGTGATGACGGTAGTCGACGAGCTCGATGTCCTCGGGCCGCGTCGCGAAGAGATCCGGTGGACGACGACGCAACCGCAGGCGCGGGGCCGGAAACGGCGCCCGCGCAAGCTGGCGGTCCACCGGCTCGAAATGATTGAGATAGACGTGGCAGTCTCCGCCCGTCCAGACCAGGTCCCCCACTTCGAGACCGACGTGGGCGGCCACGAGGTGGGTCAGAAGCGCGTAGGACGCGATGTTGAAGGGCACCCCAAGAAAGAGGTCGGCGCTCCTCTGGTAGACCGTGCAGGAGAGACGGCCTTCGGCCACGTGGAACTGGAAGAGCACGTGGCACGGCGCGAGCGCCATGCGCGGGAGATCGGCCACGTTCCACGCCGAGACCAGATGGCGGCGCGAAGCGGGGTCGCGACGCAACCCCTCGAGGAGATCCGCGATCTGGTCGATCGTCCCTCCGTGCCCGTCCGGCCAGCGCCGCCACTGCACCCCGTAGACGGGTCCGAGCTCCCCGGACTCGTCCGCCCAGGGATCCCAGATGTGGACGCCCTGGGCACGAAGAGGGCCGACGTTGCTCTCGCCCGCAAGAAACCACAGGAGTTCGGCCACCACCGAGCGGAATTGGAGTTTTTTCGTGGTCACCGCCGGGAATCCGCGGCGGAGATCGAAGCGCAGGAGGCGACCGAAGACGGCCCGTGTCCCCACCCCCGTCCGGTCGCGTCGCTCGACACCCGTGTGACGCGCTTCCCGCAGGAGATCGAGATAGGGGGTCTCGAGAACCTCGGTCGGCTCCCGACGATCGGTCCCGTCGCTCACCCCTCTCGTTCCGTCATACCGCCGCGACGGTCGCGGCGGGCTTGCGGTAGGCCAGGATCAGCATGGCCGCCCCCACGACGACCATGGGAATCGAGAGGAGCTGTCCCATCGTGAGCCAGCCGAACGCGAGATAACCGAGCTGGGGATCGGGGAGACGGATGAACTCGGCCGCGATGCGGAAGATACCGTAGAGAAGGGCGAAGAGGCCCGCGACCGCCAGCCGCGGACGGGGTTTGTGTGAATAGGTGAAGAGCACCACGAAGAGCACGACCCCCTCGAGAAGCATCTCGTAGAGTTGTGAGGGCTGATACGGGGCACTCCAGCCCGGTCCAACGTACCCGCAGTATTCGAAGAAGCGGGATTCGGAGCACGGAAGACGCATCGCCCAGGGAATCGTATAGCTCACCTTGCCCCAGAGCTCACCGTTGATGAAATTGCCGATCCGTCCGGCCATGAGCCCGAGCGGGACGACCGGCGCGATGAAGTCGAGAAGCGTGACGACGTCCGTCTTCACCTTGCGCCCGAAGAGCGCCATGGCCACGACCACCCCGAGAAGGCCACCGTGGAACGACATCCCACCGTCCCAAACCTCGAAGACCCGCACGGGATCGGCCGCGTAGTACGGAAGGTTGTAGAAGAGCACGTAACCCAGCCGCCCCCCGAGAACGACCCCCAAGACGGCGTAGAAAGCGAGATCGAGGAGCCGGTCCTGATTCCAGTCCGGTCCCAGGCGATGGAGACGGCGGCTCAGGAGCCACCACCCAAGAACGATCCCGCAGAGATACATGAGTCCGTACCAATGCACCTCGATGGGGCCGACGTGGAGAGCGATGGGATCGAGGTTCGGGTAACGCAGCATGGAGAACTCGGCGCCCGCACGGGAGGCGGGTTCATGATAGCAAAGGGTGGGCGGACCTCAGTGCGGCGGGGAGACGCACCCCTCGGGCCACGCGAGGCGTTCGCCGAACGTTTGCGCATAACGCTCGAGGAGATCGCCGCGTTCGAGCGGATGGTTTTGCGTCCCGGCGTGGGCGACCTTGATCGCCCCGAGCAGCGAGGCGAAACGCGCCGCCCGCGACCAGTCCCAGCCGGCGTGGAGACCGAAGAGCAGCCCCGCGCGGTGGGCGTCGCCGCAACCCGTCGGGTCGAGCACCCGCTCGGGGGGGACGGCGGGGATCGTCTCGATCGTCGCACCGCGGTAAAGCCGGGCGCCGCGAGCCCCGAGGGTCACGACCACCGCTTCGAGACGGCGGGCGAGGGTCTCCGCGCTCCAGCCGGTCTGCCGGGTGAAGAGCGCCTCCTCATAATCGTTGAGGCAGAGCGCGCGGGCCCCCGCGGCAAGCGTGCGAAGTTCGTCGGCCGTGAACAGCGGCAAAGCCTGACCGGGATCGAAAAGGTAAGGGATCCCCCGCTCGGCGAGCTCGCGCGCGCGGCGGAGCATCCCTTCGCGCGCGTCCGGGGCCACGATCGCCAACGTGGGCGGCGGCTCGAACACGGGCCACGCGACGCTCCCGGAGGCACGCATGGCGCCGGCGTGGAAAGCGGTGATCTGGTTGTCGTCGCGATCGGTGAGCACGTAGGCCTGGGCGGTCGGACCCGCCACCTCGCGGAGGCCGTCGGTCGGGACGCCCCAGGAGGCGAGGCGGGCACGGTACGGAGCGAAGTCCTCGCCCACCGCCGCCACCGGCACGACCGGAGCGCCGAGCGCGCTCAGGGTGTAGACGATGTTGCCGGCGCATCCTCCGAAGGAGCGCTCGAGGCGCTCCACGTCGAAGGCGACGCTCAGGGCGTGGACGCGCTCGGGCAGGATGTGCTCGACGAAACGGCCGGGAAAGCGCATCACGGTGTCGTAGGCGAACGACCCCGCGACCAGGATCGTCACGCGGAGGACGCCCCGTCGGGACGCCAGGCGAGATCGAGGACGCGCGCCGCGCGCACGTCGTCGAGACGACGCACCGGGGTGGTCCACGGCGCGCCGCGCAGGCGCTCGGGATCCTCGGCCATCTCGCGGCGGATCGCGGCCATCGCCTCGACGAAAGCGTCGAGCGTCTCCCGGCTCTCGGTTTCGGTCGGCTCGATGAGCAGGCACTCGGGGACGAGGAGCGGGAAGTAGGTCGTGGGCGCGTGGACTCCGTGGTCGAGGAGACGCTTGGCGACATCCATCGCGGTGACCCCGTAGGTCTTGGCCTCGCGCCGGAGCGTGACGAGAAACTCGTGGCCGGCACGCCGCGTGGGGTACGCGAGCTCGTAGCCCAGCGCCCGCAAACGGACGGCGAGATAGTTCGCGTTGAGCGTGGCGTAGGGACCGACGCTGC
>JAKCBQ010000005.1:0-77500 GCA_021839245.1 Pseudomonadota bacterium
GCCTTCGCGTGCTGGATGATGCCACCGGCGTAATGGAGAGCCAGCGGACTCAAGCCCCCGTATTCCTTCCCGGCGAAGAGGTTCTTGCCGCCCTTGACGAGAGACGTGTGGATGTGCATCCCGCTGCCGTTGTCTCCCACAAGCGGTTTCGGCATAAACGTGGCCGTCAGCCCCATCCGCGCCGCCACGTTGAAAACAACGTACTTGAGGATCTGCGTTTCGTCGGCTTTGCGTACGAGGGTGCTGAAAGCAAGGCCAACTTCGCACTGGCCTCCGCTCGCCACCTCGTGATGGTGAACCTCCGCCCGCAGTCCAAGGTCGAGGAGTTCGCGGACCACCGCGTTACGAAACTCCTGCAGAGAATCGACCGGGGGTGTCGGCATGTACCCGGCCTTGCTCCGCGGTCGGTGCCCTCGGTTCCCCTCGGGATACTCGCGTCCGCTGTTCCAGATACCTTCGCGCGAATCGATGCTGTAAAACGCTTGCTGCGGCTCGATCGACCAACGGACATCGTCAAAGACGAAGAACTCGTGCTCGGGGCCAAAATAGGCGGCATCGGCAAGCCCGCTTTGGCGCAAATAATCCTCGGCCCGTCGGGCAATGGATCGCGGGTCGCGCGTGTAGGGTGCGAGCGTCAGGGGATCGTGTACGTCACACCAGAGGACGAGGGTCTTCTCCGTCACAAACGGATCGACGACGGCCGTCCCGGGGTCGGGTTTGAGGATCATGTCCGAATCCTCAATGTGCCGCCAACCGACGATCGAGGATCCATCGAACATTTTCCCTTCGTTGAGAAAAGACTCGTCCACAAGTGAAGCGGAGACGGTGACATGCTGCTCTTTCCCGAGGGTGTCGGTAAAGCGCAGATCGACAAAACGTACGCCTGTTCCGGCGATGAGAGCAACGATCTCTTTGGGCTGCATGGAAAACACCATTCACGGCGGTGGCTTAAAGACACCAAGATGACATGCAAGAGCCATGCCAAAGAGGCTCCGACCCGTTACTACTCGTGCGAGCTTCCTTTCCCGCCGGATTCCTTCCTGATGAGAAGATCCTCCGGCATCCCATTTTGGAACTGTTGACCCGGAATGGGATGCAGAAACAGGTCCAGGATCGGCCGCTATACTGATGAGCCTAGCTACGCCCCCCGCGCCTGCCGGTCCGAGGACGCATTGTGAATCCGGGTTTTGCCGACGTCGTCCAGTCTCTTCAGGGATACTGGGCCAAGCACGATTGCGCCTGGATTCCGCCTTACGATCTCCCCATGGGTGCTGCGACCTTCCACCCCCAGACTTTCCTCCGTGCGCTCGGCCCAGAACCCTGGAGAGCCGCCTTCTTCCAACCCTGCCGCCGCCCTCAGGACGGGCGGTA
Organism: Pseudomonadota bacterium; assembly: GCA_021839245.1. Taxonomy (GTDB): domain Bacteria; phylum Pseudomonadota; class Gammaproteobacteria; order JAKAQQ01; family JAKAQQ01; genus JAKAQQ01. Next base: position 1,372 of record JAKCBQ010000005.1, read on the forward strand.
CGGTGAAAACCCCAACAGAAGCCAGCTCTACTATCAATTTCAGGTGCTTCTCAAGCCCCCCCCTTACGACTTTCAGGATCTCTTCCTCGCTTCCCTGAGCGCGCTCGGGATCGATCTCACCACCGACGACGTCAGGTTCGTCGAAGACAACTGGGAATCGCCTACGCTTGGCGCTTGGGGTCTCGGTTGGGAAGTCTGGCTCAACGGGATGGAGATTGCCCAGTTCACTTACTTCCAGCAAATCGGCGGTCAGGAATGCCGACCCGTCACGGGGGAAATCACCTACGGCCTTGAGCGGCTGACCATGTACCTCAACGGCTGTGACGACATGTTCGCTCTCCCGTGGTCGAAACATGGGGAGCTCAGCTACGGTGATCTCTACCGGCGCTACGAACGTGAGATGTCCCGATACAATTTCGAGGAGGCCGACACCGACGTACTCCGCGGACGCTTCGAGACACACGTCCGCGACGCCCTGAGGCTCCTTGAGTCTGAGCTTGTGCTTCCCGCCTACGAGGAAGTGATCCAAGCCTCGCACTCCTTCAACCTCCTCGACGCACGACACGCGCTGAGTGTCCGGAGCCGTCAGGACCATATCCTGCGCATCCGTCGGCTGGCCCAAGCGGTTGCGCAACAGTACCTCGGGGTGAAACAACCCGCCCCGTGAGCACCGACGATTTCCGTCCTCTCCTCTGTGAGATCGGCTGTGAGGAACTCCCACCACCCTCACAACCCGAACTCGCGCTGAGCCTCTGCGAAGCTCTCCAAAAGTTCTTCGAACGCACAGATCTCCTCGGTCCAGGTGAGCCGCAGGTCTGGTGGACACCCCGCCGCCTCGCGGTCCTTTTCCCGGCCGTTCGCCGTCACTCACCCCCTTACCACCAAAGGGTTTCAGGTCCGCTTCTCGCACGGGCCTACGACTCTACCGGACGCCCGAGTCCTGCACTCATCGGCTTCGCTCGAGCGCAGGGCGTGGAACCCGATCGGCTCGAGCGGGATGGCGAGCGTATCGTCGCCGTGCGCCTCGTGGACGGAACGGATCTTGCCGTTGCTCTTGAAAGCGAACTCCCCGTTCTTCTTTCGGGCCTTGCCTGTAACCGCCGGATGGTCTGGACTGAAGATCTTCCACCTTTCTCGCGGCCGATTCGCCGCTTGACCCTTCTTCACGGTGACGAAATCCTCCCGGTGCACCTGGGGACTCTCCGTGCCGGTGGCGATACGGCCGGACATCGTATCCATCACCCTGAACCCGTCCGTATTCCATCCGCCCTCGACTATCCCCAAGTCCTCCTCACCGCCTCGATCGTCCCCGTTTCCCTGAATGGACGTGACGCGGCACGCGAACATCTGCAGGGAATTCTCACCACCGCGGCCTCCGCCCTCGCGGGCGAACTCCCCTCCCACCCCACGCCGTGGCACCTCGAGTCCGATCTTGAACTCCTTGACGAGAATCTCGGACTTCTCGAACATCCCGCCGCAGTGGCCGGCACTTTCGATACCGCTTACCTCGAACTCCCTGAAGAAGTGATCCGTGTCGTTCTTCGCGTCAAGCAAAGGGCGTTCGTTCTGCGCGACTCCCGTGGAACCCTGCTCCCCGCATTTGTGGCTCCGGTCAATCTCGAGAGTCGTGATCCGCGCCGTCTTCGCCGTGGATTCGAACGTGTCGTCCGCCCACGTCTGGCCGACGCCCTTTTCTTTTTTCGTCAGGACCGCGAGCATCCCCTCGAGGACCGCCTTCGTAACCTCTCGGAGGTTACGCTTGAACACGGACTCGGAAGCCTGGCGGATCGAACGCAACGCCTCGTCGAGCTCACCGGGCGGCTTGCGCCGATCCTGGGCGTGCAACGCACGGCAGCGCTTCGGGCGGCGCAGCTCTCTCAATGTGATCTCCTGACGGCCATCGTCGGCGAATACCCCGAGCTTGAGGGGACGGCGGGGGGTTTCTACGCCCGCCTGGATGGAGAAGACGAATCCGTGTCCACTGCACTCGCAGAGCACGTTCTCCCCAGACGGCCCGGAGATCCACTGCCCCAAAGCCCGACGGGAGCGTTGCTGGCCCTTGCACTACGGCTCGAAATCCTTTGCGGCTCTTTTGCCCGCGGGGTACAACCGAGCGGTCAGTCGGATCCCATGGGTTTACGCCGGGCCGCAGGCGGGCTACTTCAGATTCTCCTCACCGGAATTCTCGAGGCCGACCTTTTGCCCCTCTTCAAGGAAGGGCTTGCGGTCCATGGGGTCGACGGACCGGCCTCAGACGAACTCGTCGAACGGCTTTACGCCTTCCATCTCGAACGTCTGTCCTCTATTTTTGCGACGCGCACCGATCTCTTCCAAGCTGTCGCTGCCGTACGACCAACATCCCCCATGGATTTTCGCGACCGCTTGCTTGCCCTCCAATCTGCGCTCGATCGTGACGACGCCGCGAGGCTTGTCGCCCTCAACAAACGAATTCAAAACATCCTACGACGTGTGGAAGACGCACAGCCTCGTTCGGACCGTCCACCGGACGGTGAACCTCCCGCCAGTCAAGCTCTTGACGACCTTGTTACCGCCCTTGAACTCGAGATCCCTGAACGGCTCGCGCAACGTGATTTTGCCACTGTTCTCGAGCGCCTACTCGATACCGGGCATAAGCTTGAGCGCTTTTTCACCGAGGTTCTCGTGATGGATCCCGATACCCCGAGGCGCCTCTACCGCATTGCCCTTCTCAAGCGGCTCGATCGGATCATGCACGCCGTCGCTGCCCTGGAGAAGATCCACGTACCGAGTTCCACTTCGTGAATTCGCATATCGGGCAGCCCCGTCTCATCATCCTTGATCGTGACGGTGTCCTGAACGAGAATCGACCGGACTACGTCCTTCGCCCGGAAGACTGGATCCCCATTCCGGGGAGTCTTGAGGCGGTTGCCCACCTGCAGGCCCGCGGGCACACCGTTGTTGTTGCCACCAACCAGTCCGCGGTTGGTCGTGGTCTTCTTACGCCAACCGCTCTCGAGGCCGTACATGCACGGATGCGTGTGCTTTTGGCAAGTGCCGGTGTGTCAGATATTGATGTCTATATCTGTCCGCACGGGCCGTCGGACGGTTGCGACTGCCGCAAACCGGCACCTGGGCTCTACCGTCGCATCCTGGCGGAACACCCTCATTCGCTTGAGCTAGTCGACGTAGTCGGCGACGCGCGTCGCGATCTCGTTCCCGCCTGGACCCTTGGGCTCAGCGCTCATCTCGTGCGCAGCGGACTGGGTTGCTTGGCGGAGCACGAACTGAGCGACACCGAAAGGCTCAGGACCACCGTCCACAACAGTTTGGCCGATTACGCACGGAGAGTGACAGAGCCCCTGTGATGGCCTCGCGATTTTTGCTGTTCTTCCGCTCGCTCATCCTTTTCGTGGGCATGATCACACTCATTCTTCCGTTCACCGGACTGATCATCGTGACCGTCGGTACGCGAAACGCACCACGACGGAGGCGCCGGCTCGCCGCAATCTGCGGACACCTGTGTCTCCGCTGGTTTGCCTGCTCGGCGGGTCTCGACTATTCCATCGAGGGGTCGCAACAGTTGCCCGTCATGGGTGATGTCCCCACCATTCTTTTCTGGAGACACGAGTCGGCATGGGAAACTTTTCTTTCGCTCACACTCTCCACCGACCCGACCTGGGTGCTTAAACACGAGTTGCTTTGGCTTCCCATCGTGGGGTGGGGCATCTTTCTCCTCGATCCCATCCCCATCGACCGCGCGTCAGGTCGAACAGCCGTGGCACGCGTTCTCAAGGTCGGCCGTCAGCAGCTCCTTGCCGGCCGCGTCCTCAATCTTTTCCCCGAAGGGACACGTCTGGCACCACAGGCCAGGCGCCGCTACGGCATGAGCGGGGCTCTGCTGGCCTCAGCGTTGGGCGCACGCATCATTCCGATCGCCCACGACGCAGGAACGTATTGGCCACGCCGCGGATTTTTTAAGCGCCCAGGACGTATTCGTGTCCTGGTGGGTCCCCCTATCGACGTGGCTGTGGGCGACGCCCCTGAGTCAATTAATGCTCGTGTCACCGCCTGGATGGAGGGAGCCCTCGCCTCGCTCCGACCGGAGCAGCGTTAGGTTTCACGGATCTTCGTGCTCAGATGTCGAGGTTCGCCACGTCAACGGCGTTGTGCTCAATGAAAGCTCGCCGCGGTGCCACGTCGTCGCCCATCAAGGTCGTGAACAGCTCCTCGGCACGGGCTGCGTCACGAATGCCGACACGCAGAAGCCGTCGCGTGGCCGGATTCATCGTCGTCTCGGCAAGCTGTTCCGGATTCATTTCCCCCAGGCCTTTGTAGCGCTGCAGGACGGTGTTGCGCCTGGCTTCCTGTTCAAGCCAACGCGACACGTCTTCCAGATGCGCGGCCTCCTGCCGCCGCTCGCCACGGACGACGATAAACGGCCCTTCGTTGTTGAGCCGCCGCACCTCGGACGCACGCTGCTCAACCTCGCGCAGTTCTTCCGACTCGAGCTGCTCCCTGCCGTAAAAATAGACTGTACGGACGCCGTGAAGGGTCTTGGTCACCCGCAGCCCATCCCCGACTTTTTCCACTCGGTACCGAGCGGCGCTACCCCGTCCTCGCAACACGGCGTCGAGCCCGTCGGGATCAAGACGAGCTCGTCCACCCACCAGAGATAGCTCGACGAGAGCGCGCAAAACCTCGGGATCATGGCGGTGGGCAAGGCGCAGCATGAGTTGTGCAAAGCGCCTCTGGGTACGCAGGGCGTCGGCAAGTTTTTCCCGCTCCCAACTCTCCCCCTCGCGTGTTTCCAAGTGGGCACCACGCAGGGCGTTTTCCAGCACGTACTCCTCCAGCTCGTTTTCGTCTTTCAGGTAGCGTGCCACTTTGCCGTGCTGAATCTTATAAAGCGGCGGTTGCGCAATGTAGACAAATCCAGCCTCGACAAGAGGTCGCAGGCGACGGTAAAAGAGGGTGAGAAGAAGAGTCCGGATGTGCGCTCCGTCGACATCCGCATCCGTCATGATGATGATCCTGTGGTAGCGGAGTTTCTCGAAGTCTATTTCCTGGGTTTTCAGGGAACCGTAGCCGATGGCCGTGAGGAGAGCGGCGACTTCCTGTGAAGCCACCATCTTTTCGTACGCGGCCTTTTCGACGTTGAGAATTTTTCCTTTGAGCGGGAGAACGGCCTGTGTTTTTCGGTCCCGCGCTTGCTTGGCGGATCCGCCGGCCGAGTCCCCCTCCACAAGAAAAATCTCGCACAGACGAGGATCGCGCTCCTGGCAGTCTGCGAGTTTTCCGGGAAGGCTGGCGACGTCGCCGCCTCCCCGCTGCCGCTCGTTGTCTCGGGCCCGACGCATGGCATCTCGTGTCCGGGCCGCTTCAAGTACGCGGGCCGCGATACGACGAGCATCCGAGGGGTTCTCGAGAAGGTAGGCTTCGAGATACTGTCCAACAAGGCGTTCAACCGCTTGCCGCGCCTCTTGACTGACAAGCTTTTCCTTGGTCTGCGAGCTGAAGAGAGGATTTGAAAGGCCCACCGCCACGACACCCACGAGCCCCTCACGCATGTCTTCCCCGAGGACCTGAAACTTTTCCTTTTCTTTAGGCATCAGGCCTTCCCGATCCATATAGCGACCGACGGTGGTGCTCACGGCCGCCCGAAGTCCGGTAAGGTGCGTCCCCCCGTCTCGTTGCGGAAGATTGTTGGCGAAGGAGAGCAGTTCCTCTCGCTCGCCGCCGCGAAACCACTGAAGAGCGACACTCACGCGCACTCCCTCGTACACATCCTGGAAAAGCAACACTTTGTCCGTGACGGGGTCTCGTCCCGCCCGAAGGAGATCGACAAATCCCCGGAGTCCGGCGTCGGAGCGGTAGTTGGCCTCTTCGCCGGTCTTTTCATCACGGAAAACCAGTTGAACACCAGGAGGGATAAGGAAAGAAAGATCCCTGAGTCTCCGACGAACGATCTCCGCCCTGAAATCGTTGGCACCGTTGTCATGGAAATAGCGCCGACTGGGCAAGAAATAGACTTCAGTTCCCGTATCCACGGAGCTTCCCACAACACGTAGCTCACTGGCCGGGACGCCTTCCGCGTAATCCTGCTGGTAGACCTTTCCATCCCTTCGGACACGCACCGTCACGCGGGTGGAAAGGGCATTGACCACGCTGAGACCGACCCCGTGAAGGCCCGAGGAGAATGTGTAGACCTCGTCTCCGAACTTCGCCCCGGAGAAAAGGCTCGTCATGATGACTTCGAGAGCCGATCGTCCCTCCCCGGCGTGGTGATCAACGGGAATCCCGCGTCCGTTATCCCAAACACTGGCACCACCATCACGACATAAGGTGACGCGAATCTCGTTGCAACCACCGGCAACAATCTCATCCACCGCGTTGTCGATGAGCTCGTTGAGCATGTGATGGTAGCCATCGCCACTCTCGGTGTCCCCGATGAACATTCCTGGTCGTCGGCGGACTGACTCAAGACCTTTTTGGACCTTGATCTTCTCGCTGTCGTAAGCTTTGGTACTCATTATTTCTTACCGAATGGCAATCCCATCATTTTACATCCACAGAAGGTAGCCCATATGATTGCAATACAAATCAGTATCTTAGTTACAAGCCGACTCCGGCCAACGTGCACATTTTAGCGTACACAATTATTTATGTTATTGATATAAAAATGATTTCTACAGAGTCGGACTTCTGTCCACAGCATCTTGTGCCATCTAGGGGACGTTCCACGTGGAACATTCTCCAAGATCCTCCCTGCCTACAAGACCATTTTCCTGTGAGGTAAGGATCAATTGATGCCTCCCGCCTGTAATGAAGTCAAAAACTTCTTTCCTCGATGCAGGGTCAAGGTCCGATGGAAAATCATCGAAAAGGACATGCACGTCCTTTCCCGTCATGTTCGAAACAGCATCCATTGCCGCCCACATTATTCCAACTGCAAGTCTCTTTTGCTGACCCCTTGAGAGATGGCCTCGTGTGTCAGAGGTGCCGTCGACACGGATCATAAAGGAGGAAAGTTGAGGACTAGAAAATAGCCTTGTTCCCTTGAGAATCGTCTCGCGAATTTTTTTGTAGTCGACCTTTGCATCGAAGCCTGCTGAGTAGGCGAAGACAATGCTTCGCCCTGGGAAAAGTTTTATGACATTTTGATCGAGCGTCGGTATAAGACTGGAGAAAGCCTGACTTCGGCTGATTTCAATGGCCTCCGCAGCATTTGCAGCCTGCCTCCACCAAGATTCTTCTCCTGGCATGGACAGCCTCACACATTCCTTCCACTGGATGTAGGCTTTTCTGAAATTCCTAAGATTGGAGACGTGGTCACGTTCCACGTGGAACGCAACCCAATCCAGAACACCTCTTTTTCGTGCAGGCTCCCCTGAGACAATATCCACAATATCCCTATTCAAATAAACAAATGGGAAACGCCTCGAAATATCAGAATGCGTGGTTGTTGCTGTATTCATTTCGAGCTCGGTCTTCCTTCTTGACCCATCGAAGAGAAACCTGATACTGGCATGCTTCTCGTTCTTCGAAGAAAAATCTATTCTCGATTCAAATGACTTTCTACCGTCAGAAATCATCCTATTCAGGTGTCCCGTGCGAAAGGAACGCCCTCTCATCGTGGTATAGATTGCCTCAAGGAAAGTCGTCTTCCCAGATCCATTTGGCCCCTGTATGAGAAGGTCTCTCTGACTCAGATTAACGATCACGGGCTCGCGAAAGCAGCGGATCCCCTCCAGGGCGACCCGGATGAGTGCCATCAGATGCGAAGGGGCATAATCACGCTCTTCTGCTCTCCCTTGCTTGTGCCCGGCTCAAGAATGCTGCTTGCGGCTGCCGTTGTCATTCGAAAAACTCCTCTCTCATCTCTTATGCTGGCCAATGCCTCGAGTATGTAGTCTGCGTTGAAGGAAATCTCAATGTCTTCTCCCTGTTGCTCGACATCGACTGTTTCCTCCGATATGTCGTTCTGTTTGTTCTTGGCCAACACACGTAGGACACTGCTGGAAAGAAGAAAGTTGACAGCACCATACTTTTCTCCGACGAGAGCACGCGCATGCTTGACGGATTCCTTTAAGTCGTTAATATTGAAATAAAAAAACTTATCTGGCGCGACGGGGATCACCCTTTCGTAGTCCGGGTAATCCTTGCCAGGCATGATGCGACTGGAGAGCCTCAGGTCTCTTGTCAGAAACCTAACGGTATTTTCGCTAAGAGCGATTGTGACCGTTGTGTCCGTTAGCGTAGCCAGAATTTTTTCCATTTCCAGGACGGCCTTGCGGGGAAGTATGAGGTTGGCACTTTCTCCCGTACTTTTGACTTCGGCTTCATCCATCGAGAGTCTGTGTCCATCCGTTGCGACCGCACGTAATTTTCCATCTCGCAGGACGAGGAGCATGCCGTTGAGATAGTGTCTCGAGTCGTTCTGGGCCATGGCATATGATGTGGCACGAAAGAGAGAGAGAAGTCGCTCTGACGAAATTTCGAGCGTGCCCCTTGGCTCCTCTGCCCTCATGACAGGGAAGTCCTCTGCCGGAAGAGTGGCGATAACGAAACGGCTCTTGCCGCTGTGCATCTGGATGCGGTCTTGGCCCTGATCCTGTCGAAGCTCAAAGACCGCTTCTTCAGGGAAACTTCTCAGGATTTCATAAAACTTCCTTCCTTGGACGAGGACTTGGAACTCCTCACCCGTAACATCGAGAGACTGCTGCGCCTCCAGCTCGACCTCGCTGTCGGTCGCACAGGCTTTGAGGTGAGATCCCTTTTTGTAGAGAAGAACATGACTCAGTACGGGAAGTGGTGCACGGGTATCAACGACACCAAGGACATGTTGGAGAATTCGGCTGATCTGAGAGTTGACGATATTCATCCGCATGGGAGAGCCTCATAAGAATGTAACGGGTATCAGTAAAGATTTACCTGTAGAAACGTTAGCTGTAGTGGAATCTGTGGGTAACTAGGAGGACAGCGTAGAGGATCGGTTGTTTGCATGGTTGTGTTCAACGTGATGGATGTGGAAAATCTGTGAATATCCTGAAGGGTAATGGGGCCAACCGACATAGAAAAAACTTATTCACAGCTTGTCAGCCAGTGATTATACGAAGCAGATTTTGATAATCCTCCTGGACCTTGGGGTCAGATTTGCGTAATTCCTTGATCTTCTTGGAGGCATGAAGGACGGTGGTGTGATCGCGGCCGCCGAAAGCGTCACCGATTTCCGGTAGGCTGTGATGGGTGAGCTCCTTCGAAAGAGCCATGGCCATCTGTCGTGGCCGAGCCACAGAACGGCTTCGGTTCTTCGAGTTGATGTCCGAAATTCGTATGCGATAGTAGTTGGCGACAGTCTTCTGTATGTTGTCGAGGCTGATGAGCCTTTGCTGCAAGGAAAGCAGGTCGTGAAGAGCCAGTTTGGTCGTTTCGATATCAATGGGCTGGGAAGTGAATCGGGCGTGGGCGATTACGCGGTGGAGCGCTCCCTCCAGTTCGCGTACGTTAGAGCGAATCCTCTCCGAAATAAAAAAAGCGACCTCGTGTGGTAGGCACAGACCGAGTCGTTCAGCCTTGGCCGAGAGAATCGCAACGCAAGTCTCGACCTCGGGGGGTTCGATGGCCACGGTAAGTCCCCAGCCAAAGCGGGATTTGAGGCGCTCTTCAAGACCATCAACTTCTTTCGGATAGCGATCGCAGCTGAGGACCACCTGCTGACGGGCCTCGAGAAGGGTATTGAAGGTGTGAAAAAACTCTTCCTGAGTTCTCTCTTTCCCCGAGAAGAACTGAATATCGTCAATGAGAAGCATGTCGAGGGAACGGTAACGTCGCTTGAATTCCCCCATCGTGTTGCTTTGCAGGGCGACGACCATGTCACCCACAAAGCGCTCCGAATGAACATAGGCCACACGACGGGTGGAATCTTTGCCGAGAAAATGTTGACCAATTGCGTGCATGAGATGCGTTTTGCCCAGACCGACACCGCCATAGACAAACAGGGGGTTGTAAGCCTTGCCCGGGTTATCGGCAACGGTGTAAGCCGCCGCACGCGCGATCCTATTGCACCCACCTTCGACGAAGTTGGCAAAGATGTAATCGGTATTAAGCGGACTTCCCGGGATCGGGAACGGAGCGTTCGTGTCGCCCTTGCGAGTGGCTTGGCCGCGCACCCGAGCTGGTGTCTTTTCGTTCGAGCCGACGACGACGGAGACGTCGAGAATTTGACCTGCGACGTGAGAGACGACCGCATGCAGTCGTTGGAGGTAGTTCTCGCGAACACGGTCCGCGACCAGAGCGTTCGGCGCCTGCAGAGAAAAAGTTCCGTCGGAAAGGCGGGCCTGGAGCGGTCGCAGCCAAAGTGTGATTTCCCGCTCCCCGACATCCCGTTCGAGGATGCGAAGACATTCGTTCCAGAGCAGACGGGAATCGGTCACAGGGCTTGGCGAGACGGGCCGGGGGTGGAAGTGTAGACCCTTACCCGATGGCGGGCAAGTCGGGACCAAGTGCGCTTGGACATCTCGAAGCTAACACGCGAAGGATCCTTGTGAAAACGAGAGAAGAGCGAAGGTTAGGCCTCGACACGGAGGGAGGCCACATCACGTGCGGTGGCGCGCTCGACAGTGGCACGCAGGTCAATCATGATGTAAAATTCGCGTCCCGTGGAATAGTTTCCGGCGCCCACACAAAGAAAAGTGAGGATGCCTCTGGCGGAAGTCGAGTTATTGAGATTGAGGATGAGGACATGAAACGCACCTACCAGCCCAGCCGGTTGCATCGAGCCCGCACGCACGGATTTCGTGCGCGCATGGCGACTCGGCAAGGACGTGCTGTCCTTAGTGCCCGGCGGAGCAAGGGGCGCAAACGTCTCATTCCCTGACCGACAACGGCCCTTAGCCGTGGTCGGATCCTTGCGGAAGACGTGGAAGAGTCTGCGGGGAAAGAAAGAGTTCGACAGCGTTTTCGACGCCGGCAACCGGCAGACGGGACGCTACTTCACGCTGTTCCTGGTTACTGGAACGGGCGGTGGGCCGAGGCTCGGCCTGATCGTTTCGAAGAAAGTGGCGCGTGCCGCCACGAGGAGAAACATGATCAAGCGCATCGTCCGGGAGAGTTTTCGGCACGCCGATCTGGCCCGCTCTCAGGGATTCGATCTCGTCGTTCTGGCACGACCGTCGCTGTCCGCTGCTCGGCGTGAGGAGATTCGGGCGAGCATCGATCGACAAATCGCTCATGCTGCCGCAAGGATTTGCCCAGGAAAACAAGCGTGATGCGTCGTCTGCTCCTGAGCCTTATCGCTTTTTACCGGCGTTGGATTTCTCCTGCGACCGGGACGCGCTGCCGCTTCGAGCCCACCTGCGCACGCTACGCGGAAGAAGCGATCATCCTACACGGCGTGATTGTGGGTTCACTACTCACAGTCGCAAGGCTCTTGCGCTGTCACCCGCTCTGTCGCGGCGGGCACGATCCCGTGCCTGAGGAAAGGTTCGCCTGGCCCGGGAGACGATCCAGTGGATAACCGAAGGGTTTTGCTTCTTTTCGCGCTCGTCGCGGTCCTCTATCTACTTTGGAATGCATGGGAAAACCAGTTCCATCCGGTTCTGCCTCAATCGCAAGCGCGAGTCGTTGCATCCCGGACGCATCCAGCGTCTGCTCTTCCCTCTTTACCGCCGCCACCCGAGAGCTCCGCTGCAAGCAGCTTGCCCGTGCAACGGTCGCCGGTCCCGCTCCCCCGTACAGGTTACGTGCGGGTGCGTACACGTGTTCTTCGTGCTCGTATTGCGCTGAGGGGCGGTGGGCTTGAGCGAGTTGCGCTCCTTGCTTACCGTCAAGGGCTTTCCTACCGCAGCCCACCAGTCACGCTTCTTGACAGCCATGGCCATGGGTGGATGGTCGTCACGAGCGGTCTTGAATCAAGCAATACGGCGCCTGCCCCCGGGAGCGATGCGGTTTACGCCGCGCCTTTCCATCACGCCCTCTGCCTGAAGGACTGTCGGCGCCTTGTGGTTCCCCTCGTCTGGCGAGGACCGAAAGGGTTGCGCGTCGTCAAGGAGTACGTCTTCCGCCCCGACGGGTACGTGTTGCGTGTTCGTTACATCGTCCGCAACGGAGGGGGGCAAAGCTGGCGGGCGGCGCCCTATGTTCTCCTCCGACGCGCTCATGTGCGCCATAACTACTCATTTTTTAATCCCCGTCACCTTGTCTACAGCGGACTCGGGTACGACGCCCGGGGGGCCTACCACAAAATTTCCTACGATCATCTGCGCCATCATCCTTTCGAAAAGACCCTCCGCTCGGGCTGGATCACTTACGTCGACAACTACTTCTTGGCCACAATGATTCCTCCCCGTGGGGAGCCGTGGCGGTACTTCGCGCGAGCTCTGCGACGGGGGATCTACGAGGCTGGTGTGGTGGGGCCGGTCCTGACGGTGCCTGCGCACGCCACGGGCAGGTTTGGTCTTCGTCTCTATCTCGGGCCCAAGCTTCAACGACATCTTGCTGCCGTGGCCCCGGCACTGCGCCAGACGGTCGACTACGGGTATATGACCATCCTGGCCGTGCCTCTTTACGATCTTCTGGCCTTTATCGAGCGGATCGTCGGTAACTGGGGATGGGCCATCGTTCTTCTGACCCTGCTCATCAAGGCACTTTTCTTTCCCCTGCAGAGGATGAGCGGGACGTCGATGGCACGCATGCGTGCGCTTCAGCCGAGGATGCGTGCGCTTCAGGAACGATACGCCGAAGACAAGACGCGTTTAACGCAGGCCATGATGGAGCTCTACAAAAAGGAGAAAGTCAATCCGGCGAGCGGCTGTTTACCAATGCTGGTCCAGTTTCCAATCTACATCGCTCTCTACTGGGTGCTTCTCTTCAGCGTCGAGTTGCGTCACGCCCCCTTCATTCTTTGGATCCGTGATCTTTCGGCTCCAGACCCGTATTACATACTGCCCGTGCTTTATGCCGTGACGCTGGCGGCGTATCAGAGACTCGTTCCACAGATGACGACCGATCGCCTGCAGGCACGGCTGATGACGATCGTCGTCCCCATCGCCGTGGCTGGGATTTCTCTCCTCATGCCGGCCGGTCTCGTGGTCTACTGGTTTGTGGGGGGGGTGTTCAACATCCTCCAGCAATGGCACATCAATCGGCTCGTGGGCGTGACGAGAGCACGGCAGACGTGAGATCAGCGCGGGCGACCATCGTCGCCCAATCGACTCCCGTTGGGGTGGGGGCGATCGGCATCGTGCGCCTGAGCGGGCCGGAAGCGCAGAACCTGGCGGCACGGTTGGTGTCGCCACTTCCTCCTCCGGGGCGTGCGGAGTTGTGCCTCGTACGAGACGAGGACGGCCAACCCATCGACCGTGGCTTGGTGATGGTTTTTCGTGCACCACGGTCGTATACGGGTGAAGATCTCGTCGAGTTCCATCTCCACGGCAACCCGGTCCTTCTTGCACGTCTTCTCGATGCGCTCGTGACTCTCGGGTGTCGGCCCGCCGAGCCGGGTGAGTTCACCCGACGGGCGTTCATCAACGGCAAGCTGGATCTTGCACAGGCCGAAGCCGTCGCCGATCTCATCGAAGCCCGTGACCGCGCTGCGGCCCGGGCGGCCCTTCGTTCGCTCGAGGGGGATTTCTCTCGTTGTGTGCGCGATCTTGACGCGCTTCTGCGTGAAGGACGCGTCTACGCCGAAGCGGAGCTGGATTTTGCGGACCAGGACGTCGACGACGGTCTCGCCATCGAACTGGAGCGGATCTTGACTGAAGCGCGGGCCCAGCTCGAGCATTTATGTCGCAACGGTCGCCGAGGCGAAAGCCTGAGAACCGAACCACGCATCCTGCTTCTCGGGCGGCCGAACGTGGGAAAATCGAGTCTTTTTAACCGTCTTGTGGGTCGGGAGCAAGCCATCGTCACCCCCGTAGCGGGCACGACGCGCGACCTTCTTGAAGCGGAGGTTCTCTGGGGAGAGTTTCGCGTCTGCCTATGCGACGGCGCGGGACTTCGCACGACCGATGAACCGATTGAGCGCGAGGGTGTGGCCCGTGTCTGGCGTGAAGTCGATCGTGCCGATCTCCTTGTCTACGTTCTTGACGCCAGTGTCGGGTGGACCGAAGAGGACCGCGAGCAGTACCAGCGGCTCGAGCGTACGCGCCGACTTGCGGTCGCGAACAAATCCGATCTCGGAGGCACGATCGACGAAGGGGAGGATGGCCCTGTTTTTGCGGTTTCAGCGCTCCGTGGAGAAGGCCTCGAGACATTGGTGATTGCGCTGCGTGTCCGCTTGGCTCGTGATCCGTTGGTAACCGGGGAGGAGGGGGTCTATCTCGCCCGACGACGTCACCTGACAGCGCTTGACGAAGCAGCCGAGCATCTCGCGAATGCCAGCGCGCTGCTCAAAAAGGAGGGGAAGGCGGATCTCCTCGCCGAAGAGATCCGATGGGCGCAGAAAGCCTTGGGTGCGATTCTCGGGGAAGACGCCGACCATCAGCTCCTCGACGATGTCTTCCGCCGTTTTTGTATCGGCAAATAAACCGTCCCCAACCGTCCGTGGGAGAGGGAGGCCGTACAATGATTTGTCATGAGGTACACGGGGTAGATCGAGTTGCCGGAGGAAGCCGACGTCATCGTCGTGGGAGGTGGTCACGCGGGGACGGAAGCCGCTTCGGCCGCCGCTCGCTTGGGCTTGCGGACCATTCTCATCACGCAAAGTCTCGACACCCTCGGCCAAATGAGTTGCAACCCTGCGGTCGGGGGGGTCGGCAAGGGTCATTTGGTGCGCGAGATCGACGCGCTCGGTGGGGTGATGGGTTGGGCGGCCGACCGTGCTTGTATCCACGGACGGGTTCTCAATACGCGCAAGGGACCAGCCGTCCAAGCGACACGCCTTCAATGCGATCGGGTTCTCTACCGGGCTCTTGTGCGCGCTCGGCTGGAATCTCATTCCGAGCTGCGTTTCGTCCAGCAGGGAGTAACAGATCTTCTCCTGGAAGGCGAACGCTGTACGGGCGTGGTCACCGGTCTCGGGATTCGGCTGAGAGCGCGCACGGTGGTGCTGACCACCGGAACGTTCCTTTTGGGTCGACTTCACGTCGGTCAATGGCAGGGCGAAGGCGGACGAGCCGGCGACCCTCCGGCGCAACATCTTGCACGGCGCCTGCGGGAATTGCCTCTGCGGGTGGGCCGACTGAAGACAGGTACCCCGCCACGTTTGGACGGTCGGACCATCGATTTTTCGGGTCTCGAGGTCCAACCTGGCGATGAGCCGCCCCCGTGGTTTTCGTTCGACGGACCGCCAAGCAAGCGCCCACGCCAGGTGTCTTGCCATCTGACCCGAACTCGGACCGAGACGCACGAGATCATCCGTGCCGCCTTGGATCAATCGCCGGTCTACGCGGGTCGGATTGAGGGGGCCGGTCCGCGATACTGCCCGTCGATCGAGGACAAAGTCGTGCGTTTCGCCGATAAGACAGGCCACCAGATTTTTCTTGAACCCGAGGGGCTCGAAACCACAGAGATCTACCCCAACGGCGTTTCAACCAGTCTGCCCTACGATGTCCAGTTGGCGTTTCTGCGTACCATTCCCGGACTCGAAAAGGTCGTTATCACCCGACCGGGCTACGCGGTCGAATACGATTACATGGATCCCCGCGATCTGCATCCTTGGTTGGAGAGTCGGGTGGTCGGCGGATTGTTCTTGGCCGGCCAGATCAACGGCACGACGGGGTACGAAGAGGCCGCCGCTCAAGGGCTTCTTGCGGGATTGAACGCGGGACGAATGGCCCGCGGACTCTCACCGTGGTGGCCCGAGCGCGAGCGGGCGTACCTTGGCGTGCTGGTCGACGATCTTCTTACGCAGGGCGCTCCCGAGCCGTACCGGATGTTCACAAGCCGGGCCGAGTACCGTCTGTGGCTTCGTGAGGATAACGCCGACGAACGGCTCACACCTCAAGGCCGCGAGCTGGGGCTCGTCGATGACGAACGCTGGCGTGTCTTTGTCCGCAAACAGGAGCGCATCACCGACGCCCTCGAGACTCTCGCGCGTGTGGCGACGCCCTCGGGGGGTTCCCGAACGCCCGTCGAGGTTCTTGCTTCCCCCGAAAGCGAGTACGAAACTCTTCGTCGGCATTATCCTGACCTGCCGGGCCTTGAGGGTGAAGAAGCGCGCGGCGTCGCCATTCGCCTGCGTTATCGGGGGTATCTCGAACGGCAGCGAGCCGAAATCGAACGCTGCCGTGAATTTGCCGCCGAACCTCTCCCGCCGGATCTCGATTACGCCGCGCTGCCCGGGCTGACGAACGAGGCACGGATCCGGCTTCTCGAACGCCGTCCGCGGACGGTGGGTGAGGCATCTCGGCTGCCCGGCATCACACCGGCGGTCATCACGATTCTCGTCGCGGCCAGCCGTCGCCGCGCATCTCGAGGCGAACGCCTCACGGTGCGGCCGTGACGGCGTTCCCGCCCTCGCCCGATATTCCTCTCGCAACGGGGGATGGGCCAACAGCGCCTCGGGTGGACCCTTTTGGAGTGGGGATTGTGGACGCGCATCACGTCAGACCGGGTGTTCTTGCGTGTCATGTTCTGCGCTCTGGGCGTGATCTCGGTCTTATCGACGTAGGTCCTAACCCTTCGGTGCCACACGTTCTCGCCGGACTGGCCAGTCTTGGTCTTGAGCCCACCGGGGTGACCCACCTTTTTGTGACCCATGTCCATCTCGATCACGCCGGGGGTGTCGGCCGGATCCTGTCCGAGCTGCCGCGCGCGCGGGTTTACGTCCACCCTGCGGGTGCCCGGCATTTGGCACGCCCGCAACGGCTCGAGCAGGCGACGAGGGAGGTTTACGGAGACGCTCGCTACGAGCGTTATTTCGGCGCTCTTATTCCCGTGCCGGAGGAGCGAATGACGAGTGTCGCGGACGCGGAAGCCATCGTCTTTGGAGAGACGCGACTGCGTGTTCTGCACACTCTGGGTCATGCGCGGCACCACTACTGTTTGCATGACGAGGAGGGCGGTCTCGTCTTTGCCGGGGACAACTTCGGGATCGCCTATCGGGCTCTCGTAACCGAGCAAGGTTCGTTTGCGTTCCCCTCGACAACGCCGACTCAGTTTGACCCTGATGAGGCGCGTTTGAGCCTGGAACGTCTTCTGGCCTTGAACCCACGGGCGCTCTATGTCGCGCATTACAGCCGCATCGACGAGCCCGAGCGTGTGGGCCGGGAATTGGTGGCCGACCTTGCCGCCTACGTCCGCATCGCGCGCGAACACGCTTCGGAACGAGCCGGCTCAGCCCGGACGGAACGCCTGCGGAACGCTCTTGCGAGCTACACGCTCGGGCGACTGCGTGCGCACCGCTGCGCGCTTTCCGAAGAGACCATCGGCGAGTTGCTTTCCACGGACCTCGAGCTCAATGCGCTCGGACTGGACCACTGGCTCACACGGCTCGATTCGGAATGAATCTTTCCCTGCCTCCGGGGCGTGCTCTTATACTGAGTCTGGAGGAGGGAGCCGTGCGAGCGCAGGTGGTGACGCAAACACCGCCCCATCCCGGCGAAGGGGAACTGCTCGTCCGCGTCCTCTATTCGGCCATCAATTACAAGGACGCCCTTGCGGTGAGTGGGCGGGGTCGGATTCTGCGTCGGAGTCCACTCATCGGAGGCATCGACGCGGTGGGCATCGTCGTGGCAAGTCGTGCTCACGGCTGGACGCCGGGGACCGTCGTCGTGGCCGCAGGGGGAGGACTCGGGGAAGAGCGGGACGGTGGCTACGCCGATTATCTCTCCGCACCGGCCACCATCCTGACACGTGTTCCGGAGGGCTTGAACCCGTTCGAGGCCGCCGCTCTGGGAAGCGCGGGACTCACCGCCGCGCTGGTTCTCGAGCGACTGGAGCAAGCCGGTCTCAGACCCGAGCAGGGCACGGTGCTCGTTACCGGGGCGAGCGGCGGCGTCGGCAGTTTCGCCATCGATCTCTTCACCCGGGCTGGCTACCACGTGGTTGCCATGAGCGGACGGGAGGAACTGCGTGAGTATCTGACAGCTCTTGGAGCAGTGGAGGTCATTGCACCGCCTCAATCCGCTGCGGCTCCGGTCGGTTTGGCTTCGGCCCGCTGGTCGGCGGCCGTCGACAATGTGGGTGGACAGACGTTGGCCTGGATCCTCGAGCGCATCCGACGTGGGGGCAAGGTGGCCGCCGTCGGGATGGCGGCGAGCAGCACCGTCACTCTAAGCATCTTCCCCTTGATCCTGCGTCAGGTGGATCTCTTGGGCGTGAATTCGACCGAGGTTGATCACGAGCGACGAGCCTCCCTCTGGGCGCGTTTGGCCGGCCCATGGCGTCCCAGACATCTCGATCGGATTGCGGCTCGAACTGTCGGTTTTGACGAGATTCCCGGAGCCGTTGACGACGTTCTCGAGCGCCGTCACCACGGACGGATTGTCGTTGGCCTCGGAGGCGGTGTCGCAGAGTCCGCGTGTTAGAATCTGAGACATTCACCGAGTCCTCGTGATCGTCTCGTGATCGTCCGCCCATGACGAAGATTCCTTCGCTCCACGATGCGCTTGCCCGGGAGCAACCCTTGCAGGTTGTGGGTGTTGTCAACGCTTACTGTGCGCTCCTCGCTCGTCGTGCAGGCTTCCGGTCCCTTTATCTCTCGGGGGCCGGAGTGGCGAATGCCGATCTTGGTGTGCCGGATCTCGCGATCACCACTCTTCATGATGTTGCGTCCCAAACCGATCGGATCACATCCGCCGTCGATCTGCCGCTGCTGGTGGACGCCGACACCGGCTTTGGGTCCGCGTTCAACATCGCCCGCACGGTACGCACGCTTGAGCGGGCGGGGGCCGCAGGGCTTCATCTCGAGGATCAGGTTGCGGCCAAGCGCTGCGGCCACCGGCCCGGCAAACGACTGGTGCCGTCCTCGGAAATGGTCGACCGCCTCAAGGCGGCTCTTGACGCACGCGAGAACCGCGCTTTCGTCATCATGGCCCGTACTGACGCGGCGGCGGTCGAGGGACTCGAGGCCGCGATCGATCGTGCCCGTCTCTACGTCGAGGCGGGGGCCGATATGATCTTCGCTGAGGCGCTCACGGACGAGGCGTCGTATGTCCGCTTCACGAGCGCAGTTTCCGTCCCTGTTCTCGCGAACATGACCGAGTTCGGGCGAACGCCCCTCCTTGATTTGGCAACGCTCGGACGCCTCGGCGTGGCTCTTGCCCTCTATCCGCTCACGGCGTTCCGCGCGATGAGTGCCGCGGCGCAACACACCTATGAGGTGCTTCGTCGGGATGGGCACCAGCGTGCTCTTCTCAAAGCTATGCAGACACGGGAAGAGCTCTACGAAATCCTGAACTACCACGCCTATGAGCACCGCCTTGATCGTCTTTTTGGGGCTGGGAACGACGGTGACAGGCCAAACGAGGAGACTATATCGTGAGCAAAACCTCCATCAAGACCGGCGGTCTCGCCGGCGTGACCGCCGGCGAGACCGCCATTTCGACCGTCGGTAAGGAAGGTGTCGGACTGACCTACCGTGGTTATGCGATTGAGGAACTTGCGGCTCGTGCATCGTTTGAAGACGTGCTCTATCTCCTTCTCGAAGGGCGACTGCCCTCTCACAAGGAGCGCACGGACTACGAGCGGAGACTTGCCGAGGCGGCGCCGTTGCCTGCGTCTCTTGCTTCCGTTCTCGAAAGGATCCCCGCGTCAACCCATCCGATGGACGTCTTGCGCACCGGCCTCTCCATGCTTGGGTGTCTCGAGCCTGAAAAAGACTTTTCCCAACTGAACGCTTGCGCTATCAGATCCGTGGCTCTTGCGCCCGCCATCCTTCTTTACTGGTTTCGTTTTTGCCGCGACGGGAAACGGCTTGATACAACGAAGGGTGCGGGCCGGGTGGCACGACATTTCCTGACCCTTCTTCACGACCGCGCCCCCACCAGCGAGCATGAGCGCGCCCTCGACGTATCGCTCATTCTCTACGCCGAACACGAATTCAACGCTTCGACTTTCGCCGCGCGTGTGTGTGCCGGCACGCTTTCCGATTACCACTCGTGCATCACCGCCGCGGTCGGGACGCTCCGTGGGCCTCTCCACGGCGGGGCCAATGAGGCGGCGATGGAGCTCATCGAACGTTTTGCGACGCCCGAAGAGGCCGCACGCGGCGTCCGTTCAGCCTTGGATCGCAAGGAGAAGATCATGGGGTTCGGGCATCGCGTCTATCGCGATCACGATCCCCGGCACGCGGTGATCAAGGAATGGTCGCGCCGCCTTGCAGCCGAGGTGGGTGACCGACGCCTTTTCCCCGTCTCGGAGGCGATTGAGCAGGTCATGTGGGAAGAAAAACGGCTCTTCCCTAATCTTGATTTCTACAGCGCTACGGCCTACCACTTCCTCGGTATTCCCACTCCGCTGTTTACCCCGATCTTTGTCTGCTCACGTTTGAGTGGCTGGTCGGCCCACGTCTCCGAACAGCGGGCCAACAACCGTCTCATCAGACCCGATGCCGCTTATGTGGGGCCGGATCCCCGCCCGTTTCCTGAGGAAACGGAGCGGTGAACGTCTCGCCCACCTACGACCCGCTTCTCGTCGAACTCACCCGCTACGCGCACGGTCCGGAAGCGGGGGGTGAAGAGGCCTTCCGCAACGCACGGATCTCGCTTGGAGACGCTCTGGGTTGCGCCTGGCGGGCGCTGGCTCTCCCCGCCTGTCGGCGTGTTCTTCCCCCGCTCGGCCCTGTCGGTGCCCCGGCGGACGGACTCCCCGTCCCAGGGCTCCGCGTTTCGCTTGACCCGGTACAGGCGGCGTTCGCCCTCGGGACGATGGTTCGCTGGCTCGACTACAACGACACCTGGCTGGCCCGCGAATGGGGGCATCCTTCCGACAACCTTGGCGCGCTTTGGGTCGCAGCCCTCTTATCCTCCCGCGAAAAACGTTCGGCCGTGCCGATGCGCACACTGCTCGCCGCGCTCATCAAAGCCTACGAAATCCAGGGTGTTCTCGCCTTGGGTACGGCGCTCAATCTTTACGGATTCGATCATGTTTTCTACGTCCGCTTGGCGAGTACGGCCGTCTGCTCGGTGCTGTTGGGCACGGACGAGGAGACGACGTTGCGTGCACTTTCGAATGCGGTCGTCGACGGCGCTGCGCTGCGCACCTACCGCCATGCCCCCAATACCGGATCGCGCAAATCCTGGGCCGCGGGCGATGCCACGGCGCGCGGACTCTGGCACGTTCTTCTGGCCCGACGGGGAGAAATGGGATATCCCGGAGCGCTGAGCACCTCGACCTGGGGGTTTGAGGATGCCGTTCTCCGCGGTGAACGTCTCACTCTTCCCAGGGCGCTAAATTCGTATGTCATGGAAAATATCCTCTACAAAGTTTCCTATCCGGCCGAGTTCCACGCGCAGACGGCTGTGGAGGCGGCGGTGGCCCTTCACGCCGAGATCGGCGGTCGGACGGAAGAGATCGAAAGCATTGAGCTTGAGACTCAGGAAGCCGGTCTGCGTATCATTCACAAGACCGGTCCTTTGCGCAACCCCGCCGATCGTGACCATTGTCTCGAATACATGGTGGCCGTCGCTCTCCTGCGTGGCACCCTCAGGGTCGAGGATTATGAGGACGAGCAGGCCCGAGACCCCCGGATCGACACGCTTCGGGCACGGATGACCGTCCGCGAGAATCCGGCGTTCACCCGTGACTATCACGACCCCGACAAGCGGACCATCCCCAATGCGGTTCACCTCGTCATGCGCGACGGTCGTCGACACGAACGGCTCATCGCGGCTCCTCTTGGCCACCGCTCGCGCCGCACGGAAGCCCGTCCTCTTCTGATCGAAAAGTTCCGGCACAACGCCGCCATGGCTTTGCCTCCCGAGCGAGTCGAGCGTCTCGCGGCCCTCTGCTTTGGTCAAGGAAATGAGCTCGACACGATGACGGTGGAAGACTTCGCCACTCTTCTCACCGCCTAAAGGGACCGGTGCCGACATTGCGCGGACGGACATCACCCGACGAGGCGTTGCGCCGCCTCGAAAAAGTCGGGCTGATTCCACCCGCCATGCTCACGGATGTTCTCGAGCTGCTGCGCGAACGTGCAGCGGGAGGACCCGTTTATCGTTGGGAAATAAGAGGACAGTCACGTCTGGCCGTTTTCGATCCTCTTCTCGCGGGCGAGACAGCTCGTCCGCGCGTTCATGCTCTTGCTTTTCCGCGGCCGCATGGGCCGCGCGAACGGCGCTGGGCCTCGTCTTTTGTGGCCGAGTCGGTGCACGGTGGTGGTCTGCGGACCACACGATTGTCCGAGGCGGCGGAAAGCGCCTGGAATAGCCTTCGTCAAAGCCGTGCACGAGCAAGGCTTCTGGATGATCTTCTTGCCCGCTATAGCCCTGGAGCCCTCCGTCCGCTGGGGCGCGATCTTCGTGACCACGCTCATCGCCTCACCGTTTTCTGGACGGAGGGGCACGAGGATGAGGAGTCGGTGCGGTTGCTCGGTCGGGCGGTCGCGGGAGACGAGCTGGCCGCCCGGCTTTACCGTCAGCGTCTGGACGGTATTTCAGGCGCGGCTCACGACAGTGTCCTGTCCCGTCTTGGTGAGACGGATCCAGAGACGCTCGATGACGCCGCTCTCTTTTCTGAGATCACCGCCCGTGTGTTCGGGGATCTCCTTGGCGCGATGGGCCGGGTCTTGTGCACTGTCCACCCCGGCGGCAGCGCGGCGTTGCTCGAACACGTCCTCTCGAACGATCCGCCGTGGTGGATCCATGTGCGTGAGACGACGCACGACTACCGCCTGGGTGTACACCGCTTGCCCCCAAGGGCCCGAATCTTCATCACTGTGCCGCTTCTGACTGTCGAGGGGACGGAATCTACGGTCTGCGGTCACATGCGCGCCCTTGCTCTCGGTGCCAATCTTTGCCCCTCGCTGCTGCTCTTGCTCCAGCATGCCCGTGACCTTGATGATCGTTTGGCGGCGGTTGGTCGCCTCGAGCCAGTTCTGTCCGTACATTTCATCGAAGCCAACGGCGCCAGCGTTTCGGACACGATGGGCGTTCATGTCCGCCGATAAGCCCGTCCTCGTCCAAGGTCACGATCGAGACGGCCAGGAGAACATGTCGAGCTTTGCTAGAATGAGCCCGGCGCCCCCGGGCGCTCTTTGAAACCTCTTGGAGATGCACGTATGACTCGTGGCCCACATTCGCGTACGGTCCTGGCCTTGCTGGGAATGTTGCTGCTTCCGGCGCTTCACGCCACCCCTATGCTTCGGTCCGGACTCTGGCGCTACGACATTCATATTCTCAGCGGTGGTCACAACACCAGCACCCATACGCTAGAGCATTGCTACAAGAAGCCCCGACTTCTGAAACCCGACACACCCAAGGGGTGCGAGGCTCCGGCCCTCCATGTCCAAGGCACAACGGCACGGTGGGTGGTGGCATGCACGCTTGCAAACGGCATGGTTCATATCCGTTCGCGGGGGATCATTACCTATCTCGACAGAGGGAACGCCTTTCAGGAGTCCTCGGTGAGCCAGATCACAATGCCCACAACAGGAACCCGTGTCTTCCAAGTGCGCATGACTGGGACGCGGCTGGGGGCGTGCCCGAAAGGGTGATGGAATGAGGACGATTGCGCTCGGGCACGGCGTGGCTCGTGGCGCGTGCCAGGCCGCTTCGTGGTCCCTGCGTGATGGTGGCCGCCGCGCTCACGGCTCAGGCACAGCATGACGCGCCCGCGGCGATCGGCGGGTTCCCTTTGGTGTTGGTGGTTTGCCGTCGTCCCGGCTCTGGCTGTCGCCCAGGCCAGCCCGCGCCCTGTTCCGGTGGGGGTGGAGAGTTGCGCACGGCTTCTCCCCCCAAAGGTTTCGATCAGCGCCGGGCCGTGGGCTTATGCGCATCTCTGGTCACTCCTCCAGAAGCAAGGCTACGTGTTGCGTGCGGTCCGGATCAGGCGCATCAATGTCTACAACCTTGCGCGTCCCGGCGAGAATCTCTGGTACACCCGCCTCGTTGACTTTCTGCACATTAAGACGCGCACCTCAACCGTCCGGGTGCTTCTTTTCCTCCATGCGGGACAAGCGGTGCGTGCCCGGACGGTCTACGAAAACGAACGTTTCCTTCGTTCGTTGGGCTTTCTGCGCAACGCCGTCGTGGTGCCGGTGGATTGTCACCAGCGCAAAGTTACGGCCCGCGTGATCACCTACGACGCATGGACGCTCAAGCTTGATGTCAAATTTGGCCGCGTCGGAGGAAGCAACGAAACCCGCTACAAGTTGGTCGACACCAATTTTTTGGGATTCGGGAAAACGATTGGGATTGGCCGGGCCACGACGCTCGAGCGGTCTGAGACGATTTACGAATACAAGGATCCCGCTCTCTTGGGCAGCCGATGGCAAGGGCAGTTCTTTTACGATCAACTTTCAGACGGGGCTCGCAGGATCGTCGATGTGGGTCGACCGTTTCTGCGCGATACCACACCCGTTGCATGGAATTTTGCCGAGTTGGATCAGCAAGAAAATCTGCAGATCTATGACCACGGTGCACTGGCCGATCTTGTGCCCTGGGACGAGAAATCACTGACAGCCAGTTACGGACGGCTTTATGCGGCGCGGGGGAGCACCTTTGATCGGCTGTTTCTTGTTGCGCGTGTGGAGGACGACACGTACGGCGTTCCTACCGCCGTCGATCAGCCCGCGCTTGACGCCACGATCCCGCAGCCCGATCGGCGGGAACACGGTCTCGGCCTCGGTTGGCAGAGTTATCAAGACCGCTTCGCGAGTTTCGAGAACATCCGCTATATCGGGCGTGTGGAAGACTACGATCTTGGCTGGAACATGTCCGCCCGTCTGCTTTTCGACCCGACATTTCTGGGCAGCTCCGCCACCGGCTGGGCCGGACGCTTCGCCGCGAGCGATGGATGGCGGGTGGGCTCGCACGGACTTTTGCTCGGCCACTTCACACTGGTCGGGCAGAGCCTCGACGGTCGCCTTGAGAACGGTGTACTGCGTACGGACCTCACACTCTACGAGCAAACCTGGCCGTTTCAGACCCTTGTTCTGCACGGAGCGTACGCCGGCGAAGTCCATCCGTTTCCTGAAAATTTTCTCTATCTCGGAGGCGCAAACGGGTTGCGCGGTTATCCCAATTTCTTCCGGATTGGCACACAACGTTGGATCACGACCGTTGAAGACCGGATTGTGACTCCCATCGTTCTGTTGCACACGTTCGAGATCGGCTTCGTGGCGTATGCCGATGCCGGTGCCGTCCGCCGTCTCTCGCCGGGAGGCTGGAGCCGGATCTTCGCGGACGTCGGAGGGGGATTGCGCCTCGGCAATTTGCGAGGCGCCTACGGGGAAGTGCTTTACTTCACGCTGGCCTGGCCCCTCGTGCGTACACCCAATGTTCCGAGCCATCAGTTCGTCGTCGGCGACCAGGTGCGGTTTTGATGACCGCGGTGAGTGCAGGCGAAGAACTCGGGTCCAGTGAGCACGCTCTTCTTCGCCCGTGGCTGACGAGCCTTGATGAGCAAGACGCCGCCGTCTTTCTCGATGCTCTCGCCCGCTACCTCGAACTCCTCCACCGGTGGAGTCGTGCGTACGATCTCGTCGGCCCGAAGGAGTTCGGCCGTCTGGTGGCCCGTCACGTCCTTCCCTCCCTCGCTCTCGCCACGTACCTGAATCCACAGGCTTCACTGCTCGATGTCGGTTCCGGAGCGGGGTTCCCGGGACTTGTGATCGCTCTGCGCGATCCCACCCGACGGGTTGTTCTCGTTGAGCGTAACGGGAAAAAGGCTCGTTTCCTCGATCACGTGGCGCGTCGCCTGAATCTCGAGCATCTGCAGGTTGTCCACGACGATGTCCGTCGCTTCCAGGATGGCCCGTTCGACGTGGTCACGGCACGCGCCTGGGGATCGGCCCGGAATCTCCTGGCCGCCAGCGGCCATCTTGCTCATGAGGCAACGGTCTGGCATCTCCTCAAAGGCCGGCGGGGGCGCACTGAAATCGACGCTTTGTCGCCTACGTGGCGGCCGGTCTTTGCTCCCCTTTTCCCCGATGCCTTTGGGCGGAGAGAAGATTTTCTGCTGACGGTGGTACGATCGAACCCCTCTCCTTCCACCGGGCGATCCACGTGAGCACCATCGTTGCTGTCGCCAACCAGAAAGGGGGTGTCGGCAAAACGACGACCGCCGTTAACCTCGCGGCCGCCTTGGCGAGTCACCGTCTGCCGGTTCTTCTCGTCGATCTCGACCCCCAGGCCAACGCCACAGCCGGGGTCGGAGTCGACAGGCGACAGCTCCATGCGTCTGTCTACGACGTGCTCGTCGGAGGCCGGTCGGTCACAGGCCTCCTACACGAAGTGGAGACGGGTCCTCTGCGTTTCCACCTTTTGCCCGCGCATCCCGATCTGACGGCCGCTGAAGTCGTCATGACGCGTGAGGGGGGGGCCGAGCGGCGGCTCGCCGAGGCGTTGGCGCCCCTGCGCGAAGGGTTCACGTGGATCCTGATCGATTGTCCCCCGAGCCTGAACGTTCTCACCCTCAACGCGCTCGTCGCGGCCGACAGCGTTCTCATCCCGGTCCAATGTGAATACTATGCCCTTGAAGGGTTGAGCGCTCTTTGCGCCACGATCGAACGGGTGCGCGCGAGTGTCAACCCTCGGCTCGTCATCGAAGGACTTCTGCGCACTATGTACGATCCACGAAGCAATCTCAACCAGGAGGTTGCGCGTCAGCTGCTCGACCATTTCGGTAGCCAGGTTTTCCGGACCATCATTCCGCGCAACATCCGCCTCGCTGAGGCTCCGAGCCACGGACGAAGTGCACTCGCGCACGATCAAGGCGCCAAGGGGGCGTGGGCCTACTTCCTTCTTGCACGTGAGATCCTGGTCCGTCGGGGCATGATGACCGCCGATCTCTCCGACCCGTCCGGCCTGGAAGAGCGGCCATTCCCCCCCGGGGATTGATAGAATCGCGGCAACAGCGCGCGATTCGAGGGAGGTGCGTAAGATGGCGAAAAAACCGGCTTTGGGACGCGGGCTTGAGGAACTTCTCGGACGCGCGACCGTCGTCGGCGGTGAGACGGAAGGCGATGGGGATGTGCGACCCATCCCCATCGAGTGGCTCACCCCCGGCCCGTATCAGCCGCGGCGCAGCATGGATCCCGACGCGCTCGAGGATCTGGCGGACTCCGTGCGTCGTCACGGCATTGTGCAACCGGTGCTCGTCCGCCGATTGGCGCCCGACCGCTATGAGATCGTTGCCGGCGAGCGGCGTTGGCGTGCCGCGCAGAAGGCGGGCCTTCGGGAGATCCCCGCGATGGTTCGCTCGCTCGATGACCGCACGGTTTTGCAGATGGCGCTCATCGAGAATGTCCAACGGGCCGACCTGAGCCCGCTTGAGGAGGCACAGGCCCTCGATCGTCTGTGCCGGGAGTTCGGCATGACGCACGAGGAGGCGGGACGTGCGGTCGGCCGTTCACGAGCGACGGTATCGAATCTTCTCCGTCTTCTCGATCTTGACGAGGAGGTGCAGCGTGAGGTTTTGGACCGCCGCCTCGACATGGGCCACGCACGGGCGCTTCTTGCTCTTCCTGCGGAAGAACAACGGGGCTTGGCCCGCCGCGCGGTCCGAGAGAAACTCTCGGTTCGTCGTCTTGAAGCTCTTGTGCGCGCGGCCCAGAAGGGATCCGTCAAACGCGCACGGCCGAAGGCCCTGACCGATCCCGATCTGGCGCGTGTGGCCCGTCTCTTGGGCGAGCGGCTGGCCACTCGCGTCGAGATTGTCCCCCGCATCGGAGGGGGGGGGCATCTCAAGATCCACTATGAGAGCCTGGCGGCTTTCGACGAGCTGATGGAGCGGCTCTCCGTCGAACTCTAGAGCCTCTTCACCGTCGCCACGGGAAGAATCGCCGTAGTACAATAAAGGGCTATATGCGCGGGTAACGGCTGCGGGACCTTCGGCAGCAGAAGCGAAGGACGATCCGTTGCCCGGGAACGTTGATCTGCGAGTGGGGAGTGATGAGTCAGTCATCCTGGATATCGGCCCGGCGTGCGACCGTGACGCTGAGCGCGGGGGAGATCGGCCTTCTCATGGTCGGATGTGTGCTCGCTTTTTCGCAGGCCCCACGGGCCGCAACCGTTTTGGCGGGAGCCGCGCTCGCACCCCTGCTCACTCTTGTTGCGGCTCTCACCATGCACGGGGCCGAGCCCCTCCGTGCCGGACGTTTTCTTCTGCGTCTGGCCTTGGCCCGCGGGACGGGGGCCTTGGTCGCGGGAGGGGCGGCGACGCTTCTCCATCTGCTCTTCGGCCTGCCCTGGGTTTTGCTCGCGGTAGGCTTTTCGGTGGCACTCTTTCTCCAGCAAACCCTCGCCCCATGGGTTGCCCGCAGCGCTGTCAGGCGGCCACCTTCCTGTCGGATCTCGCCGTGACGCCGATTGCCTACATCCAGTCCCATCTGCGCTACTGGACCGCCGGTCATGGGCTCTTGTCCGTGCATCTCGATACGCTTCTCGTGTCGTGGGGGCTGGGGATTTTCTTCTGCGCCTTTTTCTATCTTGGAGCCCGGAGGATGGCGGCGGGTCGTTCGACGCGGGGGTTGGTGGCCCTTGAGATGCTCGTGCACTTTGTCGACGGTCAGGTGCGCGACACCTTCCACGGCACCACGCGCCTTGTTGGACCTCTCGCTCTCACGGTGTTCGTGTGGGTCTGGCTCATGAACGCGATGGACCTCCTCCCCGTCGATCTCGTGCCCCGTCTTGCGGCGCTGGCCGGCGCACCGGCCTTCAAGCCGGTCCCGACGAACGATCTCAACATGACCTTCGCACTGTCTGTGAGTGTCTTTGTATTGATGATCGTCTACAACTTTGCCGGCAAAGGTCTCGGCGGATTTGCTCGGGAAGTCTTCACAAAGCCGTTCGGAGTCTGGTTCGCTCCCCTCAATGTGGTTTTTCGCCTCATTGAGGATCTGGCCAAGCCTCTTTCTCTGTCGTTGCGACTCTTTGGGAACATGTTCGCCGGCGAGATGATCTTTGTGCTGATCGCGGCTCTTCTTCCCTGGTGGTTTGCCTGGATCCCTGATCTTGGTTGGACCATCTTTCATATTCTCATCATCACGCTCCAGGCCTTCATCTTCATGATGTTGACCATCGTCTATCTCAGCATGGCCCACGAGGCCCACTGAGGCGCGAAAGACGCGCGCCACCGTTTTCGTTCCGCCACCGTCGAGGGTAACATTCCGTGAACATCATCGAACAGATCGCCCACATCCAGGCTTACTCGGCCGTCGCCGCCGGTCTCATGCTCGGCCTTGCCGCGCTCGGCACGGGCGTCGGCTTCGGCCTCCTCGGTGGCCGCTTCCTCGAGGGCGTGGCCCGACAGCCCGAGCTGGCGAATATGCTGGCCGTGCGCATGTTCATCATGGCTGGCCTTCTTGATGCGGTCGCCATGATCTCGGTGGTTTTCGCCCTGCTCATGATCTTTGCCAATCCCTACGTCTCGCAGCTCCACCAGCTTGCGCAGGGCGTGCACTGATCTCGCGGGACTCAGCACGGCGGTGCCGCACCCAGGAGGAAACGTATGAATCTTGACCTCACCTTTCTCGGTGAAGTCGTCGGCTTCGTCCTCTTCGTCGGCTTTACCCTGCGTTACGTTTGGCCCCCCATTCTTGCCGCTATCGAGCGACGGGAACGTGAGATTGCCGCGGGCCTCGAGGCCGCCGAACGGGGTCGGCAGGCGCTCGCGGACGCGGAGGCGCGTACGGCCGAGATGATGCACGAGGCCCGCGATCGCGCGGCACGACTGCTCGATGACGCGACACGTCAGGTTGCCCGCCTTCTCGAAGAAGGGCGACGTGACGCTGAACGCCAGCGTGCCGAAGCCTTGGCGGCGACCGAAGCTCAGATCCAGCAGGCCGTGATTCGCGCCCGTGATGAGCTGCGGACCGACTTGGGCCGTCTTGTGGTGATCACGGCCGGGCGCCTTCTTGAGCGCGAAGTCCGCGCTGAAGATCACGAACGCCTCCTGACCGAGGCGGCCCGGGAGCTGGGATGATGGACCGGCAGAGTTTGGCTCGCCCCTACGCTCGCGCGTTCCATGATCATGCCCGTGCGCACGGGGTGTTGGACCTTTGGGGGAGCTTCCTCGAGGCGGGCGCCGCACTGGCCGCCGACGCACGAGTGCGCGGAATGTTGGCCGATCCTCGCCATACCCCGTCGGGAAAACTCGCGCTTCTGGCCCACCTTCTGGACATCGGGGACGAGGCCCGACGTCGTGCTTGCGGACTGCTTCTCGAACATCGGCGTTTTGCTCTTTTGCCCGCGATCGCCACGGAGTTCCGTGCGCTACGGGCCCGCGACGAAGGTTGGGTCGATGTCGAGGTCGCAACCGCCCAGGTGGTCCGCGAAAACGCTCTGGAACCGCTGGTGCGTGCTCTCGAGGCCCGATGGGCACGGCGTCCGCGAATTCGTCTTCGGACCGAGCCCACCCTTCTGGCGGGTGCTGAGATTCGCGTCGGGGATACGGTTCTCGATGCCTCCCTCCGCGGTCGACTCGCCCGGCTGGCTGCGGCTGTTTCGTGAATCGGGTATTTCAATCACCGTCTCGAACGGGGCGGCAAGGTGGAGTGACATGATCGAAAACGACCATCTGAGCGCAGCGGAGATCAGCGATCTCCTGCGGCAACGGCTCGAGGCCGTCGACTGGCGTCCCGAGGAACACGACGTGGGCACCGTGGTGACGGTGACCGACGGCATCGTCCGCATCTACGGGATCGCGGGCGTGCAGTACGGGGAGATGATCGAGTTCCCGGGGCCGGTTTACGGCCTCGCGCTCAACCTCGAACGGGATGTTGTGGGTGCCGTGGTTCTTGGCGACTACCGGCACTTGCGCGAGGGGGACCGAGTGCGAACAACGGGGCGAATCCTCGAGGTTCCGGTGGGTGAAAGTCTGCTTGGTCGGGTGGTGGATCCGCTCGGCCGCCCCCTCGACGGCCGTGGTCCCGTGGCGGCCAAGGAGCACGCACCGATCGAGAAGGTTGCTCCGGGCGTGATCACACGGCAGTCCGTCGGTCAACCGTTGGCCACCGGGCTCAAGGCGATTGACAGCATGGTCCCGATCGGCCGCGGGCAGCGGGAGCTCATCATTGGCGATCGCCAGACGGGCAAAACCGCCATTGCCATCGATACGATCATCAACCAGAAAGGAACAGGTGTGCGCTGCATTTATGTGGCCGTGGGGCAAAAAGCGTCGAGTGTCGCCTCCGTCGTTCGCAAGCTCGAGGAGCACGGCGCACTCGAGCACACAATCGTGGTCGCGGCGAATGCCGCTGAAGCGGCGGCCCTTCAGTACATCGCACCGTACAGCGGTTGCACCATGGGCGAATATTTTCGGGACCGTGGTGAGGACGCGCTCATCGTCTACGACGATCTCACCAAGCACGCCTGGGCCTACCGACAGATCTCCCTTCTGCTCCGCCGCCCCCCCGGGCGCGAGGCGTACCCCGGTGACGTTTTCTACCTCCACTCACGACTTCTCGAGCGGGCGGCTCGCGTCAATGCGGAGTACGTGGCCGAGAAGACCGGGGGGCGGGTGCGCGGGCGGACGGGATCCCTCACGGCACTGCCGGTCATCGAGACCCAAGCCGGGGACGTTTCAGCCTTCATCCCGACCAATGTCATCTCGATTACGGACGGGCAAATCTACCTTGAGACCGATCTTTTTAACGCGGGGGTACGCCCGGCGATCAACGCGGGGCTTTCGGTCTCGCGTGTGGGTGGCGCGGCCCAGACCAAGATCATCAAGAAACTCGGCGGTGGTGTCCGCCTCGCTCTTGCCCAGTACCGCGAGCTTGCCGCCTTTGCTCAGTTCGCCTCCGAGCTCGATGAGGCAACGCGTCGGCAGCTTGAGCGCGGGCGCCGTGTCACCGAGCTCATGAAACAAAAACAGTACACCCCCCTCAGTACCGCGGACATGGCCGTGGGTCTTTTCGCCGCCAACGAGGGGTTCCTCGACACCCTCGCGGTCGAGGAGGTCGGGATGTACGAACGTGAACTGTTGGGCTACTTCCGAGCGGCCGCCCGACCACTTTACGACCGTATCAACACGAACGGAGACTACGACGAGACGACCGCGCGGGAGCTGCGCGCCATTGTCGAGGGCTTCGTTCGCGAGACGCGGGGTTAATCCGTGGCTCACGCCAAGGAAATCCGCCAGCAGATCCGCAGCGTGCGCAGCACGCAAAAGATCACACGCGCCATGGAAATGGTTGCTGCGAGCAAGATTCGGCGCGCCCAGGAGCGACTGCGTCACTCCGCGCCCTACGCGGACGGGATCGAGGCGGTTGTTCGGCGGCTGGCACGGGTGCATCCGGAGTTCCCCCATCCGTTTCTCGTGCCGCGGCCCGTGCGCTCGCTGGGCATCCTTGTCGTCTCAACGGACCGAGGGCTCTGCGGCGGCCTCAACGTCAATCTCTTCCGCCTCCTCCTCCAGGAGATTCGTCGGGCCCGGAACGAGAATCTCCCGCTGTCCGTCGGAACCTTTGGAAACAAAGCGGCCGTGTTTGTTCGGCGCCTACGTCTCGACACCCTGGCCACGGCCACCGGCGTCGGTGACAGCCCTCGTCTGAGCAACGTGATTGGTCCTCTTAAAGTGATGGCCGACGCCTATCGCGAAGGACGGATCGACCGCCTGCTCCTTCTCGGCAACCGCTTCGTCAACACCATGGTTCAACAGCCCGTGGTCAATGTCCTCCTTCCTCTGCATCCGTCCGAGGAACAGGAGTTGCCCGCTCATTGGGATTACCTGTACGAACCCGACGGCGTTCGACTGATCGATACCGTTCTCAACCGCTATCTCGAGGCGCGTGTCTACCACGCCCTCGTCGAAAACGCCTGCTGTGAGCAGGCGGCGCGCATGGTCGCCATGAAAAGCGCCTCGGAAAACGCCGCCGAACTCATCAACAGACTTGAATTGGCCTACAACAAAGCCCGGCAAGCGGCGATTACGCGCGAAATCAGCGAAATTGTCGCCGGCGCCGAAGCCGTCTGAGGAAACACCCATGACCCCAACCACTCCCACCGCTTCCGTCTCCTCACCGGGCGGCACGACCGGAACGGTCGTGCAAGTCATCGGCGCCGTTATCGACGTCGAGTTTCCGCGCGATGCGGTCCCCCGCGTCTACGACGCTCTCGTTCTCGAGGATCAGGATCTCACGCTCGAAGTCCAGCAGGAAATCGGCGACGGAGTCGTCCGCACCATTGCCATGGGTTCGAGTGAGGGTCTCGCGCGCGGGCTCCGTGTGCGCAACACGGGCCGACGGATTACAGTCCCCGTCGGAACTGCGACGCTCGGACGAATCCTCGACGTGCTTGGGCGTCCCGTCGACGGTGGTGGCCCCGTGACGGCGGCGTCCCATCTTGAGATTCACAGGCCTGCGCCGAGTTTTGACGATCAAGCCGGCTCGACCGAGCTCCTCGAAACTGGCATTAAGGTCATCGATCTTC
Source organism: Pseudomonadota bacterium (assembly GCA_021839245.1). Taxonomy (GTDB): domain Bacteria; phylum Pseudomonadota; class Gammaproteobacteria; order JAKAQQ01; family JAKAQQ01; genus JAKAQQ01. The sequence continues at coordinate 34,827 of JAKCBQ010000005.1, forward strand.
TCTGCCCCTTCGCCAAGGGGGGAAAAGTCGGGCTCTTTGGAGGGGCCGGGGTGGGCAAAACCGTCAACATGATGGAGCTCATCCGGAACATCGCCATCGAACACTCCGGTTACTCAGTTTTTGCTGGTGTGGGCGAGCGGACCCGTGAAGGTAATGATTTCTACCACGAAATGAAGGAATCGAAAGTTTTGGACAAAGTGGCGCTGGTCTACGGACAGATGAACGAGCCGCCGGGCAACCGGCTGCGCGTGGCGCTGACCGGGCTCACCTTGGCAGAGCATTTCCGCGACGAAGGTCGTGACGTTCTCCTCTTTATCGACAATATCTATCGTTACACGCTTGCGGGCGTCGAGGTCTCGGCCCTCCTCGGTCGCATGCCCTCGGCTGTCGGCTACCAGCCGACCTTGGCCGAGGAGATGGGTCTTCTTCAGGAACGCATCACCTCGACACGGAAAGGATCGGTCACGTCCATCCAGGCCGTCTACGTTCCCGCCGACGATCTCACCGACCCCTCTCCCGCGACCACCTTCGCGCATCTTGACGCCACGGTCGTTCTGTCCCGACAAATCGCCGAGCTGGGCATCTATCCGGCCGTCGATCCTCTGGATTCGACCAGCCGCCAGCTTGATCCCCTCGTGGTCGGTGATGAGCATTACGAGACCGCCCGTGGCGTGCAAAAGGTTCTTCAACGCTACAAAGAGCTGCGTGACATCATCGCCATTCTGGGCATGGACGAACTGTCGGATGAAGACAAGCTCACCGTTGCGCGGGCGCGCAAGATCCAGCGTTTCCTGTCCCAACCTTTCTTCGTGGCGGAAGTGTTTACGGGGAGTCCGGGGAAATACGTACCATTGCGCGAAACGATCCAAGGGTTCAAAGGGATCCTCGAGGGACGCTACGACGACCTTCCCGAGCAGGCCTTCTACATGGTGGGTCCGATCGACGAGGCGGTCTCCAAGGCGCGGTCGATGTAAACTCACGTGATGCACATCCGCGTTCAAATCGTAGATCCCGAGGCCCCACTCTACAGCGGAGAGGCGGAGGCCGTATTTGCGCCGGCCGAGCTCGGCGAGGTCGGGATCATGCCCCGTCATGCGCCGCTTCTGACCCGCCTTCGTGCGGGAGAAGTGCGTGTGCGTCACGACACCGAAGAGGAAAGCTTTTTCGTCACAGGCGGAATTCTCGAAGTGCAGCCTTTTGCTGTGACCGTGCTGGCAGACCGCGCCGTTCGTTCCACCGAGCTCGACGAAGAAGAGGCGCGGAGGGCACGCCAACGGGCCGAGGAACGGCTCGCGCAAAAGGCGGCCGAGCTCGATATTGCGCACGCGGAGGCGGAGCTTGCCGAGGCGGTGGCGCGTCTTCGGGCCATCGAACGGTTGCGTAAGATCGGCGTCCTCAAGTGAGCAAAGCGTCCGCGCGTGCGACACCTCCTCTTGCGGTAGTCGTGCTGGCTGCGGGCCGCGGAACACGGATGCGCTCGGAACGCCCGAAGGTTCTGCAGACACTGGCTGGGCGCCCGCTTCTCGATTGGGTTCTCGAAACCGCTCTCTCGCTGAACCCGGAGCGAATCCTTCTTGTTCACCCTCCGGACGCCGATTGGATTCCGGCGGGTGTTCCTCGGCTTACGGGCGTTGTGCAGCCGAGTCCACTCGGGTCCGGCGATGCGGTTCGTTGCGCTCTACAGCATGTCGATCCCGGCGATCGCATTCTCGTTCTTTACGGCGATGTGCCTCTGGTTTCCTTCGACGACATCGCAGGTCTCCTCGACGTCGTGCAGGATGACGGGCTCGCCCTTCTTACGGCCCGACCACAGGATCCCGGCGGATACGGGCGCGTGTTGCGCGACGCGCGGGGTCGGATCTGCGCCGTTCGCGAAGAACGCGATCTCGATCCGGCAGAGACCTTCAAATTAAAGGAAATAAACACGGGAGTTATGACAGCCCGCGCCGCCCGCTTGAAACACTGGCTCCGCGATCTTCGGAACGACAACGCTCAGGGCGAATACTACCTTACGGATGTTGTGGCCAGAGCGGTGGCCGACGGCTCTCCGATTCTTGATCGTGAGGCCCGCGACAACGACGGTGCACTCGGGGCCAACGACGCTCGAGACCTGGCTCGCCTCGAAGCGGTGGTTCGCAGACGCAAGGCGGAGTCCCTTCTCGACGCGGGTGTCCACGTTCTCGACCCCCTGCGACTCGACGTACGCGGGACGGTGGTTGTTGGGCGCGACGTCGTCCTCGACGTCGATGTGATCCTTGAGGGGCGGGTTGAACTCGCCGACGGCGTTCGCGTCGGTGCGTTTTCCTATCTCCGCGATGTGACGGTGGAATCCGGCGCTGAGATACGACCGTTTTCGCATCTCGAGGATGCGCGTGTGGGCGCCGGCTGCCGCGTAGGGCCGTACGCCCGCCTCCGGGATGGGGTCGTGCTTGCCGGATGTGTCCGCGTCGGTAATTTTGTCGAACTCAAGAAGTGCTCGATTGGGGATGGAAGTAAAATCCTGCACCTGAGCTACGTCGGAGACGCCCGCATCGGCCGAGACGTGAACCTCGGTGCCGGTGTCGTTACCGTCAACTACGACGGCACGAACAAGAATACGACCGTCGTTGAGGATGGGGCCTTCGTCGGCTGTGGCAGCGAACTCGTGGCACCGGTCGTTGTGGGCGCAGGCTCCTACGTTGGGGCCGGCTCGACGGTGACCGAGGACACGCCCCCGGGCGAGCTCACCCTCGCCCGAGCCCGACAGGTGACTGTCCGGGGTTGGCGTCCCCCGGGCAAGCGCTGACCGTTCCGTGTGTGGGATCGTCGCGTTCCTGACCGCCCCCGGGGGGAACGTCGTCCCGCGCCTTCTCGCGGGGCTGGACCGTCTCGAATACCGGGGCTATGATTCCGCAGGGCTCGCCGTCGTCACTTCAGAGGGCATTCTTGCGGCCCGACGAACGGTCGGGAAAGTCGCCTGCCTGCGTGAGGACATCGCGCGTGATCCGGTGCACGGTCCCGTCGGGATCGCGCACACCCGTTGGGCGACGCACGGGCGCCCGAGCGTCCCCAACGCCCATCCCCATCTCAGCGGTGACACCCTCGCGCTTGTTCACAACGGGATCATCGAGAATCAGGTCCTCTTGCGCGCGGAACTCGAGAGTGCCGGCTACGTCTTTCGCTCCGAAACTGACAGCGAGGTGATCGTTCACTTGATTCACCGAGCGCGGCGCCAAGGTGCCAGTTTGCCTGAAGCGGTCGCTGAAGCACGGTCCCGGCTCGAGGGAACCTACGCCATCGCCGTGATCGACCGTGACGAACCCGCTACGATTGTCGCGGCCCGTGAGGGCAGCCCGCTCGTCGTGGGCTTCCCCGATCCCGACGGGGAGCTCTTGGGGGCTCTTGCTTCCGATCCCGCAGCGCTGGCCGGTTTCGCGTCTCGGGTTCTCTATCTCGAGGACGGTGACATCGCGGTTGTACGCGGTGGGAACGTCGACGTTGTCGAGCACAAGGGGAGCCCGACGGCAAGGGCTGTGCACGACAATCCCTGTCACCCGGCCGCGCTCGACCGCGGTGGCTTCCGTCATTACATGCTCAAAGAAATCCACGAGCAACCGGTGGCCGTCGAGCGAACACTCGAATCGCGTCTCGTGCGTGGACACGTCCCCGACGAAATCTTCGGACCGCAAGCGGCGGGGGTTCTTTCGGCCACGCGATCCGTTCATCTTGTGGCTTGCGGAACGAGTTACCACGCATCTCTCCTTGGACGCCGTGTGCTCGGTCGGCTTGCCGGCGTCGAAACGCTCGCGGAGGTCGCCAGCGAATACCGTTACCAACCGCCGCCGGTGGGCCCGGGGTCGCTCATCGTGGCCGTCTCGCAGTCGGGCGAGACGGCCGACACTTTGGCCGCGGTGCGCCAAGCACGGACTCTCGGCTACGAAAGCCTACTCGGCATTTGCAACGTGGCGGGCTCCAGCCTCCTTCGCGAGACCCCACTGGCCTTTCTGACACAGGCGGGGCCCGAGATTGGGGTGGCATCGACCAAAGCATTCAGCACGCAAACGGTGGGTCTTTACCTTCTGGCACTCGCTTTGGCACGTCACCGCACGGCGTCTTCTCAGTCACTTGCCGAAGGGACGCAGGCCCTGCATCAACTTCCGGATGCACTTCGCACTGCTCTCGATCTTGAACCTTCCGTCAAGGGGGTGGCCGAGGAGATCGCTGAAGATGCACACGTGCTCTATATCGGCCGCGGGAATCATTACCCGGTCGCTCTTGAGGGCGCCCTCAAGCTCAAGGAAATCTCTTACATTCACGCCGAAGCCTATCCGGCGGGCGAACTCAAGCACGGCCCTCTGGCGCTTGTCGACCACCGTATGCCGGTCGTTGCACTTGTTCCGCGCGACGAACTGTTCGAGAAAATGACGTCCAATCTCGCCGAGATCTCCGCCCGAGGAGGGCGTCTTTATATCTTCACCGACGCGGTCGACTTGCCCAGCTTCCCGGGGGCACGGATCGTGCCTGTTCCGGGGCCTTGGCCCCCGCTCGTATCGCCGCTTGTCTACACCGTGGTCCTGCAACTTCTCGCTTACCACACGGCCGTTGCCAAAGGGACCGATGTTGATCAACCGCGCAATCTCGCCAAGTCGGTGACGGTCGAATAGCCGCTCCGAGTCAGGGGAGAAGACTCGGCCTCTACTCTATACTTGAACCGGGTCGGACGTGACAACGCGCTACGTTTCGATGGTCCGTGTGTTGACTTCAAGGAGTCCGTGATGCCTCATTTTGCGACGTTCTGGTCCATCCTTTGGTGGGTCCTTTTTATCCCGCCTCTCCTCGTCGATTTCTACCGGCGAACCCGTCTTCCGTGGGTGAGCGCTCGCCTTCTTCTCCTCCTCGTCCTGGCCAGCCTCGTCCCGACGATGCCCGCCGGAATCCTGTGGGCTCTGTGGATCGTGGTGGGGCTGGCTCTTCTTCTTCTCCATACGCCCCCGCTGCGGCGCCTCGTTCTCACGGGCCCCATCTTCGCGCTCTACCGACGGGTTCTGCCGGCGATGTCTGCGACGGAGCGCGAGGCCTTGAACGCGGGGGATGTCGGTTGGGAGGGAGAACTTTTCACGGGTCGCCCCCACTGGGAGAAACTCCACGCGCTCCCGTCCGCTCGCCTGAGCCCCGAGGAACAAGCCTTTCTTGACGGACCCGTCGAAGAGCTCTGCGCCCGTCTTGACGACTGGAAAATCACGCACGAATGGGGGGATCTCCCGCCCGAGATCTGGACGTTTCTCAAAGAGAAGCGGTTCTTCGCGATGATTATTCCGAAAATCTACGGGGGACTGGAATTTTCGAATTACGCACATTCCGAAGTTCTGTTACGGATCGCCTCACGCAGCATGACCGCGGCTTCGGTCATCGCCGTTCCCAATTCGCTCGGCCCGGCGGAACTCCTGCTTCACTACGGGACCGAGGAACAGAAAAGCCACTATCTGCCACGCCTCGCTCGCGGCGAGGAGGTGCCGTGCTTCGCCTTGACCGCGCCTGCGGCAGGTTCCGACGCCGCCTCAATGCTGGATCGGGCCGTGGTGATCCGTGAGCGTCGCGACGGGCGCGAGGTTCTCGCTCTTCGTCTCGATTTCGACAAGCGCTACATCACGCTCGCGCCCGTGGCGACCGTGATTGGCCTGGCCGTTCGTGTGTTCGATCCCGATCGTCTCCTCGGCGGTGATGTCGATCGCGGGATCACCTGTCTTCTGCTCCCGCGGACGACGCCTGGGCTCGAGATCGGACGCCGACACTTTGCACTGAACACACCGTTTGCGAACGGACCGGTACGCGGGCACGGCCTCGTCGCTCCGCTCGACGCGGTGATCGGCGGGGAGAAAATGATCGGTCAGGGCTGGCGCATGCTCATGGAGAACCTGGCCGCGGGGCGGTCGATCTCACTGCCTTCAAATGCCACCGGCGCGGCCAAGCTGGCGGTGCGGACAAGCGGGGCTTATGCCCGTGTGCGCCGTCAATTCCACGTTCCGATCGCCCGTTTCGAGGGGGTGGCTCAGGTTCTCGCGCGGATGGGCGGCACTCTCTACGCTATGGATGCCGTTCGTGCGGTGACTCTGGCCGCTTCCGACGCTGGAGGGCGCTCCGCCGTCACGTCGGCGATCGTCAAGGCGCAAGTCACCGAGATGGGTCGTCGGATTGCGATGGACGCGATGGACATCCACGGCGGCAAGGGCATCATGCTCGGGCCGCGCAATTACTTGGGACGCGGGTTCGAGGCCGTTCCTATTGCCATCACCGTCGAAGGGGCGAACCTCCTCACGCGCAACCTCATCATCTTTGGCCAAGGTGCGGTTCGGGCGCATCCTTACGTGTTCCGCGAGATGGAGGCCGCGCGCGACCCCGATCCCGCGGCCGGACGTCGCGCCTTCGATCGGCTCATTGTCGCCCACATCGGCTTTTTCCTCAGCAACGCGGTCCGAGCCTTTGTGATGGGTCTTCACGCCGCCCGCTTCGCCCCCAGTCCCGTCCGTGGCTCTCTCCGACGGTACTACCAGCATCTCAACCGCTACAGTGCGGCCTTCGCGCTTCTGGCCGACGGGAGCATGTTCGCGCTCGGCGGGAATCTCAAGCGACGCGAAGCTCTTTCGGCGCGTCTCGCCGACATGCTGAGTTCTCTTTACATCGCCTCGTGTGTGCTCAAGCATTACGAGGACCACGGACGGCCGGCGGAGGAGGAGGACGCCGTGAGTTGGGCGGTTCGTGATCTCGTTTACGCCTTCCAGGAACAGGCGCACGGTCTTCTGCGTAATTTCCCCAACCGTTTCATGGCGGCGATTCTTCGCGTGGCCGTTTTCCCGACAGGTCGGAGCTACTCGGCCCCGTCCGACGCGGTTGGGTTCCGCGTCGCCGCCCGTCTGTGCGAGGATTCGCTCTTCCGGCAAACCCTGGTCCACGGTTCCTACGCCACCGAGCCTGAAGCCGGACACGTCGCTCTCCTTGAGGCCGCGCTTCGTCTCGCTCCGGAAGTCGAGGACATCGAGCGGCGCTTGCGGACGACGCTTGGAGAGGTCCCCCCCGGGGTCTTGGGCGAGCGGGCCCGCCTGAACGTGGCGGTCGAGCGGGGTCTTCTCGACAGTCGCGAGCGCGACCTCCTCGTCCGCTACTACGATCTGGTCGACGAGATCGTGGCGGTAGACGATTTCGATCGCCGTGAGCTTGGCACCCATCCACTGCCCTCCAGCGGCTGATCCGTCTGGGGCACAAAGAGCGACGAGGGGGCGCGGGGGGGGGCGAAGACGAGACGTAAGGGAGCGGGATTGAGGATCCCTCCTTCGGTCCCCGCGAGGGTGACGTGTTGCCAGAGGCGAGCGCGATGAGCAAGCCACCTTGCTCCGGTCCCCCACGGCCGTGGGGGACCACCGCGGCGGACGGCCCCTTCCGGGAAAAGGCAGACCGCCCCGCCGACGTCAAGGTGCCGTCCAAGCGTGCGCAGGGCAAACGGCTCGGTGGGCGAGAGGCTGACGAAAGCGTGACCGAAGAGCGTGGCGTAAGCCCTAAGAAGCTGGCCCCAAGGAGCCTTATGAGCGTAGTCGGGATCGACGCCGAAGAGGAGCGGGCGGCGCACGGCAAGGCCTAGTAGCGGTCCGTCGATGAAGCCGGGATGATCGGCTGTCAGGAGGAGACCGGATTCTTCGCTGGGGACGCCTTGGACAATGAGGGAGCGGTGGAGGGTCAGGAGTTTGAGAAGACGGAGGCGCAGGAAAGGTTCGGGCACGATGGATTCCTGAAAAAAGGGGGCCTGTGAAAAGGCCCCCAAGGGTGATTAGACGACCCCGTGGCGTTGACGGAGGGCTTGTTCGGCCTCGTCCAGCTGGCGCCGGGTGAGATCGCCCCGCAGCCGTCGGCGGCCTGCGGTGATCATCCGCTCAAGACGCGGGCGGTCGCGTCGCGCGATCGCGGCGAATCGCGCGTGGAGCTCTTCGTTTTCCTCGTCGCGGACAGCCGCTTCCTCGTCGGCCGTGAGTCCGTCGAGTATTGTCAACGCCCCGTTTTCGACGTCGTTTCCCATGAGAAGCACCTCGTGATGGACGGGCGACCGCACCCGCCCGCGGCGAAGACACCACGGGTGGTGCGGCACCCGCGCACGGGTGCCCAACGACGGTCCCAGGCCCCGTACAGAGTCCAAGGACCCCGAGGGGCTCCCTGCGCCGTTTCCTTGCGGAAGCGGCGCCGTCCGCCAGCGGCGGACGCCGGGCCCGCGGGCGGATTCGCCCGTTCCGGGAGAACGGGCGGACCAGAGCCGCGGAGCACACAGTCTTCTTCCGACCGCGGGGGTGCCAACCCGCGGGCGGAGCGGGACACCACCCGCCCGAGCGCGCTCATGCCGCGCGTGCTACTCTCCCTGTCCGACGATGGACGAAACGCTCCTTGATCTCCTTTCTCCGGTCCTGACCGCTGTCCGTGCGGCCGGTCGGGCGATCCTTGACGTCTACGGGGGACCGTTCGAAGTCGCGAGCAAAGGAGACCGTTCTCCGCTCACGGAAGCCGATCTTCGCGCCCACGGGATCCTCCACGCGTCTCTTTCGTCGCTCGCTCCGTCTTGGCCGGTGCTGTCCGAGGAGGGGAGCGCTCCCGCCTGGGAGGTCCGGAAGACCTGGTCCCGCTACTGGCTCGTCGATCCGCTTGATGGTACGCGCGAGTTTGTGAAGAGGAACGGTCAATTCACGGTCAACGTGGCCCTGATTGAGGGGCAGAGAGCGCGGTTGGGAGTGATCCACGCCCCGGCGCTGGGCGAGGCTTACTTTGGCATCGCCAATCTTGGGGCGTTCGCCTCGAGAGGGGGTGAGCCGTGGGAACGTTTGCGCGGTGGGCACGCCCGAAAAGACGGCGAACTTCGTGTCCTCGCCTCACGATCCCACGACGATCACCGCCTGGAGGGGTGGCTCTCTCTTCTCGGTCCTCACCGCAGAGTCGGCCTCGGCAGCTCCCTCAAGTTCTGCCGTCTGGCCGCCGGTGAGGCCGATCTCTATGTTCGGCTCGGGCCGACCAGCGAGTGGGACACGGCCGCTGGTCAATGCATCCTTGAGGCGGCGGGAGGTTGGGTTTGCGATCTAGCAGGCCGTGCGTTGGCCTACAACACACGCGAGGGATTACGCAATCCCTTTTTCGTTGCCGGACGTGGCCCCGAAGAGCGCACGTTGGTACGCTCCCGGTTTCTCCGCGATGAGAACGAGCTTGCGGCTAGTGGCGACCGAGGAGACGGTGCTTGAGGCTGTGGGTGGGAGGGTGGGAGCCCAGCCAGATTCGCAGCAAGGCTTCGTGGAAGCGGTGTCCCGGGAAAACACCAATATTCTTGCTGTCGAGACGGACGGTGGTGCCTTTGCCCGGAACGTAGTCGAGCAAGACCACGTCGTGGTTATGGACACGAGTCCAGAGCGCGATGAATCGATGAATTTCGGGGGCGAGCGCGCGACGGACGTTCGGAGGATTGTTTCGGCGGAAGCCCGATTTCCAGGCCGAGACGAGGCTGCCGTGACCCACGCCACGCAGAAAATCCATCACGATCCTGTCCGGGCCGTGCTCGGCCAAAGCCACGTGGGCGCTGTGGGTGGGTGTGGGAAGGTATAGGGCGCCGACGTAGACACGGAAGAAAATGGCGTAGTACCGAACCCCCGCTCCGTTGAGCGCCAGGGTGCGCCCGCCGACCGTGACCGTCCGCGGGAGTGTTCGGGAGGCGATGGTGATCGTCGCGGGAGACGCCCGGAGTGCCGGAGCGAGAAGAGCGGCGAAGAGGAGAATGACAAGATAACGTCGCACGGGCGGGAACTCCCTGGTGTCTGAAGATACCCGTATCCTGCCACGAGGAGCGGGGTCTTGTCCACTGTCCTCTTTCGCTCAATCTCCTTCGGGAGCGTAGAGCGCGCCCGAGGTCGGGGTTTCTCCAACCTCGACGGCGACGAGCTCGGGCAGAGCGGGCTTGAGTGTGCGGTACAGCCAGACGGCCAGGATCTCGGACGTCGGGTTCTCGAGGCCGGGGATATCGTTGAGACAACGGTGGTCGAGCTTCTCACGAACGGGTGCGAAGGCCGCCGTCACCTCGGCAAAATCGCGCACCCACCCCTCGGGGGTCTGCAGTGGCCCGCGCAGACGCAGCTCGATGCGGTAACTATGTCCGTGCAGACGGGCGCATTTGTGCCCGGGGGGGGTGTGGGGAAGACGGTGCGCGCACTCGAGATGGAACGTCTTGTGGATCAGGCAGGTCTCGGGCACGGTCCGCCGGAGCTCAGAATCCGTAGCGGAAAGAGAGCGTCGCCCCGTGCCAACGTCCGCCGTCGACGAAAAGAGCAATACGGCCACCTTCCGAGGTGACGTAAGAGATCCCGCCGTAGGGTCCGGCGAGTGTCTCCCCGTCGACCGCAAGCGTCTCCGCGTGCGGTGAGGCCAGGAGTTCGTTCCCCTCGAGGTGGCGGACATAACCGCCGCCCGAAAGTCTCAGGTGACCGTAGCTCAACCAGAGCCCAAGGCGGGCTCCGGCGTCGTACCAGTGGAGGCGGTTGTGCCCCCCCGGGACGCTGGATGAGGCGTCATGGTAGGTGTCCCCTCCGCTTAGTGTGACACCGAGGTCGCTCGTGAGGGGAACCGTTCCGGTGGCGGTGACACCGACGTCGTAGCCGCTGACATTGAGTCCCGACAATGCGGGGTTGTCATCCTGGGTCACGCCGATATAGCCGCCGTGCAGACCCACGAGAACGTAGCGACCGAGGTGATCTCGGAAATCGAGGTTGATCTCGCTGAGATGCGTGCCGTAGGTGACCCCCCCCACATCAAGGGGGAAGTGGACATCCTCGTAGGTGATGGCCGCCGCGAGCGGATGCGCCGAGAGGGGCAAAAAGAGGGGCAGACAAACGGCAAGCGCTGCGAGGGCGGTTGCGGCGCGGGGGGTCGGCACGGGGGATCCTCCCTCGGTGTTTGCAAGGATTGTAGCCGAAGCCTCGGAGTCTCAGGCGTGGCCGCCAGCGGCAAGGCGGCTGTGAAGAGGGCTCTCGCGCGGGAAACGGGCGCGCAAGAAATCCATCTGATCTGCCACGATCCTCTTGCCCTTGAGGTAGATGAACTCCGCGTGCGTGGGGGCGAAGGGAACCGCGAGGAGCGTCATGCCGGCCTCCTCGGGTGTCCGCCCCGCTTTGCGGTTGTTGCAGCGTTTGCAGGCGGTTACCGAGTTCGTCCAGCTGTCTTCCCCACCCCGAGACAGCGGTCGAACATGATCGCGGGAGAGGCGCGAGGGTGGGAAGCGGCCCCCGCAGTAAAGGCAGATCCACGCGTCGCGCCGGAAGAGAGCCGCGTTGCTGAGCGGCGGAATGTAGGGACGGTACAACCACGATCGGTGCGCGTCGTCGATTCGGGTGGCGAGGATGGCGTGCACGTCGAGGCGGCTTTGGCGGCCGCTCAGGGCGTTGATCCCACCCCGCAGACGGTAAAGGATGATCCCGCTGGCGTAACAGACCTCGCCGAGGACGAGCAGACGTGCGGCCTCGGGATATTCCACCCAACCGATGGGTTGTCCACTCGGATCGGTGCGCAGGATCTGCCGGTGTCTGCTCATGGCTTTAAGGATACAGGACCTAAGGGTTGATGCGATCCCGACGAATTGTGAGGCTACTATAATCTTGGGGAAGCCGCAGTAGGGTCGGGCCCATTCTCAAGGTCGCTTCATGATCCGTCTCCATGTCCCCTGCGGACGGCGCCCCGGCGAGAAGCGTGTGCCCCTTGTGCCCGAACAGATCGCCCGTTTCGCCGAGCTGGGCTTTGCGGTCGCGATCGAAAGGGGTGCGGGCGTGGGGGCCTTCTACGACGACGGTGATTATGCGTCTGCGGGGGCCGAGCTCGTCGGGCCCGAAAACCGGGCACGGGCCGATGTCGTCCTCACCCTCGAGGGTCTGCCCGAGGAAGGCGAATGGAAGAGGGGGGCGCTCCTCGTGGGTCTCCTTCTCGAAGAGACGGATCGCGAGCGCCTCGCGGCGCTTGCAGGCCGTGGTGTGGACACCTATGCTCTCGAATACCTGCCGCGCGTCTCCCGAGCCCAAACCATGGACGTCCTATCTTCGCAGGCGACCTGCGCCGGCTACCACGGTGCGGTCCTGGCGGCCTCGGCCCATCGGGCCTTTTTCCCGATGATGACGACCGCGTTCGGGACCCTGAAACCAGCGCGTGTTCTGGTTCTCGGCGCGGGCGTTTCCGGTCTGAGCGCCCTCGCCGCCGTCCGCCGTCTCGGCGCGGAAGCTTGGGGCTACGACGTTCGCCGGGCGGCGCGCGAGCAGGTTGAATCTCTCGGGGCCCGTTTTCTCGATCTCGGGATCGACGCGTCGACGCCCGAAGGCTACGCCCGGCCGCTCACCGCGGAAGAGCTTCGCCGACAAGACGACGGGCTTCTCGAGCGGCTCCCGCAGATGGATGTCGTGATCACGACGGCGCTTCTTTCCGGCCGTCGGGCCCCGGTGCTTCTCGAGGAACGCCACGTGGACGTGCTTCCGCCCGGAGCCCTCGTCGTCGATCTTGCCGTCGATGGAGGTGGAAACTGCCGCCTGTCGCGGCCGGACGAAACCGTCGTACGGGGGGTGAGGCGCATTCTCGCGCCGCGTCGGCCGGCCGCGGGGCTTGCGCGTCACGCGAGCACAATGCTTGGCCGCAACTTTCACGCGTTTCTCGGTCTTCTCGTCCGGGACGGCAAGTTGGGGAACGTGCCCGAAGATCCCCTCCTTCGCGCCACCGCCCTGACTCTCGGCGGAACCATTGTCCACCCCGCCTTCGCGTCCTCCGCGCCGGGAACTCCTGCGTGAGTGATCTCGTCGTCCTCTATCTCGGACTGCTTGCCGTCCTGGCCGGCTACGAACTCATCGCCCGTGTGCCGGCGCTCTTACACACGCCCCTCATGTCGGCGACAAATTTCATTCACGGGATCGTCGTGATCGGAGCTCTTGCCGCGCTCTTCACCGCACACGGGACACTGGCCGTTGCGGTGTCCTGGTGCGCGCTCGTGGCTGCCGCCGCCAACGTGGTGGGTGGGTTTGTCACGACCGAGCGCATGCTGCGCATGTTCCGAACGAGCCGGGAAGAAAAGCCCCGGTGAGCTCAAGCGGCGTTCTCCTGGCTGGCGCGGACTTCCTGGCCGCCCTTCTCCTCCTCGTCGGTCTCAAGGCCATGAGCCATCCGCGTACGGCACGCCCTGGTGTTGTGGCCGCCGGGGCCGGCATGCTCCTGGCCGTTCTTGCCAATCTCTTTCTCGATGCCTTTGGGCGCGGCAGCCTGACGCTCGCCTTTCTGGCCCTTGTCGCCCTTTTTGTGGGCGGCGCGCTTTCGGCCGTGCTCAGCCGCCGTGTGCCGATGACAGCGATGCCTGAGATGGTGGCCCTCTTCAACGGCCTCGGAGGAGCGGCGGCTGCGCTTCTCGTGTTTGCCCGTGTGCTTGCCGGGGGGACCCCCGGTCCCCTCGCCTTAGGGTTGGCCGTTTTTGCCGCTCCCGTCGGCAGCGCGTCCTTCGGTGGCAGCCTGGTGGCCGTGGTGAAACTTCAGGATTGGCGCCTTCCGACGGGCCGCCTGCCCGGGCGCCGGATCTTCACAGGGGCGTTGATTGTCCTCTCGTTCGCACTCTTCGCTCTGGCGCTTCTCGCCCGCGTCCCCGAGATGAGGATCCTGAGCGCGGGGGGCGCCCTTGCGTTGGGCTTTCTCGGTGGGGTGGCGCTCACCCTGCCGATCGGTGGCGCGGACATGCCGGTCGTCATCGCGTTCTACAACGGGCTCACGGGTCTTGCGGTGGGCTTCGACGGTGTCCTTCTGCACAGTCCGGCGATGGTGGTCGCCGGTGTCGTCGTTGGGGCTTCGGGCACGATGCTCACGCGGCTTATGGCGCGGGCGATGAACCGCTCGTTGGCCGCGGTGCTCTTTCGCGGATTCGGCTCACCGGTTTCCTCTTCCGCGCCTGTCGAGAATGAGCCCCTCGCGACCGATGCGGCAGATGCCGCCGTGGTTCTTGCCTACGCGCGTGAGGTTGTGATCGTTCCGGGCTACGGGATGGCCGTCGCACAGGCCCAACACCGACTCCAGGATCTCGCCCGTCTTCTCGAAAAGCGTGATGTCCGCGTTCTCTTCGCCATCCATCCGGTTGCCGGGCGGATGCCCGGGCACATGAACGTGCTGTTGGCCGAGGCGGGGGTCCCGTACGATCGCCTCCTCGATCTTGAGGAGGCGAACGCCGCCCTTGCCGTGGCCGACGCGGTTCTCGTCGTGGGGGCCAACGACGTGGTCAACACCGACGCCCGCAACAACCCCGCGAGCCCTCTCTACGGCATGCCCGTTCTCGAAGTGACACGAGCTCCGCGCGTTCTCGTCATCAAGCGTGGGCGCGGACGGGGTTTCTCGGGCGTCGAAAACCCTCTCTTTACGGCTGAAAATGTCCGCCTCGTCTATGGCGACGCGAGCGAGGTCCTCGGGCGGATCCTCGCGTCGGTTCGGGAACTCTAAGCTCCCCTGATCTTCCGGACGAGACTCAAGCTGTCCGTGTGTGAAGGCCCCTCCGTAGCGCTGGTGCTGGCAGCACAGGTGGAGGTCCGGCTGCTGCCCGCCGTTTTGCCCGGAGGACATGGTGATCGATCCAGTCATGGCTCAAGCACAGACCCCGTCAGTGGCGCAGGAACAGACTGATCGGCTTCGGACACCAATTCCCGCGCAGCCACGCCTCGACCTCTGCGCACAGCGGAGCGGGGATCCGCGTGCAGTGGCCGTTCTGGCGGCGCCTGCGGGCCAGGCGCTGGGCCTGGCGTGGCCGATAGTCACGTCCGCCGTGGTTTACAGCGCAGCTCGCGTCTGATTGTGGCCTTGTGCATGCCACGACCGCCGCGGTTTCGCTCTGGTGAGGGGGCTTTCATCAGCGCGTAAATGATGATGATCGGCCGCGGCCATGGGTTTCCCCTCCTCCTCTGCCTTCAAAGATTCGCCCACCTCACCGGTTGGTCTCAGGGTCGGCATATCCTCCGTGCCCCGCGCGCTGTCCAGCGTGAGCGTCGATGTTCCTTCGTCCTATGCGTCAAACGCCATGAAAACACCCGTCCTGTGGGGGTGCAGGATCTTCTCTGGTCCAACGGCCGCTCCGACATGTGCGAGGGCCGAAGCGTTTGCCGTGATGGACATCGTGGCCTTTCACCTGTGCGGGCTGAGCGGAGGCGTCCGCGCTTCGATCGGATGACTTGAGTATGAACGGAGCCATGGCGGAGAGGGTGGGATTCGAACCCACGTGACATTGCTGTCCATCCGATTTCGAGTCGGCGCCGTTATGACCGCTTCGGTACCTCTCCGCGTCCGGCGTAGGATTTTACCATCCGGCTGTCTATCCTTAGAGGGTCGTGCCCTTTTCTGGGGACGGGAAGCGGATGGTTCGGGCGACCAGAACGTTGAAGCGTGTTCCGCGCCGGATGATGATGGTGGGAGGGAGATCCTGGTCCCGCGCGAGTAGATCCTGAACCGTCTGATCGAGGGCTTCGCCCGCCGCCGTGCCTGCGATCAACGGGGTCCCCGACGGGAGGACGAGCTCCTGGCTGGTGTTGTCGGGTAACGCGGCCCCGAGTCCGGCAATGAGAAAAGAGGATCCGAACATCCGCCAAAAATGCGTGCGGACGAGGTCGTGAAGCCCGGCGCCCCCTCGTTGCCCCGCGGCTTCCATGCCCGGAAGGCGGATGCTGGCTCCGTTGGGGGTCTCGATCCGGTCGAAACTCACAAAGATGCGCCTCTCGCCCGGTCGTACGCTCTCCCCGTAACGGCCGACGAGGAGCGATCCCGCGGGAATGAGGAGCGTGCGCTCATGGATGCTCCCGTAAACCGCGCGGCTCGTCCGCGCCTCGACGAGGCCCGAGAGATCACTCACAAGCCGGGTCAGGAGGACGGCGGGGATCACGGTCCCGGGGAGGAGCACGTGCCCCCGTGGCGCGGGATGCAGCTGGACCCTACGGCCACGGAGGCTCCGGTCGGCCCCGTGCGTCGTCGTCAGGCGGTCGACGGGCTCATCGGTGTTGAGCGGCCAGAGTCCGACCGGTTGCGGCAGCGGCAAGGACGGGGCTCCGACGACTCCGTTTTCGTCGTGCGCCCGGAGTCTGTTTTCTGACATGAACAGTGCGCCGTGAGTGTCGTTCGGAGTTCCGACGTCGAAGGCGAGGATGGGGGCCGCGCGCGCTTGGGCCCGTACGCCGGGGAACGCTTTTGGAGACCGAACGCGATGTCGCGCCGGAGGGGGTTTCGCGGTCGTGGGTGGAGGTTGGGCGTGGCGCGGAGATGACGTCACGGGCGGGGAGCGGGGCGAAGACGTACGTTTGAGACGACGAAGAAATCTCTTCACCGAGGGGCGGGCTAGCCCGCGGAGGGGGGTTCCAACCCGTGTTGGAAGTCTTCTGCCCGTTGCGCTGTCGAGCCTCCCCTCGACGATCGTGGCCACGATGAGAGCCAGGAGAATGATAGCCAGCGCCCACCAGTGAAGGCGTCGGCTGAGTGGCGGTGGCGGGGCGAGATCCGGGTCGTTCATCGCAAGCGAAGGACTTCCACCCGGCGGTGACCGAGGACAAGGACGGCTTGTCGGAAGAGTCCGGGATAGATGATCGAGCGGCCCACCACGGCGTAGTCGACGAGTTGCGCATGTCCGTGCGTGAGAAGGAAAAGAGCGGGCAGACTGGCCGCATGTCGGCGGAACATGAAGTAGGTTCTGTGCCCGATGGCGTAGACCTCCTGCGGGCGCCAGCGGGCGTGCCCGCGGATCAGAAAACGCGTGTCGATCCGGGGGGACGGAGGCGGAGGGGCCGGGTGAACGGGCGGTGATACGGGACGCTCGAAAACCATGAGGGGGCGCGGGGCGCGCCAGCGCACTTCTTGGTCCCAGGGCGACCCGCGGGAGACGCTTGCCAATAAAAGTTCGTAGCGGTGTTTGTTGGTGATCAGGGTGGCCGATGTCTCAAGACCTGCGCGCACGGGCTTGACGAAAATGTCCTCTGCGTCGCGTGCGACTATCCAGCGGACGGTGTCTCCGAGGGCAAAGACGAGTGGGTGTTCTCCGGGTCGTAGGGCGATGTCGGTGATCGCACCAGCGAGGGTGCGAACCGTGTAGATGCGCCCGTGACGGTAGCGGTAAACGAGCACCCGCGCGCCGGCCGCTGGGGTGCCGGGGAGCGCTCGCCCGTGGGCGCGCGCGGGGGCTTCACCCAACACGAGGAAAAGAGTAAACAAGCCCGTAAGGACAAGTTCAGAGTGTTTTCTCAAGCGTAAAGTTCGTGACATACAAACCGAGAGGATCGAGCAGCAGCGTGCGCCGATGACGCGGGCGGGCAAGTGTGTAGTTGAGTGTCAGGAGCCAGCTCGCACGCCGTTCACGATTCCCGCCGTCCGGGCGGGTGACCGTCTTGAGTCGGAGGATCGCCACCCCCTGAGGTAGGAGGCTGACCGCCCGCAGGTGGACCGTGCGGACGAGTGCAGGATCCTGCCGTAGGCGCGTGAGAGGTGCGCTGCGTGTGGCCCAGGCCTGGAATTCCCCGACCGCCGCCCCCCGCACGAGACGGTAATCGCGCGTGAGATTCCGGGTTGTGAGGCCGGCATCGAGTGTCAGAAGGCGGATCGCCCAACGAGCAAGAAAGTAACGCAGGACGACCGCGTGGACGCGGCGTGCCGGCCGGGTCAGAACGAGGCTTGTCCGCCCGGACGGGTGGGCGACGACGACGTAGGGGCGATAGCGCACGGTCGGAGGGCGTGCCAGCGCCGCCCAGGAGAGAAGAACGAGCGCAAGCGCTTGGACGAGCGTGAGGATAAAGAGCCTGTTGCGGGTAACAAGAACCGCACCGTAGCGTTCGAAGTGGCGGGCGCTTACTTCTGGGCCGAGACGGGCGTGCGGAGGAACCGCCGGTGGAGGAAAAGATGCGCTCACAGGCGGAAGAGCGCGACAAACAGGAGGCGGATGAGGTAGCTCACGGTGGCCGTGCCCCCCAGGAGGACGACAAAGGGTTGGTCTTTCCATCGGCGGTGAAGTTCGGCACCGAAAAGGTGCGCCAGGCACGGCAGAGAGACGTCCCGACGCGGGAGAGAGGGAGCGCGCACCGTGCTAGCCTGCAATCCAATCGGTGGCCCGACCTGCAAGGCGCATCCCTCCGCTCCAGATGCCTTGACCGCTCGAACCCCTCCCGGACAAAAGATGCTGCACGATCGACGGAATCTGACGCAGCAAAAGCAGAATGAATCCCACAGCGAGAAGCACCGCGCAGTCGTAGAGAAGGAGCGAGATGGGCGCGACGAGCGCTTTGACAGGACCGTGACCGTGGAGGAGGGTCTTCTGCCCGATGACTACGGTTTCGTGGAGTGCGAAAGTCAGCACAGGCACGATGAGCGCGACGATGACTGCGGCAACGATTTTGTAGAACCCGACGCCGAGGAGAAAGCGGAACCAACCGTGTGCCAATTCGGAGAGGTAAGGAACAAGGAGACAGATGATCAAAAGCGGACCGAGCGCGACGGCGACGGCAGTGAGCGCCTCCGCCATGAAATAGATCCCGAGAAACCCGAGCCAGGCGGCGAGGAGCGCGACGAGCGCCAGACCCAAAAGGATCGACCCGAGGAGCACAATCCACAGCACCGCCGCCGTTCGACGAAGGTCCCATCCCAAAGCGGGAAGATGGCGAAGGGGGAGTGCACGCCAGAGCTCTGCGACGGCGTGGAGAAACGCTCGGGAGGCAACCCTGACGGGAGCGAGGGCAAGCCCCGATCCGTGCGTGTGCTCTACGAGAAGCGTGTTGGCCACGGTGTCGAAACCACCGTCGAAGGCGTGAAGGAGCGGCCCATAATCGTGAAGCACCCAGGCAACGAGCCCCCAAAGAAGGATAAAACGAACCGCCGAGGCCACCGTGCTCTCGAGACTCGCGGGATGCAGCGTGACGGCAAGCCCGCCGAGTGCGAGCATGAGCGATGTCAGGAGATAAAAAAGCGGGTGGGGCCCGGCCAGGACCAGCCGTCTCATCTTGCGAGCGAGACGGAATCCGCTTGCGCCTGTGGCGTGGATGAGGTGAGCCAGAAGCTGAGGGAGAGAAACGGCGAGACGGAGCCCGTCCCCAGAAGACGCGGAGACCGCAGCGGTGATGTGTGGGTGTAGGTCGACACTAAGGACGCTGGCGAGAAGGGCGCTCATTGATGAGCTTCGAATGGGGTTGTTGCGAGCCTGAGGCGTTGGGCAAGGGTGCTGTTTGCGGTGGTGGCCAGGAGTCGGCTGAGAAGTGCTCGGTCGCGGCGCTTGAGACGGCGGTAGCGGGAGAGAATTGCCCGGTCGAGAGCCGCGCGGTGGCTGCGTCCCCGAGCGCGTCGCTCGGCATGATGGGCGAGAAGCGCAAGTTCGGCGGCGTCCGATGCCGTGAGTGTCCCCATGTGGTCGTTGAGGAGTTCAAGTTCCTGCTTGAGAGACCCCGAGACATCGAGACGGGCCTCGAGCAAGCGCAGGCGGTGGTAATCGGAGGCCACCGAGGCCAAGAGGCGCCGATCGAGGAGGACGCTGTGCTCGGCAGCGTGCTCTCGTTTTCGCAATCCGCGATCGAGGTTCTTTTCGTATCCGCTCCAGCTTATCCGTGCACTCGCGAGCCGGCGGTTAACGGCGAGCAGACGGTGGTAAGCGGCGTTGACCGATCCGCGTGTCCGGCGGAGAGCGGTGAGAAAGTGTTGGTAGGATCGGATTTGGTCATCGAGAGCACGCCCGCCGGCAAGATCGATGAGCGTGCGACCGGGATACGAGCGCCACTCCGCCAGTTGAGCCCGGAATTCCTCTTCGAGCGTGAGCACCGTTTCCGCTTCGGCCTCAACCTGCTGAATTGAGTTGAGTGCGGTCGTTGTGTTGCGCATGAAGTTCATCGGGTCGAAGACGGTGCTTCCCGTGGCAAGAGCATGGGCGCAGGGCGCTTCGACGAGAAGCAGGAGCGTGAGGACGGACGACAGGACCGCCGGTTTAAGAGTCATGGTTCATGCTCTCGAGGTACCGGGTCGCCCAGGCCTCTCCGCCCCGACGGGCCTCCTCGAAACGTCTGAGTGCACGGGAGTCGGAGCGGAGATGGGCGAGAAGCGCGGGAGGGAAGCGGACGTCCAGGACATGCCCTCCGCGCGGTGTGCGGACGAAATAGTGGCGGTGAGGGGTGGCCTGCGCGATCAGGTCGAGATCGCTCGTCCCGAGTCCGAGAAGTTCCCTGTACAGATGCTGCTGAGCATGAGCGTGGGGGTTGGGCAGAAGAATGCGGGTCGGAGCGTTCTCGAGGAGCACCGACGCGGCGGGGCTTCGGGCGATCTCGGACAGCGACTGGGTCGCCAGGATCAGGCAGGCGTTGCGCTTGGCGAGCGTGCGCAGCCAAGTCTCGAGGTGTGGAGCGAACTGGGGATCGGTGAGTGCCGCCCATGCTTCCTCGATGTAGATCAGAGTGGGTTGCCCGTCAAGATCGAGGCGGATCCGCTCAAAGAGGTAGTCGAGAAGAAAGCGAGCGGGCCCCGGCCGCCCAAGTAACGTGCCGAGATCGATGGCGGTAAAGGTCCCGAAAACGAGTCGATCCTCGACGTGATCGAAGAGTCCTCCCGAAGCTCCGCGCTCGAGCCAGGGGGTGAGTCGAGCGGCCAGTTCACGCGGCAAGAGTTGGGCCAGGGTGAGAAGACGACGCCGGTCCTCAGGAAGATCTGCCATGGCTTCAAGCGCCTCGGCGAGACACCGTTCGGCTTCGGGTTCTCGGGTTGGATCCTCGGCTCCAAGAAGTCCAAGGATCCAACGCAGGAGCCAGGCTCGACTTCCTTCACGCGCGAGCAGCTGGAGCGGATTGAGTGTCGGGGTCCCCGTCTCGTTCTCAAGATCGAGGTAGCTTCCCCCCTGAAGCACCGTGGGGATGAGGCACGAGTGATCACGATCGAAAATATATGTGCGGCCACGGTACTTCTGCCACGAAGCGATGAGAAAATTCACGAAGACACTTTTCCCGCTGCGGCTTGGTCCGAGGACGAGCGTGTGGCCCAGGTCGTCGACATGGAGGTTGAAGGAGGTGAGCCCTCCGCGTGCGGTGCGGAATGTGGCGAGGGCGGGGATGGGCCGCCCAACCTGCCGGGTGAGGTAGGCATTTTGGGGCTGCCCGGCATCTTCTCCGGACGTCGGGGCGAGATCGGCGAGGTTGGACGTTCCGACGAGCGACCAACGAACCGGTTCCCACCACTGTCCCGGAAGTGTTCCCGCCCAAGCGCCGAGCGCGTGGAGCCTTTCGCGAATGCAGAGCATTCCTGCCCGGTGCAGGGCGGCGACGGCCCCTTGGGCCGTCGCTTCGGCTTCGTCGGGGTCGCGTCCGTAGCAGACCACGGTGACGTTGACGTATCCGAAATGCTGGTGGGCAAGGCTGGCTTGGGCACGGACGGCCTCTTGGACAGAGGCTTCGTGCTGCGGACGGTCGCTGGCGCCGTGTTCCCGGGTCAGCGCCTCGCGGAGGTAGCTGCGCCAGCTTCGTGCCAAGAGCAGATGATGACGTTGTACCTTGGAAATCCAAGCCTCGGCTTGCGCGTTGGGGATCCGGCGGAACGCCAGCGAGAGGCGCAGCGTCCCGCTCAGGGTGAGGAGCTCATCGAGACTGCCGGGGCGTGTCACCGATTCTCCTCCCCGAGGCCATCCGCGCAGGGAGAGGACGACCCCGTACCGTTGCTCAAGAGGGCCGCTCCAAACCAGTGTGCCCCGGGCGATATCGAGAAACGAATCGGCCAAGGCGTCGTCGAGGTAGGCGCCTTCGGCGAGAGTGACTTGGGGGCACATCTCGATGCCAAGGCGATCGTGAAGGAACCCTGCGAGATCGGCTCCCGTGAGAGGGCGCCAGCGAAGCTCCGGACAAAGGTCGTTGAGTACGGCGATCTCGGCGTCGTGGCGGGCTATCTGCTCGAGCAGCGCCGATTCTTCGAAACGGGCCAGCGACCTGTGACTGAGTGGGGTGAGGAATCGCCGTCTCAGACGCGGCGGTCGACCGTGCGTTGGCTCCTCCCCCCCACCCGGGGCGCCGAACGGGGCGTCGGGCGGGGTGATCAGGCTGAGATGGTGCACGTTTTGATAAGGGGTGGGGCAGCGCAATGATTCTGCGTGCAGTTCCTCAAGACGGGCGCTCACCGAACCGCCACGGTCGTTCGTGTGGGGGTTCGGAATTGTGGCAGGGTGGCGATCGACGCTCCACCAGAGCGAGGTGTTGTCGCCGAGAAGTTCGAGCGCCCGGTCCAGACGCTCTGTGTGGCGGTCGCGTGCACCTTCTTCCCCCGTCCAGAAATCCATCCCCTCGAAGGCGAGCACGCTGAGGAGAGAGCCGTCTTTGAGGAGGATGTGCCGTGTATCGATCAAGAGCATCCAGGGAACGAGCTCGCCAAGCGGACGGCCCTCACGCGGTGGTCGGGCGAGTCTCAGCACAATGTCGACACCGGGGCGAACCCTTCCGGGCGGAAGCCGCAGCGACGAAGCCCCGCCCACGGTATGTAACGGTCGGCTTGTCGGACGTAGCGAAGGTACACGTTGCGCATCTGGGGATCGTGGCGTGCAATCCGCATGAGAAGCAGGTGGTTCGCAACCCACAACGGCGACAGGAGATACCAGTGCATCCCGAGGGTCAAGCCGGTCGCCAGCACAAGGTGCGCGAGTGCGAGATCGCGTTCTGCACCCAGGAAGAGTAGGGGTTCGCTAAGAACGCAGTACAGCGGACTACGGCGTGCGGATGCTGTGCTCACAGAATCAAAATCGGAAGAGTGCCAGCCAGCTGCTGACTGCGAAGACCAGGCTGAGCCCAAAAGCGACACGAATGAAGAGAGCAAAAAAGCCACGGACTTCCCCGAACGCGATCAGGAAGCCGAGGACAATCAGCAAAATTGTGGCGATGAGACGAGCCGTGGGTCCCTGGAGATCGGCCACGATGGTTTCGAGCACGCCGTCCCAGGGGAGCCCACCTCCCGCAAAGCTTCCTTGGGCGTAGGCGCGAGAGAAAACCAGGGGGAGCATCCCGGATGTGAACAGAACGAACGAACGGCGAGCGGTCATAGAGGAGTCTCCTTCGAGGTGGGATCGGGGTGTCGTGTCGGTCGTGCCTCGTGCAAAGGCCACAGGGGAACCAGACGGTACGCACCGTCGTCGGTCAGCGCGACACGCACGAGCTCGCTCACTCGTCTCTCGCCACCTAGACGTTGAAGATGGACGACGTGACCGAATGCGGCGGCGACAGCGCGGCGGATGGCCACGTGGGGCCAGCCGGTTCCGGCGGTCAGCACGAGGGTCTCCAGGCGGTGAAGAGCCTCCCCGGCGCTGTTGGCGTGGACTGTGAGCATTGTTCCACGGTGCCCCGTGTTTGCCGCTTGAACGAGGTCAAACGCTTCGGCGCCCCGGGTCTCGCCGAGGATGAGCCGGTCGGGGCGCAGGCGAAGCGCTTGGCGAACGAGAAGCCGGAGATCCACGCCGAAAGTGTCGTGCGCCAGGAGACGAATCCAGTTGCCACGGTCGAGTTCGAGCTCGGCCGTGTCTTCCAGGAGCACGAGACGCTCATGTTCCGGTACGGCGGCGACGAGTGCGTTGAGCAGGCTCGTTTTCCCGCTCGAGGTTCCTCCCGAGATCAGAAGGTTCTCTCCACAAGAGACGAGGCCGGTAAGAACCTCTTCGAGAGAACGCCCGGGAGTTGTGACGGGCGGGCGCCTGGGACTCGCGACGGGTCCGCCGAAGCAAAAATCCTCGAGCCGGGTCTTGCGGCGCGGGCGGCGACGAAACGCGAGGGCATCGCCACGCGCGGCAACGGGGTGGAGGACCCCGGAGACTCGCCAATCATCGTGGTGGACGTCGAGCAAAGCTTCAGGCCCGTCTTCGCGAACATCGCGCCCGTTGAGGCGCGCCAGGAGGATGAGGCTGCTGCGTACCCCTTGAGCGGTAAGCGTTCCATTCCAGCGGGTCATTCTTCCAGAGCGCTCGATATAAATCTCCTCGGGGGTGTTGACGACCACCTCGTCGACGGTCTCGTCACGCAAGGCCGGGAGAATCGGGCGGAGGAGGACCTTGAGGGTCTCGCGCGCGTTTTCTTCGGGCGAGGCCGGGTGGGTTGCGAAGGGTGTGCGGAAGCGAGCCATGGCGACTATTGCACACGCTTGGAGACGTTCCTGCGACAGGGAATCACGGCCGTTTCGGACGTGGTTCAGAGGCTGCCGCTACGGACGCGGTGCAGCAGGCTGGCAATGAGGGCAACGAAGAGGTATTCCCCATGTTCCCCGTACGACAGCGGCGTAAGGAGAGCGATTGCGGCGGTTGTCGCCGCGAGGGCTGCGGCTTGAGCACCGTTCGGGAAACGGCGGCAAGGAGGTGCGATAAACGCATCGGCAAGCACGGTGGCAAAAAGTGACAAAACGAGGAGTAGAGAGTGGCGCAGGCGCTCCAGGCGGTGGTGAACCATGGTGGTGACCGGCCACGACAAGTGAGCGTGCGTCTTCTCGGGCCTGTGAAGCATCCCGAGAAGAACATCGGCGCCGCAGAGCAACGCCGCCACAAGGAGAGCCGCGGCCCAGAGGCGTGCTGCGGAGAGTGTGGCGTAACGCTTCACGTGGTTGGGATGCTCAAGGTACGCCCCTTGATGAGCTGTCCTCCCGCGAGGCTGGCGATGAAGTGGCCTGTTGGCAGCGTTCCCAAGAGATCGGGAGGGATCCGCTCGCGTCTCTCAGCGCCGACGGAGCGCGAGTGAGATCCGCTGTGGTGTCCGTGCCCCTGACTGTCACGCCCGCGCGAGGTCGTACGGGCCACTCGGGCCACCGGGATGTCCTCACGGCCGAATTGTTCGCTGCAGAAACGCTGGGTGAAACCGTCACGCACGCGAAACACCACGAGCTGCGTGGTGTTACCCACGATGACCCGTGCTGGGGCTTCTCCTCCCAAGCGCGCGGCGAGGTCGGAAAGGGTTTGCAGGCAGAGGGTGAGATGGAATCCACTGCCGCGCCCTTTGTTGAGAAGCTGGATGAACGCGGTTCCGGCGGTTTCACCGGCCTCATCGACATAGACTTGAACGGGATCCGCATCTCGTCCGTGTCCGTAACGGCGGGCCGCAAGCGCCGCGAGTTCGCCGAGGAAGAGAGAGCCGACGGCTTGCCCTACGAACGGATCCGCAAGCGTGTCGAGCCCGATGTACGCTACAGTACCGGGCCGGCATAGGAGATCGATGTTCCAGATCGGGCGTGGATCCGCGGCGCCCTCTGCAGGCGAGAGAAGTCCTCGAAGTTCTCCGCTTGTGAGACTTCCAAGAAGCGGAAGAAGAGTGGCCACCATCTTCCCGTAGTGCCCAAGGTCGTGTTCAGCGACGGCAAGAATCTTGTCGATGGTGGGCTCGGCGCTGCGATCGCGGCGGTAGGCGGCGGCCAGGGAAGCAAACCATGCTTCCTGAGTCTCTTGAGACGAACGAGCTCGGCCGCGATTTACTTGAAGCAGAGGGAACGGCCCGCGTTGCTGCACCCGTTTCTCGAGGAGGGATGTCGCGAGGGTGCGACCGCGCTCGAGAACATGACGGTGGAGGGTGGCCAGGGTGATCGGTTCGCCCTGGAGGCGTAGTCCTTCGCCGATGGCCTCGAGCACCATCCATGAGAAAGCCACAAACGGTGAGGATCCCTCGCTGGCCGGGAGAAGACGGACGATCCGGCTGGCAAGCTCCGAGGTCCGGTTCGCCTCGGACAACGCGTCGAAGCGGCACGAGTGGGCGGGATGGCCAAGATGGAAATAGACATAGGGGCGCCCGTGACGTTGGGCTCCCTCGCGCATCCTTCGCTCAAGCTCTCGGTCGCCTTTGGGGTCGAGGACCAGCACGCACTGCCCACAAGCAATGTCCTGCTCGATGAGGGAACTGATCCAAAACGTTTTCCCGCTGCCTGGAGCTCCTAAGACGAGGGTGTTGCCGCTCCGTTGTGCATATGTCAGGCTGAGAAGCCGCTCTCGCCCCAGGCCGTGGAGCCTGGGATCGCCGCGGTCGTCGGTGGCGCGAGGGGGATTCACAGGAGGCCCCCGAAGACGTTCGTAAAGGCGCGCGCTCGTTCCCTCTGTCCAGGCAAATCCCCGCCCGACAACGTAGGTGCCGGGGCGTGCACGCCAGAATTCGGGGTCTCCTCGGTCTCGGTAGGGAACGACACGACGAAGGACCAGAGCCAAGGCGACGAGAAGCGCAACGCTCCCTTCGATCCGGTCCATGTCGGTTGTTTTGGGGTCTTGTCCCCAAGCCGCAAGAAGACACACAAGAGCGAGTGTGCACCAGAGGAGAAGGCGTAGACCAAGACGTGTGGAAGGGGAGTGCGTAGTCAACGTCGGACGCTTCTGGGAACCACGTCCGATCTTGTGGTGATCGGCCCCCGCTGTCGCGCTGAGACGCGGCCGTTCCGGCCCGTTCCGGCTTCCCCCGATTTTCTGACCCGCCAAGGCGGGAAGGGGTCATGGGAGCGTGAGGGGCTTGTGCGGGCCGGCAGCAACCATGAGAAGCGGCACGTCGAGTCGCTCGATCAGCCGTCCCGGCAGATGTTCGTGTCCCCATGCCGCGAGCCCGTGACGCCCGTGACTCGCGAGAACGACAAGGTCAATGCCAAGCCGATGGGTCAGCGACGCCAGAACGCCCGCCGGATTGCCCGTCTCGATAACGGGACGCACACGCACGGAATCTGTGTTTGCCTCCCGGGCGCAACGCTCCAGATAAGCCGTGCGTAGCCGTTCTCCACGACGGCGCAGAAAGCGATCCGCGTGCGGGGCGAAACGCGCGCGCAGGGCACCCAAGCCGTCAGTGTCTTGATGCCCCGGAAGGACATGGACGAGATCGACGCTTCCCTCGTCCTCGCTCGCGAGCCACAAGGCACGTTGAAGGGCAGTTTCGTGACTCCTGTCGCCATCCAGTGGGACGAGAAAATGGTGCGGTCCTGGTGCCGGGGGGAGAGAGCGAGGTGTGAGCTGAAGCACGTCGCATCGGGCCCGTGCCAGAACTCTTTGGGCGACACTACCACGGAGCCAGCGGCGTGGGTCGACGCGGCCGTGTGTGGCGAGGAGCACCACATCGCATTGCTGATCGTCAGCCGTGAGGGAGAGGGCGTTCGCAACGTCTTCGGGAGACGATCGCCGCAGCATGCAGGCGGTAGTGTGGCCGATGCGGCGTAGCCTTTCTGCGCAGTCCTCGAGATAACGTGCCGCCGTTTGGGCGTCGTGCAAATGAGGGGCTCCATGGACCCGCTCGGGCCCGCCCTCCTCCACGATGTGGACGAGCGTGATGGTGCAACGACCGGGCGCGGCCCAGCAAGCGACGAGATCGAGAAGATGCTCGGCCCAGGGCGTACCATCGAGGGCAAGAAGAAGGCGACGGTAGGGCAGTGTCATATCTTGATGCCCAGAGTCTGGAGGATCAGTACGACGTTGAGGCCTGTGATGGCCCAGGCGAGACCGTAGGCCACGACGACGGTCGTTCGACGGTTACGTAACGAGCCCATGAGTTTCCGGTCGGATGTGAAGCGCGCCAGAGGGAGAAGAGCCAAGGGAAGACCGAAACTGATGATCACCTGGGTCAAGACGAGGACCGCGGTCGGCGAAAACCCCGAGGCGATCACAAGAAACGCCGGAATCATGGTGAGGCCCCTCCGAAGCCAAAGCGGAAACCGACGACCGAGAAAGCCTTGCATGATGACCTGACCGGCCACCGTGCCGACGGTGGATGAAGCCACGCCCGAGGCCAGAAGGGCAAGAGCGTAGAGCAGGGCCGCCCCTGTGCCGAGAAGTGGGACGAGTGTTCGGTAAGCCTGGTTCAATCCGGCCACGTTGACGATCCCGTCGTGATGAAAGGTGGCGGCAGCCATGATCAGCATGGCGAGATTGGTCAGTGTGGCCACGGCCATGGCGATGCCGATATCAAGGGTTTCAAAGCGAAGTATGCGCCGTTTGGTTCGCGCGTCGCGGACCGGCAGACGGTCCTGTGTCAGGGCCGAATGGAGAAAGATGACGTGGGGCATCACGGTGGCCCCGACGATGCCCACCGCGAGATAGAGGGCTCCGTGGGGCAGCGAGGGAAGGAAAAGGCCTCGGGCCACGTGGGACCAATGTGGGCCGCCGAGGGGGATCTCGACGAGATACGCGAGTGTGACAAGGGAGACAACCGCGGCCATGACGGCTTCCAAAGGACGGAAGCCGTGCCGTTCGAGGGTCAGAACGAGGACAACCGTGATTGCGGTGAGCGCTCCCCCCACCGGCAGGCTGACCGCGAGCAGTATGTGGAAGGCAATACTTGCACCGACGAACTCGGCCACGTCCGTTGCCGCCGCAACGACCTCCATAGAAACCCAGAGGATGGCGATCGTTTTCGGCCCGTAATGTTCGCGGCAAAGCTCGGCGAGATTGCGTCCGGAGGCGAGCCCAAGCTTGGCGGCAAGATACTGCATGACGGCCGCCGTGAGGCTGGCGCCGGCAACCACCCACAAAAGTGCGTATCCGAACGCCGATCCCCCCTGAAGATTGGTCGCGAAGTTTCCCGGGTCGATGTAGGCGATGGCGGCGATAAACGCCGGCCCGAGAAACGGGAGGAAGCGCGCAGGGCCACGGCGGGGACTTCGGCCCTCAAGGACTTCCAGAGCGTCGTCCTTCGTCCTTCGGCTCGAACTGCGTAAGCGTTCCGCGAGATCCACTCGAGACTCCCGCACACGTGACGGCACGATCATAACCCCGAGCAGGCGTTAGGGAGACTGTTTGTATAGTGGTTCTATTAAAATAGAAATCCTGAAAAGTCACGGGCCCATTCTTGTCCGACACGTCTCCCCCTCCTGATCCACGTTTTGTGGAGTTGGTTGCCTGTTACCGCAGGATGCTTGCGTTGCTCGGCGAGGACGAGCAACGCGAAGGGTTGCGACGCACGCCCGGCCGTGCCGCCGAAGCTCTGCGTTTTCTCACACGCGGCTACGGAACGCGGCTTGAGGACGTGGTCAACGGCGCGCTTTTTGAAACCGATCTCGACGAAATGGTTGTGGTCCGAGGCGTCGAGTTCTACTCGTTGTGCGAGCATCATCTCCTGCCTTTCTTTGGGTACTGCCATGTCGGCTATCTTCCGCGTGGGCGTGTTCTTGGGCTGTCCAAAGTCGCCCGTCTAGTCGATGTTTTTGCGCGACGTCTTCAGGTTCAGGAACAGATGACCGTACAAATTGCGCGCGCTGTCTCCGAAGTGACCGGCGCCCTCGGCGTTGGTGTGGTCGTCGAGGCCCGACACCTGTGCATGATGATGCGCGGTGTCGAGAAGCAGCACAGTTCGACCACGACATCATCGATGCTTGGCGAATTTCGGCTTAACGCCGCAACCCGGGCGGAATTTTTGAGCTCTGTGGGTCGAAGTTGATGATGTTTGAGAGCTGTCTCGGAACGGATCGAAAACCTCCGTACGCGAGCTCACAACGCGACGATCGACGACATCGCTAATTTTTGGCTCGCGCCGACGGGCATGGACCGTGCTTGCTTGAGCTCTCACCCTTGTGGGCTGTGATTGGGGCATCTGGTATCGGTTCGTCGGGCGCTATTACGTGACGACGGATGACGCTTATGTGCACGCGGACCGGATTCCGATCGCGAGTCGGCGTGCTGGGACGGTCGTGTTGATCAGCGTGGCCGATTCTTCTGTCCGTCCCGTTGATCTGGATGGCGCGGGCCCTTCCGTCCGCGCGGAGCAACCCTCACAGTTGAGCGCCCCTCTCAGGCTTCGTCGCTCTCCGGATTCACACGGTGGATCCCAAGACTGCGGAGCTTGCGGTAAAGATGTGTGCGCTCCATGCCGCTGGCCTCCGCAAGCCGCCCGATGCGCCCTTCGCAGCGTCGCAAGAGTTCTTCCAGATAAGCCCGCTCGAAACGCTCGCGTGCGTCGCGCAGAGGCAGGCCCAACCAGTCCTCACCAAGGACGCTGCGGGGCGGGTGGGCGATGTCGTTCCGACGGGTGAGAACTTCCTGCACAGCCTCAGGGCTGATTTCTTCACTCTCGGCTTCATGGAGCACAGTTTCGACAACATGCGACAGCTGCCGGAGGTTGCCGGGCCAGTCTTGTTGACGCAGAAAATTCAGTGCGCCTATGGAAAAGCGCCGGTAGGGAAGCGCCTGGGCGGCCGTGAGCCGCTCGGCAAGTGTGGTGACCAGCTCGGGGATATCGGGGCGGTAATCGCGAACCGCCGGTACAGTGAGGACCCGGCGGCCCACACGTTCCAGAAGTTCCGCAGACACTTCGTGGCGTTCCATGCGGAGGCCAAGCTCCGAAGTAGCGGTGGAGATCAGGAATCGCCGACCTTGTTCTTCGGGACTGAGTGCGATGAGCCACGCGAGTAGACGATCTTGTGCCGCAGTCGTCAACCCCTCCAGATCTTGGAGACAGAGGGTTCCGCCCGTTGCCGCACGGATCCGGTCGACAAAAACCGTGGGAGACTCGATATCGGTCGGGGTGCAGGTGATGAACGGACCGTGGCGCTGCGTCCTCTCGTGCAAGGTCCGGGCAATTTCCTCTCGCCCGCTCCCGGGCTCTCCGATGAGGAGCGTTTCGAGAGGAAGGTGGACGAGAGCCGAGACGGCCTGCCGGAGCGCATGCAGCGTGCCGCTGCGGCCCCAGGCGGGATCAAGGAGAATCGGCGGCGGCGGTGGCACGGGAGACACTCGAACCTGCATTTCGAGGGCGCGGGCGACCGCCGAAAGGAGGCGACGTAAGGAAATGGGTTTTTCGAGAACATCCACCGCACCCCACCTCGACGCTTCGAGAGCCGCATCGATGGTGGCGTGGCCCGAGATCATGATGACGGGCGTCTTGGTGTGTCCGGACCATTCGCGCAGCAGGGTAATGCCGTCGGAATCGGGCAACCAGATATCAAGCAAAACCAGGTCGTAGGATCCTGAGCCAAGAGCCTGCCGAGCCTCTTCAGCGGTGCTGGCCGTGTCCACCCGGTAGCCCTCTTCGCTCAGAATCTCGTGCAGCAGAACGAGAATGTCGTGCTCGTCATCCACGACAAGGATGCGGTTTGTTGTCACAGTGGTTCGGCCTCGCTCGGGTGATAGCGATGCGCGGCGGCCCGAAGTCGTTCCGCTCGTGTGCGCTCGTTGACCGGCAGCACGACAGCGATGCGCGCGCCGCCTTCTGCTCGGTTGCTCAGAAGGGTATGCCCACCGTGCTCCTCGATGATTTTCTTGGTGATGGCGAGTCCGAGCCCTGTCCCTCGTGGTTTGCTCGTGGTGTAGGGCTCAAAAGCGTGTTCAAGCATGACCGGACTGAAGCCCGGCCCGTTGTCTTCGACGAGGAGTTCGGCATCGCCCTGCACGAGATCGTAACGGACACGGAGCAGGACCTGCCCGTTCGCTTGGGCGTAAAGTGCTTCAAGAGCGTTGCGGAGGAGATTGTGGAGAACCTGGCGTATCCGCTCTTCGTCGGCTTCGATCAGTGGCGCCGGCTCGGCAAGATCGGTGACGATCTCGATGCGCGGGTAGCGGCCTCGGTAGAGATCGGCGACTTCGGCGGTGAGAGCGCTCAGATCGAAGCGGGTGAACCTGAGATCGGGAGCACGTGCGTAATCACCGAAAGCCCGAACCATGTTCTGCAGGGCTTCGACTTGCCGGACGATGGTCTCGACGGCGTGCTGTAACCAGGCTCGGTCGTTCTCGCTCAGGCGGTCGAAGAAGCGATGGCCGATCCGTTCGGCGGTGAGCTGAATGGGGGTCAGGGGGTTGCGGATTTCGTGCGCCATACGTCGCGCGACCTCCCCCCACGCCGCATCGTGCTGGGCTTCCAAGAGATCGGTGAGATCTTCGAACACCACGGCACCGCCGCGTCCAATGCCCGGAAGCTCCGGGAGCGCGGTCACGCGGGCCACCACGACGCGCCGTCGCCGTCCCCCGCCCAGCACAATCTCGCGGCGGATCTCTTCCCGACTTGCGGGAAGGAGCTCGTCGACGGTGGCAAAAAAATCTTCGAGAGCAGGATGGGCGGCACGCAGCGCACCCACATCCCGGCCGACGTCCTGTTCACGATTGAGCCCAAGGAGACGTCGTGCGGCTTCGTTGGCGAGTTCGAGTACACGCTGTTCGTCGAAGACCAGGACGCCCGCCGAGAGGTGTGCCAGCACCGTTTCGAGAAGAGCCCGCTCGCGCTCCTCGCGTTGGCGGTGCTCTTCCGCGGTTCGTTGCGCTGTCTCGAGGCGTCCGATCATGCGGTTGAACGGACGCTTGAGAGGGCCAAAATCGTCGCCGGTCGTTTCGAGGCGAACGTCCAGTCGCCCTTCGGCCACCGCGCCGATCGCCCCGACCAGCTCGTCGACCGGGGCGACAATGCGTCGGGCGAAATAAAGCGCGCTGGTCACCAGGGCGAGAACCCCTAGGAGAGCCACGAGAATGAGGGTCAGGATGAGACTCCAAGTGAGCGGTCGGCGGAGGAGTGTGAGTTCTTCGTAGCGCGCGTAGGCCCTCTCGACCTGCCGTGCGGTTCGTGTTTCGTGTCCCGAGACAGGGAACACGGCTTCGAGAACGAGCGGTCTCGCAAAGGGATCGGAGGTGGGCACGGGCACAACGGCGCGAACGGTGTAGCGGTGGCCTTGGCCCGGAGACAGAACCACGTTTGTGGAGGCGTGGGCGGCCTCTTCCAGCGCGGCCCGGGATGGCGTGGGCGGCAAGAGCAGGAAAGGAAACGCCGAGTCCATTGCAACGATGCGCCCGTTGCTGTCGAGGAGAACGACGTCGAGGGCGTGCGACTGGGAACGGAGGCGCCCCAAGAGAAACGGCCATGCGGGCGGCGCCGCGAGGGAGAGATTTCGGGCCAGCCGGCGTGTGATGTGAAGATCTTTTTTCAGGGTGTCGTCGATAGCCCCTCGGCTTAGCGCGACCGCCGTGTGGACGACGCGTGCGACCGGGGGGGCGTACCAGGACCGAATGCTGTTGCGGATGAACACCGCGGCGAATGCGCAGATGAGCACGATCGGAATCAGGGCAAGGCCGACGAACGTCCGCACCATGCGTCGTATGAGGTTCCATCCGGGTTCCCGTCTCGGGTAGATCCGCCCGAGATGGATGATCTGCACGGCGATCAGGCTCAACAGTCCCGTGGTCCCGAACACGACGAGCACGAGAAGAGGAACGTCGAGCTTACCGAAAAGGCCGGGATTTTCGGTGGTTGAAGCCAGGAGAACGAACGTGCAAAAGACAGCCAGAAGCGTCGCCGCCGTGAGGAGCGGCAACACGCGCGGTTTCAAGGAACGAGTCGGGTGCTTGCCCACGGGCTCGAGCTTTCCCAGTGTGTCCACAAACCCGCCAGCCAACGAAGGGCGTGGGGAATGTCGTCCACGTGAAGGGTAATGCGGGTACGGAGACGGTAGTGCCCTCCCGCCTGCAGCAGGCTGCTGTCCACGAGAGGAATCTCGTGTGGATGCTCCAGCGCCATGATCACGCGTGCAAAGGTCGGATAGCTGGTTTGGACGCCGGTCTCGAGATCGCGGACGACGTAACGCCCGAGAACGGTGTGATACGCGATGCGGTACCGCTGGTCGATCCGGGCCAGCGTGTCCCCCCAGAAGAGGAAGCTGTGGCCGTCGACGATGTGGATCTTGAGGCTGAACGTGATCGGAATCCCGTGAAGAAGGGCATGACGTACGGTCCGGTTCGGCGCAATCTGCAGGCGCCCGTGGAGGTAGTAGACGCCGTGTCGGCGGACCACCACGAGTCGTTCAACGCGCAGTCCTGCATGAGCCGCCCCTGCTAGGGTCGCGGCGGCGAGAAGAGCAAGAATGGCAGGGCGAGAGCGGTGTGGATGCAAGGGGGGGCGTAAGGAACGGTGACTTATAGGGTCGGGCGTGTTCTGGGGCCGTCGATCTCGGGAGTATCGGTCAGGGGCGTGTGGGTTGCAAGCCTGTTTGGGCTCGCCCGTGTTGGTGTGGACTCGGTCTTGAGAAGAACGGCGTAGAAGAAGCCATCCATGCCCTCCTCCCCCGTAAGATTGTGTACCCCCGTGGGCTCGTGGCGCCCCCAGGGGACCGTGGGGTCGAGCAACATCCCCTCTTTCACGTGGTTGTTGAGGAAATTGCGTACGACCTCATCCGTCTCTTCACGGAAAACCGAGCAGGAGGTAAAAAGCAGACGACCTCCGGGCCGGAGATGTCCCCAAAGATTCTCAAGGAGCTTGCAGGCGAGTGCAGCGCGTGCGCAGATGTCTTCCGGACGCCTGTGAATCTTGACGTCGGGATGGCGGCGAACGGTTCCTGAGGCCGTGCAGGGGGTGTCGAGCAGGATGCGGTCAAACTCTTCCCGGGGTGGCAGAGCTCCGGGTTGAGAGGCGTCGGCGCAGCGAAGTTCGACACCCGCGTGTCCTAGCCGCTCGAGTTCTCGTCGTGCGTATTCGAGACGGCGCGCGCTGATGTCAAGCCCAACCAAGCGGCAATGTTCGGGGGCGGTTTCTCTGATCTGGGCCAATTTGTTCCCCGGCGCGCAACAAGCATCAAGAATGTGGTTCCCGGGTTCGGGGGCCAGGAGCGGCACGGCGAGTTGGGCGGCCTCGTCCTGCACACTCGCCCACCCACGGGTATAGATATCCAAGGAGGCGATGGGTCGTGGGGTTGCGAGGATGAGTCCGTATGATGCTCGGTGCGTGGGTCGAGAGTCCACCCCCTGCGCTTCGAGCGCAGCCCGGCAATCGGCAACATTGGTGCGGCGGATGTTGACGCGCAGAGTCATGGGCGCTCTCTCGAGCCCGGCCTCAAGGAGCCGTGGCCAGTCGTCGGGCCAGTCCTGCTGGAGCCGTGTGATCCACCATGCCGGATGGGCGTAGCGAAGCTCTAAGTCGTTGCGGGCGCGATCGTCAAGATCACGGCGTTCGCGCGTGACGCGACGGAGGACCGCATTGAGGAGCGGAGCGGCGCGTCCGAGCCCCAGAAGACGGCTTGCCTCGACCGTGGCCGCAACCGCTGCATGATCGGGGATGTGGGTGTGCAAGACTTGAGCCAAGCCGACGAGGCCGAGGCTGCGCAGGCGAGGATCGTCCTCTTCAGAGGCTCCGGAGCGAGCGGCGGCCCACAGACGGTCAAGCGCAGGTTGGTAACGGATGGTGGTTGACACGAGATCGTAGACAAAGGCCTTGTCTTGCGCTCCGACGGCCGCAAGTGCGGCCTCGAGATGACGCCCATGGTGGACAACGCCGTGCACGATGCGAGCGGCCTGGGCCCGACTCTCGGCGCCGGATGAAAGGGAACGTTGCGCAGCGCTGGTCACAGTAAACGGCGCCCGAGAAGGGGGGTACGCCAGCCTCTGAGAAAATCGCCAGCTTTCAAGCAAGGCTTCCCGCTGCGCTGCAGTCGCGTGATGCGTAGCCGTCCTGAGCCACAGGCGACATCAATGCCTTCATCGCTCGCCGCGATGATCATCCCGGGCGGAGATGCGGGGGCTTCGACGAATGCGATGGCCTCATGCACGACCAGACGGTTGGCCGGGTGCGTCAGGTCCAGAAAGGCATAGGTCCTGGGCCAGGGAGTGAACGCGCGCACGCGCCGCGCAAGTTCTTCTGCCCGCTGTGTCCAGTCGAGATGACCGTCTTCCTTGTGCAGACGCGGAGCATACGTGGCATCGTCTTCGTTTTGATCGTCCGGGACGAGCGTAGGGTTGGTTGCAAGGGTGTCGAGAACCGCGAGGAGGCAGCGTGCGCCGAGTCGAGCGAGTCGCTCACCGAGCGCTCCGGCCGTATCGGAAGCGAGGATGGGCTCCGGGCAGCGACGGTAGACGGGGCCGTCGTCGAGACGTGCGCTCATGCGCATGATGCTCACACCGGTTTGTGCGTCGCCGGCGAGAATGGCGTGCGCGATGGGCGAAGCGCCGCGCCAGCGCGGCAGCAAAGAAGCGTGGACGTTGATCGCCCCCAAGGGGAAGAGCGCGAGCCACGAGGCGGGGAGAAGACGGCCGTAGGCTGCAATCACGGCCGCGTCGGCACCGGTTGCTTCGATCGTTTTCAGAAGACGCGGGGCGCTAAGGCTGCGGGGCACCAAAACGGGTAGTTTCAACCTCTCGGCCGCGAGGGCGACGTCGGTGGGGTGCAGCCGACGTCCGCGACCCACCGCTTCTGGAGGCTGGGTCAGTACAAGGCAGACCTCGTGGCGCGAGACCAACCCTTCAAGGACTGTGGTCGCGAAAGAGGGGCTGCCTGCGAAGACGAGCCGCACCGAGCGTGGTCAGCCCTGGACGGCGGTTCGTTCCGCCCCCCGTCGGGAGGCCAGATAGTGTTTGCGCAAGCGCTCACGCTTCAGAGGCGAGAGGCGATCGATGAAAAGACGGCCTGCCAAGTGATCGATTTCGTGCTGGAGACAGACCGCAAGAAGCCCTTCGGCCTCCACCGTGAACGGTTCCCCCCGGACATCGCGAGCGGCGACCTTGACACGGGCGGAGCGTTCCACCCGCTCGCGAACGTCGGGGATGGAAAGGCACCCTTCTTCGCTCGTAAGGCGCCCCTCGCAGGCGACGATGACCGGGTTGACGAAGGTACGGCTCCCGTGACGGTCTTCCGAGACGTCGAGAACGAGCAAGCTTTCCCGCGCGCCGATTTGAGTGGCGGCCAGCCCAATTCCACCCTGGTCATACATTGTTTCGATCATATCTTCTGCCAGGCGTTCCAACTCGGCGTCGAAGCGCGTAACCTCCACCGCGTGGAGGCGCAGGCGGGGATCGGGATAGAGGAGCACAGTACGGACGGCCATCGGAAACCTCCTCAGTCAGGCGGGGTCCTTGCACTTGCTCCCCGCACTGTATAGCATGGGGTCGGTTCGTTTCCCCACCGAGCAAGGGGGAGTTACCCATGGGCAGAAGCCACCACTCGGGATTGGGACCCACAAGGGAGGGGGGAACCTACTCCTTTGGTCATTTTAAACCATGGAGCGACCACGGATTCAGGGCGCGGTTCGGGCAGCGGATGGTAGGTATTTCGCTGCTCCTTGCGCTTGCCGCCTGCGCCGGGGGGCCTCCAGGCCCCCGTCTGCCATCGCGGGGGGCCCGACCGGCCGCGCAAGCCTTACGGCCCGCTCCTGCGCAGCTGCGACCGCTACCAGCACACCGCGTTCGGCTTTCTCCATCGCTCTTGGTTCAGCGCGCCCCTTACCGTTATGTCATCCGCCCCGGCGACACCCTTTGGGCCCTCTCGGTGCGATTCCTGCATGACCCCTGGCTCTGGCCGGACCTTTGGTATGAAAATCCATACATCCACAATCCGGACCTCATTTATCCGGGTGAGGTGATCACTCTTCAAAACAGTGTGTCCGGACGGCCGATCCTCATGTTGCGCACGCGCCACGGGCGGCTTGTGGCGACGACCTCCTCTCGTGTTGCCCAAGAAGCCTTCGTTCGCCGCGGTGAGGTTGTACTGCGTCCCCATGTCGAAGTGCGCCCTCTGCGTCGTCCCCTTGAGGAAATCCCCTACAGAGTTCTGGCCCCTTTCTTGACGCACCCGGTCGTTGTTCCGCGGAGGGATGCGACCCGATTGCCCTATGTGCTTCGCGGTATCAGCGAGCGCCCCTATCTCGGGTCCGGGGACAGGGCCTTTGTCCGGGGGCTCGACAATCCGGCCTTGCGCCGCTACAGCGTTGTTCGGATTGTGCGCACGCTCTGGAGCTACAACGGAGATCGACGCCTTGGCCTCGAAGTGATTTATCTTGGCCAAGCGCGTGTGCTGCGCTACGGTGATCCCGCGGTCGTACGCATCACCCACGCACGCAGCAACATTCAAGCGGGCGATCGCCTGATTCCGCTGTCACAGGAAGGCTTGCGAGAACGTTTGAGGGTTCACCCACCACGGCGGCCGGTTCATGCCCGTATCGTTGCGGTCTTTGGTAACGCGCCGAACATTGGGGCTTATCAGATCGTCGTGATCGATCGGGGTCACGACGCCGCGCTTCGGGAGGGCGATGTCGTGTCTGTCTATAGCCGCTCGCGGCGTATCGACGATCCTTACGCTTACGGCAATCTCAGCGGGATCGCGCGGCTTCCGGGTCTCAAAATCGGTGATGCCCTCGTTTTCCATGTCGAGCGACGCATGAGTCTTGCTCTCGTCACCTTGGCGCGGCGGTCCTTGCGTGTGGGGGATATGGTCCGCGGCGGCGCGCCGTCGCATCATGAGAGCGCCGCACCCCGATGATGCAGTGGACTGCACCTGAGGCCGTCGCGTATCTCATGCAGATCCGTCTGCGTGAGGAAGAGCCCGCCAAGGCTTTCGATCTAGAGGCCCGTCAGCACCAGGAGTTTGTGGTCGGAGGTGAGGGAGGCCTGCCGTCTTGGTCCGATGTCTCCGAGGAGATCCGGATCCGGCTCGAGGGGGGGATGGGCAAGGAGAATTGGCGCGCAACCCCTGATCCGGCTTCCCGGCGCGTCTACGCTTGCTGGGAAGAGCGTGTTCTCAGTACCGAGTGCCGCGCGTTTCTTGATGAGCTCTCTGCGCTTGATATTCTTGACGCCCCGCAGCGGGAGTGCGTCATTGAACGTGTTCTTGCTCTGGATCTTCCGGATCTTGAGCCTGAAGATTTGTGTTGGATCGTGCTCGGGGTGCTCAACGCTACGCCCGATCCTGAGGAGGCAGAGAGTGTTCAGAAGGGCCATCCATTGTTTTGGGATTCGGACGAGCGTCATTGATCTGTTGCGGGGCCCGCAATCAGGAGCGAACCGGGTCTTCCCTTTCTTGAGGAAAAGACGTGCGCCAAGTTGTCGTCGTTGAGTCGCCGGCCAAAAGCAGGACCATCCAAAAATATCTGGGACCGTCTTATGTGGTTCTGGCGTCTTATGGTCACGTGCGGGATCTGGTTCCGAAAGAGGGAGCGGTCGAACCAGAGAAAGATTTTTTTACGCACTATGCGCCGATCGAGCGCAATGCCCGTCATGTGGAGGCTGTCGCCCGGGCTCTTGAGGATGCTGATGGACTGCTTTTGGCCACCGACCCGGATCGGGAGGGCGAGGCGATCTCTTGGCATCTCTGTCAACTTCTTGAGGAACAGGGCGCGCTCGCGGGCAAGCGCGTCGAGCGCATTGTTTTCCACGAGATTACAGAATCGGCGGTAACCGAGGCCCTGAGCCATCCTCGGCCCATTGCCCTTGATCTTGTCAATGCCCAACAGGCCCGTCGCGTCCTTGATTATTTGGTGGGGTTTAACCTTTCTCCGCTTCTGTGGCGCAAGATTCGCCGGGGTCTCTCAGCCGGCAGGGTTCAGAGCGCTGCACTACGCCTGATTGTCGAACGTGAAGAGGAAATCGAGAAATTTGTGCGTCGCGAGTATTGGACGCTGGAAGCTGGCCTTGTCAAGGACGGGCAGGAGTTTCGTGCCCGATTGACCCACGTCGATGGCGAACGTCTTGGGGCCCACGACATTGGGAACGCCGAGCAGGCCTCCGCGCTTCGCGCACGGATTCTTGAAGCCGCCCGAGCTGGAACGCTGCGTGTCGAGGGCCGCGACATCAATCAGCGACGCCGCCAACCGTCACCGCCCTTCACCACATCGACCCTTCAACAGGATGCCTCGCGGCGACTCGGCTTCTCCGCCCGCAAAACGATGCAAACGGCGCAACAGCTCTACGAGGGGATCGATCTCGGTTCCGGCGCCGTGGGACTGATCACCTATATGCGCACCGATTCCGTCCAGCTTGCCGAGCAGGCGCTCAACGATTTGCGTGCGATGATCCACAAGGTCTACGGCGCTCAGGCCGTGCCCGAAGAGCCGCGTCGCTACCGCACAAAAAGCAAGAACGCGCAGGAAGCCCACGAAGCCATCCGACCCACCGACCCCTCACGTCACCCGGAAACTTTACGTGGGCGTCTCGGAGTGGATCAGTGGCGTCTCTACGATCTGGTCTGGCGGAGGGCTTTGGCCTCGCAGATGCGGCCGGCCCTCTACGATATCGTCGGGGTCGATTTGGTGGCGTCTGCGACCGGCCGGTTCCGGGCGAACGGCTCGATTCTGCGCGAACCCGGCTTTACGGCCGTTTACCGTGAAGCGCGTGAGGACGGGGAAGACGTCTCCGAACGGACGGCCCTCCCCCACCTGGAGGTGGGGGAGGAAGTCCCGCTCCGCGATCTCTTCGCGCTCCAGCATTTCACGGAACCTCCTCCGCGCTACAGCGAGGCCTCTCTCGTCAAGGCATTGGAGGAGTACGGAATCGGTCGTCCATCGACCTACGCCTCGATCATCGAAACCCTGCGCCACCGGGAATACACGATGACGGTGCAGAAACGGTTCCGCCCCACTGATGTCGGGCGTGTTGTTGTGCGCTTTCTGTCGGAATATTTCGGCCGTTACGTCGATTACGGATTTACTGCGCGTATGGAGGATGAGCTTGATGAGATCGCGCGGGGAGAACGGGGGTGGGTGCAGGTTTTACGCGAGTTTTGGGCGCCGTTTCACGACGAGCTGGAGCGGGTGGCGAAGACGGTAACCCGCGCGCAGGCGGTTCCGGCCCGTAGTCTCGGAATGGATCCCGCAAGCGGTCAGCCGGTCAGTGTACGACTGGGCCCGTTCGGCCCGTTCGTCCAGCTTGGCGAGAAGACCGACACGGCGAAGCCGCGGTACGCCAGAATCCCACCTGGTTTTTCTCTCGAAACCCTGACACTAGAGCAAGCCCTTTCGCTGCTCGCTCTGCCGCGTGCTCTCGGGATGGATAACGAAGGGGGCTCGATCAGTGCAGGAATCGGCCGATTCGGCCCCTACGTTCGCCGCGGTGACCGCTACGTCACGTTACGTGAGCACGACCCTCTTCGCATCACGCTGGATGAGGCTTTGGCGGTGTTCCGCGCCGACGATGAGGCGCGCGCTCGACGGATCATCGTCGACTATCCCGAGCAGGGGGTGCGTGTTTTGAAAGGCCGCTTTGGCCCTTATGTCACGGACGGCGAACGGCGGGCCCGGGTTCCGGCGGACCGTGCGCCCGAAGAACTGACCGCCGTGGATTGTGCGCGTCTTCTGGACGATGCCCCGATCCGTCGTGCCGCGCGCGCGCGGGCTGTTCCCAAATCCTCGGTAGCCGGGACACGCCGGTCGACGGCACGCTCGCATCCTGGGAGCAAGAGGCAAGCTGCACCGCCGCAGACGAGTGAAGTTGCCGCAGCCAAGACTTCCGCCTCTCGCAAGGCTCGTGAGAGTGGACGCAAAACGGGTGAAGCGGGCAAGAGCGCTCTTCCCAAAAGCACGATCCGTAAAAAACGTGCCCCCAAAAATGCCGGTCCGCGGTCTGCGAAGAGCCGCCGCCCTGTGTGATGCCGGTACGTTCTGCCGATCCAGACGCCATCGCCGAAGCTGCGTACAAGCTTGCCTCCGGTGAGATCGTGGCCTGTCCGACGGAGGGGGTTTACGGCCTGGCCTGTGATCCTCTGTCCAACGTGGCGCTCGCGAAGCTGTTGAACCTCAAAAAACGGCCCTCGGGCAAAGGCTTCATCCTCGTTGCCGACCGCTTCGAGTCCCTTCGCCCGTTTGTGGCGCTCGAGGACCAGCATCTGGTTGTCAGCTTGCCACTCCTCCCGGCGCCGTGCACTTGGATCTTCCCGGCCGCGCGGGCCTGCCCACCCACACTGCTTGGCGATCACGAAACCGTGGCAGTGCGCGTCAGCGCACACCCTGTTCTTGCGGGGCTGTCCGCGGCATTTGGCGGCCCCATCGTTTCGACCAGCGCCAATCCAAGCGGTGCGCGCCCGGCGCGTACCGCCTCCGAGGTCCAAGCTTATTTCCCGGAGGGGCTCGCGCTTGTCCTCGACGGCCCGCTGGGCGGTTTGACGGGCCCGACCGAGATCCGCGACGCCAGTGACGGCCGTATCGTGCGTGCGGCACCACGGTGAGCGCGATAAGCCGTCACGAACGTGTCGATCCCCTCTTCCGCGGGTTCCAAGAAGAGGTCGTGGCGATGTTGGCACGGCACGAGGGATCGATCGAGAGATTTCGTGACGACCGCTGGGAATACCAGCATGGGGGAGGAGGGCACAGTCGAGTCCTCGACGGGGGGAAAACCCTCGAACGGGCAGCCGTTCATTTCTCCCACATCACAGGGGCGTCTCTTCCGTCCGCGGCGACGCAACACCGACCCCAGCTCGCGGGCGCCCCCTTTCGGGCTCTCGGGGTGTCGGTCATCGTCCATCCACGCAACCCTTATGCCCCGACTTCGCACTGCAACGTCCGCTACCTTGAGGTCGCCCCCGGGGAAGGTTCCGAGGTGTTTTGGTTTGGGGGAGGCTTCGATCTCACACCCTTCTATGGCTTTCAAGAAGATTGCCGCTTCTGGCATCAAGAGGCTTGTGGTGCTTGCTTGCCGTTTGGAGGGAACGAGCTCTACCGACGGTACAAGGACTGGTGCGACCGCTATTTCTATCTTGCGCATCGCGGAGAGCCGCGTGGAATTGGGGGGCTCTTTTTTGATGACTGTATGCTTGGGACGTTCGAGTGCACCTTCGAGTTCGTCGCGGCAGTGGCGTGGTGTTATCTCCGCGCGTACGATGCCATTCTCACGCGTCGCCTCCCTCTTGCCTGGGGCCCACGTGAACGGGCGTTTCAGCTTTACCGCCGTGGCCGTTACGTTGAGTTCAATCTTCTTTACGATCGTGGAACCCGCTTTGGCCTTGAATCGGGTGGGCGGACGGAATCCATCCTTGCCTCGCTCCCGCCTCTAGCCCATTGGACGTACG
>JAKCBQ010000005.1:82500-84247 GCA_021839245.1 Pseudomonadota bacterium
ATGGGATGAGCTGTGGATAGGAGTGAAAGGCTAAACAAGCTCGGCTATAGCTGGTTCTCCTCGAAAGCTATTGAGGTAGCGCCTCGTGTATCACTCTTGGGGGTAGAGCACTGTTTCGGCTAGGGGGTCGTCACTGACCTACCAAACCGATGCAAACTCCGAATACCAAGAAGTGCAAGCACGGGAGACACACGGCGGGTGATAAAATTCGTCGTGAAAAGGGAAACAACCCTGACCGCCAGCTAAGGTCCCCAAATCACAGCTTAGTGGTGAACGATGTGGGAAGTCTCAGACAGCCAGGAGGTTGGCTTAGAAGCAGCCATCCTTTAAAGAAAGCGTAATAGCTCACTGGTCGAGTCGGCCCGCGCGGAAGATTCAACGGGGCTCAAGCTGTGTACCGAAGCTGCGGGTGCAGTACACGTTCGCGTGTACTGCGCGGTAGAGGAGCGTTCCGTAAGCCTGCGAAGGTGGCCCGTAAGGGTTGCTGGAGGTATCGGAAGTGCGAATGCTGACATGAGTAACGATAATGCGGGTGAAAAGCCCGCACGCCGTAAGCCCAAGGTTTCCTGCGCAACGTTCATCGACGCAGGGTGAGTCGGGTCCTAAGGCGAGGCCGAAAGGCGTAGTCGATGGGAAACAGGTCAATATTCCTGTACTTCGCATCAATGCGATGGGGGGACGGAGAAGGCTAGGCGAGCCGGGCGATGGTTGTCCCGGTTCAAGCAGGTAGGGAGCTCTCCCAGGCAAATCCGGGAGGGCAATCCCGAGACGCGAGCACGAGTGTATGCCTCGGCATGCACGAAGCCGCTGATGCCACGCTTCCAGGAAAAGCCCCT
The DNA here is from genome assembly GCA_021839245.1 of Pseudomonadota bacterium. Taxonomy (GTDB): domain Bacteria; phylum Pseudomonadota; class Gammaproteobacteria; order JAKAQQ01; family JAKAQQ01; genus JAKAQQ01. The sequence goes on from JAKCBQ010000005.1 coordinate 83,337, forward strand.
AAGCTTCAGTTGATGTGAATCCGTACCGTAAACCGACACAGGTGGGCGAGGAGAGAATCCTCAGGCGCTTGAGAGAACTCGGGTGAAGGAACTAGGCAAATTGGTACCGTAACTTCGGGAGAAGGTACGCCTCCGTTACGTGAGGACCCTCGCGGTCCGAGCGGAGGGAGGCCGCAGTGAAAAGGCTGCTGCGACTGTTTAATAAAAACACAGCACTCTGCAAACACGAAAGTGGACGTATAGGGTGTGACACCTGCCCGGTGCCGGAAGGTTAATTGATGGGGTCAGCCGCAAGGCGAAGCTCTTGATCGAAGCCCCGGTAAACGGCGGCCGTAACTATAACGGTCCTAAGGTAGCGAAATTCCTTGTCGGGTAAGTTCCGACCCGCACGAATGGTGTAACGACAGCAGCGCTGTCTCCACCCGAGACTCAGTGAAATTGAAATCGCTGTGAAGATGCAGCGTTCCCGTGGCAAGACGGAAAGACCCCGTGAACCTTTACTGCAACTTTACATTGAATTCTGAACAGATCTGTGTAGGATAGGTGGGAGGCTTTGAAGTGCGGACGCTAGTTCGCATGGAGCCATCCTTGAAATACCACCCTGGTCTATTCGGAGTTCTAACCTAGGCCCGTCATCCGGGTCGGGGACAGTGTATGGTGGGTAGTTTGACTGGGGCGGTCTCCTCCCAAAGAGTAACGGAGGAGCGCGAAGGTACCCTCAGCGCGGTCGGAAATCGCGCATGGCGTGCAAAGGCACAAGGGTGCTTAACTGCGAGACACACACGTCGAGCAGGTGCGAAAGCAGGTCTTAGTGATCCGGTGGTTCTGTATGGAAGGGCCATCGCTCAACGAATAAAAGGTACTCCGGGGATAACAGGCTGATTCCTCCCAAGAGTTCACATCGACGGAGG
>JAKCBQ010000080.1 GCA_021839245.1 Pseudomonadota bacterium
CGCCTCGAGCGCGTCATCCTCAATGGCGGTGAAGACAATGCCGAGGAGCGCGCCGAGCGTTCCGGTCTGGCGTTGCTGAAGGGCGTCAAGATCGTAGTCGCGAAACCAGATGCGGGTGCTCAAGGAATTCCTCCGGAAGGCCGCGCGCCCCCGGTGGAGAGCGAGGACGAAGGACAGGGGCCTGAGGCTATTTTAGGCGACCGCTCTGCGTCCGGGGCTGCCCGCTTCAGGCCGGGGCTTCGCAGAGATCCTGGAAGACGAAGCGCCCGTCGCGGTGCACCCTCACCCCCCTGCGGAAGTGGACGGGGTGGCGAAATCCTGGGCCGTCGTAAACGAACGTGTGGAACTCCCCGTTCTCGCCGCAGGGGTCGACGTGCGGCGGAAGCGCGGCGAGAAACTCCGCGTCGTATTCCCGTCCCACGGCGTCCGCGCCGAGCCGTGTGGTGTCCACGGCCACCACGACTGCGCGGTAGCCGGCGGCGAGAAAACCGCGGGCCAGTCCGCGGGTCTCTTCGCCCCACAGAGGAAAGAGCGCCGCGAGCCCGTGGGCGCGCACAAGCCGTTCGCGGTAAGCACGGAGATCGGCCAGAAAGAGATCCCCGAAGGCGACCGCCCGGACGCCGCGCACGGCGTGGCGGTCGAGGCGTCGCCCGAAACGCTCCTCGTAGAGCGCGTTGGGGCACACGGGCGGCAGGACGAGCAGTTCGAGCGGGACCTCGAGCGCCCGCGCTTGGGTGCGAAGCAGCCGGTGGCGAAGACCGTGGATGCTCACGCGGCCGTAGGCGCGCGTCACCGTCGTGAGGAGCGTGACGGAGGCGGGCGGAACGGCAGAGCGCAGACGCCCGAGAGCGAGGACACTGTCTTTGCCGCCGGAGAAGGAGAGGACGACGTGGCCGCCCGCGTTCACAGTTCGAAGAGCATCCGCCGTTCACGGGTGGTGAGCGCGAATCCACGGTCGTGATAGTGAGCGAAAATCCGCTCGAGGAGCGCCTCGGGGTCGTCGACGACGGCGTAGAGCGCACGGTCCTCCGGCGCGATCGTGCCGAGACCGAGGAGACGCGCGTCGATCCATTCGAGAAGCCCCGCCCAGAACTCGCCGCCGACGAGAAGAACGGGCACGCGGCGGGTCTTTCCGGTCTGGATGAGGGTCAGGATCTCGAAACACTCGTCGAGCGTCCCGAAGCCCCCGGGGAGGACCACGAAGGCGGCTGCGGACTGGACGAACATCACCTTGCGGGCGAAGAAATGACGGAACGCCAGGGAAACGTCCTGGTACGCGTTACGCGGCTCCCGTTCCGGGAGTTGGATGTTTAAGCCCACGCTGGGCGAGCGCCCGCTCTGGGCGCCGCGGCTCACCGCCTCCATAAGCCCGGGACCGCCGCCGGTGACCACGGCGAAGCCGGCGTCCGAGAGTGCCCGCCCGATGCGTTCGGCGAGACGGTAGTAAGGATGTTCCGCAGGAATACGGGCCGATCCGAAGACGCTCACCGAGGGCCCTACGCCGGAGAGTTTCTCGAAACCCTCGACGAATTCGGCCATGATGCGAAAGATTTTCCAGGCCTCTTGCCCGGTGTCCTCGACGGGGAGTCCGGGCCGTTTGCCGGAGGGTGGGGGATCGATCGTGGGAGGCATGGTGTCGGCCGGAGCGGGGGTTTAGGATGTGGGCGAGCGGGTCAAACGGGCGTAGTCCGCAAGGAGCCACTTGGTCCCGGCGCCGCGGAAACGGATTTCGAGTCGCAGCCCGCCGCTGTCCTCTTCGCAGGCGGTGACGACCCCGTCGCCAAAGACCGGGTGGCGCACCCCGTCCCCGGGCCGCCAGGAGGCTTCGCCCCGGGCGTGGGGGCGCTGCGGGGAGTCCGAAGAGGGGTTCCCGGCGCCCGAAACCGCGAGGAGAGAGGAGGGAATTTCGCGCAGGAACCGCGAGGTCTGGGCCGGGAGCACGTAGACTCGCCCGCCGCTTCTTTGCTTGCGGAGCCGACGCGCCGAAAGAGCGAGGTCGCGCCGCGCGCGGGTGAGGCCCACGTAGAGGAGCCGACGTTCCTCCTCAAGATCACCGGGGTTGTCGAGTGCCCGCGCGTGAGGGAGGAGTCCTTCGTTGAGTCCGACGAGAACGACGCGGTCGAACTCGAGTCCCTTGGCGGCGTGGAGGCTCATGAGCGTGATGACGTCTTGGGAGGCCGACGCCTCTTCCCGGTGGTCTTCGGTCTGGAGGAGGCAGTGGGCCAGGAACGCATCGAGGCGTCCGCCGGCCGACGCGGGGAGACTCTCCCCTTCTTCGTTGGCGCGTTCGAGAAAGTAGGCGGCGGCGGCGACGAGCTCCTCGAGGTTGGCGGCCCGTTCCGCAGTGGGCGCGTCCCCCGTGCTGCGTTCCCGGCCGCTCGCCTCCGCCTGGACCTTGAGACCACTTTCCTCGACGACCCGCGCGACGAGCTCGGGGAGGGGAAGGGTCTCGACCGAGGCGCGGAGGCGCTCGAGGAGGTCGAGGAACCCACTGAGCGCTCGCCGGGCGCGGGCGGGCTCGGTCACGTCGGCGACGTACGCCTCCGCCGCGTGCAGCAGTCCGCGTCCCGCCCGCGCCTCGAGCGCGGCCAGGGTGCGCTCCCCGACGCCTCGGCTTGGACGATTGACGACGCGTGCGAAGGCCAGATCGTCGTCCGGATGGCGCAGGAGGCGGAGGTACGCGAGGGCATCCTTGATCTCCGCGCGCTGAAAGAAACGCACCGTCCCCACCAAGCGGTAGGGAAGGCCACGGCTGAGGAGCGCTTCTTCGAGGGGTCGCGACTGGGCGTTGATACGGTAGAGGACGGCGGCGGGGGTCGGATTCTCGCGCCGGCGATCCATGAGCCAGTCGGCCACCCAGCGCGCCTCATCCTCCTCGTCGTCGGCGAGATAGAGCGTGAGCGGCCCGCCCGAGCGGTCTTCGCTCCACAGCCGCTTGCCGAGCCGCGAGCGGTTTTGGGCGATCACCGCGTTGGCCGCATCGAGGATCGTCTGGTGGGAGCGGTAGTTGCGTTCCAGACGAACGAGCCGCGCGCCCGGCACGTCGTCGAGGAACCGTCGCAGATGCTCGGGATGCGCCCCCCGCCAGCCGTAGATGGCCTGATCGTCGTCCCCCACGGCCAGAGGCACAGGGCCTCCCGGACGGACAAGGGCGAGGAGCCAGCGGTACTGGACGGTGTTGCTGTCCTGGAATTCGTCGACGAAAACGTAACGCAGCCGTTCCCGGTAAGACGAAAGGATGTCGGGGTGCCGCGTCCAGATTTCGAGGGCGCGTAAGAGCAGCTCGGCGAAATCGACCGCTCCCAGGGTGTTGAGGCGCTTTTCGTAAGCTTCGTAGAGAGCCCTGTGCGTCGTGGGGACCTCCGGACCGAGATCCCGACTGCGGCGGCCTTCGTCCTTGTGACGGTTGATGAAGGCTTGAACGGCCCCCGGCGAGAGGCGTTCGGGGTCGACCCCCGCGAGGCGCATGATCTCCTGGACGAGACGCTTCTGATCGTCCTCGTCGAGGATGGTGAAGGTCTCGGGAAGGCCCGCCGCAGAGGCGTGGCGGCGGAGCAGACGGTGGGCGAGGGCGTGGAAAGTTCCGACCCACATTCTCCGGCTTTCGGGTCCGACGAGGGTCGCGATGCGCTCCTGCATCTCGCGCGTGGCCTTGTTGGTGAAGGTGACGGCCATGATTTCGCTGGGGC
>JAKCBQ010000081.1 GCA_021839245.1 Pseudomonadota bacterium
TCTCAGTTGGCCGATTTATTCCGGCGGGCAGGTGAGCGCCAGCGTGAGCCAGGCCCGCGCCCAATACCGCTCCCAGGCTGCGTCCACCGAGGCGACACGCCGCAGTATCGTCCAGCAGGCCCACGACGACTATCTCACCGTTCTCTCCGACATCGCTCAAGTGCGCGCCTACCGCTCTTCGGTCGTCTCGAACCGCACGGCCCTCAAGGCCACCGAGGAAGGGTACAAGGTGGGGACGCAGACCATCACCGACGTCCTCACCGCGCGCCAGAATCTCCTCACGGCCGAGGAGAACTACGCCCAAAGTCGCTACAACTACCTCGAAGCGCTCCTGAGCCTCGAGTCCGACGCCGGCCGTCTCACGCCCGCGAGTCTCCTCGCGCTCAACCGCTACCTGCGGCCCTGATCGTCTCTTCCTCCCCACCTTCCTGAGGTGGGAGGAGCGGAGTGAGCTCGCGCCAGAGAGCGTCAAGAACCGCCCCCCGCCTCCGGCGCACCCAGAGCGCGCCCCGACGCCCCATGCGGGCCCGGGTCTTGAGATCAGGCAGCAGCACGCACAGCCTTCGGGCGAGCGCCCCACCGTCGGTGACGATCGCGAGGGCACCGGCCCGTTCGAGGCGGCGAACGTCGTCTCGGCCGTGCGCGTGGTACGGCCCGATCAGGACGGGCCGCCCGACGCGCGCGGCTTCGACGGGATCGTGCCCGCCGCACGGGACGAGGCTCCCACCGACAAAGACGAGCCCCGCCCGGGAGTAGCAGGACGCCAGCAACCCGAGTCCGTCGAGGATCAGAACCCCACCGGGAGTCACCCTCCGGTTCGCGCTCCACAACACGGGCGTAAAGCCCACGCGAAGCGCCTCTGACCGGACGGCCGGCACGCGCTCAGGATGACGCGGGGCCAAGACGAGCACCGCCTCGGGGCAGGTCTCGAGAAGCTCTCTCTGGGCGCGGAGGAGAATCGTCTCTTCGCCCTCGTGGGTGCTCCCGGCCACCCAGACGGGCCCGAGCGGCACCCGCTCTTCCCACGCGGTTCGGAACGCACGCCGCTCGGGAGGCGCCGCGGCGGCGGCCTTGAGATTGCCGACCACCACGATCTTCTCGGCGGGCACTCCGAAAAAACGGAAGCGGCGTGCGTCCGCCCGGCTCTGAGCCGCGATGCGGGCGAAGAGCCGACCGGGAGGAGGAAGAAGCGCGCGGAGAAGGCGGCGGCGACGGAGCGTGCGTAAGCCCAGGCGGCCACTCGCGACGACCACGGGGATCGCGCACTCTTCCGCCGCCACGAGGAGGTTCGGCCAAAGCTCGGTCTCAACGAGGACGAGGAGCCGAACGCCGCCGTCGCGGAGGACGCGGCGGACGGCGCGCGGACGATCGAAGGGCGCAAGACGCACGGCGACCGTCTCGGGGAGCAGAGACCGCAGACGTGCGCGACCCCCCGGAGTCCAGGCGGTGACGAGCAGCGGAAGATCCCCGCGCACGGCGTGAAGGGTCTCGGCCAGCACGGCGGCGGCGCCCGCCTCGCCGAGCGAGGCCGCGTGGATCCAGACCCGCGCCGGAGGCGTCCTCCGTCCACGGCGTTCACGCCATACGCTGCAGAACCCCCGCCGGCCAAGACGGACGTCGCGCCAGAGGAGAACGGGCGTGACGGCGCAGAGGAGCAGAGTGTAGAGGCGCCGCAGCACGCCTCAGCGGTCCCGCAGACGCGCCACGAGCCCGCTCGTCGAGTGCCCCTCGACGTAGGCCACGGTGCACACCCGCCCCCCACTCTCCTCGACACAACGCCCGCCGGCGATCGCCCGCCCGGCGTAATCGCCACCCTTGACGAGAACGTCGGGCCGCAGACGGCAGACGAGACGCTCGGGATCCCCTTCCGAGAAAGGCACGACCCAATCGACGCTGCGGAGCGCGGCGAGAACCTCAAGACGGGCGGCGAGCGGCTGAAGCGGCCGCCCCTCGCCCTTGAGCGTGCGCACCGAGGCGTCGTCGTTCACGGCCACGATCAACCGATCGCCCAGACGGCGCGCCTCCTCGAGATAACGGACGTGACCGACGTGCAAAAGATCGAAGCAGCCGTTGGTGAAGACGATCCGCTCGCCGCGCGCGCGCGCGCGCGCGGTGTAATCCACGAGTGTCTCCTCGTCGACGATCCGTCCCGCCGTCCAGGCCGGCGCGCCGAGCGCGGCACGAAGTTCATCCGGACGCACGCCCACCGCCCCGAGATGGCCGACCACGAGGCCCGCGGCGGTGTTGGCGATCCGCGCCGCCTCCGCCCAGCCCCGGCCCGCAGCGCGCGCGGCGGCCATGGTGGCGATCACCGTATCGCCGGCCCCGGTGACGTCGGCAACCTCGCGGCGGGTGTCGGCCGGGACGTGAAGCGGGGGGCGTCCGCGCTCGAAAACACTCAAGCCATCCTCGCTGCGCGTGACCACGAGCACCCCGAGATCGAGCGCCGCACGCAGCTCCTCCGCCCGCCGCACGAGCTCGGCTTCGTCGTGGACTGCCCCGACGACGGTCTCGAACTCGCGCCGATTGGGCGTGAGCACGTCGGCCCCGCGGTAACGCTCGAAGTCATGCCCCTTGGGGTCGACGAGCACCGGGCGGCCCGCCGCACGGGCGCGGGCAATGAGCCCCGGCGCGTCCGCGAGGGTCCCTTTCCCGTAATCGGACAACACGACGACATCGTGTTCGGCAAGCGCCCGAGCAAAGGCGTCCGCAAGACGCGGCGCGAGGCCCTCAGGAAGAGAGCGCTCGAAATCGAGGCGCAGCATCTGTTGGCGATGGGCAAGCACACGAAGCTTGGTGATCGTGCGCACGGCGGGATCGTCCAGGAGACGATCCCCGACACCCAGGGCCGCGAGACGCGCACGCAGAAGAGCCGCGTCCGGATCGTCCCCGACCCAACCGAGGACCGTCGCCCGTCCCTCGAGGCCGGCGACGTTGACCGCCACGTTGGCCGCGCCTCCCGGCCGTTCGGTGCCCTCCCCCACCCGCACGACAGGCACGGGAGCCTCGGGCGAGAGCCGTTCGCTCGTCCCCGTCCAGTAACGGTCGAGCATCACGTCGCCCACCACAAGAACGGCGACGCGGCGGAAGTCGGGAAGCTCGCCGCTCATCGTTCCTCCCCGTGCATCATCCCCAACCTCCGGAGTCCCGCCGCGGACACACCCGTCCCCTCCGGGCACCGGGATCTCGCGACGGGTCTGGCCACGGCTTCCCCTCAAATCTTGGAGTGAGACTGAAGCATAGCGGAGAACAGGCTCCGGAGCGAGGGGCCGGACGGGCACGGTGGCTTTGTTAAGATGACGCCATGCCCTCTCCCCGCTCTTCCCGACGTCGGCGTCGCTCCGCCTTCGCCACGCGGGTGGGGCTCCTCGTCCTTCAGCTCCTCGCCGCTCTTCCCCGCCGTCTCGGGCTTCTCCTGGGGGCCGCGGCGGGAAGCCTCTACGGGCTCGGCGCCCGCCGGCGGCGGCGGATCGTCGCCGACAATCTTCAGCTCTGTTTCCCCGCGCTTGATACACGCGCGCGACGACGTCTTGCACGGGCCCACTTCCGCGCCCTCGGGATGGGCCTCGTCGAGGCCGCCTGGTCCTGGTGGCGACCGGACCGGGGTCTCCCCCCCTGCAC
>JAKCBQ010000082.1 GCA_021839245.1 Pseudomonadota bacterium
CGAAGGCGGTGGCGAACTCCTTTCTTCTGACCGCCGCCAGTCTCGGCGCGCGGGTCACCGTCGCCGCGCCCGCGGAATTCGATCTCGAGGAGGGTGTTTGGGAAGAGGCGCAGACCTACGCCGCCGCTTCCGGCGGCGCCGTCGTGCGTCGCCACGAGCGGGCGATTCCTTCCGAGACCGTCGCCGTCGTGGCCAAATCGTGGGGACCGCACGGGGCGCCGCAGACCCTTTGGCGGGCGGGGACCCACGACGACTGGCGTCTCGGACCGCGCGATTTTGCCGCCGTGCCCGAGGCCTCGCTTCTCCACTGTCTCCCGGTGCGCCGCAACGTCGAGATCGAGGATGCGCTCCTCGACGGGTCCCAGAGCCTCATCCTCGAGGAGGCCGCCGACCGTCTCTGGGTCCAGCAGGCCGTGCTCGCCGCTCTCTGGGGCTCAGAGGAGAGGACGCTCCCGTGAGCGCCCGGCGCGACCCCTACGCCTTCCTCGCCACGGCGGCCCGCTACGTGGCGGCCTTCCGTCCGCACCCGCATGTGATCAAGGTCTCGGGCGCGCTCATCGAGCGGCCCTCCGTGCGCGCGACCCTCCTCGAGCAGTGCGCGGTCCTCGCGCGTCTCGGGCTGCGCTTTGTGCTTGTCCACGGCGGCGGCGCACAGATCGACGCGCGTGCGCGTCTTCTCGGCCACAGCGTCGAGAAGATCGACGGCCGTCGCCCCACCTCGCCCGCGGTCCTCGCGCTGCTCCGCGTGATCTACGCCGAACTGCGCGACACGCTCCTCGCGGGTTTCGCCGAACGCGGGATCCCGGCCGCGGGCATGACCGCCGCCGAGGCGGGCTTTCGCGCCCGCCGTCGCCTCCCGGTCGAGATCGGCGGACGGAGTGTCGATTTCGGCGAGGTCGGCGACCTCGAGACGGTCGAACCGGCGCCCGTTCTGGGCGCCCTCGCGCAAGAACGCGTCGTCGTGCTCTCGCCGCTCTGCGCCGGAGGATCGACCGGGCTTCTCAACGTCAATGCCGATACCGTCGCCGCCGCCTGTGCGCGCGCGCTTCCCGCCGCCAAGCTGATCTTTCTTCTTGCCGTTCCGGGCCTCCTCCGTGACCCCGAGCGGCCCGAGACCCTCCTCCATTTCGGCGATCGCGCCGACCTTGAGGCTCTGGTGGCGGATGGCTCGTGCCGCGACGGGATGGCCGTCAAGGCCCGCGCGATCCTCGAGGCCCTGGAGGGGGGGGTGCGGGCGGTTCACCTCGTCGACGGGATCGAGCCCCACGCGCTCCTGCGCGAGATCCTCACCAACGAGGGGGCCGGAACGATGCTCGTGCGGGATCGGGCGTCCTACCGGCCGGAGAACCCGTGAGCGGGCGGCGCACCCTGTGGGGCGAGGGATTCTCACAACCCCTGGCGTTCCTGGCCGATCTCGAATCCGAGGATCGTGCGGCCGATCGCGTGCTGCTGGCCGAGGATGCGCGGGCGACGGCGGCGCACGCCTGTGTGCTCGCCCGTCTCGGGGCGCTGACGCCCGAAGAGCGGCGGGCGAGCGGGGCTCTCCTCCGGGGCATCGCGCGCACGCCTCCCGTGCGTCTTCCTGACGACGTCGAGGACGGCCCGACGTGGCTCGAGGCCCGCCTCGTCGAGACGCTCGGTGCGGGCGGCGCGCGGATCCATCTCGGCCGTTCGCGCAACGATCAGGCGGCGACGGCCCTCAGGCTCTACGAGCGGCGGATGCTCCTCGTGCTCCACGAACGGGCGCGCATCGCCGCCGAGAGTTTTCTCGCCTGGGGCGAGCGCCACGCCGCCGTCCGCCTCCCCGGCTATACGCACGGGCGGGCGGCGATGCCGTCGTCCTGGCGGCAGTGGGCGCTCGCGCAGGCGGCTCCCCTGCTCGACGCCCTCGAGGCCCTGGAGGGGGTGGACCGGAGGCTCGATCGCTGTCCGCTCGGCGCGGCGGCGGGGTTCGGTTCGCCCCTCCCGCTCGACCGCGATTACGCCGCACGTCTGCTCGGCTTCAGCCGTCCGGCCCTGGCTCCGGCCGACGCCGTCGGCGGCGACCGCCTGCGCGGGGCCTTGGCCCTTCTTGAAGCCCTTGGCACCTGCGCCCTCGGCCTCGAGTCCACCTTGGCCGATCTCCTTCTCTGGTCAAGCGAAAGCCTCGGCTTTGTGCGCCTGGGTGCCGCCCTCACGACGGGCTCCTCGCTCATGCCCCAGAAACGCAATCCCGACGTGCTTGAGCTCGCGCGCGCGCGTCTGCGCCGTCTGCGCGCGGCCCCGGGTCTGCTGACCACGCTCGCCGGTGGGCTCCCGGGTGGTTACCAGCGGGATCTTCAACTCACCAAACCGGTCCTGATCGCTGCTGTCGACGATGCGCGCGCGCTTCTCGATCTCGTTCCCGTTCTCCTTGCGGAACTCAGTCCGGATGAGGCCGCCTGCGCCCGTGCCCTCACCCCCGAGATCGAGTCGGCCCGCGCGGCCTGCCTGCGCGCCTGGCGGGAGAGACGTCCGTTTCGCGACTGTTACCGTGAAGTGCATGCCGAACTCGCCGAAGGACGCTTCCGTCCGCCCGTGACCGACGACGATCCCGGCGAAGCCCTCGGCGGCGTCGACCGACCGGAACTCGACCGCTGGCGTGAGGCGCTTGCGGCCCACCGCGCCTGGGCTGAAACGCGAGCACGGGCTCAAGACGAGGCCGAAGGCTCTCTTTGGGAGGACTGCGAACGATGACCACTCCGACGCCGCCCTTGGCGGTTCTTGCATTTTCCGGCGGCCTCGACACCTCTTGGTGCGTTCTCGAGCTTCGTCGTCGGGGCTACCGTGTGCATGCGGTGAGCGTCGACTGCGGCGGTTGCGATGCCGCGGAGCGGGCGCGGATCGCGGCCCGTGCCGAGCGGCTCGGCGCCGGCCACGAATGGATCGACGCCCGCGAAGAGCTCGTCGCACGTTTTCTTCGTTATCTCATCGCCGGGCACGCGCTCCGCGGAGGGGTTTATCCCCTCGTCGTCTCGGCCGAACGCGTCTGCCAGGCGGCGGCCGTCGCCCGCCGGGGACGCTCGCTCGGGGCCGCGCTCCTCGCGCACGGCTCGACGGGGGCCGGCAACGACCAGCTTCGTTTCGACGTGGCCTTTGCGGCCCTCGCTCCCGAGATTCCGAGCCTGGCGCCGGTGCGCGCGGGGGGTGTCAGCCGGGCGGAGGAGGAGGCCGCTCTCGTCGCCGCCGGCCTTCCCGCCGACGCCTTCGCGCGGACCTATTCCGTCAACCGTGGACTCTGGGGTGGAACCGTCGGGGGGGGCGCCACCCACGACCCTTGGGCGAGCCCACCCGAGACCCTCTACCGTCACGGGACGATCGATCCCGGGCTTCCTCCGCACACGCTCGTCCTGCACTTGACCTCGGGTCTTCCGAGTGCCCTCGATGGGGAAGAGCTTTCGGCCCTCACCATTCTCGAACGTCTCGATGACCTCGGGGCCCGCTATGGGCTCGGGCGCGGCGTGCATCTCGGCGAGACCGTCCTCGGCATCAAGGGCCGGGTGGTCTTCGAGGCCC
>JAKCBQ010000083.1 GCA_021839245.1 Pseudomonadota bacterium
ACGCCCTCGGCCGCGAGGCCGCTCGGGTCCTCGACGAGCTCGCCGCCACCCGCGCTCTGGCCCCGTCCAGTCTCGCGGCCTACCGACGCACCCTTGAGGCGTTCTCCGTTTTCGTTCGTACGCGCGGCCGTCGGGACTGGGCGGCGGTCGACGCCGAAGACGTCCGCGCCTTCGTGGCGGTGCGGCAACGGACGGGGCGCGGCGCCCGCACCCTCGCCCGCGAGCTGGCCGCCGTCCGCCGTCTCTTCCGTCATCTCGCCGGGGAAGGCCGGCGCGGTTCCCCCCTCCTCGACGTGCGTGCCCCCCGTCAGCCGCGGCCGCTCCCCGAGGTTCTCGACCCCGATCTTGTCGGCCGCCTGCTCGACTTTCCCCCCGTCGACCCCGAGTCGGTGCTCGACCGTGCGCTTCTCGAGCTTCTCTACTCTTCCGCGCTCCGGGTGAGCGAACTCGTCGCCGTCGATTGCGCCGATCTCGACCTCAACGAAGGACTCGTCCGTGTCACGGGCAAGGGGCAACGCACCCGGATCCTGCCGGTCGGTCGCGCGGCCCGCCAGGCTCTCGAGCTTTGGCTCCCCGTGCGCGCGGCACAGGCCGCCCCGGGTGAGTCTGCCCTCTTCGTCGGCGTGCGCGGACATCGCTTGGGCCGACGCGGGGTCGCCCTGCGTCTCGCCCGCCGTGCCCGTCGCCAGGGGATCGACGCCCGTGTCTACCCGCATCTTCTCCGCCACAGCTGCGCCACCCATCTCCTCGAGGCGAGCGGCGACCTGCGCGGTGTCCAGGAGTTTCTCGGGCACCGCCACCTGGCGACGACCCAGATCTACACCCACCTCGACTTCCAGCATCTGGCGCGGATCTACGACAGCTGCCACCCGCGCGCGCGCCGCCGCCCGTGAGCTCGTCCCCCACCTTCCACGGCACGACGATCGTCTGCGTACGGCGTGCGGGGCGCGTGGCCCTCGGCGCCGACGGTCAGGTCACTCTCGGCCAGACGATCGTCAAGAGCAACGCCCGCAAGATCCGCCGCCTCTTCGACGGGCGGGTGCTCGCCGGTTTTGCCGGAAGCACCGCCGACGCGCTCACCCTCACCGAGCATTTCGAGATCCAGCTCGAGAAGCACGGCGGGCAGCTGACCCGTGCCGCGGTCGAGCTCGCGCGCGAATGGCGTGGCGACCGGGCTCTGCGCCGGCTCGAGGCGCTCCTCTGCGTCGCCGACCGTGAGCGCTCGCTCATCATCTCCGGCAACGGTGATGTGCTCGAGCCCGAAGACGGCCTCGTCGCCCTGGGCTCCGGCGGCTTCTACGCCCTCGCCGCCGCCCGGGCGCTCCTCGCGCACACCACGCTCGACGCCCCGACGCTCTGCCGCGAGGCTTTGCGCTGCGCGGCCGACATCTGCGTCTACACCAACCACGAAATCCTCATCGAAGAGCTGGAGGCTGTGGCGTGAGCGCGTCCCTCCCCGCCGAGCGGGAACCCGCGGTCCCGATGACCCCGCGCGAGATCGTCGAGGAACTCGACCGTCACGTGGTCGGCCAGGCGGCCGCGAAGCGCGCGGTCGCCGTGGCGCTCCGCAACCGTTGGCGCCGTTTCGGGATCGAGGAGCCCCTGCGCTCCGAGATCACTCCCAAGAACATTCTCATGATCGGACCGACAGGCGTCGGTAAAACCGAGATCGCTCGCCGTCTCGCCCGTCTCGTCGGCGCTCCGTTCCTCAAAATCGAGGCCACCAAATTCACCGAGGTCGGCTACGTCGGCCGCGATGTCGAATCGATCGTTCGCGACCTGGTTGAAACCGCCCTCAACGCGGAACGGACCGCGGCCCGCACCCGGGCGGCGTCTTCCGCCCACGCCCGCGCCGAACAGCGTGTGCTCGCGGCGCTCCGCACCGCCACGGCGGCGGAGGCCGGGGCGGCCGAGCTCTCCGAACGCGAGCGGCGGACGCGTCTTCGGCGCGGCGAGTACGACGAGGTCCTCATCGAGATCGATCTCGCCTCCGCCGCCCCCGGCCTGGAGTTCCCCCAGGTGCCGGGTCTCGAGGAGTTTTCCCAACAGTTCTCAAGCCTCCTCCGCACCCTGGGTCCGGGCGCGGGCCCGACCCGCCGCCGCCTCCGTGTCGCCGAAGCCCTGCCGCTCCTCGAGGAGGAGGAACTCCGGGCCGAGGAGGAAAAGGGCGATCTGACGCGCCGCGCCCTCGGACGCGTGGAACAGGAAGGGATCGTCTTTCTTGACGAGATCGACAAGATCGCCCGCCGGGCGGGGGGCGGCGAGGGGCACGGCCCCGACGTCTCCCGCGAAGGCGTGCAACGCGATCTCCTGCCGCTCGTCGAGGGCACCACCGTCGTGACCCGGCACGGACCGGTGCGAACCGACCACATCCTCTTCATCGCCTCCGGCGCGTTCCACGTGGCCCGTCCCTCGGACCTCGTTCCGGAACTCCAGGGCCGTTTCCCCATCCGGGTCACCCTCGACCCGCTCGGCGAGGACGATTTCGTGCGCATTCTCGCCGGCACTGAGCACGCCCTCACCCGTCAGTACGGGGCGCTGCTCGCCCGAGAGGGGGTGGATCTCGTCTTCACCGAGGACGGTCTTCGGCGCATCGCCGCCCTCGCCGTCGCGGTCAACCGCAGAACCGAGGACATCGGCGCACGGCGCCTCCACACTCTCCTCGAGCGGCTCCTCGAAGACGTCTCGTTCCGCGCGCCCGACCTTGGGCGAACGACGGTGACGGTGGACGCGGCCTACGCCGCGGAGCGCCTGTCGGCCCTCGCCGAAGACACCGACCTCAGCCGCTACATTCTCTGAGCCTCAGGCCGGAGCGTCCTCTTCCTTCTTCTCTTCCGGCCCGTCCTCCTCGTGGAGCCAACGGCGGTATTCCTCGGCCTTACGGGCCAGGCCCTCCTCGGGGTTGAGGCCGGCCATGGCGCGCACATCCTCGGTCAGCCGCATCGAGCAGAATCGCGGGCCGCACATCGAACAGAAGTGTGCGAGTTTGTGCGCCTCCTTCGGGAGAGTGGCGTCGTGGTACGCGCGCGCCCGCTCGGGGTCGAGAGCCAAACGGAACTGATCCTCCCAGCGGAACTCGTAGCGCGCGAGACTGAGCGCGTTGTCGCGGAGCTGTGCTCCGGGATGCCCGCGGGCGAGATCCGCGGCGTGGGCGGCGATGCGGTAGGCGATCACCCCCGCGCGCACGTCTTCCGCCTCAGGCAATCCCAGATGCTCCTTGGGCGTCACGTAGCAGAGCATGGCCGCCCCGTGCCAACCGATGGTGGCGGCGCCGATCGCCGACGTGATGTGGTCGTAGGCGGGCGCCACGTCGGTGGTGAGGGGCCCCAACGTGTAGAAGGGGGCCTCGTCGCAGGTCTCGATCTCGCGCCGGACGTTCTCGGCGACGAGGTGGAGGGGGATGTGCCCGGGCCCCTCGATCATCACCTGAACATCCGCCGCCCGCGCCCGCACCGTGAGCTCCCCCAGGGTCGTGAGTTCGGCGAACTGGGCCTCG
>JAKCBQ010000084.1 GCA_021839245.1 Pseudomonadota bacterium
GGTAGACCAGGGTGCCGCGGAGGTCCTGGGCCGCCCTCGCCCACTCCCCGGCCCGGACGAAGGAGAGGAAGTCGGTGAACGTCTGGAACGTCGAGATTCCGAGATTGAACATCATGTCCCCGAGCGCGGCGAAGCGGACCGGGCCCGCGACGTCGTACATCGACAGCACGGGCATGATGGTGTCGAGGTCGCTCTGGTAGAGGCGGTCGATCTGGGAGTTGGAGAGAGGAGAGCTCTTCAGGGCCGCGACGAGCTGGTCGGTGTTCGCGTGCGAGTAGCTCTCCCAGCCCATGCCGAGCTCGAAGGCGAGCCACGCCGGGATGCCGTTCGCATCGATGTTGTGGCCGATGCCGACGGTCCAGTAGCCCCTCGTGTCCTGGTACGGGCGAGGCTCGACCCCCTCGTCGAAACAGAGGAGACCGAAGAGGCTCGAGATCCCGTGGAGCGCGCTCACCGATCATGCCTCCGGCGCGTGGATCGGCGGACCGACCACTCGTTGGCAATGAGCCCGATGCAGACCACGGGGAGCATCACGAGCCCGGCCTCGATAATGCCGACGATGGCGCGGACGATCACTTCTTCTTCCACTTCCGCGCGTTGAGAGCGAAGGTGGCCTCCCTCTCAGTCCGCGTGTCCCCGCTGCGCTTGGCCTTGGCCTTTGCGGCGCGGAGCTTGGAGACGGGGATCTTCTTCCCCTTGGGGGCATGGAGTTTCTTGCGGAGCGCACCGGGGCGCTTGATCTTACCGATGGCCATGATGGAGTGACCTCTCGAGAAAAGTGATGCGGTCCTCGATGCTCTGGAGGCGCTGCATCATGCGGATGTAAGCCCCGAGCCCCATGAAGAGCTGAGGGATGACGATGGCGGCGACAGCGATGTAGTCAGCCATGGGGTGGTGCATCACGATCATGATCAGGCCCCTTCTTCCTGAATCGGAGGACGGCAGAGCGAGTGACGGGGAATCGCTGGACGATCGCATCACGGAGCGCCTCGAGCGAGTCGAGGGAGACGGCCTCCCCGACGAGGAGAGCGGAGAGCAGGATGATGATCACATCGAGACGGATGCGGAGACCGCGCATCTCAGGCCGCCAGGGCGGCCGCCGTCCCGGCGACCTTGAGGACCCGCGGCGATCCGGCCACGGCGACGACGATGCCGACGATCACAAGGAGCACCGCGACCACATATCCCATGATCGTCTCCCCGGTGCTCTGGGCCGACGAGCTTGAGCTCGAGGTGGAGCTCCCGGCGATCGCGGTGGAGAGGAGCGGAGAGAGGGGGAGCGGCGAGAGGAGGGATTGCTCCGTCGGCGATAGGATCGAAGAGAGCGCGCCCACCGTGGGCGGCGTCTCGATGGCCGAGAGCGGAGACGAGGTTGATGGGGTGGGAGCGGCCATCAGTGGACCACCGAGGGCGCGATCGAGACCGACTGCGGATCGAGCGTCTGCTGGTCAAAAGCCGCCCCGCTCCTGAAGCTGGGCGGCCAGATGATGGGCCGGCGCACAGGATCGGGATAGACGCCGCCGGGCCCGAAGATCGGGAACGGGGTGACCGAGAACGCCGAGAGCGGAGAGGTCGTCCCGCGCGTGTAGCCCTTGCGGGGGGTGATGGTGGGCGACGTGGTAGGAGATCCCGTCGCCGGCGCGGTCGAGACGGGCGGCTGGCCCTGGGGCGATTGCGCGGGATAGGACCCGAGGGTGATCGTGGGCGGGGTGAGGTCGGTGAGGGTCGTCGATCCTCCGCTCGAGGAGCTCGAGCGACTTACAATTACGTAGACCCCGACCGCCGCTGCGGCGACGCCGAGACCGATCAGGAGATGCTTTTTGTTCATGGCTCACTCATTCCGCATACTTGATGTTGGAGTGCACTCCGCCGCTCGATCCGTTCCCAGTATACGTCGAAGAGCCGCCTGAAGAAGTCCCGCCGCCGGAACTCGTCGTCGTCGTACCGCCCGATCCCGTCGAGGTGCTGCCGCCGCTGCTCGTGCTCGTGCTCGTGCTCGTGCTCGTGCTCGTGCTCGTCGAGGAGGTCGGAGACGGTGTCTGAGACGCGAAAGTGTCGGCGGAGGCCGGAAGCCCCAAGATCTGGACGCCGCCGTAGGCGGGCGCGTTACCGGCGCCGGCGCCGGCGCCGGCCCCGGACGACGAGCTGTACCGGCTGTAGAGGTAGAGCAGCACGAGGCCGCCGGCGACGACACCGCCGCCGATCAGCCATTTCTTGGCGGTCGGGGTCACGGCTGGATCCCGTAGGAGGGGGAGACCTCTCCGGTATTCACGGGGAACGTGCCCGCCTGGACGGTGTTCGCGAATTGCAGCGGGGGGGCCGCGACCGTGGGGAAGGCCGGCCAGGACTGCGGGACTGCCGAGGCCTTGGTGCCGGGGGTGGCGTGTTGGCGCTCCCACCACGTGTACGCCACGTAGCCGAGGATGCCGACGAGCGCGAGGAGGAGGAGGGATTTCATGGCATTAGAGCCCCAGAGAGGCGAGGAGGCTCCCGATCCCCTGGCCCGCGGACCCGAGGGTCGAGAGGAAAGAGTTGGTCGGGGACGGCTGGAGGGCAACGAGGGTCGAGCCGTAATCGGCGGCGATCGCTTTCTGGGCGGAGAGCTGCGCGGTCTGGGCCGTGAGGGCGGCCTGCGCGATCTGCGGCTCCATCGCGATCTGGGCGAGCTGCACCTTCTGGGCGGCCGCGATCTCTTGGTTCGTCGACTGGACCTGAAGCGTCCCCAGCTGAAGTGCGTTCGAGAGCTCCTGCTGGCCGAGCGTCTGCTCGACTTGCAGCTGCTGCGTGCCAAGGCCGTACGAAAGGCCGGCCTCGGCGAGGGAGGTGGCCTGGGAACCCGAGATGCCACCCGTGTAGATGGTCGAGCCCGAGGATCCCGACGACGACGAGGATCCGCTGAAAACAAAATAGAGGACCACGAGAGCGGCGACGCCCCCGGCGATCCACCAGGCAGTGGACTTATCCACCGCTGTATCCCGTCTGCACGCGCCCGATCGTGGGGTAGCCCGGGATGGCGGGCGTACCGGCGGGCGACATGTTGGGGGCCGAGATCACGAGCTGGGGGAGACGGAGGAGTCCCTGCGAGCCCGGAGTGATGAGATCCACGCCCTGGTAGAGCGAGGGGTAGGGCTCGATGTCATGCGAGAGCCACCAGCGGGTCCACGGGGTACGCGGGCCCGACTCCTGAGAGCAGATCTTGATCGGTCGCGGGAGGCGCGACATCTCAGCCTCCCGAGAAGGGCGCGAATCCCCCGATCGTTGGAGCCGAGAGACTGGAGCCGCTTCCCGCGTTGCTTGCGGCATCGATGAGGCCCGCGAAGCTCGAGGACCCCGACGAGATGAGCTGGCTGGCCTGCCCGGATTTGTTGAGCAAGAGCGCCAGAATCACGATCCCGAGGATAGCCATGATGATGGCCACGATGTTGTTCAGCACGTCACGCATGTGCGGTCGCTCCGGTGAGATTGAAGGTGGCTCCGAGGCTCTCG
>JAKCBQ010000006.1:0-74272 GCA_021839245.1 Pseudomonadota bacterium
CCACCCTCGATCGCCTCATCCGGGACACCAACGTCGAGCCGGGACGCGCCCCCCTCTACGCCTACGAGCGTTTCATGATGCGCCACCTCCCCGTGCTCTTCGTGCCGCTCCAGGGCAATCTCGTCAAATACCGCGCCGGACTCCGTCTCCGGGCGGTCGATTCCACCCTCTACCACGTGGCCTGCGTCCCGCTCCGCCGGGCGAGACGGGTGGATGCGCCGTCCCCGTCACATTGAGGGAACGAGAGACGGATCCCCACGACCCCGAAGAGCTTTCTCCTGCAGTGCAGGGTGGCCCGACTTCAAGGGACCATGGGCGCCTCGGGCGTCCGCGGCCCGAGGTGGAAGACTTCCTCAAAACGGAACGAGGGCGTACCCCTTGTTCTCGTAGAGGATGAGCGTGCTGGGCCCGGTGGGAACAACCCGGATGCCGGGGCGGACCTCGCCCGGGTGATACCCCCAACCGGCGAGAGCGACCCCACAGACCCGAAGCTTGACGCCGTCGTGGTGAAGATCCGCAAGCAGCTTCGCGTTCGGGTTCGGCCCGTGATAACGCAGACGGTACGTCGCGGAACGAAGCACGACGGGGACGGCGCCCCCGTCGAAAACGACGACGAATCGAAGATGCGAGAGCGGGACCTTCTCGGCCACGAAAATATTGAGCATCCGCGCCACCCGCACGAGTTCCCCGTCGGGTTTGGAGGGGGAGGCAACGGGCTGGGGAATGTAAAAGACCGCCCGGTAGACGGAGCGGGGAGCGGGCCGGTCCGCCTCGTGAGGCCAAACATGGATCACCCCGTAACCGGGAACGGCGGGCGTCGTCCAGAAGGCGGGCTTTGCACGGGCGCACCCCGCGGTGAGGGCCAAACCCAAAACCGCCGGGGCGACGAGGACGAGGGATGCCTGACGGCTGATGATCCGGAGCACGAGCGTTCTCCCAAAAACGAAACAAGCTCAATAGTACCCCTTCGGGATCGCTCCCACCCCGAGCGGAGATCATTCGTCTTTTAGACGTTGAAGCGGAAATGAACGACGTCGCCGTCCTGAACGATGTACTCCTTGCCCTCGGAGCGCAGGCGGCCCGTCGTGCGGGCGGCGACTTCGCTCCCGGTCTCCACGAAATCCTCGTAGCCGATGACCTCGGCGCGGATGAATCCCCGCTCGAAATCCCCGTGGATGACGCCGGCCGCCTGCGGCGCCCGGGTTCCGCGCCGCACGGTCCAGGCCCGGACCTCCTTGGGGCCGGCGGTAAAGAAGGTTTCGAGTCCGAGCAGGCGATAGGCCGCCCGGATCAGCCGCTCGAGACCCGGCTCGCCGTAGCCGAGGGCGGCGAGGTACTCGGCCCGCTCCCGGGGCTCGAGCTCGTCGAGCTCGGCTTCGAGACGGGCGGAAATGAGCACCGCCTCGCTTCCGTGCGCACGCGCCCAGTCCTCCACCGCCGCCGCGTGGCTGCGGTCGGGCTCACGTCCTGGCTCTTCCCCGAGATTGGCGATGTAAAGAAGGGGTTTGAGTCCCAAGAGAGGGTACTCGCGAGAGAGAAGCGTGTGCTCGTCGTCGGTGAACGGCAGCGTGCGCAAGGACACACCTTGATCGAGCGCCGCGGCCAGACGGGCGAGCAGGGCATCACGCCCCTGAGCGTCCTTGTCCCCGGCCCGCACGCGCGGGGCCAGTCGGGCGCGGGCCCGTTCGATCGTGCCGAGATCGGCCAGGGCGAGTTCGGTTTCGATCACGTCGATGTCGTCCCGAGGGTCGATCCGCCCGGCCACGTGGACGATGTCCCCATCGTCAAAACAGCGGACGACCTCGACAATCGCATCCGTCTCACGCACGTGGGCGAGGAATTGGTTCCCGAGCCCCTCCCCCCGCGACGCCCCCTTGACCATACCGGCGACGTCGACGAACTCGACCGTCGCGGGCACGATCCGCTCCGGATGAACGAGGGTGGCCAGGGTCTCGAGACGCGGGTCGGGCACCGCCACGATCCCGACGTTCGGATCAATGGTGCAGAAAGGGTAGTTGGCCGCCGGCGCGTGCCCGTGGGTGAGCGCGTTGAACAGGGTGGACTTACCCACGTTCGGAAGGCCGACCAGACCGACACGCAAGCCCATCTCAGGTCTCCTCCGCGGAAGCGCGGGGGGCGTGAAGATGCGCGGTCGCCGCCTCGAAGCCGTCCGTCAGAAGCCGGGGAAGAATCTCCACCCCGCGGCGGACGGCGTCGATCAGGACCTCACGTTCCGCGGCGGAGGGAACGCCAAGGACGTAGTCGATGACCGCCGTCCCCGATCGGGGGCGCCCGATCCCGAAGCGCAAACGCGCAAAACCCGCCCCGAGACAGGCGATGAGATCCTTGAGCCCGTTGTGGCCACCGTCTCCTCCGCCGCGCTTGAGGCGAACCGTTCCCGTCGGGAGATCAAGATCGTCGTGGGCGACCAGGAGATCCTCCGCCGCCCAGCGGCGATAGGCCGCGAAGGCCCGAACCGGAGCGCCGCTCTCGTTCATGTAGCCGAGCGACTTGACCAAAACCAGCGGCCGATCGCCGAGAACGAGCTCGGCGGCCTCCACCCCCCAGCGACGCTCGGATTTCCAGCGGGCTCGAGCCTCTTCCGCCAGGGCGTCGACCCACCAGTGCCCGAGATTGTGGCGCGTCAGAAGGTACGCCGGGCCGGGATTGCCGAGGCCGACGAGGGCACGAAGCACGCCGGAATCCCGTCAGGAGCCCTCGCCCTTGCCCGGAGCCGGTTCGCCCGCAGGGGCGGCGGCTTCGCCCGCCGGAGTGGGCGCCGCCTCCTCGTCCTGGGCGCTCGTGACGCGCGCGTGGTGCACCGAGGCCACGGGAAGATCGTGTTCGAGACCCTGCTCGAGGGCGGGAATCACGAGCCCCGCGGGAAGCGGGATCTGGCTGAGATGGACGGCCTGGCCGATGTCAAGACCGCTCACGTCGACCGTGAGGTACTCGGGAAGATCCTTCGGGAGGCACTGGACCTCGACCTCGATCATGTGGCGCGAGAACACCCCGCCCTCCTTGACCCCGGGAGCGGTCTGCTCGCCCTGGAAGTGGAGCGGCACGCGCATGCGCACAGGCCGATCGGCACGTACCCGCAGGATGTCCACGTGAAGCACGCGACCGCTCACCGGGTGACGCTGGACGTCCTTGAGGACCCCCTGGTAGACGGCCCCGCCCTCCTCACGGATTTCGAGGAGATGGGAGTAGAAGGCCTCCTGACCGAGCTGGTGCTCGAGGCCGAGCGATTCAAAAAAGACGGGGGCCGGATCCGCCCCGCCGCCGTAGACGATGCCGGGGACGGACCCCGCGCGGCGGAGGCGGCGGCTCGGGCCTTTGCCAAGCTCGTCGCGGCGCGGCCGGGCGTTGAGGACGAAAGACGTCGTGGTCATGGTTGGGGATTCTCCATCAGGACAAGAGGCGGAAAGGGAAGGAGCCGAAGAGGCCGTTCAATCGACATAAAGGGAACTCACGGATTCTTCTTCGTGGATCCGGCGCACGGTCTCGGCCAGCAACTGCGCGATCGAGAGCTGGCGGATCTTCGGACAGGCGGCGGCCTCGGCGTGCAGGGGCAGCGTGTCGGTCACCACGAGTTCGTCGATGGCGGAGGCCGCGATGCGCCCCACGGCCGGACCGGACAGGACGGGGTGCGTGATGTACGCCACGACACGTTCGGCCCCGCGCTCCTTGAGCACGGTGGCGGCGGTGCACAGCGTTCCGGCCGTGTCGACAATGTCGTCCACGATCACACAGGCGCGCCCTTGCACCTCGCCGATGACGTTCATGACCTCAGCCTCGTTGGGCCGCGGGCGACGCTTGTCGATGATGGCCAGATCGGCATCGTCCAGGCGTTTGGCCAGCGCACGCGCGCGTCCGACCCCACCCACGTCGGGCGAAACCACCACGGGCACAACATCGCGGATCCGGCGCCAGACGTCGCTCAGAAGCACCGGGGACGCGTAGACGTTGTCGAAGGGGATGTCGAAAAATCCCTGGATCTGCTCGGAGTGCACGTCCACCGTGAGAACCCGACTGACGCCGGAGACGGTGAGCATGTTGGCCAGGAGTTTGGCCGTGATCGGGACGCGCGCCGCCCGAAGACGCCGGTCCTGACGCGCGTAGGCAAAGTAGGGAACGACGGCCGTGATACGCCCGGCCGAGGCACGGCGGAGCGCATCGACCATGATGAGCAGCTCCATCAGATGGTCGTTCACGGGGGGGGCAAGCGACTGAAAGACGAAAACGTCCCGGCCGCGGACGTTCTCGAGAATCTCCACCTGAATCTCGAGGTCGCTGAAGCGGCTCACCTGCACCGGAGCGAGAGGGAGCTGAAGATGCGAGGCCACCTGACGCGCCAGATCCGGGCTGGCGTTGCCGGCACACAAGATCGTGTGGTCGCTCGCGCGCATCGCAGACTCCTCCGTCGCGGCCCGGTGCCAGGAACCGGCCGACATGGCTGGGGTGGCAGGATTCGAACCTGCGAATGCGGGGATCAAAACCCCGTGCCTTACCGCTTGGCGACACCCCACACTTCCGCGCCTGGGGGTCGGTCGGGGAACGGCCACCCGGGCTTATAAACCTGAAACGCCCGGCAAGTTTCTTATTTTAGAGAATCGCCGCCTTCGGGTCAAATGCCCGCGTGCGTCCCCGGTCTCCGCGGGGACAGGCGGTCGGCCCCGTCTCCTTCCCGCGGGCGGCGGGTGCCCGAGCCCGTCCGCCAAGCGTCCAGCGATCCACCCCGATCCATAGACGGAACCCGCGGTGCTCGAGACGCAGCCGCTCGGGCAACGGCCGTCCCCCGAGCGACGTGTAGCGGCGGTAGCGGACACTCCAGCCTCCCTGCCTGAGAACCCTCACCCGCCCGTGCCGATCGTAGCGGACGTAGGACGGGCGCCCGGGCACGGGTCGAGCGAAGAGCCAGTCGCGCACGTCCTCCAAGGGGACATCGAATCCGAGCCAACGCTCGAGGAAGCGGCGGAGGTGGCGGACGCGCCGCGGCCGGTGTCGGCTCGTGCGCAGGCACCAATCCCCCGGGCGTCCCGTGAGAAGGAAGCCCGAAGCTCCGAAGGCGGAGGTGGCGAGGAGGATGCTCCGCTCGCCCGTGACCCGCCAGCTCATTCTCAGGAATCCTCCCCGGCCGGAAGGCGTCCGCACCCCCAGCCAGCCGCTCACGGCGAAGCCCCGAGGCGCCGGCTGGGGTGGAAGGGGGGGAACGCGCGGGGGCGGAGCACAGCCGGCCAGGAGAAGGAGGCCGAGCAACCCCACGGCAAGGGGTTTCACCGTTCAGCTTCCGGCGTGATGGGCAAGAGCCTCGGCGAGAGCGCGGTCGTGCGGGTGCCGCTTGTAGATGCGCGACCAGAGTCGGCGGGCTTGGTTCTGGTGACCCGTGTGCCAGAGAGCCAGACCGTAATGGAGCGCAATCGCCGGCGAGCGGTCGTGTTGGTAAGCCCGGCGGAAGAGCACTAGCGCCCGGCGGTCGTGCCCCCGACGGTAGGACACCCAGCCCCGGCTGTCGAGGAGAGGAGGATCTCCGGGATCGAGGGCGAGGGCCCGATCGATGTCGTGGGCCGCACGCGCGAGTCGCCCTGTCCGGCGGGCCAGATAATAGCCCTCCGCGTTGAGGATCCAGGCGTTGTCGGGATAGCGGCGCCCGAGCGCGCGAAGCGTCCGGTAACCGAGGGCCCCGTGCCCCACCTGCATGTCGGCCAGGGCGAGAGAGTAGATCACATCCGGGTCGTCCGGGTAGAGGGCATACGCCTTCGCAAGCACGCGGCGGGCGGCGTGGAAGCGGTGCAGACCGTCGAGCCAGTGGGCCTCGAGAAGCCGCACCGCCGGGCCCTGAAGAGGAACGCGCGCGGCGTAGTCACGGAAGACGGCGCGGGCGGTCCGTGTGTCCTGACCATCGCCGGCCAAGCGCGCGAGCGCGAGAGCCACCGACGGGACATCGCGCTCGGCGCGCGCCGCGGCCCAACGGAACCAGAAGCGGGCCCGTCGCGGATGGTGGAGCCGGAGCTCGACACGCCCGATATTGAAGGCGGTGAGGGCCTGTTCGCGACCGCTCTCGAGAAGGCGGGTGAGCCAACGTCGGGCCCGCTGCGGGTGGTGGCGATGAAGATCCGCGAGCGCGAGCGCGAGGAAGAGAGCGAGATTCCGGGGGTGGGTCCGGTGCCAGTGGAGGGCCAAGGCGTGCGCCGCCCGGTTGTGGTCCGAGACGAGCTCAAGACTGATCAGGTTGACGGCAAGAGGCAGACTCGCGGGCTGCGTGTGGAGGAGTCGCCGGGCCTCCGCGAGACCACGGCGGGGCCGCCCCCCGTACACGAGGGCCTGCGCCTTGAGTTCCCCCACCCTGAGCCGGCGGTCAAGAGGAAGTTTCCGCCGCGCAAGATCATGGGCCTCGAGTCCCGCCGTCCCGCTCATGCCGATCCTCAAGGCCACCAGACCCAGGAGATAGCGGGGGCCCGAAGCACGGGGATGGCGGTGGACCCAGAGCTGCGCGACGCGCAGATCCAACATGTGGGGGAGCCTCCGGATGAGGAGCGTCGCCATCGTCTCCTCGCCCGCCCACGAAGTGCCCGGCGGCAGGAGTTCCGCCAGACGCCTGAGTCCCTGAGGGTCGCGCCCGAGGGCCACATCCGTCAAGAAAAGAAAACTGACCGCCTGCGGATCGTGGGGCGCGAGCGTCCGCCAGAGAAGAGCGGCGGTGTGGGCCGTGTGCAGACGCCGGTCGGCGTAGGCCACCAGCGTGGCGCGGGCCGCCAGGACGGGATTGGCGCTGTCTTCGGCCGCGTCGATGAGCGCCAGGGCCTCGGCTCGACTGTGGTGAGCGGCCGCCGCGCGGGCGGCGCGTCCGAGAGCGGAGAGCGCGCTGTCGGGGAGCGTCGGCGCGGCCGCAAGCGTCGGCGCAAGAGAGAGCGACAAGACGAGCGCAACGACCAAAAGCGCCCCCCCGCGGCTCAAACGCCTGAGGCGGGGCCGGGTCAAGACAGGCATTTCGAGACTCCCGCGAGCACGGCACGCTCGAGACAATCCCTAGTGTATCCGAGACACCTCGGCTCCCGGGGGTAGAATTTCCCGATACGCTCCTCACCGAGGCCCCTCCCAGCGGCCGATGACCGACCCCTCCCTCCCCCCCGCTCCCGACGCCACGGTGGTGGGGCTCGTCGGCATCGGTCACCACGACACGCCGCTCGTCCTCCGCGAACGGTTCGCCCGCCCGATCGAGGCGTTCCTGCCGACGCTCGTCGCCCTCACCGGCTCCGGCGGTCCGAAGGAAGCCGTGATCGTCGCGACCTGCAACCGAACGGAGCTCTACTACCGGCGAGCCCAAGACGCGGACGGCGATCCGCGGCGCTGGCTCCTTCGGGCGAGTGGATTCGAGGAGGACGATCCCGCCGGCGCGGCTCTCTACAGGCACGAGGGCCCCGAAGCGGTACGCCATCTCGTGCGCGTCACCTCCGGCCTCGATTCCATGCTTCTCGGGGAAGGGCAGATCTTCGCCCAAGTCAAGGAGGCCTACACGGCGGCCAACCGCGCAGGGCTCGTCGGCCCGCAACTGCACCGTCTTTTCCAGCACGCCTTCCTCCACGCCCGGACCATCCGCCGCACGACCGGGCTCGGAACGCACGCCGTTTCCCTCGCCGGGCTCGCGGCGCGCCTGCCGCGGCGCATCTTCCCCAGCTACGGGGAGCTCACGGCCATCGTGATCGGCGGCGGCGAGACCGGCCATCTCGTCGCCCGCTACCTCCGCGAGGAAGGCGTCGGGCGGCTGCTCCTCGCGAGCCGCTCCTTTCCCCGCGCCCAGGAACTGGCCCGACGGCACGGCGGTCACGCCCTCCCGCTCACCGAGCTCGGACCGCACCTCGTCCTGGCGGACGTCCTCGTGAGCGCCACCGACGCCGGCCGCATCCTCATCACCGCTCAGGACCTACGCGCGGCCCGCAGCCACCAGCGCCGTCGTCCGCTCCTGCTCATCGATCTCTCGATCCCGAGAACCATCGAGCCGGAGGCGGCCGATCTGCCCGACATCTTTCTCTACGGTCTCGAGCGCGTCGCCGCGATGGCCGAAGACAACGAGGCGCGGCGCAAGGACGCGGCCCTCGCGGCCGAGATGGCGGTGGAGGAAGCCGTGGCGGCCTTTACGCTCAACCACAAGAGGCTTCTGGCCGCCCCGCTCATTCAGGACCTGCGCCGGGAGGCCGAAGAGACACGCCGGCGCACCCTCCGCAAGGCCGAACAACTCCTCGCCGCCGGGCGCGATCCCCACGAGGTCCTCGGTTACCTGGCCGACACCCTGACCGCGCGGCTTCTGCACGGCCCGACGGTGCGGCTGCGCGAAGCCGGCGAGCACCACGACCGTGCACTCCTCGAAGCCGCGGCGAGACTCTTCGCTCTCGACGGAGACGGGACGGAGACGGAGGAACCGTGACGCCGGCCCTCGAACGGCGGCTGGCCCGTCTCCTTGAAAAACGCGAGGAGCTCGCCCGGAGCCTCAACGCGCCCCGCATCACGGCGGACGACCGCGTCCGCCTGGGCCGTGAATACGCCCTCCTCGAAGACCTCGCCCTGGCGGACGAGAGGCGGCGCGCCGCAGACGACGATCTCCGCGCCGCACGCGAACTCCTCGCCCTCGCCGCCTCGCCCCAGGAACGGCAGGCGTGCGACGAGGAAGTGCGCGCCGCCGCCCTCCGCGCCGAAGAGGCGGAAAAGGCTCTCCTCGCACTCCTCGTCCCGACCGATCCGAAAGCCGACCGCAACGTGTTTCTCGAGATCCGCGCGGGCACCGGCGGACTCGAGGCCGCCCTTTTTGCCGGGGATCTTCAACGCATGTACGCCCGTTATGCCGAGCGTCACGGCTGGCATCTCGCGGTCCTTGACGCCCAGCGGGGCGAACTCGGCGGATTCCGTGAAATCACGAGCCGCGTCGAAGGGGCGGGCGTCTACGGTCGCCTCCGGCACGAAGCCGGCACGCACCGTGTGCAGCGCGTGCCGGCGACGGAAGCCCAGGGCCGCATCCATACCTCGACCTGCACGGTCGCCGTTCTTCCCGAAGCGGAGGACGAGGACGACGTCGTCCTGCGCCACCAGGATCTCGAGGTCGACACCTTCCGCGCGTCGGGCGCCGGCGGCCAGCACGTCAACAAGACCGAATCGGCCGTGCGCATCGTCCACCTTCCGAGCGGGCTCGTCGTCGAATGCCGTGAGGAACGCTCCCAGCACCAGAACCGCGCCCGCGCTCTGGCCCTTCTTCGGGCCCGCCTTCTCGCGCGCGAGGAGGAACGCCGGGCGACCCGAATCCGGGACGAACGGCGGGCGATGATCGGACGGGGCGAGAGAAGTGAGCGCATCCGCACCTACAATTTTCCCCAGTCGCGGGTGACGGATCACCGCCTCGAACTCACGCTCCACAAACTCCCGGAGATCCTCGACGGAGATCTCGATCCGCTGCTCGAACCCCTCGAGCTCGAGGCGCGGGCGCAGGCGCTCGCCGCCTCGGCCGACTCCTGACCCAACACTCTCACACTCTCTCAGGCCTCATCCCGGACGAGCCGAACGCTCCAGCCGAGAAGGCCGTGCGGCCCTTCGAGGGCCTCGGGGCAATCCCCGAGGAAGCGGAAGCCCCACGACGGCAGGGGTGCAAAAAGCGAGCGAATCTCGTCGCGACCGCGCGCGGCGCTGAGGAGCGCCCCGGTGCGGGCGGCGTGGTCGGCCACGTGCTCGGCGACCTCGGCGATCTTGGCGCGCACAACACCCACGGGCACGCGGCCCAGATGGGCGAGGGCGTCGCGCACCACGTCTCTCACGTTGGCGTACATGGCCGGCTCGACTCGCCCGGAAGCCAAAGCGGCCAGCGCCCGATCCTTGGCGGCGAAGAGGCGTGCAGCCTCCTCCCTCGCCGCTCCCGCGCGCTCGGCGTCGGCGGCCAGCCGGTCGGCGGCCGGGAAATAGCCGAGAGCGAAAAGCCGCGCGACGGCCTCGCCCTGAGCGGCCGCCGCCCGGACCGTGATCCCTTCCCGCGCATGCAGAACAAAGGCGAGCGTGCCGCCCGGTGCCAGCACCCTCCGGCAAGCCTCGAGCGTCCGCGCGACATCCGTGTACTCGAGAGCGTATTGGCCCAGAACGGCCGTGAAGGCGTTCTCCGCAAACGGCAGATCCTCGGCGGCAACCCCGGCGTGGAAGTGGATCGCGGCAAGATCGTCCCGTTCCGTGGGCAGCCAACGTGCGGGATCGATCGGGGCGCGGTCGACCGCCGTCACCGCGGCCGTCACCCCGCGTGCGCGCAGACGTCGCAGGGCATGGAGCGCAAGGGCCCCGTTGCCGCAGCAGAGGTCAAGGAGCCGCACCGGCGACGGCAAGGCATCGAGAAGAGCGTCCCAGTGCGCGACGATCGCCGGCTGGTACGGTCGACCGCCCTCGCCGCCGCAGGACGCCAGCCGGTTGGACCGCCAGTAACGGGCCCACGCTTCGTCGAGAGAGCACGTCCCGTCCACGCGGGCTCAGGCGGCCGATGCGGGTTTTCGCCCCACGGCGTCGACAAGCACCGCCGCCCCGCGGTGCCCCACGCCGTCGGCGATCTCTTCCTCGTGTTCTTCGAGGAGGATCCATTCGGTCTCGGGCGGAAAGAGCGCACGGACGAGTTCGGGCGTGTAGAGACGGTCGGGATCCTGAGGCCCCCCGCTCGTCCGCCCGAGCTGACGGTGCGAGAAGCCGCGGAGCACGAACACCCCGCCCGGACGGAGCGTACGCCAGATACCGGCAAAGAGTCGTCGGCGTTCCTCGGGCCCAGCAAACTGCACGTAAAGCGCCACAACCCCATCCATCTCGGCGGGAGTGAAGGGCCATTCGTCGAGCCGCGCCCGGTGGATCTCGAGACGGACGCCCGCCTCTTCGGCCAGACGGTGCGCCTTGGACACGGCCGCGGCCGAAGCATCGAAGGTGACGACCCGAAACCCCTGACCGGCCAGCCACACGCCGTGGCGACCCTCACCGTCGGCGACGGAAAGGATCCGACCACCGGGAGGGAGATGACGGACGGTGTGCACCAGAAACGGACTCGGGTCCCGACCGTAATGCCACTCCCCGCCGGCGAAGCGCCGGTCCCACTCCTCCGCGGAGGCCGCCGGCGAGGCCTGCGGCGACGCCGGAGGGAGCCCCGCATCCTCGCGCGCCAGAGTCCCGAGGGCCGACCAGTCCACGTCCGGGCCGTGGCGGGCCACGAGAGAGAGAAAGCGGTCGCGAAGAAGACTGGCGAGAGGAAGAGGAACACCGTGCTCGTCCGCGGCCGCCAGGACGAGGCGAAGATCCTTGAGGCCCAGGGGCGCGGCGAAACCCGCCGGGCGATGACGGCCTTCGGCGATGAGGCGCCCGTAGTTCCGGTAGAGCGGAACGTCGAAGAGACTGCCCGTGAGAAGATCCAGGAAACGGGCGGGCTCGAGCCCGCCGGCGGCGGAGAGGGCGAAGGATTCCGCAAGGGACTCGAGAACGTTGGCGATGAGAAAGTTGGCGGCCAGTTTGGCCAGGTGGGCGCGGGCGGGTTCGTCGGAGACCTCGAAGGTCTTGCGCCCGTAAGCCGTGAAGAGCCGAGCGAGACGAGCACGCCGAGCGGGCGCTCCGCCCGCGAGCACCACGAGCTCGCCCGCCCGGGCGGCCTCCGGCCGGCCGAGAACCGGCGCGGCCACGTAGCTCTGCCCACGGCGGCGGTGCTCTTCGTCCAGTCGGCGCGAGAGCGCAACACTGATCGTGCTCGCCTCGACGTGGACCGCCCCCTCCGCCATGCGGTCGGCGAGACCTCCCGGGTCCAGGACGAGCGAGGTGACCGCCCGATCGTCCGCCAGCATGGTCACGACGCAGGGGACGGAGGCGAAATCGGCAAAGTCACGCGCGAGCCGGGCACCGGCGGCCACGAGGGGGGCCGCCTTCTCCCGATCACGGTTGTAGACGACGAGCCGGTAACCGGCTTCGTGGAGCCGATGCGCCATGGCGGCGCCCATGCGCCCGAGGCCCACGAAACCGATCGTCTCCGGAGGGGCCAAGAGCGGGGAATCGTGAGAGTGACTCATCGGACGCGGATACGCCTCAGGATTCAGGAACGTTGACCGGCGCTCTCGCCGCGCCCCCACGGGCACCGGCCGGGGCCGCGGGGGGGACGGACGCGTCGTCCCCACCGTCCGCGGCGTAGATCACGTGGCTTGCGGCCAGCGCCCAAGGACGCGGGAGAGCCCCGAGGAGCGGGGCCGCGAGCCAGACCCAGAGGGACGGCGCGGCACGCGTGTGGGGAAGTTTTTGCCACCACGATCCGAGAAGACGGCGGGCCGACGCGGCCAGGCGGGGTGAAACGGGGGCAATGTCGGCGACGACGACCCGGTGCAAGGTGTAGAACAACGAGACGGAGCCCTTGACGATCGCCACGAGAAAGAGCACGCCGTAGGTGAGCGTCGTCACCGCGCCGACGAGCTTCCAGTGACGGTGAACAAGACGAAAACTCGCGCGCAACGTTCCCGCAAGATCCTCGCCCGCGAGGACCGAGGTGAAACCGACGAAGACCCCTCCCATGCTGATCACGACGAGGAGGAGAGCGGGCACAAGAAGGAAAGCAAAGACGCTGAGGCCGGTCAGGGCGGGCGCCGGAAGACCCAGAAGCGAACCGAGCGCGTGGACGAGCAACGCCAGAAGCGCGCCCCCAATCCCTCCCAGAACGAGCGCCACCACGGCCGCCACATCCAGCACGATCAGCGCCAGACCGTACCACGCGACCCGCGCTCCGAAGCCCCCCGCACCCTTGGTCATCACGCCGCGGTCGAGGCGGCGAATGATCCAGGCGTTGAACAACGCCCCGACGAAGGTCAGAACAATCCAGGGGAGCAAGGGAACCGCACCCGAGACGCGTCCCGCGACGACCGCGACGAGCGCCCCGGCGAAGGCAAGGGCGAAGAGTGTCGGGAAATCCGCCCCGTAGGCGGCGAAGGCCCGGGCGAGGACCGCCCCGGTCTTCACGGGCCCGCGGTCCGGGCCGCTGTTCGCAAGAGGGGGGGTCATCATTCCCACGAAGCCTCAATTAACACCCCGTCGGGGGCGGTGGTCAAGACGGGCCGCCCTGACGACGGCCGTGCCCATCCTTGTTTCCCTGCTCAATGTCGGCTATCATGAGAGACATCCATCACCCCTCTCACTTTAGGAGGATATCACGATGAAAAAGGCAGCTCTGCTCGCGGCGGGGGTCATGGTACTCGCCCTGGCGGCCTGTGGCAGCAAAAGCCAGGCTCCGAAGAGCAAGACCATGAAGCCCGCGGCTCCGGCCATGATGACCGTGCCTGCCCCCAAGGCCAGCACCGTCATGAAGGCTCCCAAGGCCATGACCAAGACGGGCTCGTCCAAGACTATGTCCGGCTCCAAGGGCTGATCAGCCCTGAGGTTCAAAAACGAATATCGACAGATCCGGTCCTGACCGGGTACTGGCGGTGAAAAGGAAGAGGAGGGAGTGCGCTTTTGCGCTATCCCAATGTATTCCTCGTGATCGGCAGCACAAGCGCCGCGCACGCTGAGACCCCGTCTCCAAAGACGGGGTTTTTGTTTGCGCTTCAACGCCGCATTGCCCCATCGGAGAAGACGGTCCTCCCTGTGCACCGGCTCCGTTCGCCCCACAGGCGGCGTCTACGGGCCGTCCGGACGGCATCCGCCGTCGGAACGCTCCAAATCAGCAATCAGGCGTGACCGGACGGAAAACCGGACTCAGGCGGCCGTGGAATCTCGGAGGGGGCGCCGTCCTCCGGTAGTTGAACGCCGAAATCCGTGCGGAGCCGCTCGAGTGCGGTGGACGCAATGCGGCAACCGCGTCGCCCTTCAGGGTTGAGCCAGAGGCCCACCTCGCGGTCGAGCAGCGCGATGACCTCACCTCCAAGACGCGGGAATATTTCGTGCGGCGCAGGCGCGAGCTTGTCGATCCAGCGCTGAGCCAGCCCCGGCTCAGTAAAGACCGCCGCCAGACGTCCGTAGCGAGGATCGGAAAGCACAAGGGCCTCGCGGGATCGCTCGTCTCCTTCCCGTCGCCGCACCACGACGTCGACTTCGGCACGGACGAGCGCCTGATAAAGCGTGACGATCGACACCCGATTCTGCGGGAGACCCGCAAGGAGATAGTCGATCTCGGCGCGGCTGTCGAATTCGGTCTCGGGGGAAGAAGCGGGTTCGGCGGTCATGGGACCTCCTGACGGGCGAGCGCGCGAATCACGGGGTGGCGGTCAGGGCGTTCTCGAGATCCGCGCGCAGGTCCTCGAGATCTTCGATGCCGACGGAGAGTCGGACGAGCCCATCGTCGATACCGAGGGCCTTACGGCGCTCGGGTGTGAGCGCCGCGTGCGTCATGCTCGCCGGATGCTCGGCCAGGCTCTCGACACCGCCCAGACTCTCCGCCAGGGTGACGAGACGAAGATGGGCGAGGAAGGCCCGGGCCGCCTCACCGCCGCCGCGCAGGACAAACGTGATCATACCCCCGTAGGCACGCATCTGTCGGCGCGCCAAGACGTGGTCCGGATGGGACAGAAGACCCGGATAGAGCACACGTGTGACCTCGGGCCGGCTCTCGAGCCAGCGGGCCAGGGCGAGAGCCTGGGACGTGTGACGCTCCATGCGGACGGCGAGTGTTTTCAGTCCCCGGAGCACGAGGAACGAATCGAACGGACTCGGCACCGCGCCCACGGCGTTCTGAAGATAGCGGAGTCGTTCCTCGAGGTCCGCGCGTGCGGGAGCGACCACCACCACGCCCCCCACGAGGTCCGAATGCCCGTTCAGGTACTTCGTGACGGAATGGACGACGAGGTCGGCGCCGAGCGCGAGGGGGGTTTGCGCCCACGGCGTGGCAAAGGTGTTGTCGACCACCACGAGAAGACCGCGGGCGTGCGCCCAGTCCGTCCAGCGGCGAAGATCGACCAGTTTGAGGAGAGGGTTCGTGGGCGTCTCGATCCAAAGAAGCCGGGTGTTCGGCCGGAGCAGGGTCTCGGGGTCCTCACCCGTAAGAGGCGAGTAATCCACTTCGAGCCCGGAGGTGCGGGCCCGCACCTGCTCGAAGAGACGGCTCGTTCCCCCGTAGAGGTCATCGACGGCCAGGATGCGGCTGCCCCGATCGAGAAGATCGACCACGGCCGCGATGGCCGCCATGCCGGAGGCAAACGCGATCGCCCCACGGCCGCCCTCGAGGGCGGCGACACAGCGCTCATAGGCGCCGCGGGTCGGGTTGGCGGTGCGCGCGTACTCGTAGCCGCGGTGCTCCGCCGGGCGGGGCTGGGCGTAGGTGGAGGTGGCGTAGATGGGCGTCATCACCGCTCCGGTGACGGGATCCGGCTCCTGACCGGCGTGCACCGCACGGGTGGAAAACCCCATCTCCGGGGGGCGGGAAGAGTCGTCACTCACGGCCGCACGCTCCGGGTCGCGAGCCGACGTCGGCGTTCCAGCCGATCGAGGACGCTCGCCCGCGTGACCACTCCGAGCGACTGGCCCGAGACGGGATCGACCAGGACGACGGCGGGGACGGCACGGAGAAGCGCCAGAAGAGACGCCTCGGGCTCGGAGACCGCAAGCTTTGGGGGATCACGACGGACGACCGAGGCCACGGGGGTCTCGAGTCCCTGCGGAGCCTCGGTCGCGAGACGGAGAAGATCCTCTTCGAGAAGAAGACCGTCCGCGGCCCCCTCTTCCGCCCGCACGAGAAGGGCCTCGAGCCTGAGATCGCGCAAGCGTTTCAGCGCGGCTTCCCCCGTCGTCTCCGCACCGATGCGGCCCGCGGAAACCACGAGATCGTCGGCGGGCAGGCAATCGCGGAGATCGCCGCGATCGTCACGATCGTCCAGCCCGTGACGGGCGAGCCAGCGCGGATCGTAAACCTTGGTGAGGTAGCGGGTCCCCTGATCGCAGACGAAGGTCAGGACCGTCACGGGACGGGGCGAGGCACGGGCCGCGCGCAACGCGGCGGCAAGCAGCACCCCCGTCGAGGAACCGGCCGCCACCCCGGTCCGCAGAAGAAGCTCGCGAGCGGTGCGGAAGGCCTCGACGTCGCTGACCGTGATCACCTCGTCGACAAGAGAAAAATCGCCGATCGACGGCAAGTAATCCTCACCGATGCCTTCCACCAACCAGCGGCCGGAGGGGCCCACACGCCCACTTCGGTGGTAGCCGGCGAGGACCGATCCCTCCGGATCGGCCAGGACGATGCGCAGACCGCGGTGGCGCGACTTGAGGTAGTGGCCCAGGCCCGTGAGCGTTCCACTCGTTCCGGCTCCCACCACGAGCACGTCGAGTTCGGTGCCGAATTCCTCCCAGATCTCCGGACCCGTCGTGGCCTCGTGCGCGGCCGGGTTGTCGGGGTTGCCGAACTGGTCGATGAAATAGCCTCCGCGTTCCTCGGCCAGACGCTTCGCCAAATCGAGGTAATAGTCGGGATGACCGCGGGTGACGTCCGAGCGGGTCAGGACGACCTCGGCGCCCATCGCCCGCAGCTGTGCGATCTTCTCGGCGCTCATCTTGTCCGGGACGACGAGGAGCAGACGATACCCGCGAAGAAGAGCCACGAGAGCCAGGGCGATTCCGGTGTTGCCCGCCGTCCCCTCGACGATCCAGGCGCCCGGACGCAGGCGCCCTCGGCGTTCGGCGCCCTCGATCATCTGTAGGGCGATCCGATCCTTGATCGATCCGCCGGGGTTGGACGACTCGAGTTTGAGGAACACGCGGCTTTGGCCGGTCTCAAAACCGTCAAGCGCGAGCACCGGAGTGCGGCCGATGAGCTCGAGAAGACTCGTGTATCTCGCCACCCGGCGTCACTCCACGCGATAATCGGTGGGTGATTCTAACAGAGCCGTCCCGTCCGCCTCCGCCCGCGTCCGAGCGCAGTCTCGGTACGCTTCTCACGTGGGGAGAGCGGCGTCTCGCTCGCGGCGGTCTTCCCTCCCCGCGTCTCGAGAGCGAACGTCTTGTGGCGCACGCCCTCGGTGTGGAGCGGGACGCGCTTTGGCGGCTCGCCCCGGCGACCCCCCTTTCCGAGACGGTGTGGCGACGCACGAGAAAACTCCTCCACCGGCGTCTTTCGGGCGAACCTCTCGCCTATCTCGTCGGGCGCAAGGATTTCTGGACCCTTCGTCTGGCCGTACGCCCCGGAACGCTCGTCCCCCGTCCGGAAACCGAAGCGCTCGTCGCCTTTGCGGAGCGACTTTTTGATCCCGGGACCCGAGCGCGCATCCTCGATCTCGGAACCGGCGGCGGCGCTCTCGCCCTCGCCCTCGCGTCTCTCTATCCCGCGGCCGATGTCTGGGCGACGGACCGCACGGAGGAGGCCCTCGCCCTGGCCGCGGAGAACGCCCGCCGGAACGCCCGCCGTCTCATCCTCAGGCGAGGAGACTGGTTCACCGCTCTTCCTCCGGGGTCCCGCTTTGCGCTCATCGTCGCCAATCCTCCCTACATTGCAGAGGACGACCCGGCACTGCGCGGGGACGGACTTCGGCGTGAGCCCAAGAGCGCGCTCCTGGCCGGTGAAAGAGGTCTCGCGGATCTTCGGACGATCGTCCGGGAGAGTCCCCGCCATCTCGCGCCCGGAGGGTGGCTCCTCCTCGAGCACGCGCCGGAGCAGGAAACGTCCCTGGCCGCGCTCCTCCGCGCCGGCGGGTTCATCTCCGCGGAGGCGATCCGTGACCCCGGCGGCATCCTCGTGGGGACCGCCGCACGCCGCCCCCCGAACCCGAACTTCTGAAAGGGCGGTCCCGCCCTACATCCTCGAACCGTGAAGCATGGCGGCCGACATCATCGCGCCGAGATAGGAGCCGAAGAGGAGAAGGCTCAGGACAAAGAGGGCCATCATGACGAGGACGAAGACACCCAGAATGACAAAGTAGAGACGGATCCGACCCAACGCTTCGAGAAGCGTCACGGCCTCCCCGTTGCGCTCGGCCTCGGCAATCCGGCCCGCCGCCTGGAGGAGCACGACCCCAATCCAGATGGGAAGCCAGGCAAAGAGGATCCCGACGATGCTCAGGGCATCCATGATGCCGCCGACGATCAAGAGCCAACCGACGAGAAGCATCCAAAACCGCCCGGCGTGGAGAGCGGCGGCGAAACGTCGGACGGCCTCGCGCGGGACGCTGAGGGACGCGGTGTCCGCAGATACGGGAGCAGGAGTCGGATCGAGTGGCATCGGAAGCTCCTCTGAGGGCGTCACGAAAACGGCGCGCGCCGCGCGCGCTCCTCGGATGATTATAAGGACGGATCATGGGAACGAGCATCCCCCCCCGCAAGCGAGGATCGGACGGGGCTCTATCCGAGAAGATGCGGAAAGAGCGTCGCGAGTCCCGTCGCCATGAACTCCACGCCGATCGAGGCCATGATGAGGCCCATGATGCGGGTAAAGACGTTGATCCCCGTGCGCCCGAGAAATCGGGCGAGGTAGGGAGCGAGGCGGAGGCAGAGCCAAACGAGGACGGCGGTAAAGAGAATGGCGGCCGTCAGCAGCACCGCTTCGAGGAGACCGCGCCCGTGGCTCGCGTAAAGAATCACAGTGCTGATCGCTCCCGGCCCCGCGAGAAGAGGAATGCCGAGGGGGACGACCGCGATGTTCTCGCGCTGGGCGGAGTCTTGAAGCTCTTCCGCCGTGTGCCGAACGGGCGACGGCTTCGCCTGCAGCATGGCCAGGGCCATGAGGAGAATGAGCAGACCTCCGGCGACACGAAACGCGCCGATGCTGATGCCGAAAAACTCGAGAAGGAGATTGCCGGTGAACGCGGAAACGACAAGGACGGCGGCCACCGTGATCGCGGCGATGCGCGCGGTCCGGCGCCGCTGGCCGTCGGTCTGCTGCTCCGTGAGGTTGATGAAGATCGGCACCGCCCCGATGGGGTTGAGCAGCGCGATGAGCGCAGTCAGGAATTTGAAGTATTCGGCGGCCGACGGCATGATGGATCGCGTGAGGAACGCCCGTCTAGGCTACCATCCCCCGGTCCCGTGAACACCGCCCCGCTCCGCTACGCGCGTCACCACGTCCTCGAAAGTTTCGGCGAGGAGGGTCAGGCCCGTCTCGGCGCGGCCCGCGTGCTCGTCGTGGGTGTGGGCGGCGTCGGCGGTGCGGCCGTCCTTTACCTCGCCTCCTCCGGCGTGGGCGCCCTTGTGCTCAACGATTTCGACACGGTGGATGTGACCAATCTTCCGCGCCAGCCGCTTTACGACGAAGAGGATCTCGGCATGCGCAAGGCGGAGGCCGCGGCCCGCCGTTTGGCCGCCCGCTACCCGCACCTCGCGGTGGAGGCCCTCCCCCTCCGACTGGATCCCTCCGCCTTCGCACGAGCGGTGCGGGCCGTGGATCTCGTCCTCGACGCGAGCGACAACTTTCCGACCCGCTTCGCGGTCAACGCCGCCTGCGTCGGCGCGGGCCGCCCGCTCGTCGTGGCGGCCGCTCAGGCTTACGAGGTGCAGATCACGACGGTCGACCCCCGCTCGGGCGCGGGCTGCTACCGCTGCCTCTTCGCCGAGGAATCGCCGGAGGACGCCTTCGGCGACGGTTGCCGCCGCACCGGGGTGCTCGCACCCCTCGTGGCCGTGGCGGGGGGACTGGCGGCGTCCGAGGCGGTGCGCCTCCTCGCCGGTCAGGACGCGGCCTGGCGGGGCCGACTTCTCCACGGCGACGTGCGGACCGGCCGCTTCGGCACGACCCGCTATCGCGCCGATCCCGCCTGTCCCGTCTGCGCCGCGGTCGAGACGCGTGGCTAGCGCCCGAGACGTTCCCGGAAGAGCGCGCCGAGTTCCTGGGGGTTGGCGCGTCCGCCGCTCGCCTTGACCGCCTGACCGACGAAAAAGCCAAGGAGCTTGTCCTTGCCCGCAAGGTAATCCTGCCGCTGGCGGGGGTGGGCTTCGAGGATGCGGTCGACGAGCTCGAGGAGGGCCTCGCGGTCGTTGATCTGCCGCGCACCCAAGCGTTCAATGAGAGTATCGACGTCCTCGGCGCCCGCCCAGAGGGCCTCGAAGACTTCCTTGGCCTTCGGCCCCGAAAGGGTGCCGTCCTCGACCCGCAGGACGAGGGCCGCAAGACGCGCGGGCGCGAGCGGGCAGGCTTCGATGCCGATCCCCTGGCGGTTGAGCGCGCCCAGAAGATCGCCCATGACCCAGTGCGCGGCCGTGCGGGCGGAGTCCTTCCCCTTCCCGGAGACGGCCGAGGCCACCGCCTCGTAGTAATCGGCGAGAGGCCGTGAGGAGGTGAGCACCCCCGCGGCGTAGGGTTCGAGTCCGTACACGCGCACGAAACGCTCGGCCCGCGCCCGCGGCAGCTCGGGAAGCATCGTCTGGGCTTCGGCGCGAAGCGTCTCGTCGACGACGAGGGGCAGAAGATCGGGATCGGGGAAATAACGGTAGTCCTCGGCCTCTTCCTTGCTCCTCATCGGGCGGGTCTCACGCCGATCCGGATCGTAGAGGCGGGTTTCCTGGGCGACCGTCCCGCCCGCCTCGAGAACCTCGGCTTGACGGCGGATCTCATAGGTGAGAGCTTGCTCGAGGAACCGGAAAGAGTTGAGGTTCTTGATCTCGGTGCGTGTGCCGAGCGGGGCCTCGGGCGAAGGGCGGAGGGAGACGTTGGCGTCGCAGCGCAGCGAGCCTTCCTGCATGTTGCCGTCGCAGATGCCGAGATAACAGACGAGCGTGTGCAGCTCCTTGAGGTAGGCGACGGCCTCCTCGGGCGAGGCGAGGCTCGGACTCGAGACGATCTCGAGAAGCGGGATCCCGGCGCGGTTGAGATCGAGAGCGGTGCGTCCCGGATAGAGGTCGTGAAGCGATTTGCCTGCGTCCTCTTCGAGGTGAGCGCGCACGAGGGGGATGGTCTTGACCCGCTCGCCCACACCGATCGCGATGGACCCCCCGACCACGATCGGCTCGTCGTACTGACTGATCTGGTATCCCTTGGGAAGGTCGGGATAGAAATAGCTTTTGCGGGCAAAGCGCGAGCGCTCGGCGATGCGTCCGCCGACGGCGAGACCGAAGGCCACGGCCATGCGCACGGCGGCGCGGTTGGGCACGGGGAGCGTCCCCGGAAAGCCGAGATCGACCAGCCCCGCCTGTGTGTTGGGAGGCGCTCCAAAACGGGTCGACGTCGATGAAAAGAGCTTGCTTTCGGTGAGCAGCTGGACGTGGACTTCAAGACCGATGACCGTATCCCACACGACGAGGGACCTCACGCGAAACGGGGCGGCCGCGCCCGGTGCCACTCGGTGGCCTGCTGGTAGCGGTGGGCGACGGAAAGAAGCGGGGCCTCGGCAAAGGGGGCCCCGATGAGCTGCAGACCCGCCGGAAGCCCGTCGACGAAGCCCATGGGGATCGAGAGCGCGGGCAATCCCGCCAGGTTCACGGCATTCGTGTAGATATCGTTGAGGTACATCGTGAGCGGGTCGTCGTTCTTCTCGCCGATCCGGAACGCCACCGTCGGCGTCGTCGGCCCGGCCAGAAGATCCACCTCCGCGAGCACACGGAGGAAATCTTTCTGCAGGAGAGCACGGGCACGTTCGGCCTTGAGGTAATAGGCGTCGTAGTAGCCGTGGGACAGCACGTAGGTACCGATCATGATGCGGCGCTTCACCTCGGGGCCGAAGCCTTCCCCGCGGCTGCGCGCGTAGAGCTCCTCGAGGCTCGCGACGTCGCGGGCCCGGTGCCCGTATCGGACTCCGTCGTAGCGGGCGAGATTGGCGGAACACTCGGCGGGCGCGAGAATGTAGTAGATGGGAACGGCGAGCCCGAGACGGGGCAGCGAGACGTCGACGAGACGCGCGCCGCTCCGTTCGAGGACGGCGAGCGCCTCATCGACGAGGCGGGCCACACGGGGATCGAGCCCCGCGTCACGGAACTCCTTCACCACACCGATCGTGCGCCCGCGGATCGGCGCCTCGAGCGCGGCCGGATAGTCCACGACGGCTTCGGGCGAAGAGGTCGCATCCCGGGCGTCGGCGCCCGCCGTCACGACGAGTAGGCGTGCCAGATCCTCCGCCGTGCGGGCCAGGAACCCCGCCTGGTCCAGGCTGGACGCAAAAGCGATCATCCCGTAGCGCGAGAGACGCCCATAGGTCGGCTTGAGACCCGAGAGCCCACAGAAGGCGGCGGGCTGGCGCACCGATCCCCCGGTGTCGGTGCCGCTCGCGGCGGGAACGAGCCCGGCGGCCACCGCGGCGGCCGAGCCCCCCGAAGAGCCGCCGGGAACGCGCTCGAGATCCCAGGGGTTACGCACCGGTCCGAACACGCTCGTCTCGTTCGAGGAGCCCATGGCAAACTCGTCCATGTTGGTCTTGCCGAGGACGATCGCACCGGCTTCATCGAGGCGGCGGACAACCGTCGCATCGTAGGGAGGCACGAAATCGGACAGCATGCGCGAGGCGCAGGTCGTCCGCACCCCGGCCGTACAAAAGATGTCCTTGTGGGCGAGAGGGATCCCGGCGAGAGCCCCGGCCAGAGGTCGGGAGGCGCGGGTGCGGGCCTCATCGGCGGTGCGCGTCACGAAGCAGTTGAGCGCGGGGTCGTGCTCGGCGATGCGCTCGAGGAAATGCTCGACGAGCCCGGCCGGTGTCACCTCGCCCCGCGCGAGAGCGTCGAGAAGACCGCGCACGTCCCGCGTGTGCCACTCGCCCCTCACGGTTCGATCACCCGGGGCACGAGGTAGTAGCCGTCGCGGCTTTCCGGCGCCTGCGTTTGATAGAGCTCGGGATGCCCCGCCTCCTCCACCCGGTCGTCCCTGAGAAACGGCGTACGCGCCCAGGGCCCGCAGAGAGCGGCCGGCGCCTCTTCGAGCACGGCGACACGCAGGGCGTCGACGAAGGCCAGGATGCGTCCGAGCTCGTCCCCGAAGCGGGTCACTTCTCCGTCGTCCAGCGCGAGGCGCGCCAAACGCGCCATCCGGCGGACGTCCTCGTCGCTCAGGCTCATCGGGATTCCTGGGACACACGATCGTGTGGGGTCTGCTCATTTTACACCCGGGGTCCCGCTCTTCCCGAGATGCCACGAGGCTTTTTGTTAAAGTAATGGTCTCCACGCCCGGCCCGAGCCCCGTCCATGTTTTCTCTGCTGCGCAGCGCCCTCGGTCAGGATCTCTCGATCGACCTCGGCACCGCCAACACCCTGATCTACGTCCGGGGCGAGGGCATCGTGCTCGACGAACCGTCCGTGATCGCCGTGCGCGAGGACGCCGAGCGTGGGCAGCGGCGAATCGAGGCCTACGGGATGGAGGCGAAGCGCATGCTCGGACGCACCCCCCACAACATCGTCGCCGTCCGTCCGATGAAGGACGGGGTGATCGCCGACTTCACCCTCACCGAGCAGATGCTCAAACATTTCATCGGCAAGGTCTGCGAACACCGCTGGTACCGTCTCCCGCCGCGGGTGATCGTGTGCGTTCCGTACGGATCGACCCAGGTCGAGCGCAAGGCCATCCGCGACTCCGCGCAGGGGGCGGGCGCGCGCAAAGTCTATTTTCTCGAGGAACCCATGGCCGCGGCGATCGGCGCCGGGCTGCCCGTCGACGAACCGCGCGGCAGCATGGTTCTCGACATCGGAGGCGGCACCTGCGAGGTCGCCATCCTGTCGTTGAACGGCATTGTCTACGCGGGCTCCATGCGCGTGGGCGGCGACCGCTTCGACGAGGCCATCGTCCAGTACGTGCGCCGCAACTACAGCATCCTCATCGGGGAGGCGACCGCCGAGCGCATCAAGATCGAGATCGGCACCGCCTTTCCGGGACGCGAGGTCCGGGAAATCGAAATCCGCGGCCGCAACCTTTCCGAGGGCATTCCGCGCACCTTCACCCTCAACAGCAACGAAATCCTCGAAGCCCTCCAGGAACCCCTGAGCGGGATCGTGAGCGTTGTGCGCCAATCCCTCGAGCAGACCCCCCCCGAGCTCACGTCGGACATCGCGGAGCGCGGGATCGTTCTCACCGGGGGTGGGGCGCTTCTCAGGGACATCGACAAACTCATCTCGGAGGAGACGGGCCTCCCGGTCTTCATCGCCGACGACCCGCTCACCTGCGTCGCCCGCGGCGGCGGCAAGGCCCTCGAAATGCTGGAAGAGTCCGGAAGCGCGCCGTTCACTTCCGCGGGCTGAGGACGCCCCGGCGTGGCCCCTCGTGCGTCCCGGGGCGCCGGGCTTTCCTCCCACCACCAGCCGTACCAGGCCGCACGCCTCGCCGTGTGTCTTGCGGCCTCGCTCGTGCTTCTCGGGGTGGCCCGCTGGACGCGCTGGCGCGGTGCGTTCGTGTCTGCCGAGACCGCTCTCGCCGCCCCGCTCTTGCGAACCTGGAGCGGCCTCGCGCACGAAGGGCGGGACTGGACCCAGGCCCTCGAGCCGCACACACGCCTCGCCGCCCACGTGCGGACGCTCGAGCGACGTCTCCTCCTCCTGCGCGTGCGCCTGGCCGCGGATCGGGCTTTGATCGCTCGCAACATCCGTCTTCGCCGCCTCCTCGGCCTGCACAAACGGCTCGGACGCCACACTCTCGTCGTCCCCATCCTCGCGCTCCCCCACGATCCCTACCCGCCGCGCATGCTCCTCGCCCGCGGTCGCACATCGGGGCTCCGCCGCGGTTTCCCGGTGGTCGATCCCCACGGTCTCCTCGGAGTGCTGAGCGTCGTCCGTCCCCACAGCGCCCTCGTCCGGCTTCTCGTGACGCGCCGCTCGCTCACTCCGGTCGAGGACTTGCGCAGCCACGTCCTCACCTTCGCCGAGGGCACGGGGCGTCTCGAACGGCTCGAGCTCCCCTTCGTCCCGAACGGAACCGACATCCGCCCGGGTGATCTTCTCGTCACCTCGGGCGTCGGCGGGACCTACCCCTCGGGCTACCCCGTGGCGGTGGTGACCCGGGTGACCCCCGCCCCGGCCTACACGTTCGCGCGCATCCGGGCGCGCCCCCTGGCCCAGCCCCTGCGCGATCGCGACGCCCTGGTCCTTCTCCCGCGGGCCGCCGCGCGCCGTGCGCAT
The DNA here is from genome assembly GCA_021839245.1 of Pseudomonadota bacterium. Taxonomy (GTDB): domain Bacteria; phylum Pseudomonadota; class Gammaproteobacteria; order JAKAQQ01; family JAKAQQ01; genus JAKAQQ01. The sequence continues at coordinate 24,967 of JAKCBQ010000006.1, forward strand.
CCGGCGGCGCCTCGCCCGCGCACACCGGGCTCCGGACCACGATGAGACGCGAACACCTCGCCCCTTATCTCAGCCTGGCGGCCGCGCTCGTTTTGGCCTCGCTGCCCTGGCCGCGCTCGCTCGCGCCCTGGGCGCCGCTCTGGGTCCCGCTCGTCCTCTTTTTCTGGATCCTCGTCCTGCCCGAACGGGTGGGCATCGTGACCGCTTGGGCCACGGGGCTCCTCGACGACGTCGTGCATCTCACCCCTCTCGGTGAACACGCGGCGATCCTGGCGGTCCTAGCCTATGTGGTCGAACGTTGGCGTCTCGAAATCCGCCTTGCACCCTTGGGCCAACAGATGGCCGTTTTTTTCTTGCTCTTCACCGCCGAGCGCCTTCTCGAAGTCTGGCTGACGGCGGTGCCGCTTTGGTCTCCGGGCGTCTTCCTTCCGCCGCTCGTGACCGCGCTCCTCTGGCCGCTCGCGCAGAACCTCCTCCTGCGGCTTGCCCCCCGCGGCCGCCTGCTGCTGTGAAGGGTCCGGGGCCGTGAACCTGCGCCGTTCCACCGCCCACCGCCCGAGGACGCTGCCGGAAAAAGTTCGCTACCTCAGGCGGCTCGCGTTCCTCACGGGCGGCATGCTCTTCACCGTCCTCATTCTTCTTCTCCAGCTCGTGCGCCTCCAGATCCTCGACCACGGGCACTACCACCGCCTCGCCGTCGGCAACCGCACCCGCCTCGTCCCCATTCTCCCGCCGCGCGGGATCATCTACGATCGTCGGGGCGTCGTCCTGGCCGAAAACATCCCGAGCTACGCGCTCGAAATCCGCCGCGACCGCGCGCGTGATCTCGCCGGCGAGATCACGGGTCTCGCCCACGTGGTGCGCATTCCCAAACGCGACCGCCGCCGTTTCTGGCGTCTCGTTCGCGTCACCCCCCCCTATTTGCCCATTCCCCTGCGCGAAGATCTCTCCACCGCCGACGTCGCCCGTCTGGCCCCTCGCCTCGAGCGCTTTCCGGGCGCCCGCATCGTCGCACGCCCCCGCCGCTACTACCCCCTGTGGCGCATCAGCGCGCACCTCGTGGGGTACGTCGGCCCGATCAGTGCGCGCCAGCTGTCCCACGACCCGGGGGGGCTCTACCAGGCCGATTCCGAAGTCGGTGACGCCGGCGTCGAGCAGACGTTCGAGAATCTCCTCTACGGCCTTCCCGGCTACCGGACGATCGAGATCGACGCGCAGGGTCGGCCGATCCGCACCCTTGGGGTTCGCCCGCCGACCCCGGGGGCCTCCCTCTATCTCACGATCGACGCCCGACTCCAGGCGGTGGCCTCCCGTGCCCTCGGTCGGCAGGCCGGAGCGGTCGTCGCTCTCAATCCCGACACGGGGGCCATCCTCGCAATGGTGAGTCATCCCGGCTACGACCCCAACGACTTCGTCGACGGGGTGCGTCGGCGAACGTACGAGGCCCTCACCCACGACCCGTTCAAACCGCTCTTCGACCGCGCGATCGCCGGGGAATACGCCCCGGCCTCGACGATCAAACCCTTCATCTCGTTCGCGCTCCTCCACTACGGGATCCTCACCCCGCGGACAACGATCTACTGCCCCGGCACCTTCGTCATCCCCGGCACCCATCACGTCTTCCGTGACTGGCTCCCGTGGGGGCACGGCTGGACGGACCTCAAGAAAGCCATCACCCAGTCGGTGGATGTATTCTTCTACCGCATGACGTTCCGGCTGGGAATCCGGCGCCTGGACCACTACCTCACCCTCTTCGGGTTCGGCCGGCCCACCGGCATTGATCTCCGTGGGGAGCGGTCGGGGGTCCTGCCGTCGCCCGCCTGGAAAGAGGCGACCCTTCACCGCCCGTGGTACGGGGGGGACACAGTGATGTCGGGCATCGGCCAGGGCTATTGGCTCGTGACACCGCTTCAGCTCGCGCACGCGACGGCGATCCTGGCGGGCCACGGGCGGCGCGAGGTCCCGAGGATCCTTCACGCCATCTACGATCCCTTGAGCGGGCGGCGCATCCCCGCGCGGGCCCAGGCGCTGGCGCCGATCCGGCTCGCCCACCCGAGCCGCTGGACCATGATCGCCCGCGACATGCACAACGTCGTCCAGAGCCCGAGCGGCACCGCGCACAATCTCTCCGCCGACGAACCCTACCCGATCGCCGGCAAGACCGGAACCTCCCAGGTCGGAAAGTACCGCAGCGACTTCATTCACGTCAAGCTGCCGTACCGGGAGCGGGACAACGCGGTCTTCATCGCCTTTGCGCCCGTTCTCGACCCGAAGATCGCGGTCGCCGTGATCGTCGAGCACGGCGGCGACGGCGGGCTCGCGGCCGGACCAATCGCGCAGAAGGTGATCGACGCCTACCTCTCGGGGTACCGCCTTCCGTGAACGTGTCGCCCTCAGCTTCCCTGGCGCTTGAGAGCCGCCCCTCCTTCCGCCGTCTTTTGCGGTCGCTGGGTCTTGATCCGCTTCTTCTCGTCCTTCTCGTCCTCGTCTCGGCGGCCGGCCTCGTCGTCCTCTACACGGCGGGCGACGGCGCGGGAAGCCTCGTCCTGCGCCAGGCCGTCCGTCTCTTCCTCGGCTTCGGCGTCCTCGTCGCCGTGGCCCAGGTGCCGGTCGGCTACTACCGTTTCGTGGCCCCCTGGTTCTACGCACTCACGATCGTCCTCCTCGGGCTCGTCTTTTTCGTTGGCGAACGCACTCTCGGGGCGGTCCGCTGGATCAACTTCGGGGTCGTGCGGGTCCAGCCCGGAGAGATCGCGCAGCTCGCCTTGCCGCTCCTCCTCGTCTGGCTCCTTTCATCGAGTCCGGACCCTCCCCGGGGAGGACGGCTGCTCGCCGCCGCCGGTCTCATCGCGCTCCCCGCCGGACTCATCGCGCTCGAGCCCGACCTCGGAACCGCGGTGCTCGTCGTCGCGATCGGACTCGTCGTCCTCTTCCTCGCCGGACTCTCCTGGCGGTGGATCGCGGCGGGGATCCTCGGTCTGCTGGCGTCGGCCCCCGTCGCCTGGCGCTTCATGCACCGCTACCAGCGCGAGCGTATCCTGGTTTTCCTCCACCCCTCGCGCGATCCCCTGGGCGCCGGCTACCACATCATCCAGTCCCAGATCGCGATCGGCTCAGGCGGGCTCCTCGGGGGCGGCTGGATGCACGGGAGCCAGGCGTACCTCAACTTTCTGCCCGAACAGACCACCGATTTCATTTTTGCCGTGCTCGCCGAGGAATTCGGGTTTCTCGGAACGCTCGTGCTGATTCTCCTCTACCTCGCCGTCGTCTTTCGCATCCTCTGGCTTGCCCAGCGGGCGTCCGATCGCTTCTCGCGCCTTCTCGGTGCAAGCATCGCCGCTCTCATCTTCCTCTACGCGTTCGTCAACATGGCGATGGTGAGCGGCCTTCTGCCCGTGGTCGGGGAGCCGCTGCCCTTCGTGAGTTTCGGCGGATCCTCGATCGTCACCCTCCTGGCCGGCTGCGGGGCGGTGATGGGTCTCGACGCCCGCCGCAGTCATCTCGATCACCACCTCTGAGGTTCCTTCGTGTCCCGCACGTTTCGCTCCCCGCTCGGCGCGCTCCTTCTCCTCGGATCCCTCGCTCTCGTCCCGCTCCACGCCGCCCCCTCTCCGGTCCGCGCCCCACCCTTTCCGCAGGCGACACTCCAGAGGTTCATCAACCGCATGGTGGAGCGGCATCACTTTGCGCGCGGAGCACTCACACGGCTCTTCCGCGGCGCCCACCCTCTCGGCCGGGTGCTTGCGCTCATCCACGCCCCGGCGGAGTCGCTCCCCTGGTCCACTTACCGCCGCATCCTCATCACCCGGGCGCGTATCGCCGACGGACGTCGGTGGATGCATGCCCACGCCCAGGTTCTGGCTCGCGTCCGCGCCACCACCGGCGTTCCCGCCTCGGTCCTCGCCGCCATCGTCGGGGTCGAGAGCGATTACGGCCACAACATCGGATCGATCCCCGCCCTGGATTCGTTGGCGACCTTGGCGTTCGACGATCCGGGCCGCGAGCCCTTCTTCGCCCATCAACTTGCGCTCTATCTCGTGCTCTGCCGTCGTTACGGTCTTGACGCCAAACGGATCGTGGGCTCCTACGCCGGCGCCCTCGGCATTCCCCAGTTCCTGCCCGGGACGTATCTTCGCTACGCCGTCTCGGCCCGCCCGGGTCACGCGCCCGACCTTTTCAACAGCAGCGACGATGCCATCGCGAGCATCGCCCACTACCTCGCTCTCCACGGCTGGAGGCGCGGTGAACCCGTCGTCCGCGCGCTTCCCCCGGGAGCCCTCTCCTGGCCGGCGGCCCGTCTTCAGGCGCTGGACCCCCCACTCCATGGGGAAAGAATCTGCCTTCCCGTTCGGGCTCATCACGACTGCTGGCTCACATACCACAACTTCCGGGTGCTCATGACGTACAACGCCAGCTGGCTCTATGTCCTCGCCGTCGACACTCTTGCCCGACGGATGGCCGGGCACGGGTCCTGATCCGTGGCACAACCGGGCACTCGAAGGACGGCGGGTCTCGGTGCGGTTCTGACGCTCCTCCTCCTGGCCGGCTGCGCGCCCTTTCCGTCAGAGCGGAGGGTGCCCGAACCGCCCCTTCCGGCCGCTCCCGGGGGACCCCCGCCCCGCCACGCCCTCTATCCCACGGTTCCGACGCTGAACGGGCAGACGAGCTACGTGGTGCACGGCCGGACCTACCGTGTTCTCCGGACGGGCCCGGGCTACACCGCCCGCGGGCTCGCTTCCTGGTACGGGCTCCGCAGCATCGGCGAGCCCACCGCCTCCGGGGTGGCGTACGATCCTTTTGCGTTCACCGCCGCGAGCAAGGTGCTTCCGATTCCGTCCTGGGTCGAGGTCACCAATCTCGACAACGGCCGCCATGTGCTCGTCGAGGTCGACGACCGCGGCCCGTTTGTTCCACACCGCATCATTGATCTCTCGTACGCCGCCGCAGCCAAGATCGGCATCGTGCGCACCGGCACCGCCCCCGTCGAGATCCGTGTGGTCAACCCGCGGACCGGTCGGCCCTACGCGCCCGCCCGCCCGCGGCCCGCGGCCGGCCCCCCCCGCGTCTACATTCAGCTCGCCGCCTACGGCGGACCCACCGCGGCCCAGGCGGAACGGCGTAAGCTCGCTCGGCTGGGCTTCCCGTGGCTCGGCGTGCGGCGCGCCCTCGTCCGTCACCGCGTCTTCTATCTCTTGAGGATCGGCCCGATTCCGACCATCGGCGCCCTCGACCGGCTCGACGACCGCGCCCGGCGTTTCGGCTTCGCCCACCCCATGATCGTGATCCGGGGCGGGAAACAATGAGCACCGGACTCTTCCCCCTGTAGAATTCCGACGAAGGGAACGCCGTCTTGCGCGGACGGTCTACGGTGCAGAACCCCCCGTTCCCACTCTCCCATCCCGAGGTTTGTCCCGTGCGTGTCTCTCCCCCCCGCCCCGCCCTGCGCTCCGCGTGGAGCCTCCTCCTTCTCCTCGTCGCACTCGTCCTCCCTGCCGCACGAGCCCAGGGATTTCTCCCGCCGGCCCCTCCGATCGCCGCCAAGAGCTGGGTGCTCCTCGACGCCCGAAGCGGCCAGGTGCTCACGAGCCACAAGCCCAACGAGCACCTTCCGCAGGCGAGCCTCACCAAACTCATGGTCGCCTACATCACCTTCACGGCGCTCCAGGCGCACAGCATCACACTCCACACGCGCTTTACGATCTCGACCGCCGCGTGGCGCACCGGCGGTTCGCGCATGTTCCTCAACCCCGGCACCCAGGTGAGCGTGAACGATCTTCTCCTCGGTCTCATCGTCGATTCGGGGAACGACGCCGCGGTCGCCCTCGCCCAGGGGATCGCCGGAAGCCGCGCGGGCTTCGTGAGCCTCATGAACCGCTACGCCCGGCGGCTCGGTCTCGTGAACACCCACTACATGGACGTCGACGGTCTCTCCGATCCCGACCATTACAGCAGCGCTCTCGACGTCGCCCGGATCTCACGCGACATCATTCGCACCTTCCCGGCCCTCTACCACCGCTACTTTGCGGTGAAGCAGTTCACCTGGGATCACATCACCCAGGACAACCGCGTCACCCTGCTCTGGAGCGACGCTTCGGTCGACGGCCTCAAGACCGGCTACACCAAGGAGGCCGGCTACTGCATGGACGCCTCGGCGCACCGCCGGGGCATGCGCCTCATCGCCGTCGTGATGGGCGCCGCGAGCGAGTCGGCACGGGCGCGGGAAGCCGAAACCCTCCTCAACTACGGGTTCGGCTTCTACCGTGATCATCGCCTCTACAGCGCGGGGCAAGCGATCCGCACGATTCCCGTCTGGCTCGGTGATCCGGGTCACGCCGCGCTTGTCGTGCACCGCACGCTCTGGGCCACCGTTCCGCGCGGACAGTACCGCCGGATCAAGCTCCGCCTCGACCTCGCCCCGCACCTTCGGGCGCCGTGGAGCACAGGTCGGCCGGTCGGGCGGATCGGGGTCTGGCTCGACGGCCACGAGCTTGTGAGCCGCCGTCTCTACCTCGCCCGTCCCGTCGCCCGCGCCGGCTGGTGGAGCCGCCTCATCGACCGGATTGGACGCTGGATCTAGGGGCGTGACGGACGAGATCGTCCTCTGGGGGGAAAGACTCGTCGCCGCCGGCGAGGTCCGGATCTCGCCCTGGGATCGCGGGTTTCTCTTCGCCGACAGCGTCTACGAAGTCATCCCTGTCTACGACGCGAAGGCGTTTCTCCTCGAGGCGCATCTCGCGCGTCTCGAGCGAAGTCTCGCCGGCGTCGCGATCGCCCGACCCTGGAGCCGCGAACGGGGCGGCGAACTCCTGCGCGCCCTCGTCCGCGCGAACGGCCTCCGCGACGGTCTTCTCTACCTTCAGATCACGCGCGGCGAGGTCCGCCCGCGCGATCACCGCCTGCCCGAGCCCGCACCGGCTCCCACCGTGTTTGCGGCCACCTCTCCCCATCCTCCACCCGAGCGCGAGGAGGCCGCGCGCGGCATCACGGCCGCCCTCGTCCCGGACGAACGCTGGGGCCGCTGCGACCTCAAGACGACGGCTCTTCTCGCGAACGTCCTCGCGCGCGAAGAGGCCCGCCGTCGCGGGGCGGCGGAGGCTCTCCTCGTCCGTGACGGGGTCCTCACCGAAGGCAGCTCGAGCAACATCTTTCTGGTCCGCGCGGGACGGGTCTTCACCCCGGCCGACGGGCCGCACGTGCTCCCGGGGGTCACCCGCGACTTCGTCGTGGCCCGCCTCGAGGAAGCGGACATCGCGGTCGAGCGGCGGACGCTTCCCCTGAGTTGGATCGCCGGCAGCGAGGAACTCTGGATCTCGAGCTCGGGTCGGGGACTGGTGCGCGTGGCGGATCTCGACGGACGGGCGTTCCCCGAGCCTCCCGGCGGTGGGCTCTTCGCCCGCGCCTGGGACCTCTTCGAAGCGGGGCGACGGGCGGAGATCGCCCGCTCGCCATGAGCCCTCCGGCGCTCGTCGAACGTGATCTCGGACGGCGGAGCTACCGCCCCGTCTGGGAGGCCATGCGCCGCTTCACCGAGGAGCGGACGGCGGAGACACCCGACGAGATCTGGTACGTGGAACACGACCCCGTCTACACCCTCGGCTTGAACGGCCGACGGGAACACGTTCTCGATCCGGGCACGATCGAGGTCGTGGCGGTCGACCGCGGGGGGCAGGTCACCTACCACGGGCCCGGTCAGATCGTCGCCTACACCCTCCTCGATCTCCGCCGACGAGGCCTCGGACCCCAGGGGCTCGTGGCGCTCCTCGAGGAGGCGGTGTTAAAAACACTCGCCTCCTACGGTGTCGCCGGCCACCGCCGTCGGGGGGCCCCCGGCGTCTATGTCGGGGAGGCCAAAATCGCCTCCCTCGGGCTCCGTATTCGGCGCGGGGCCAGTTACCACGGTCTCGCCTTCAACGTCGCGATGGATCTCGAACCCTTCACCCGCATCGATCCCTGCGGCTACCGCGGACTGGCGATGACCGATCTCGCGCGACTCGTGGCGGATCTCGATCCCACGGAAGCGCACGCGCGCCTCGCCGCGGCACTGCGCGAAGAACTCGCGGTCGGGGATCGCCGCTGAGGGCCCGGAAAGCCCGAGGGATCTTCGGCGTCACGAGGAGACGCCACGGACGGGACCGGGGCTAGCCGCCCGGGGGTGCATCGCCCCCATCGCCTTGGCCCGCCGCCGAAGAGCGGCGGCAGGCCGTGCGCCTCTGGCCCTGCTCTTTCCGCCAGCGTTCGATCGCGGCGTGATCCCCGCCGAGGAGAATCTCGGGAACCGCCCGCCCCCGCCAGACCTCGGGGCGGGTGTAGACCGGACCGGCAAGACCTCCCCCGGGTCCAAAACTCTCGTCGGCAAGGGACGCCGGATCGCCGAGCACACCCGGGAGAAGACGCACGACGGCGTCGAGAACGACAAGGGCCGCCGTCTCCCCGCCGCTCAGGACGAAATCCCCGACCGAGAGCTCCTCGTCGGCAAAAGCCTCGATGAAACGCTCGTCGATCCCCTCGTAACGGCCGCAGACGAGAGCCAGCGAGGAGCCCAGGCTCGCGAGACGCTCCGCGTCCGCCTGGACGAATCTCTTGCCCTGCGGGCTCAGGCAGACGACACGCGTGAGATCCGGCTCTTCGGCCCGCACCGCCTCGAGCGTCCGGGCCAGCGGTTCGGCTTGCAGCACCATCCCCGCCCCGCCCCCGTAGGGCTTGTCGTCGACCCTCCGGTGGGGGTCGTCGGTATGGTCGCGGGGATTCCAGGTCCGAAGCGTGATCCGTCCGGAACGGAGCGCCCGGCCGATCACACCGTAATCTTCGAGCCAGGCAAAGGCCTCCGGACTCAGGGTGAGCACGTGAAGGCGCATCACGAGGCCTCGAGAGCCGAGCGGCGGACGCGCACGATCCCGGCCGCGAGATCAACCTCGAGGACGATCGCCTCCCGAACGAAGGGAACGAGGTGGTGGCGATTCCCGTCCCTGATCCTGAGAAGGGGTTGCGCCGGAGCCTCCGTCACCTCCTCGACCGTGCCCCAGAGGCCACCGTCCTCGTCGCAAACCGTCAGACCGAGGAGATCGACGAAATAGTACTGCCCGGGAGGAGCCGGAGGGAAGGAAGCGCGGGGGACGAGCACCGTCGCCCCCGTCCAGAGGCGGGCTTCCTCGGGGGTCGCGGCGAGATCGAGGCGGACGATGAGCCGCCCGCCGGAACGGCCGTGGCCGACGACACGAACGGTGCGGCGAAGCTCGCCTTTCGCGAGTGTCCACGGACCGTAATCGAAGATGGCCTCCGGAGGCGACGTCTCGGACCAGAGCCGGAGCGCCCCCTCGATCCCGTGCGGAGACCCGATCGTCCCCGCGGGGACGAGACGTGCAAGTCCGTCGTTCGCGACGGGACTCACTCCGCGGCGGGAGCCGCCGCGGGAGGGTTGCGCCGGTAACGCCCGACGAGAGCGGCGACCCGCTCGGACGGGTGGGCTCCCCGGGCGGTCCAGTATTCGTAGCGCTCGAGATTGACGCGGAGCCGCGTGCCCGTCTCCGGCTCGAGGGGATTGAAGAACCCGATCCGCTCGAGCATGCGCCCGTCGCGGGGGCTTCGGCGGTCGGTGACGACGATCGTGTAGAAGGGGCGCTTGCAGGCGCCGCCGCGGGAAAGCCGGATGGTGACCATATCTCGGAGTGACTCCAGGGGTTCCAGGACCGTAAAAGGTAATTTTAAGGCAAGAAGGGCCCGCTCGGGTGAAAACCCGCCGTCCCCCTCCTCGGAACCTACGGATCCGCCTCCCCCAGGGGAGATCGCACGCTCGATTCGCGCCGGGGTCCCGACCCGTGACATCCTGACACAAAGCCCGCTCCCCCCGTTCGTGATTTTGTCGTGTACGGGCGTTACCTTCTGCGCGTTCTTCATGCCCGGGGATGGTGAGCGCACATGACCTCTTTCTTGCTGCCCGCCGCGAGTGTCGGCGTCCTGATCACGGAGAGCTACCTCGCGCGGCGTTTCCACGGTTTCGATCCTTCCCTGCCCCACAGTCGCGCCTTCTTCGACCGGTACTTTTTTTGGCTCGTCGGCCTGGTCATTCTTGCCTCTTTTATGCTCGGCAGCTGGTTCACGAAAGTCTTCCATCTGCCGACGCTCTCCCCCTCGACAGGATGGTGGCCGGCCGTGGGAATCGGCCTGATCGCCGCCGGCTACGCTCTCCGTCTCTACGCCATGGCCACACTCAAACGGGCCTTTTCCTTCGCGCTGCGAGTCGAGCAAGACCAATCCGTCGTGACCATGGGACCTTATCGCTATGTCCGCCATCCGTCTTATACGGGCGGTCTCGTCGTGCTCGTCGGTCTCGGCGTATTGTCCGGCGAAACAGCCGTCATCGTTCTTCTGGGGCTGGGCATGATGGTCATGTTCCTGACGCGCATCCGCCGGGAGGAATCGATCTTGCGGCATCTCCCCGCCTATCCCGAATACTGCACACGCACGCGGAGCCGACTCATCCCCGGGATCCTCTGAGAGTGCCGGGTGGGGAAACGCTCAGGTCCCCTCCCACCGGGGGCGTCGTGATGCCGCAAGGCTTTCGTGGCGGGCTGCGGGGCTTTGGCTCCACGTGCAGGGCAGTGGGTTCGTGCCGGGCACACTCTTGCGGCATATCCACAGCACTCCGGGCGCACCCGCCGCGTGACACCCGCCCGCAAGGTTCCCCCGTCTCGTTACGAGCTATCCACTTGCGTCGCGGTCGACGTCCGGGACGTCGCGTTCGTGACACGTTCGGTGACTACGGCGGCATCTCACCAACGGGGAGAAAATCACCACGCTCACCACCGTGGCTGAAATGCTCGAGGCGCCACTGATCCAGTCGGCGTAGATCGGCGAGCGAGAGTTCCCTATCCGCCACGGCCTCGCAGTTCTCGAGCGCGATTGACGAGGCCGTTCCGCGCCTTCCATAGGTGGTTTCGAACAGATCACGCAGCTGCTCGGCCACATGTTCGACCACCTCTCTGGCGTCGTGGGAATCTTGACCACCTTCCTGGGTGTCGTAGACAACGAACACCGACAGCGTGTAGGGGTCACCAGGGGTCAATTCGGTATGTCGGTACTCGCCCAGATCGAAGAACACGGCCAGCACGTGCTCGGCATCGCGCTTCAGAATGTTTTCAATTTTTCGTTTGGTCTGTTCACCCAGCCGTGCATCAAACTCGGTAGGGAAGGCCGGGCGGCCGTACCGTGCGGCGAGCCACTGTTTGAGAACACGCTTGGCATTCATCGAGAGACCGAGATCGTAATCTTTGACCGCGTGCTCGACGAAATCTCGCTTTGCGATGCCACGACGATCGACATGCCGGAGCTCGAGAATCAAGGAGGCAGGGGCGGGGTCGTCGTAGACGAGGTGGAGCCGTCGTGGATTCTTGGCGTAGGTGAACCTCGAATCGAGCTTCTCGACCTCGTCGGCAACGATGACCTCGACGAGGGGTTCGTTCTCGTGTATCAGATCGCAGTCGTGTGTCACAACGACGACGCGACGCGCGGCCTCGTCGGCGAGAGCCAGATCCAGGACCGCCGCGGATTCGCGTGTCAGGAGATCGCCCTGCCGCCACTCCGTATCGCGCGCCGACATTCGTCACGCCCCAACCTATTCCCCCGGCACGCCGGGAATGGATAGTTCCGTCCTCCAATCGTCCGAGGGTTTCGCTCTCGACCTCGCCAAGCCGGATCGATCGTAGGCGGCGTCCATCGCCCGGGCTTCGGCGATCAGTGCTTGAACATGCGTGGACTGAAGCCGCCCGTCCGCCAGTAGGTCCAACAATGACCGCCCCTGAAACGCTTTCATCTTCAGAAGATTGGACGCCCTCGTGATTCCAGCGTCACGGAAAGCGTCGGCCGTGTGGCTGAGCTCGACGATTCGCTTGAAGTTCGCGGGTTCGGGTGTCGCGCTGTCGTCGATCCACTTGTAGACCGCCTGCCGGGAAACGCCGAACACGACTGCCAGATCCGAGACGGCCGGCTTAAAGACCCGACGGATGTTCTCGAGATGTTCGGACGCCGATCGCAAATCCGGACGTGGCTCCTGAACCCTGTCGACCGCCGTCATGTCGTCAAGGGAAAAGAGGGTGAAGCAGGGAAGCCGGTACTTCAACAAGTCGTAACACGACGGCCAGTGTTTCCAGTGCATGGTCTGGGAGATCTCGTAAACGCTGCCGGTACCAAAAGCCACAAGGGTCCGCTCGGCCCGCGCCGAAGTGATGCCGGATGTATCCCCCGTTAGTGAGCCATACGATGTCGGTGGCGGTGTAGAGATGGCAGTGTTCATGGCCGCGCTCCTCTTGCTCAGCTCATGCCCACGCCGCTCGCGCGTGAGTCGTGGTCATCACTTCGAAAACGGATTTCACGGCGGCATGCAGCGAGAGCAATTCCTCACGGAGCCCCTCCGTATCGACGGGCATACGACCTTGGACGAAGTGATCCGTATCGATGACCGCATGGGCGCGAGACTCCGTTGTGTTGAATTTCGGATTCATCACGAGATTGTTGAGTTGCAGATCTGGGGGGAACCCGAGAGGTCCTGTCGTCCGGACCACCCGAGCCACAAGAGTCCCGGTGGTGACCAACGGGCCCGGGCTTGTCTCAAAGACGGATTCCGTCAGGCTGTAGCGCTCTTTGGCACGGAACTCAATCCCGTGCAACCCCGGGGCGAGATACGCTTCGACACTCTCACCCGCACGGGGCAGCACGGCGTCGAGATAACGAAGGCCCAACCGGCTGACGTGATCGAGGGTCACCGCCTCGTGCACGGTCATCAACCCCTCTAGCAACTCTTGGATGAACTCGTTGTGCGTTTCGTAGCGGGTCGTGTGATAGATGATGCCCACGGGCGTCAAGACAAATCCGGACGTACGATCGTTGCGCGTGATGAACCAGACGGGCACCGGTGTAACTTGGAGGACGGCCTGGGGCGCTTGATCGGGAGAGGGAGGCGAGAGCTGTTGAACCAGCCTCGTCTCAAACAACGTGTAACCCTTCAACCTGAGGCTGTCCTGAATCTGATCGACATACTTCGACATTGCTGCGATGGGATTGAAGCTCGCCTGGGCAAGAGCGTAGTAGATGGGTGCGTTCGACATCCTCTCGCTCACGTAAACTCCCTCACCGGTTGACATTCTGGTTGTCAAGTTTACACCAAGTTGACAATCTGCCTGTTACCACTTTTGCCAACACTTGGCACTAGGCTGAAAGCCTAAGATTCAGTGTGCGGTGAAGTCAAGACGCCAAGCGAGCCGAAATCGACCCCGATGTGGGCCTTCATGCCGAAGTACCACTGCTTGCCCTTCCGGGTCTGGTGCATCTCGGGATCACGCGCCTTCTCCCGGTTCTTGGTCGAGTTCGGGGAACTGGTGATCGTGGCATCCACAATGGTCCCGGTGTGGACCTTGAGACCGTTCTCCTGGAGGGACTCCCCGATGAGGGCGAAGAGGCGCTCCCCCAGATGATGGTGCTCCAGCAAATGGTGGAACTTGCCGATGGTGGTCTCGTCCGGCACGGGCTCCCGCCCGAGGTCGATGCCGACGAACCGACGCAGGACCCGGGAATCGTCGAGCGCTTCCTCCACCGCCGGGCCCGAGAGATTGAACCCGTGCGGCAAGAAGGGAATCCGTCGGAGGCGCTCGACGCCGATCGGCGGACGGCCGCGGCCCTCGCCCCGAGGGTAAAACGGCTCGAGGACAGCCGCAAGCTCCACCCAAGGGATGAGGCGGGGTTCATCTCCTCAAGAAACTGTTCACGGCGGGTAGGTTTGCGGTACTTCTCGAAACCTTCGTCGGCGAGGGTCTCTTGGCTCATGGCGGTTTTCCGCGCCAAGGATCAAGAGAGATCATCGAGTCGTGACTCGACGTCACAACGTAATTATGGACACATCGGCAAATAAATCAGAGCTTCCTTAGGATTTCGACAGGCGAGCCAATCCGCAGAGAACGCCGTCACGCCACTGGAGTCCTTGCAGACATCACCGGACCCCGTCCCTCTCCACAAAGGCCTCGACAAGAGACGCGCTCTCACCGTTCACCGGCGGTCGTGCGAGGTCAAACCTCGGCTCGAGCCTCGGCCCCGCGCCGCTCGAGCCAGAGTCTCCGGTCGCCCGCCCGTCGCCGGCTCAACATCATGTGGAACAGGTCCTCCGTCGAGCGCGTGGTTTCGACATCGGCCAGGACCAAGCGGATGAGCCGCCGACTCGTGGGATCCATGGTCGTGAGCCGGAGCTGCTCGGGATTCATCTCCCCGAGACCTTTGAAGCGGGTGATCGTCGCCCGACGCCCGGGCGCATCGCCCGCCAGGGCCTCAAGGATCCGATCGCGCTCGGCGTCGTCGCGGGCGTAGGCCACCGTCTCGCCGAGATCGATGCGGTAGAGCGGAGGCTGGGCGACATGGACGCGACCCTCGCGGACGAGGCTCCGGAAGTGGCGAAGGAAGAGGGCCAGAAGAAGGGTGGCGATGTGGGCCCCGTCGGAGTCGGCGTCCGCAAGGATACAGACCTTGCCGTAACGAAGACCCGCGGTGTCCGACTGAGCGGGGGCCACCCCGAGCGCGCGGGCGATGTCGCGCACTTCGTTCGAGGAGAGGATCTCCTCGCTGCGGCTTTCCCAAGTGTTGAGAATCTTGCCGCGAAGCGCAAGGACGGCCTGGGTGGCCCGATCGCGGGCTTGGCGGGCCGAGCCGCCGGCCGAATCGCCCTCGACGAGGAAGAGTTCGCTCGATTCGAGATCGCGGCTCGTGCAGTCGGCCAGCTTCCCGGGCAGCGCCAGGGCGGCGCTGAATTTCTTGCGCTCCACCACGGCGGCGGCCTGTTGACGAGCCTGCGCGAGACGCACGAGACCGGCGACGATCTCCTCACCGATCTGGGGGTGGCGGTGGAGCCACAGCGAGAGCGCATCCTTGATCGCCCCCGCCGTCGCCCCCTGAGCGTCGCGGGCGGTGAGCCGTTCCTTCGTCTGCCCGGCGAACTCCGCCTCACGCAGGCGGAGTGAGAGGACGTAGGCGAGACTTCCCACGACGTCCTCGATCGTCAGTTTGAGACCGCGCGGGACAAGACCGCGCACCTCGCAAAACTCGCGCACCGCCTCGGCCGCTCCGGACCGCAGACCCGCCACATGCGTCCCGCCGAGCGGCGTGGGCACGAGGTTCACGTAACTCTCGGTCGGGCGCGGCGCCTCGGCGCTCTCGGGGTCGACCCAAGCCAGCGCGCACTCGAGGCTCATCTTCTCGCCCGGAACGGAAAGGACCAGAGGGGGGCTCGGGCGGACAAGCGCGTCCCCAAGCGTCTCCGCGAGATACGGTCCCAGGCCGTCCTCATAGCGCCAGCGGTCGCTCCGGGGCGGATCCTCCGCCACGATGGCGACTTCGAGACCGGGGAGGAGAACGGCTTTGGCGCGGAGGAGACGCGCGAGCCGATCGTAAGAGAACGTGGAGCTCGCAAAATAGCGGGGCTCGGGCCAGAAACGGACGAGGGTCCCTGTCCCCGTCCCACGCGCGGCGGCGCTGCGTGTGAGGTTCTCAGCCACCTCACCCTGCGCGAAGGCCATGCGGTACTCGGCCCCGTCGCGCCAGACGCTCACTTCGAGGCGGCGGCTGAGGGCGTTGACGACCGAGACTCCCACCCCGTGGAGACCGCCCGCGTAGCGGTAGACGCGCTCGGAGAACTTGCTCCCGGCGTGCAGGGTGGTCAGGATGACCTCGACCCCCGGGCGTCCGAGCGTGGGATGAAGGTCGACGGGCATCCCCCGCCCGTCGTCGCGAACGGAGAGCGACCCGTCGGTGTGCAGGCGAACCTCGATACGCCGCGCGTGGCCCGCCAGAGCCTCGTCGACGCTGTTGTCGATGACCTCCCAGGCGAGATGCTCGGGACTCGAGGTGTCGGTGTACATGCCCGGCCGCCGGCGGACGGGATCGAGACCCTCAAGAACCTCGATGTCGCGGGCGCGGTAGCTCGTGCTCACACAAAAAGGCCTCGGCCGACGGGCTCGGCGGTATTGTAACGGGCGGAGGGTTCCTCAGCCGGAGGATTCGTCGAGCCAGTCGCGGGCGAGAAGGCCGCGCGTCTCCTCGTCGAGCACCGTCTCGTGGCGGTAGAGAGGATGATCGCAGGCCAGCACCACCCGCGAAACCGCGAACTCCCGACGGTCCTCGGACGTGAGCGGAAAGCGAAGATAGTGGACCGAAGCGGTCTTCTCATCGGTCGTGCGCGGAAGATTCTCGTCGGCGCGTGCGGTGCGGGCCGGAGCGTCACCGACACGCAGATGGATGCGATCCTCGATCCCGCGGAGTTCGCGCAGACGCACGCGGCGGATCTCGGGGTCCGGGAGCTCGATCATCATCGTCGCCGTGAGGCCCGTGCCGTCCGGAACCAGGGGGTTGTACGCCTCGAGTTCGGCGAGAACACCCTCGCGCTCGAAGATCCGCTCGATGCGCAGCATCTCCTGAATCTGGTACTGGACCGTGAGGCGGTCTTCGAAGGCGACGGTGACGTCGGGACCGAGGGCGACGCGGCGGCGTTTTTGATGGTCGATGGCGCGGCGGCGGAACTCGGGACGAACACGGTCGTAAGCCTCGAGGCTCAAGAGGTCGTCGGGGGTCAAGGGGCGCACGGCGGCTCCGCGGGAGAGGACGGTGAGGGGTGAAGCCCCGCGGGGGGAACGAGCCCGTAGGCGACGGCGGCGAGACGGAGAGGATGGACGGCGGGGGCGTGCCCGCCCCCCCAGGCGATGTGTCGCCCGGCCATCGGGCAATCGCTCGTCACGACGGCCTCGGGGGCCTCTCGGACGGCGGCGAAGACCGGCCGTCCGATGGCCACCGCGTGAGGATGCGTTTCGCGGCGGACGGCGTAGGTGCCGTCGTGACCCGAACAACGCTCGATCGCCCGAACCCGCGTGCCGGGGATCAGCTCGAGAAACTCCCGTGTCCGCGGGCCGATGTTCTGTACCCGTTGGTGGCAGGGCGCGTGGTAGACCACCTCGCCGAGCGGTACCTTGAAATCCTTGCTCAGCAACCCGTCGCGAGCGCGCAGCATGAGGTACTCGAAGGGGTCGCGGAAAGCGGCGGCGACTTTGGCCGCGAGGGGATCGTCGGGGAGGAGGAGCGGGAGCTCGCGCCGGAACATGAGAACGCAGGACGGCACCGGAGCGGTGAGCTCATAACCCTCGTCCACGAGGCGGGCCAGGACGGGAAGGTTCCGCCGCGCGTGCTCGGCGACGGTCTCGAGATCACCGTGCTCGAACCGCGGCATCCCGCAGCAGATCTCCTCCGGCACGAGATCGACGGCGATGCCGTTGTGCTCGAAGACGCGCACGAGGTCTTGAGCGATCTCGGGTTCGTTGCGGTTCGCGTAGCAGGTGACGAAGAGGGCGACACGTCCCCGTGTCCGTTCGCCCGCCACCGCACGCGGCGGGATCTTCGGGGTGCGGCGCCGACGGGTGCGGAAGGAGCGCGGCGCGTAGGGCGGGAGCGGCTCTTCGCGGGCCACACCGGCCACGGCCTCCAGGGCACGGCGCGCAGTCCGGTTGCGGGCGAGCGCGTTGACCGCCGGGGCCACCACCGGGACCCCGAGGAGACGGCCCACGGCGTCGGTCGCGGTGAGGAGGCGATCGCGCGCGCGCAGTCCTTCCTCACGGAAGCGCGTCGCCTTGAGGCGCAGCATGAGTTTGGGAAAATCGAGGGCGAAGGGATGCGGAGGAACGTAGGGACACTTGGTCATGAAGCAGAGATCGCAGAGATAACACTGCTCCGCGACCTTCCAGGCGACCTCACGACCGAGTTCTCCCACTTCCCCGCCGGGGGTCTCGTCGACAGCGTCGAAGAGGAGAGGGAAAGCCGCGCAGAGATTAAAGCAGCGGCGGCACCCGTGGCAGACGTCGAAGACCCGAGCGGCCTCCTTCTCGAGGCCGGCCCGGTCGGTGTACTCCGCCTCCTCCCAGCGCACGGGATGACGCTCGGGGGCTCTCAATCCGCCTTCTTCGCTCATGGTCGCAAACACCGTCCCCCCGTCGTTCAAGCCGCGGGGGGACAGGGCTGATCCGCTCAGGCGCCGAGGGTTTCGAGAGCTTTCTGGAAGCGGTTGGCGTGGGAGCGCTCGGCTTTGGCCAGGCGTTCGAACCAGTCGGCGATTTCCTCGAAGCCCTCCTCGCGGGCGGCCTTGGCCATTCCGGGGTACATGTCCGTGTATTCGTGCGTCTCGCCGGCAATGGCGGCACGAAGGTTCTTGTCCGTGGGGCCAATCGGTTCACCCGTGGCGGGATCGCCGACCGCTTCGAGGTACTCGAGGTGTCCGTGGGCGTGGCCCGTTTCGCCCTCGGCGGTCGAGCGGAAGACGGCCGCGACATCGTTGTAACCCTCGACGTCGGCTTTGGCCGCGAAGTAGAGGTAGCGACGGTTCGCCTGCGATTCACCGGCGAAGGCGTACTTGAGGTTTTCGTGCGTCTTGGTGCCTTTGAGACTCTTCATGAACGTATCTCCCGTGCTGGTAGAGGTCGGCCTAAGAATTATACCAGCATTGGAATCAGTCCAGGATCGAAACCGAATCTCCTACGACAGGCTCCCCACCCTTCCAAGAAATTCAAGAACCTCCCAGCGTGGTCCGGAGGAAAGGAGTGAAGTACAACCAAGGACCACCGGCCGCGGCCGCACTTCGCTCTTCCTGCCACGACACCTCCTCAGGACAGTCAAGTCCAATCTTTGCTGTCAGTTCGCTCCGGCTTCGACGTGCTCAACTCAAGGACACCACCACCTCCACCTGCTCCCAAGGAGGGCCCGCGGGCTGTCGGGACGCGAGCCATTCGTGAAATTCATCCCTATTGAGATCGCGCTGCCCGGCCTACGCCTCGTGCTGTTCGACCAAGAGAGCCCGAGGAGACGGTGAGCCGATTCGGCGTTAGGGAAGATCCGGATCACCGGTTTCCGCCCGCGGATCTCTCCATTCAAGCGCTCCTGCATGTTGGTCGTGCGCAGCCGCCTCGACCAGACCCGCGTGGCTGTCCGAGTTGATCCACAAGACCCCCCTCAAGCCGGCCCTTTCAATCCCTTGAAGAAGTCCTCCCAGGCGGCGAAGGACTCCGAGTCCCCGATCTCGAGGCCAGGATCTCCCGCTCCCCGTCGTCACGGATGCCCGTGGCGATGAGGGCGCCTTCGACACCACCCGGTCGTCTTCGCGCACGGTGATCCCCAAGGCGTCGATCCGCACAAACGGGGAGGAGGCCGTCAGACGACGCTCGTGGAACGCCCGGACCCGGGGATCGAGCTGGGCGCAAAGCGCGCTCACGGTCGATGTCGAGAAGGAGGTCCCGCACAAGGCCTCGGTGATCTCGGTCACCTTGCGGGTCAAGACGCCGTGAACGACCCTCTCCATGAGCGCCAGCACAAAGGCTTGCTCGCTGCGCTGATCGCGTTTGAAGATCTCGGGCGAGAAACTGCCGTCCCGCGTCTGGGGCACCTGTAAAGTCACAGGCCCGACCCGGATGTCGAGGGTCCGGGGACGGACGCCGTGACGGTCGCCCTGCCGTTCGGGGGTCCGTTCGTACGGGCTCGCCCCGAGAGGTTCGGTCATCTGCGCCGCCAGGAGCTGGTTCAGGACCGTCTCGATCAGCCGGGCCAGACCCTCCGGCTCGTTCAGCTATCCGGGCAACAAGTCCTGGGCTACGCTGACATCGTCCTCTGCATCGCTTCGATCTCCGGTTGAAGGCTAGACACTGTCGATTGGGTCGAGGCGGTGGCACTCACCACCTCAACCCGTCGGCGATTGACAGCAGTTTAAGGACTCAATCTTGCCGCCATGGGCGTGAAATTCGACTTTGGTCGCACTTTGGGATTCATCTCCCCAAGATGTCTCCACAAGCCCCTACCCGGTAGAAGCCCCCGAATTCGGATTCACACGTACGGCATTTGCACGGCATCCCTCCGGACTCCAAGGAGTGCCAAAGGTTTCTAAACTTGTGCATCAAGGGTAGTCAACGTGCATCACATCGCGGCATGAAGCCTTTCCTTCAGGCCTGCAAGCTGTTTTTATCAAAATCAGCGCGGTGGATTCCTGGAACGTCGGCGACGCGATAGCGTTCGCACGGAGTGCTCTCACGGTCACCGATGACGTGGGTGACATTGGGAATCGACGTAGAAGTCCACGAATTTCCGTTAGCGATGAGGCCGCGCCGATCATCATCCACCGCCCAGAACGTCAGCGGAGAGCCCGAGATTTCACACCTCGATCTTGCCTCGCGGACTCCAGTTCACGCCACCCTGGAACGTGGGCATTCATCAGCGCTTTAAACAGGCGCCCGTGGCTTGGATAACGCAGATGCAACAACTCATGAACGATCACGTAGTTTTGGAAACGCTCGTCCTGCATGACCAAATCGGCCGCCAGGGTGACGATCCCGGCGGAAGAACAGGATCCCCATTTCCTACACATGGCTTGAACGCGAACGACACGCGGTCTGACACGCAGTGTCGCCGCCCAGGTGTCCACGCGCCGCCGCAGTTCTTGCGCAGGGAGGAGAGGAAATCTCATGTCTCCGCCTCGTCAAGTAGTCGTTGGATCATCAGGTCGACCACACGTGTACGCTCCTTCGGCTCGAGTGCCAATACGGGTATGTAGATGGCTGCACGAAGACGACGTTGCTCGTCAGGGTTCAGCGACGCGTTCGGAAAGCGCGCCAAGAGCGCTTCAGCCTCCCGGGCGAGCACCATGGCGTCAAGCCCTGCCGCTTTGACGGCGTCGTCCTCGCGCAACACCCAATAGACGGCAAAGGCCCGTTCGGAGAGCCCACTATCCCGCGCGGCCTTCATCAGGGACTCCCTCTCGGCGGTGAGAGTTGCCAGTCGTTCCATGGCGATCAGACCGGTGATCTTGCGCTCCTCGAGATCGCGGAGGATGCGCTCGGCACGTTCCTTTAAGGACTGAAACACGGGCGTGAACGCTGGGTTTTCGTCCATCTCTCTCTGGAGTCCCCGAACCAGGTTGAAGACTTTGCTTTCGTTCGAGCCAACCTCTTTGTGCAGTGATTGCAGGGCCTGCACGTCGAAGGTCGCACTCTTCATCAATCGCCCCAGCCCGTGCTGCTCGGCGCTTTCCTCGATCAAGCGGCGAGTTTTGTAGGCCAGATCGGCCACGAAACCGGTCTTCCCGGCGTAAGCGTTACGCACGGCTGCGTAGAGAAAGGAAAGCTGCTTGTAGGTCCCGACGTGATCGCGCAGTTCGGGCGAGGGCGAGAGAATTTCCCACAACACCTCGATCTCCTTATAGGTCTCGAAGAACTCCTTTCTGGCCTCGGGCTCGAAGAGGCGACCATAGACGAGGCGCTCCAGGCGTTCGTCGGGGCCGCCGACCTCGCCCGCGTCGAGATAGCGCAACCGAGCCCGCTCGATCTTCTCAAAGAAGTCCCGAAACAAGACGTCGAGATCCTCAAGGACGCCGCCGACGTCCGAGGAGTCGAACTGCAACGCCTTTTTGAGCTCGCGCAGGACGCCGACGAGATCCACTACGAGACCCACTCGCTTTTGCACCCCGTTGGCATCGACGTAAGGACGATTGACCCGGGCAATCGACTGCAGCAGCACGTGATTGCGCATCGGCTTGTCGAGGTAAAGGCAATAAAGCAGCGGCGCGTCGTAGCCGGTGAGTAACTTGTCGGTGACGATGAGGATTTTGGGGTCCTCGGCAGATTTTTTGAATAGCAGTCGGACGTCCTCTTCACGCTCGGGGGAAAGTTGGAGTTCCGCCACCAGGGGGCGGTCAATGAGATCGGTCGCGTTCTGCGTATAGACCGGCACCGTCCATTCGGGCGGCAGCACCAGATCCAATGCTTTTTTGTACTTCGCGCAGGCCTCACGGTTCACGGCCACCACGAAGGCCTTGTACCCGAGCGGCAGGACGTTCTCTTTGAAGTGCTCGGCAATGAAGGCCGAAGCTTTTTTGATCCGGTCGTCCGCCGTCAGGAAGGCGCGTAGGTCGACCGCCCGGTCGAGCACGGTATTGAGCTCCTCGACATCGGTGACGCCCTCGCTGTCGGCACGATCGAAGAACTCGTTGTCGAGCCGATCAGCCGGCACCGTCATCGTCGAAGGGGCCATCATGTATTTGATGGGGAGCGTGGTCTCGTCGGCGATGGACTCGACGATCGAGTACTTGTCGAGGTAGCCCAGTTCGTCCTGCGTGCCGAAGATCTTGAACGTGCCTTCGCCTTGCATCGTGCGCGCAACGGGCGTGCCTGTGAAGCCGACGATGGTGGCACGAGGCACGGCGGCCATGAGGTAAGTGCCCAGGTCCTTGGCCACAGAGCGATGGGCTTCATCGATAAAGACATAAACGTTGTCGCGTCGGCAACTATCTTTGCGAATGGCCTCGAACTTGTGGATCATCGAGATGATGAGGCCTCGGAAGTCGGCATCCAGCAGGGACTGCAGTTCGGCCTTGTTGTTGGCGCGTTTGACAGCGATGTCCTGCCGCTGCATCTCACCCAAGAGGCGTTCCACCCAGTTCTTCAACTGACCTTCGAGTTCGGTCCGGTCCACCACCAGGATGACCGTGGCGTTGGAGAAGCGGGCCTTATCCTCCAGGATCAAGCGCGCGGCGGTCAGTAGCGTGAAGGTCTTGCCAGAGCCCTGGGTGTGCCAGATGAGGCCGCGGGTCTTGGCGGGATCCAGGCAGCGGTCGAGGATAGCATCGACGGCGCGCCGCTGGTGCTGCCGCAAGACGGACTTCCTCGTCTCCCCGTCCTGCACGTAGAACAGGATCCAGTGTCGCAAGGTGCGCAGGAAGTCGGTCGGCTCGAAGAAGGATTGCACCGCAAAGCGGTAGGTCTCCTCCGGGATCTCCTTCCAGCGCGCCATGTCGCGCCGGGTCACATTCCAGGTTACGCCGTACCAGTAATCGAACAGGTGGGTCAGGTTGAACAGCTGCGGCGCCGCCAGCAGCTCCGGCGTCTCCAGCTCATAGCGCCGCAACTGCTTGACCGCACGCTCAATGCCGTCGCCGTCTTTTGGGTTCTTGTGCTCGACGATGACTACCGGCACACCGTTGACGAGAAACATCACGTCGGCGCGGTTGCCCTTGCGGGTAGGCGGCTTGATCTTCCACTCCCAGGTCACATAGAAGTCATTGTCCGCGACGTGCTCGAAATCAATCAGAGTCACGACGCGATGGCGCTTCTCGACCTCGTCGTACCACCGACGTTCGCCGCGCAACCACGCGAGCCGCTCGCGGTTCCCTTCGATGCTGGCCGGCTGCGCGTCGAAGGTCTCGACGATGGCGCGCGCCTGATCGGGCGAAAGCCACGGGTTGAAGTCTAGGATTTTCTGCTCCAACGACCCCTTGAACAAGCTCGTGGACTCGTCTCCTCGCCGGAACAGCGCCTCGGCGGGCGAAAGCGGCTCCCAGCCGATCTCCACCGCGTGCTTGATCATCGGGAACTGCACGCTTCCGGCTTCGTTGATCTTGAGGGTGTTCATCGGGAAAGTCTTCTATTGGTCCAGCCTGCGATATCGACCCGGATCTCGGCGCCCGTAAGCCATACGCTTTCAAGCACAGGTTCCTTCCGGCTGACAAGTGGCCAAGGGGCGCTGCCCGTCAGCCACGGCCTAGCACGGAGAGTCACGTGTTGCGAGCGTGAACAGGAACGCCCGTCAGGCGATCGCGGCCTGGTGTAATCGGTGGCGACCGTTTTCATGGAGCCTCCTCGCCGTTCCGGGGTCGTGCCGGATTTGCCTTCGGACGTGGGCACACACTGCGCAGGCCGTCGATGTGTTCGAACAGGTCGGGTCTGATCGTGGCCCACATGGGATCGAGAACGAAATCGATACCCGAACGGCGGGCAAGCTTGGCCGCCGGCACGAAGTCCGCATCGCCAGAAATCAAGATGATCTGGTTCACATTCCGCTGATACGCCAAGGAGGCAATGTCCAACCCCAAGCGCATGTCCACACCCTTCTGGCGTATGTCCAACCGGAAATCGTCGTCGGTGAGTTGCTCCCAGCGCTTTCGTCCGTTGATCAGGTCCTTCAAAATCCACGGCTTGAGCTGCCAGCGGACCTGGCTGGTTGGGATCTCACCCAAGCGCAGCGCCACCTTGCGCAGGCCGCGGAGTGTTTCGTGGAAAGTACTGCGCCACATCGCCACCGCGGATTCACCAAGGTCGATGGGCTTCTTCCCGATGGGGGTATGTCCTTTCCAAGCGGCAGGTGGGGCGTCATAGACGAAGATGCGGTAGAGCCGAGCGATGCGCCGACCGTTCTCGTCGTTCAGGTGATTGAGGGCGACTTGGTGGAGCTTCCTGGCTGCTTCATCAGGATGCTGCCGACCGAAGATCCGCCGAGCCATACTCAGGTAGAAGCCGGCATCGACCATGACGGCGGTCACCGTCGGAGAGACATGGTAAAGCAGATCGGTCGAGCGGGAGCGTAAAAAAGAATAGCCCCGGGGTTCGGCGCTTCCCGGATGAGAGGGGGAAGGCTTACTGCCAGGGGCGGATGATGTCTCTATCATAGCCAAAGCCTCTTTAGTCGTCAAGGTGCTGCCGGCACCACCCTCCGCGGCTCGAGCGCCGAGAGATTAAGGTCCGATACACGGATCTCCCCGGTCATCAGCTTGTGGAGCAGGGCCTTGAAGAGTTCTTCGAGCACCTGCTTTTTCTTGCGGTGTAGTTCGATCTTGCGGTCGATAGCGTCGAGGATGGCGACGATTTCGCGTTGTTCGTCTGGCGGCGGGAGTGGAATAGGCTGTGCTTTGACTTGGCGATCCGTCACTGCTGGATAGCTGGCTCCTGTCTCGATGCGTGCTAGAAGTTCAAGAAACTCTGGCCGCTGGACGGTATAAAAAACATACTTGCCAAGTAGCTCAGAGTCGGTAGTGCGCAAGACGCAAAAGGCGGTGGAACACACTTGGTTGTCCAGCGATGCATCGATCCTCGCGACACGAAGCAAAGTCGGTCTGATCGTTGCGAATATGACATCACCACTCCTCACCCGCTTGCGAGCACGACCTGGCGCATTTTTAAGCAGACATTCGTTCGTCGTTTCAATCTTGAGCGAATCCCTGGAAACGCTGGATACATCAATGTAATGAATAATGCGATCGCCCTCCGAAGTCAAATCGACTTGATCAGTAACGAGGCACAAGCTGCCTAGTTCGACGACACTCCAACTCTCCGGCACCGACCCGATCTCGGTGTCCTTCTGCGGCTTGCCGCGCAGGCCGCGCGTGAACAGCTCGCGCATGACAGCGTGTTTGAGTTCCACTTCTGCTTTTTCTGCAGCGCGTTCGGTGCTGATACCAAGTCGGCACTTATCAAGAACATCTGCAATGCAAGTCTGCTCTGTGGATGGAGGAAGAACTACCTGAATTTTCTCAAGCTTGGATTTATTGAGTGTATTGCCCTTAATTTGGCGGTCTTGGTGATCGGTATAGTCAATCTGCGACAGAAAATAGCCCAAGTAACGCTGGTCTATACCTTCTCGTGGAAAAATCGAGATGATGGCTTCGTTGTGACATGCCGGAATGCCGAGCGTCGCCACTCGCCCAATAGTCAGTTTGAAGCTCATGATGAGTGTGCCCGCAGGCACGATACGCTCGCGGAACACTTTCTCAAATGCAAGCGTAGAGACAGACTCAGCTGTGTCGACAATGGTGCCGTATGGCTCCATATCCGAAATCGACACCCACGGCACTTGACGCGCTCCATTTGCCCAGTACGCAGGGTTTGCGCGCGCAGGCGTACGGCCCGTCATATAGCTGGCTACCCGACTGAAAGGTTCCACAGTCCAGCCTTCTGGTAGCTTATTCATTTGCGCACCCCTGAAAGAAGCTGACACAACGCCTCGTTTACTTCGGAGGCTTTCGCATCCAACTCAGCTAATTCAGCAATTAAATGCGATATGTCCCGATGCGAAGCATGGTCGCTTTGCCCTACCCACCGACTCGGATTCAAGTTGTAATCCGCCTCCCGTGCTTGCTCGATTGTGATCGCCGCCAATTCTCCTTCGACCGACTCACCCTTGAGGTACATCGCGGCCAGCGGCCGGATGTCCTCCTCAGGCAGGTAGTTCTTAGGCCGGCCTTTCCTGAAACGGCGGCTGGCGTTGAGCAGCATGATTCTGCCGTGCCGCGCCTCAGGCTTGTTCTTGCGCAGCACGACAATCACGCCAGCGGCGGTGGTGTTGTAGAAGAGGTTTTCCGACAGCAGAATCACACCGTCGATCAGGTCGTTGTCGACGAACCACTTGCGGATGTTGCGCTCCTTGTCCTCGTTCTTCGAACCGGAGCCGCGCGTCACTGCCCCGGTGTCGAGCACCACAGCGGCGCGACCGTGGTCGTTCATGCAGGCCAGCGTGTGCTGCAGCCAAGCCCAGTCACCCTTGCCGCTTGTGATGCCGCCAGCGATACGGAATCGATCGAATGGATCGTTGGCGTAGATGTCCGTAGCAAACGGCTGGTTCCACATGGGATTGGCGACAACGATGTCGTACTGCTTGAGAGTCCCGTCTGCATTCCGGAGCTTGGGGTTAATCATGGTATCGCCGCGCACTAGCTCCATCTCCATGTCGTGGATGATGGCGTTCATCTTCGCCACGGCGTAGCTCTCGGCCTGCAGCTCCTGGCCGTAGATCTTGAGCGGTACCTTGCTGGTTGGGTCCAACTCACGGGCAACGAGCTGGAGCTTGATCAAGAGTCCCGCCGAGCCGCAGGAATAGTCATGGCACGTTTCGCCAGGCTTGGGCCGCAGGATGTGGGCCATCAAGAAGCCCACCTCGGTCGGCGTGAAGAACTCGCCCGCACTCTGGCCAGAGCCCTCGGCGAACTTGCGCAGCAAGTATTCGTAGGCCCGTCCAAGGAAATCCGGCTGCACGTCAGCCAGCCCAAGCCGATAGCGCGGATCGGAGAAGGTTTCCACCACATTGCGGAGCTTGGCCGGGTTGATCTCACGCTCGCCGTTCCGTTCGGCGGCAAAATCCACCACATCGATGACGCCCGAAAGCGCAGGATTCTGCTTGACCACCGCGCGCACAGCGCGGGTCAGATGCTCGCCGATGTCGTTGGGCGCGGTCGACCGCCCGCGTTCATCCAGCGGCCAGTCGTACTGCTCTCGCCCGCTGATCACCCTCCAGCGTGCTTCGGGCGGCAAATAGACCCTCAACAGCGAGTGGTCGCCTTCTGCGATCTCCAGCGCAGTGGCGCGGTTGTCGTACTCTTCGGCCAATCGTTCGATTTCGTCATCGAAGACATCGGACAGGCGCTTGAGGAACAAGAGTGGGAGCAAGTAGTCCTTGAACTTGGCCGCGTCCTTCTCTCCCCGGATGGAACAAGCCGCATCCCACAGCATCTGTTCCATGGTCTTAGTGGTCGGCGCTGAGGCAGCAGCTTGCCGGCGAGCTCGACGCGGGATCTGGACGGCAACCCCGATACTATCCTCGGGAGTCTCCTCCACTCCGGCCTCGCGAGCGAGCACAAGGACAGCCTCTCGTGCCGCCCGTTGCGGCCTGCTCAACCTTCCTTCCCAGCGATTGACAGTGGCTAACGAAACCCCGAGCCGCTCGGCGAGCTGCTCTTGGGTGAGATCGAGCTTTGCACGAATAGTGCGAAGCGTTGTAGAGAGGTCGATTGCTTGTTTTGTCATAAATGACATATTTGCATAGTCTGAATTTTTTGTCAAGGTGGAGCCTTTTATGCATTGGCGCTTACACACACATGATCTCTACAACCTCAACCCCCCATGAAGCAACTCATTCACCTGAAGTGGATGTCAACCGAGACAAATGCCGCTTGGAGACATGCTTCTAACGGAATCGGTGGACGGCAACCGCGGCGGCAAGACCTCGAACATACACCGACATCCTCACCGATTGAGTCCTTAAACTGCTGCCAATCGCCGACGGGTTGAGGTGGTGAGTGCCACCGCTTCGACCCAATCGACAGTGTGCAATGTCCAACCGGAGATCGAAGCGATAGCCGAGGACGATGTCAGCATAGCCCAGGATTTGTTGCCCGGATTTCTGAACGAACCGGAGGGTCTGGCCCGGCGGGTGGAGACGGTCTTGAACCCGATCCTGGCGGCGCCGATGACCGAGCCTCTCGGGGCGAGCCCGTACGAACGGAGCCCCGAACGGCAGGGCGACCGTCACGGCGTCCGCCTCCGGACCCTCGACACCCGGGTCGGCCCCGTGACCTGACAGGTCCCCCAGACGCGGGACAGCAGCTTCTCGCCCGAGATCTTCAATCGCGATCAGCGCAGCGAGCAGGTCTTTGTGCTCGCGCTCATGGAGAGGGTCGTCCACGGCGTCTCGACCATTGGAATCAGTCCAGGATCGAGACCGAATCTCCGACGACATGCCTCCCTCCATTCCAAAAAATTGAGGAGCATCCCATCGTGGTCAGGAGGAAAGGGCGAGAGACGACCCGGGCTCGATCGGCCGCGGCCGCATTTTGCTCTTCCTGCCGCGACGACCCTTCAGGACCGGGAGGGACGGAGCACAGCCGGATGAAGGCTGCCTCTACGCTCCGTCCCACCGGTCGCTGATTGGCCGTTCAGAGAAGATCGAAGCGGTCGGCGTGCATGACTTTGGCCCAGGCCTCGGCGAAGTCGCGAACGAACTTCTCCCCGGCGTCGCTCTGACCGTAAACCTCGGCCACGGCCCGGAGCTGCGAGTTGGCGCCGAAGACGAGATCGGCCCGGGTCGCGCTCCAGCGCGCCTTGCCGCTCCCGCGCTCACGCACCTCGAACGTCTCCTGCTCGGAATCGATCGGGACCCACTCGTAGGCCATGTCGAGGAGATGGACGAAGAAGTCGGTGCTGAGGACCCCGGGCCGGTCGGTGAAGACCCCGTGACGGGTCCCCCCGTGGTTCGCGCCAAGGGCTCTCATGCCCCCGACGAGCACGGTCATCTCGGGCACCGTGAGGTTGAGGAGCTGCGCGCGGTCGACGAGGAGAGCCTCGGTCGAGACGGTCGACGGACCTTTTTTCCGGTAGTTGCGGAAACCGTCCGCAAAGGGCTCGAGGACGGCGAAGGAAGCCGCGTCCGTTTGTTCCTCGCGGGCGTCCGTCCGTCCGGGCACGAACCGCACCTCGACGGGGAACCCCGCCCGACGGGCGGACTCCTCGACCGCCGCGTTGCCGGCGAGGACGATGAGATCGGCCAACGAGATCTTGCGTCCTCCCGGCGCCGTCCGGTTGAACTCGCCCCGGATCGTCTCGAGTGCCGCAAGCACCTTGCGAAGATTGGCGGGTTCGTTCACCTCCCAATCCTTCTGCGGCGCGAGCCTGAGGCGTCCTCCGTTGGCGCCACCCCGCTTGTCGGTGCCACGGAACGTCGCGGCCGCCGACCAGGCGGTGTAGACGAGATCCCGGGTTGTGAGTCCCGCCTCGAGAATCTTCTTTTTGAGGGCGCGGACGTCGGCCTCGTTGCCCAACGGGTGATCGACCGGCGGCAGGGGGTCCTGCCAGATCAGGTCCTCGGCCGGGACTTCCGGACCGAGATAACGCGACTTCGGGCCCATGTCGCGATGGGTGAGTTTGAACCACGCCCGCGCGAAGGCGTCGGCGAACTCGGCAGGGTGCGCCATGAAATGCCGGCAGATCTTCACATACTCCGGATCCGTACGAAGCGCCATGTCGGCGTCCGTCATGATGACGGGCACCCGACGCTTGGGGTCATCGGCCGCGGGAGCGGTGTTGTCCTCGCGGCGCTCTTTCGGCATCCACTGCCAGGCGCCGGCAGGACTCTTCACCGCCTCCCACTCGTTGCCGAAGAGCGTTTCGAGATAGCTCATATCCCAACGGGTCGGCGTGGGTGTCCACGAACCCTCGAGACCGCTGCCGATCTGGTCGCCGCCGCGTCCACTCTTGTAGTCGCTGATCCAGCCCAGACCCTGGTGGTGAAGGGCTGCGCCCTCCGGTGCGGGTCCCACGTGGCGGGGATCGCCGGCCCCGTGGCACTTGCCGAAGGTGTGCCCGCCCGCCGTGAGCGCCACCGTCTCGTAATCGTTCATGGCCATGCGCGCGAAGGTCGTGCGCACCTCACGGGCCGAGACCACGGGATCGGGCTTGCCTCCCGGCCCCTCGGGGTTGACGTAGATGAGACCCATCTGGACCGCCGCAAGGGGATTTTCGATGTCTCCCTCCTGACTGTGGCGGCGGTCGTCCAACCATTTTTCCTCCGCGCCCCAGTGCACGGCTTCGTCCGGCTCGTAAACGTCCTCACGTCCACCGCCAAAGCCGAACGTCTTGAATCCCATCGATTCGAGGGCACAGTTACCGGCAAGGATGATCAGGTCCGCCCAGGAAAGACGGTTCCCGTATTTCTTCTTGATCGGCCAAAGAAGCCGACGGGCCTTATCGAGATTCACGTTGTCGGGCCAGCTCCCGACGGGCGCGAAGCGTTGCTGGCCGGTCCCGGCACTGCCGCGGCCGTCGCCGAGACGGTAGGTGCCCGCGGCGTGCCAAGCCATGCGGATGAAGAGCGGCCCGTAGTGGCCGTAGTCGGCCGGCCACCAATCCTGTGAGGTGGTCATGAGCGCATAGAGATCCTTTTTGACCGCCGCAAGATCAAGCTTGCGAAACTCCCGGCGGTAGTTGAACGACGGATCCTGGGGGTTGGCACGAGGGCCGAACTGATTGAGGATTCTCAGGTTGAGACGGTTCGGCCACCAATCGTGCCGGAGCTTTTCCTCGGCCACCGAACCCGGATGAAACGGGCAGCCACCGCTGGGGGTGCCGCGCGCGTCGGTTTTCTTAGGGGTCGCCATGGGTGCGTCCTCAAATGAATAACGATAGGCTGAGGATAGCAGACTTTTTAGACTTAGTCAAAACTTAGATTTAATCAATATTCAGGTTGCAACGGGGCCTTGCCGACCCACACCCGCATTCTCAAGCTTGGGCACAGCCTTGACCCTATACTCTATCGATCGCGTGGAAGTTGGGCGATAGAGATCGGCGACAGGGACTACTGGAGCTTGGGTCCGAACGGTTGCAGAAGGACCGGGCCATCGTCCGTCGCGCTCGGGGCGCATGATCCCCCGATGCACCTACCGGAGATCAGACAAGCACAGGGAAAATATTGAGGATCCACGCGCCTTGCAGAGGCCTCTTAGGTCCGGCCCAGATGGCTTCTAAGGTTTTCCCTCGGTTTCACGGTGGGGGCGCCTCTGTGTCGCGTAGCGTCCCCAAATCCATTCAGGGACGTAGTAAAGGACACACCAACCGAGGATGAAAGTCCACGTAATCGGGTGCCACGGGTGGCGGCCAACCGGAACAATGTGCCACCCCACCGCAAGGACAAAGAGAGCCATCGCCAGAGCAAACGGTCCCGTAAACCGGCAATGCACACGCCCGCAGCGTGCAGCGTTCACGAGGCAGAGTCCCCCGATCCACGCAAGGCCGAGCGACCAGCCCGCGACATGCCACCACCACCCTGCACTCGCCGTGACGGCCAACAGCAGGACGGCCGGGCCCCACCATATCAGCGACCACCGGCAACTTCCCGCGAGATCGCGGCACGACGCACAAGACTCATCTTCCGTGATCTCTTTCCCGGTCTCGGGGTCCGGGCTTCCTCCGGCGCTATGCATGGCTCTCTCCTCGTGTCGCGACTCGGCGGGTTCGTGCCTTGCAGGAGGCTCTTTCCCCATACCCATCTCTTGAGTATCCCCCTCACAGACGTGCACGGTATACCACATCCAAGCGGTCCGTCCCATCCTTGCCCGCCCTGAACGGCGGTGCCTCTAGCGCGCCGAGGCAGGAATCGCATCTTGATCTGAGCCAGGACGGATGCGGGACATCTCAGAGGCGGCGTTATATGGACGAGGCGGACAGCCGACCGGTCGAGACACAGGAACCGGCCCTTTCAATGAGGGCTTGTCAACATCGTTGACAAGGGGGACACCCAACACATGCCGAAGAACGTCCCGCAATCCTGGCCCCGGCAATCTCACGTGCTGCGGTGCATCGGATGTTGCGACGGCGACGTCGCCTGCCAGCCCCCTTGAGAGCGACGCGCGGTCATCGAGGAAGCCCGCGCCTCCCATCCCGGTGACGAAAAGGAGCATGAACCAGGGGTCATCAATTCGTTGCGGCAGCATTGTTGGGCATTCTGGGCGTGTGTGTCTCCGCTTCCCGAGTTCTCGTCGCCTCCCCGCCCTCAGATCCAATACCGGACTTTGCTGTGAGGCCGACCTCTGCCTCCTCGACCTGGGATCCCCCACCCACCAAAGGCTCTACACCACCACCGACTTGACTCGTTTGTGGTCAATGGCATTGCCGTCTCGCCGTCTGGCGGCGGCACGGGCGAGCCGCATCCCACCGGCCGAGGCCTTACACCGTGAGTAAATCACGCCGAGGATTCCGGATGCCTGTTTCGATGCCTCCCCACTCCTTGGAGCATTCATCAACCCGGCGAAAACCATGTTCGATTCGATCTTCGCCTCCGTCAGGCAACTCTTCAAATCCCTCGCGCACTGGAACCCGGAAAGCCGCTTTCTCCTGACGTTCGCGGTCACCCTCGGGCTCGGCATCGCCGCCAACCTGGCGGTCTTCTCCGTGCTCGATGCCTATCTCTTCCACCCCTTGCCCTACCCGCAAAGCCGAAGGCTGGTCATGGTCTACACGACCACACGGAAGTTTCCGATCCAAGCGTTATCCGCAACAGCCTATCGCCAACTGCGCCGGGCCCCCGTCTTCACGGACTCGGGGCTGATCCGGCTTGAGAACACAGCCATTGTCCGGCTGCATCCGGGAAGCCAGCCTCGCCTATTGACCACGGGCTTCGTCACGGCATCGATCTTTCCGACCCTCGGCATGGTTCCCTTGATCGGAAACTGGATGAGCCCCCAGGCCGATGAACCGGACGGCCCCCGCGAGGCGCTCTTGAGCGCGGCCCTCTGGCGCCGTGCCTACGGGCAAGATCCGCACGTGCTCGGGCAACCCATCACCGTCAACGGCCACAGCTACACCATCATGGGCGTCATGCCTGGGCGCTTCGCTTTTCCCACCCGGCAGACGGGCCTCTGGCTCTCCACGAGACTCAAACCGGCTCATTTCAGAAACCCGTTCGACCGCGTGGATGCGATGATGCTGGCCCGGCTCGCTCCGGGGATCACCCGTGAACACCTGCGGGAAGCCTTGGCCCTGGAGTTTCGCCAGTTGATGCGAAAGGCCGAACCCATACTGCAGAACCTGGTCCAGAAAGTCGACGGACGCGCCGATGCCTTCTCCCTCCGTCACTGGCTGGTCGGCTCCACCGGCAAGCGGCTTCTCGTCATCCAGCTGGGTGCGGGACTTTTGTTCTTTCTCGCGTTGGCGAGCCTCGCCAATCTGGCACTGGTCCGAAGTCTCGGGCGTCATGCGGAAGACGCGCTCCGCGCGGCGGTTGGCGCGAGCAGACGCGACCTCCTTGCGGCCAGCGCAGGGGAGGCACTCGTCCTCGCGAGTGTGGCCACACTCGTGGCCTGGCCCTTGGCCCGCTGGGGCACACACGCCTTCGTGACCTTCGGCATCGCCTCGCACCGGAGCGCCTTCGAGGCCCATCAGGGACTTGGCCGCTGGATCCTCGTCTGGATCCTGGCTGGGCTGCTCAGCTTTCTCCTTCTCGGGCTGCCACGGATTCTCCTATTGCGGGGAAATCCTCGGTCACTGCTCGCCGGCGGCACGCGCATCGCCGGATCCGGTCGCGTGGGCCGCATCCGCACCGGGCTCAGCGTGGCCCAGATCACGCTTGCCGTGCTGCTCCTCATCACGACCCTGTTCATCGGACTCTCGCTCAACCAAATGCTGACCAAAAACCTCGGTTTCAATCTCCAGAATCTCGACGTCGGCCAGATTGTCGTTCCGCGGCAGGATGATCACCGCTGGAGCACGTTCAAGACGGTCGAAGGGAGGCTGACCGAGGCCCTACAACACCTTCCAGCCGGTCTGTCCACCGCGATCGGGCGCAATGTCCCGCCCCTGAGCGGGACCAACAGCTTGTTTGCGGCGGGCGCGCATTACACTTCAGGCGGCCGTCATGTCCTCGCAAGCGACGTCGCGGTCGGCCCCGGAACCCTCACCCTCATGGGCGTGCACCTGCTTTCCGGACGCCTGATCGATGCCGCGGACATTGCCGAAAATGCCCACGTCGCGGTCGTGGACCGGAGATTCGCAAAACGGCTTTTTGGGACCACCCGCGTCCTCGGCAAGCTCATCACGGGGTACAACGGGGCGACCCGGATCGTGGGCGTTGTGGGGAGTATCCGGGACCGGTTCATCCCGAGCATGCGTTCCAGGCAGGGAACCGTGTTTTTTACGGACAACCAAAAGAGCTTTCCGCTCGGTGTCCGGGCCATCGATATCCTGATCCGCTCCCGGGAATCCAGTTCCCTGGTCGAGCGCACGCTCAAGGCCGAACTCCACCGGAGGCTCCCGAATCTCGTTCTGTCCCACTTCGAACCCATGCATCGCCGGGTTACGCAGGCGCTCCGTGGCACCTCCGCCCTGGTCACCCTCCTCGGAACCTTCGGCCTCCTCGCGCTACTTTTGGCGAGTGTGGGCACCTTCGGCGTGATCGCCTACCTCGTCGGTATGCGTGAGCGCGAGTTCGCGGTCCGGGAATCCCTCGGTGCCACCCCCGCCAGGGTCATCCAGCTGATCCTGAGACAGGGGCTCTGGATCTGGGTCCTCGGGAGCACGCTTGGCATCGTCGGCGCCTGGTGGGCGATCCTGCTACTCGAACACCGGTTCTACGGGATCCAGGCCCCCATGCCACTGGTTTATGGTCTCCCGGTGCTCGGGGTCGGGCTTGTCGTCTTCTGCGCCTGCGCGCTACCTGCGCTCCGCTTGCGCCACCTCCAACTTTCCAGCGTGCTCCGGTCTTGAAAACGCCAGGATTCTGAGCGAAGGTCCAGACCCACGAGGCGATGTCCTGATCAGGTTCCGGATCATGACCTGAAATCGCCAGCGGATCCGGGTCTGCGAGTCGCGTATAGACCGAAAGAAGAAAACTCCCTACGGGATATTGCGCAGCACAAGACCTGGCCAGAGAATTTCACCGCACCGGGCGGCAATCAGATCCGGGGTGGTGGGGAACGGTGCTCTGGGGACACCGGCTCATGAGACCGACAGCGATGCCATCAGGATCCTCGACGAGAGCGTACCTTCGCGTTGACCCGCAGTTCAAATTGAACATGCTGGCGAACAACATCGTTCAGATGAGCCGAATGCCAACGGTAGTTCCCAACGGCGGTTCCCGAATTTGCAGTTCAAGAGGCCCGATGATGCGAGAAATCGAGCGGTCAGGACGCGACCACGCCGGTTCCCGGATCTCAAGGCACGGACCGGAAGTGCGGAATCGGTGATCAGCAGCACGTTCACGATGCAAAGTTCTCGCTCAGAGTGGAAATTTCCAACAGCCAGTTATGGAACCCGGCGGAGTGTTTG
This sequence comes from Pseudomonadota bacterium, assembly GCA_021839245.1. GTDB lineage: Bacteria > Pseudomonadota > Gammaproteobacteria > JAKAQQ01 > JAKAQQ01 > JAKAQQ01. The sequence continues at coordinate 60,372 of JAKCBQ010000006.1, forward strand.
AAATCCGGAGGCGCAATGACACCCGAGTCGGGGGGGCTCCCGCACCGTCAGTCCCCGTGACGGTGTGTCGGGCAGCTCCAATCCAGCACGGGGGCGGGGATTGTCTTTCCATTCATGGAAACGGCAACGGTGCTTGGAAGCCAGTGCGCGGCACCGACGGTCATTGTCCACCGAGACTCACCGGATGCGTGGTTGATGTGAACGGGCAACTCCACGAAGGCCCTTGGCTCCCCAGATCCGGCTATCTCAAGGAGGAGCATGCCGGGAGTTACGAAGCGCATGTTCGTCACGAAACGGTTCACCGGGATGGGCACCGAGGCGGCAAGATGCCACGGGAGCGTGTGGAGACGGTCGTTACGATCGCGCCCGCCGTGGCCCCGCGGCCGCAAGAGATCCAGCGTCGAGCCCGCCGGGGATCGATGGACGAGCAGAAGACCGCGCCCGTGCGGCAGCCAGGCGATCGCGTAGGTGAACCTCGTCAGCCGGTATTGACGCGCGTTATACCCTTTGACCATATTGACCCGCACGAGTCCTGTCGACTTGTTGACAAGGGTGGCGGAAAAGCCGTAATACTGCCCTTGCCACTGCACTCGCAAGAAATCTTCACCACCCGAAAGGAACATCTCTTCGCTCATGCCATTGGGCAAAAAGACTTCGAGGCCAACGCTGTTTTTGTAACCTACAACTTTCACTACAAAACTCGGATCACCAGGTATTGCTGTACTGTTCCCCTTTGTCAAAGTAAAAGAATGGACGGGCTTTTTCCCTGCAAATTCCGATACGTAGTAAACTCCTCGCCCATCGATCGAGACCCCGCGACGCACACAGGCCACGGTGTGACGGTGGCGGCGCATGGCGCAGCCGTAGCCGTAGGCCGCCCTACCGATCATGCGGCCTCCGCTCAAGCCGTTCCCGATGCGATGGAACTCGAGGCGCGAATTCCAGGGGCTGATGTGCTTGTTCAGGCGCAACACGTGGTTGGAGTTCCAGTACAACCCCATCAAGGCACCCAGCGCAGCATAGTGCGCGACAACGTGGGCCTCGTCCTTGGCCGTATAGATAGGAAACGGTATCTGCTTGCCCTCGGCGTTCGCAACCCAGTAGTGGGTGTTGTTGAAAGCACTCTCCCTCACGTAGGCCACTCTCTTGCCGTCGGGGGCGAGGGCAACCTCCACCTTGGCCGTGCCGTCCGACGTGAAGCGCGTCAAGACGGTGCCCGAGGGGCTCACGAGATAGAGATCGTTGGCCACCGACACCAGGGCGTTGCAGACGGGCGATCTCTGTTGAGCGGCCGAGGCCGCGGTCGACAGGAGACCGAGCAACACACCTGTGCCCAGGACCGCGATCGTAGGGAGAAAGCCGGTTTTGCGATTCATGGACTCTTTCATGATAGATCCTCAATTCCCGTAGCTTTAGAGAAATTCACCCCACCGGGCGGCGATCAGATCGGGGGTGGTGGGGACCGGTGCTCTGGGGACACCGGACTCATGAGACCGACAGCGATGCCATCAGGATCCTCGACGACGGCGTATCTTGCACCCCAGACGGCGTCGTAGGGCGGCTGAAGACCGGGATGTCCCGCGCCGGTGAGATCGGCATACACGGCATCGACCGCATCGCGCGACGGCAGACTGAATCCCACAACGACCTTGCCTCTGAGGCCGTCCTGTCCCTGCCAACCGGTGTTCCAGCGTTGCGCGAACGCCATGCTGTCGATATCGAGTCCCAGCGTCGAACCCGTCTCGTGGCTCACGGCAGTCACATGATGAATTCCGCTTGCGGTCCGCCAAATGCGATCCTCGGCTATCTCGACACCGAGCCGCCGATAAAACGCAATCGATGCCTCCGGGTTGCCGCTGACGATGTTGATTTGATCAAGCCTCGGACGGCTCTGGGCCATGGGAGTCACTCCTTTCAAAGAGTCGGGTAGTGCGTGCGATACAGGATAGCGCAGTGGTGCTGGATGCCAACCAAAGCGCACTTAGGTTACCAGCGGCTCTCAAGGGTACGTTTTGAAACACCGCCCTGTCCCGTTCGAATCAAGGGCTTGCGTGTTTCAGATGCGGCGGCGCTGCTCCGCGTGGAGCGCGTGACGTAGTATCAGGCATTACAGAAAACCATCTCCTAAGGAACCTCTGATTTATTTGCCCAAAGGACGGACATAAGGAACCTCAGGGCACGTCGTGGCCGATGTGCTCGAGTTCCCGACGCAGCCGCAGCGGATCCTCGATCAGCCATTGGGCGACCGGAAGCTCCAAGAGGGCCTCGATACGTTGGCGCAGGATGCGATAGGTCGTGACGAAGGCCGCCTCGATCTCGGCTTCCGTCCCCAGGACGTCGGCGGGATCGTCCATCCCCCAGTGGGCGCGCAGGGCCGGGCCCAGATAGGCAGGACACGCCTCGCCGGCCGCACGTGCACAGACGGTGATGACGATGTCCGGGATGCGGTCGAGATCGTCCCAGGATTTGCTGGCGAGGCCCGCGATGGAGAAACCTTCTTGCCGGAGCAGAGCGAGGGCGCGAGGATGCACAGCCCCCCGCGGATGGCTGCCGGCGCTCTCGGCGTGGAGCCGACCCCGCGCGAGGCCGTTCAGGACGGCCTCGGCCAGAATGGAACGGCACGAGTTGCCGGTACAAAGAAACAGGATCTCTGGAACGCTCATGCTCGCCTGTCCGGACTCCTCTTGGACAGCCCCGCCGGCCTCGTTGCAGCAGGCACGATTTTCTGAATCCTGTGACTCGCCGTGGCGTTGTCGATAGGTGGTGCCGACGGTGAGACTCGAACTCACACAGCTTTCGCCACCGCCCCCTCAAGACGGCGTGTCTACCAATTCCACCACGTCGGCATGGACGTGAAATTTACACCAAATCGCCCCACCCGGTTGGATTGCGCCAACGAGGGTCAGCGGGTCTTGCCGGACTTCGCCGGAGCCTGGGCGGGAACGGGAGCAGGCCCCAGATCCTTGCCGGCCGCGGGCGGGCGTAGGGGAAGGGCCGGGGCTTTCCTATGAACCACGGTGCTCGTGCTCTTCAGAAGGGCCGTGGGAGCCCTGTGGATCTGCTGCTCGATGAGATAGCTCAGCCCGATGCAATTGAGGAAGAAGAGGGTCGCGAGGATGGCCGTCGTGCGGCTGAGGAAAGTGGCCGATCCGCCGGCGCCGAAAACGCTTCCCGAAGCCCCGGCCCCGAAGCCGGCACCGGCGTCGGCGCCCTTGCCGTGCTGGAGGAGGACGAGTCCCACCAGCACGATGCAAAGAACGACCTGAAGAGCGGTCAGGATCGAGACGAGCATGCAACAATCTCCCTTTTCAGTCCTGTGGCCGCTCCCGGTCGTGCCAGGCGCGGCAGATCGCGTGAAATTCATCGACGTCGCGGGACGCGCCGCCCACCAGGAGGCCATCGACGTCCTCGAGGGCGCGGAGCTCCCGCGCCTGCAGGGCCCGCACGCTTCCGCCGTAGAGGATGGGCGTCCGGTCTGCCATTGTAGCATCGTGCGCACGCAGGCGACGGCGAAGAAGCGCATGCACGGAGGCGACGTCTTCCGGGCCGGCCGGCCGGCCGCTGCCGATCGCCCAGAGGGGCTCGTAAGCCAGATGGAGCTCCGGACTCTCCACCCCAAGCGGCCCGAGGGTGTCGAGCACCGCCTCGAGCGCCCTCACGAGAATCTCTTCGGTCCGTCCGGCGTCCCGCTCGGCCTGCGATTCCCCTAGGCAGACGATGGGGCGGAGACCCGCGGCGAGAGCCCCCGCGACCTTGCGCGCGATCAGAGGATCCCGCTCGCCCTGATAAGTGCGCCGCTCGGAGTGCCCGACGATCACGTAGCGGCAACCGCAGTCGCGGAGCATCGCCGCCGAGACGCAGCCCGTGTAGGCCCCGTCCTCTTCGTCCGCGACGTCTTGGGCGCCGAGCGCAAAGCGGCGGGCACCGGCGAAGAGGAGGAGGTAGGGAAAGGGTGGGCAGACCACGACGGGCGCCGGCGGCGACGCGCCGAGGCGCTCTTCGAGCGCCTGTCCCCAGGCGGCCAGCATCCGCCGATCGCCGTACATCTTCCAGTTGGCCACGACGGGCCGTGAGCGCCGTGCGCCCGGCGGGGAGGACGCGCTCACGTCGGCGAGGCTCCGGGGGGGGAGGACGAGAGTTCGCTCAGAATCGCGCGGGCACGTTCCGCGGTCGTCTCGACCCACTCGGCGGTCCGCCCCTCGACCATGACACGCACGAGGGGTTCGGTGCCCGAGAGACGAAGAAGGACACGGCCTTGAGCTCCGTCATGAAGACGCCGCTCGAGATCGCCCAAGACCGGGACGAGCTCTTCGCGCGAGAGAGGAGGAAGAGGCACGTTCACAAGCCGCTGCGGATAGCGGCGGAGATCGCTCAAAAGGTCGTCCAGCGAGCGACCGCGCCGGTGGAGAATCTCAAGCAACCGAAGCGCGACGAGAAGACCATCACCACTCGGCGAATCCTCGAGCAGAAGGACGTGCCCGGAGTTCTCCCCGCCGAGAGTTCCCCCTTCGCGCAGGAGCGCCTCGAGGACGTAACGGTCACCGACGGCGCTGCGGAGAAACCGGATGCCGCGGCCGGTGAGGGCCTCTTCGAGGCCGAGATTCGACATCACCGTCCCCACCACCGGACCCGGGCCGAGGGCGCCGCGCTCGCTGGCGTCCGTGGCGAGGAGATAGAGGATTGCGTCACCGTCGACCACCGTGCCGGCGGCCGTCACGAAGTGCACCCGGTCGCCGTCACCGTCGAAGGTGACGCCGAGATCGGCCCCGCTCGTGCGCACAGCCTCCCGCACCGCCTGCGGATGAAGCACCCCGCAGCCGTCGTTGATGTTGCACCCGTCCGGGCGGTCGCCCAACGCGGTGACGCGCGCCCCGAGACTGCGGAGGAAGGCCGGCACGAGCGCGTAGCTCGCCCCGTGCGCCGTGTCCACCGCGAGGTGCCAGCCCGAGAGACTGAAGTCGGGCGGGAGGCAGTTCCGCAGGTGATCGAGATAGCGCTCGATCAGGAGCTCCTCGGCCCGGATGCGGCCGACGGCGGCGGCCGTCGCCATGGGACCGGGTCGGCTCAGGCGACGTTCGATCGCGAGCTCGCGCTCGTCGTCAAGTTTCGTCCCGCCGGGGCCAAGACACTTGATGCCGTTGTGGTCGTAGGGGTTGTGCGAGGCGCTCACGACAAACCCGGCGTCGGCCCCGAGGAGACGGACGAGAAGCGCGAGCGCCGGGGTGGGAACGACGCCGAGATCGAGCACCATCGCACCGCCCGCGGCGAGACCCGCGGAGAGGGCCGCCGCAAAGAGATCGCCCGACGCCCGCGTGTCACGACCGAGAAGGACGCGGGGCGAACGCCCGGGCGCGGCCTTGAGAACGCCGGCGGCGGCCCGACCGAGACGGGTGACGAAGAGCGGTTCGAGGGGAGGGCGACCGACAAGGCCACGCACCCCGTCGGTGCCGAAATAACGCCGGCTCACGCCGCCGCCCCCGACCGGATCGCGTGCACGAGAGCCAAGGCGTCGCGAGTCGCCGCCACATCGTGAACGCGCAGGAACGTCGCGCCGTTTCCGTAAGCGAGAACCGCCGCGGCGAGACTCCCCGCCAGGCGTTCACTCACGGGACGCGGCCCTCCCGCGAGAGCCCCGACGAAGGATTTGCGCGAGAGACCCACGAGAAGCGGACAGCCGAGATCGCGGAAACGGCCGAGGGCGCGGAGAAGCGCACAGTTGTGGGCGAGGGTCTTGCCGAAACCGAAGCCGGGGTCGAGGAGGATCGACCGCGCGCCGATGCCGGCGGTGAGAGCCGCGTCACGCCGGCCGGCCAAAAACCCGTGCACGTCCTCCACGACGTCCGCGTAGCGGGGATCGTCCTGCATGGTGGGAGGCTCGCCCCGCATGTGCATGAGGCAAACCGCCAGGCCCGAGGCGCGCACCGCCTCGAGCGCCCCGGGGCGGGAGAGCGCACGGACGTCGTTGACGAGCCGGACCCCGCACGCGGCGGCTTCCCGCATGAGTGCGGGATCGCTCGTATCAACGGCGAGCGGGACGGGGAGATCCCGGATCCGCTCGAGGACGGGAAGCACACGGCGGCGTTCCTCGTCCAGGGGGACGGGGTGGGCGCCGGGGCGGGTCGATTCACCGCCGAGCTCGACGAGGGACGCCCCCTCCTCCACCATCCGCCACGCCCGTTCGGCCGCACGGGCGGGGTCGGTGTGGCGTCCTCCGTCAAAAAAGGAATCGGGCGTGAGGTTGAGGATCCCGACGACATGGGGACGATCGAGCGGGAGAAGAACTCCTCCGCAGTCGAAAAACTCGGCCACCACCCGACGCTCAGTGCTGACCGGCGGGACCGACGACGACACCGTCGTTCGAACTTCCGTCGCCCCGCGGGGTGGCCGGAGCGGCGGCCGTGCCGCCGGGCGGCGGCTCGGGCGTGGTCTCGTTCCACCCGGCCGGAGGGCGCGGGGGCTTGCCGGCCAGGATATCCTCGATCTGTTCGCCGTCGATCGTCTCGTAACGGATGAGCGCCTCGGCCATGAGATCGAGCTTTTGGCGTTGCTCGAGAAGGATCTGCTTCGCGCGCTTGTAGTTCGTCTCGACGATCCCACGGACTTCCTCGTCGATGACGTGGGTCGTCTCGTCCGAGACCTGCTTGTGCCGCGAGACCGTCCGTCCGAGGAAGATCTCCCCCTCTTCCTCACTGTAGGCCAGCGGGCCGAGCCGTTGCGAGAGCCCCCAGCGGGTGACCATGTTGCGCGCGATCTCGGTGGCTCTCTCGATGTCGTTCGACGCCCCGGTCGTGACCTGCTCGGGCCCGAAGACGAGCTCTTCGGCGATGCGCCCACCGAAGAGCGAGCAAATCTGGCTCTCGAGGCGCCGCTTGCTGTAGCTGTAGCGATCGGCCTCAGGGAGAAACATGGTGACGCCGAGCGCGCGGCCCCGCGGGATGATGCTCACCTTGTAGACCGGGTCGTGGTCGGGCACGTGCAGCCCGACGATGGCGTGGCCGGCCTCGTGGTAGGCGGTCAGCTTCTTTTCCTGATCGTTCATCACCATCGAACGGCGTTCGCTGCCCATCAGGATCTTGTCCTTCGCGCGCTCGAAGTCGGTCATATCGACCGTCCGCTTGTTGCCGCGCGCCGCGAAGAGCGCGGCCTCGTTCACGAGGTTCATGAGATCGGCGCCCGAGAACCCCGGGGTCCCCCGGGCAATGAGATCGGGGCGGACGTCGTTTCCCAGCGGGAGACGACGCATGTGCACGCGGAGAATCTGCTCGCGGCCGCGCACATCCGGAAGCGGCACCACGACCTGGCGGTCAAAGCGGCCCGGACGCAGAAGCGCCGGATCGAGAACGTCCGGGCGGTTGGTCGCGGCGATGACGATGATGCCTTCGTTGCCGGCGAAGCCGTCCATCTCGACGAGCAGCTGGTTGAGCGTCTGCTCGCGCTCGTCGTGCCCGCCGCCGAGCCCCGCGCCTCGATGGCGGCCGACGGCGTCGATCTCATCGATAAAGATGATGCACGGGGCGTGCTTCTTCGCCTGCTCGAACATGTCGCGCACGCGCGAGGCGCCGACACCGACGAACATCTCGACGAAATCGGATCCCGAGATACTGAAAAACGGCACTTTGGCCTCGCCGGCGATGGCCTTGGCGAGAAGGGTCTTGCCCGTGCCCGGAGGGCCGACCAGGAGAACTCCGCGCGGGATGCGGCCGCCGAGACGCTGGAACTTGCCGGGATCGCGCAGGAACTCGACCAGCTCGACGACCTCCTCCTTGGCTTCGTCGGCTCCGGCGACGTCGTTGAAGGTGACCCGAACCTGATCCTCGGTGAGCATGCGCGCGCGGCTGCGCCCGAAGGAAAAGGCCCCGCGGCCGCCGCCGCCGCCCTGCATGGGGCGGAGAAGGAACCACCACATGCCGAAGAGGAAAAGCGCCCCAAAGATGACGTCTTCGATGAGCCCGCTCATGAAGCGGTCGTGGGACGGCGGCTTCGCGAGGACCGTCACGTGGTCGCGGACAAGGCGGCGCACGAGAGAGGGATCGTCGGGCACCGGCGCGTAGGTGCGGAAATGCGAGCCCGAGGTGAGGGCACCCTCGATGCGCGGGCCGCGAAACTCGACACGGGCCACGCGGCCTTCGTGGACTTCCGTGAGGAAGCGCGAGTAGGTGAGACGCTGCGCGCCCGGCGTCTGACGCCCGAAATAACTGACGACCAGGAGAAGTCCGACGACGATGGTCGCCCAGACGAGTGCGGTCTTGAGCATCTGGTTGTTCACGTTTCCACTCCACCGGGAACCCGGGACACCGCCCCGCGTCCCTCGTTACAACGCCCGAATCACCCCATCAGGCTACACGATCCGGGCCGCGCGGGCCAGAAGATAATGCTCGGAACTCTCCGCCCGGGAGGCGGGGGGCTTGAGCGTCTTCACCTCGGCGAAGGCCTCCGCGAGCGCGGCGCGGACCTCGCGACCGCCTTCGCCGTGAAACGTTTTGAGAAGAAGGGCGCCCGCGGGCGTCAGAAGACCCCGCGCCAGCACCACCACGGCCCTTCCCAGCGCGGCCACGGCTTCCTGATCCCGTTCCCGCACACCCGTCAACTTGGGGGCGAGATCGGAGAGAATCAAGTCCATCCCTCCCGCGGCCTCCTCCCCCCCGAGGTCCTCGAGGAGAGCGTCCGTCTCCCGCACATCGCGAAGGATGAGGCGCACGTCCGCCGGGGCCGCGAACGGCACGAGGTCGACGGCGGTCACGCGCCCCGTCCGGCCGACGCGCGCGCGGGCGTAGAGAGTCCAACTCCCCGGCGCGGCCCCGAGATCGAGGACCCGAAGACCCGGGCGCAGGAGCCGCGCGCGGCGGTCGATCTCGGCAAGCTTGAAGCCCGCCCGCGACGGGAGCCCCTCGGCCCAGGCCCGTCGGACATAAGGATCACGGCGGTGGTCGTCGAACCAACCCCGCCCGCGCCGGTTCCCGCTCACGGGATCCCGGCCGCGGCGTCCTCAGCCATAGTGCACCTCGAGGATCTCGATCTCGAGGCGGCCGGCGGGGACCTCGACGCTCACGTGGTCGCCCTCTTCGCGCCCGATGAGCGCACGCCCGAGCGGCGAGTTGTAGGAAAGACGCCCTTGGGCGGCGTCGGCCTCGTCCTCACCCACGATCTCGTACCGCTGGCTCGTGCCGTCCGTCGCGTTGGCCACAACCACCGTGGCGCCGAAGACGACCCGCCCGCTCGCGGGCAACAGGCTCACGTCGATGATCTCCGCACGCGCCAGCTTGGACTCGATCTCCTGGATGCGCCGCTCGATGAATCCCGATCGCTCGCGGGCCGAGTGGTATTCGGCGTTCTCCCGAAGATCGCCGTGGGCACGCGCTTCGGCGATGGCCTGAACGATCCGGGGACGCTCGACGGTTTTCAGGTGTTTGAGTTCCTCCCGCAGACGCTCGGCGCCGCGGCGGGTCATGGGAACACGTCCGGAAGCTGTCGTCACGAGGCACGAATCTCCTTGAGAACACGATCGAGGGGACGCACGGCAAGCCCTCCCTGAAAATCGAGGGCGTGCAGGGTCGCGAGCGCCGCGGCAATGGTCGTATAGTACGTGACTTTGCGCTGCATCGCCTCCCGCCGGATCGAGCGCGATTCGGCGATCGCCTGCCGCCCTTCGGTGGTGTTCACGATCAGGTCGACCTCCCCGTTGATGATGAGATCGACCACATGCGGGCGGCCCTCACGGACCTTCGGCACGGACGGGCAAACAAGCCCGTGGCCCTCGAGATAGCGGGCCGTTCCCCGCGTGGCCACCAGGCGGAACCCGCGGGCGACGAGCTCGCGGGCGAGCAGGAGCGCGGCGGGCTTGTCGCGGTCGCGGACCGAGAGGAGAACGCGGCCGCCGCGCGGCAGGCGCGTGCCCACCGCGAGCTGGGCCTTGGCGTAGGCCTCCCCGAAGCTCTCGCCGATACCCATGACCTCACCGGTGGACTTCATCTCCGGCCCGAGGATCGGGTCCGAGCCGCGCAGCTTGAGGAAGGGAAACACTGGGGCCTTGACGGAGACGTAGCGCGGCCGCGTCTCGCGCGCGTCCACGCCCTGCGCGGCAAGGCTTCGGCCCATCATCGCCCGCGCCCCGATCTTGGCGAGCGGAAGACCGACGGCCTTCGACACGAACGGCACCGTGCGCGACGCCCGCGGGTTGACCTCGAGGAGATAGACCTCCCCGTCCTGGACGGCGAACTGCACGTTCATCAAACCCACCACCCCGAGGGCACGGGCGAGAGCCACGCTCTGTTCACGCACACGTGCGAGAGTCGTCTCCTCGAGACTCTGCGCCGGCAGTGAGCAGACCGAGTCGCCCGAGTGCACACCGGCGTGCTCGACGTGCTCCATGATCCCCCCGATCAAAACCTCGTGCCCGTCGGCCACGACGTCGACATCGATTTCGAGCGCGTGCGTCAGGTAGCGATCGAGAAGGACGGGAAGCACCTGAGGCGTGGCGAGGACCGTCGTCATGTACGCCGCGAGTTCCGCGTGGTCGAAGAGGACCTCCATCGCCCGGCCGCCGAGCACGTAGGAGGGGCGCGCGAGGAGCGGGAAACCGAGGACGTCCGCCGCGGCCTGGGCCTCCTCGGCCGTGCGCACGCTCCGACTCTCGGTCTGGCGCAGACCGAGCTCGGCGACGAGGGACTGGAAACGCGAGCGGTCCTCCGCCCGGTCGATGGCCTCGGCGCTCGTTCCCGGGATCGGCACGCCCGCGGCGGCGAGACGCGCGGCCAGCTTGAGGGGCGTCTGCCCGCCGTACTGGACGATCACGGCCCCGGGTCGCTCGCGGTCGATCACCTCGCTCACATCCTCGAACGTGAGGGGCTCGAAGTAGAGCCGGTCCTGCGTGTCGAAATCGGTCGAAACCGTCTCGGGATTGCAGTTGATCATGAGGGTTTCGAAACCGTCCTCGCGCAACGCGATCGCGGCGTGCACGCAGCAGTAGTCGAATTCGAGCCCCTGGCCGATCCGGTTGGGGCCGCCGCCGAGAACGACGACCTTGGGCCGCGCGTCGGGTTCCGCCTCGTCCTCCTCCCCGTCGTAGGTCGAGTAGAGATAGGCGGTCGAGGTCGGGAACTCGGCGGCGCAGGAATCGATCCGTTTGTAGACCGGGCGCAGCCCGAGCGCGTGGCGGCGCGCGCGGACTTCGTCTTCCTCCGTGCCGAGAAGCGTGGCCAGCCGGGAGTCGGCAAACCCCCTGCGCTTCAGGCGTCGGAGATCCTCCCGCCCGAGATCGGCGAGACGTCGGCCGCTGAGAGCGCGCTCGTCCTCGACGAGACCGGCGATCTCGCGAAGAAACCAGGGGTCGATCGCGGTCAACCCGTAGACCTCTTCCACGCTCAGACCCAGACGAAAGCCGTCGGCCACCCAGTGGAGACGCTCCGGCACGAGGGTCGCCAGCGCTCCCCGGACGCGCGCGAGCGACTCCTCCCGGGAGAAGACCCGACCGAGATCGTCGGCCGACGGCGCCCCCCCCGCGCGCCGCGAAGCGACCGCGAAATCCTCGAAGAGGGGCGAGGCGAGCCCGTCGATCCCCATCTCGAGCCCGCGCAGCGCCTTTTGCAGGGCCTCCGGGAACGACCCCCCGACGGCCATGACCTCGCCCACCGACTGCATCTGCGTGCCGAGGCGCTTCTGGGTCTCGGGGAATTTTTCGAAGGTGAAGCGGGGCACTTTGACCACGACGTAGTCGAGCGTGGGCTCGAACGAGGCGGGCGTCCGCCCATCGGTGATCTCGTTACGGAGCTCGTCGAGCGTGTAGCCCACGGCGAGCTTGGCCGCCACACGCGCGATCGGGAACCCCGTCGCCTTCGAGGCGAGCGCCGAGGAACGCGAGACGCGGGGATTCATCTCGATGACGTTGAGCCGACCGTTCGCGGGATCGACCGCAAACTGCACGTTGGCCCCGCCGGTGTCCACCCCCACCCGCCGGACCACGGCCGCGGCCGCGTCCCGCATCGTCTGATATTCCTTGTCGGTGAGGGTCTGAATCGGGGCGACGGTGATCGAATCGCCGGTGTGCACTCCCATCGGATCGAGATTTTCGATGCCGCAGACCACGATCACGTTGTCGTGGCCGTCGCGCACGACCTCGAGCTCGAACTCTTTCCAGCCGAGAAGCGAGCGCTCGACGAGGATCTCGTGCGTCGGCGAGAGCGCGAGCCCACGCTCGGCGATCTCGACGAACTCTTCGCGGTTGTAGGCGATCCCACCGCCGGTCCCGCCGAGCGTGAAGGACGGCCGGATCACGGCCGGGAAACCGATCCCGCTCTGCGCCAGGAGCGCGTCCTCAAGGCTACGGACGGCGCGCGACGGCGGCGTCTCGAGCCCGATGCCGGTCATGGCCGCCCGGAACTTCTCGCGGTCTTCGGCGATCTCGATCGCCTCACGCCGGGCCCCGATGAGTTCCACGCCGAGGCGCGCGAGCGCACCCGAGGCGTCGAGCTCCAGAGCGAGGTTGAGCGCCGTCTGCCCGCCCATCGTCGGCAACAGCGCCTCGGGCCGCTCGTTCTCGAGAACACGCACGAGCGTGTCGTGCTCGAGCGGCTCGATGTAGACGGCGTCGGCCATGGCCGGGTCGGTCATGATCGTCGCGGGGTTGGAATTGACCAAGACCACCCGGTAGCCCTCTTCGCGCAGCGCCCGCACGGCCTGGGTCCCGGAATAATCGAACTCGCAGGCCTGACCGATGACGATCGGCCCGGCACCGATCACGAGGATCGTGCGGATATCACGGCGCTTGGGCACGGGCGGCCTCCTGACGGGCGGTGGCAAGGGCGACGAAACGATCGAAGGCGGGAGCGAGATCGTGCGGACCCGGACTCGCCTCGGGGTGCCCCTGAAGCGAGAACACCGGGCGACCCTCGAGCACAAGCCCCTGGACCGTTCCGTCGAAGAGCGAACGATGGCCGACACGGACACCGGGCGGAAGACTCGTCTCGTCGACGGCGAACCCGTGGTTCTGGCTGCTGATCGCGACCGTTCCCGCTCCGAGATCTGCCACCGGGTGGTTGGCGCCGTGGTGCCCGAACTTCATCTTGTAGGTCCGGGCCCCGAGTGCCAGAGCCAGGAGTTGGTGACCGAGACAGATCCCGAAGAAGGGGAGGCCCGTCTCGACGAGGAGACGCAGGGTCGCCACCGCTCCTCCCATGGCGGCCGGATCGCCCGGCCCGTTGCTGTAGACGACCCCGTGCGCCCCCAAGGCCCGCACCTCCTCGAGCGGGGTCGAGGCGGGCACCACCCGGACGCGACAGCCGCGGGCGGCGAGCTGGCGGAGGATCGTCGTCTTCACCCCGAAGTCGTAAACCACGACACAGGGACCGGCGGAAGAAGGCCGCCCGGCGCCTCCCCAGAGTCCTTCGCTCCACTCGTAGGCGGTGCGGGTGCCGATCCGTGCGGCCGAATCGTCGCCGACGAGCGAAGGGCAGCTCCGGGCCCGGGCGATCGCCTCTTCGGGATCAGGATCGGGCGCGTGGATGAGACAACCGTTCTGCGCCCCGCCGTCGCGCAGGTGGCGCGTGAGCGCCCGCGTGTCCACCTCCGAGAGGGCGGGAAGATCGTGTTCGGCCAGGAAATCCGGAAGACTCCCGCGCGCCCGCCAGCTGCTCGGCACGGCACTCAGGTGGCGGGTCACGAAAGCCGCCGTCTGGGGCCGGGCGCTCTCCCGATCCTCGGGGTTGACCCCCACGTTGCCGAGATGAGCCACCGTGAAGACAACGATCTGACCGCTGTAGGAGGGATCGGTCAGGATCTCCTGGTAGCCCGTCTGGGAGGTTTGGAAAACCACCTCACCGACCCGAACACCGTGCGGCCCGTGCCCCTTGCCCGAGAAAACCCGGCCATCGGCCAACGCGAGAAGAGCCCGGCTCACGAGACGGTCC
>JAKCBQ010000006.1:74282-76748 GCA_021839245.1 Pseudomonadota bacterium
GCGGGGACGGGCGGCGGTCGGTCGGTCATCGGGAGGCACCTCGCACACGCGCGGGGCCACACCCGTTGCCGGGGGCGCGGAAGATTCGTGGTGGCCTTAAAGACCGCATTATAGCGGCCCCCTCTCGGCCCTCGGAGCCGGGCCGTGCCTCGAGCCTCAGGGAGGCGGATCGCGAAGGACGTCGGCGATGCGGTACCAGCCCGGCCCGCGGGCGACCAGCCGGCGGGCGGCCAGGAGCGCACCGCGGGCGAAAACACTGCGGTCGTGCACGCGGTGGCGGATCTCGAGTCTCTCGTCCGCTCCCTCGAAGTAGAGGACGTGCTCGCCCACCACCTCTCCGAGACGGAGCGAGGCCGTCGCGACGGGGCGGGTTCCCGATCCGGCGAGCTGCGCGAGGCGGAGCGCCGTCCCCGAGGGGGCGTCCCTCTTGCGCGCGTGGTGCACGTCGAGGACCCCCAGAGCCACCTCGGGGAGAAGGCCCGCGAGGGTCGGCAGGACCTCGGCGAGGGCGGCGAGCGCGGGCGAGAAGTTCGGCGCCCAGAGTACGGGAACGACGTCGGCCGCACGGCCGAACGTGCGCTCCGGGTCCTCGTCGCCGGTCGTTCCCGAGACGAGCGGGAGCCGCTCCTCGCGGCAAAACTCGGCGAGGGCCGGCCCCGCGGCGGGCAGCGAAAAATCAACGACGACCGCCGGCCGTATCCCCCGAACCCCCAACCGTTCGAGGGGGACGCCGAGGGGACCGAGGCCGTGGAGGGTGCCCACATCACAACCGAGGCGGGCGTCGCCGCTCCGCCCCCAGGCCGCCACCAGGCGGAGATCCGTGGCCGCGGCGAGCAGGCGGCAGAGCACCCCCCCCATGCGTCCCCCCGCTCCGTGGACGGCGACGGCAAGAGGGGCCGGGGCGGAAGCGCTCACGCTTTCTCCCGCCGGTGGAGAAGGTCCCGCAGCCGCTCGGTGAAACGGATGTGTCGCGGCTTCTGTTCGTCCGCCAGGGTCTCCTCGAACAGCCGGAGAAGACGGCGCTGTTCTTCATCGAGACCCCGTGGGATCTCGACCTCGAGGCGCACCCGCAGACGACCCCGCCCCGGCCCGCGCGCACGGGGCATGCCCCCGCCCGCAATGGCGAGTTCCTCACCGCTCTGCGTTCCGGCGGGCACCTCGAGACGACGCGGACCGTCGAAGGTCGCAAGCTCGATCGTGCCTCCGAGGGCAAGCGTGGTGAACCCCACCGGGGCCTCGCAGACCAGATCGTCGCCCTCGCGGCGGAAAAGGGGATGGGCGCGAATGCCGATCTCGAGAAGGAGATTCCCGTGCCCCCGGCCGTGCGCATGACCGGCCCCGCGGATGCGAAAGCGCGTGCCGTCCGCGACGCCGGGAGGGAGTTCGAGCTCGATCTCCCGCTCCGCCGGGCGCCGTCCCTCACCTCGGCACGGTTCGCACACCGCCTCGAGAACCCTCCCCCGTCCCCCGCACTCGGGACAGGTCTGCTGGACGGTGAAAAAGCCCCGCTGCATCCGCAGCGCCCCCGCTCCACGGCAGCGCGGGCACGTGCGCAGGCCCGTTCCGGGGCGGGCCCCGCTCCCCCGGCACTCGGGACAGAGGTCAAGCGCTTCGTAGCGCACCCGGATCCGCCCGCCCCGATAGGCCTCCTCGAGATCGATGTCCCAGCGCAGACCGAGATCGCCCCCGGGGGTCTCGCCGCCCGCGGCCTGGAAGATCTGCTCGAAAAAGTTGCCGAAGACATCCCCGATGTCGAATCCAAAGCCGCCGCCCGAGGAGGCCTGAAGGCCTTCGTGTCCGTACGTGTCGTAGAGGTGACGTTTTTCCGGATCGCTCAGGACCGCGAAGGCCTCGCGGCATTCCTTGAAGCGCTCCTCGCTCTCGGCGTCGCCCGAATTGCGATCGGGGTGATGGCGCATCGCGAGACGCCGGTAGGCGCGCTTGATGGCCTCGGCGTCGGCACCGCGGTCCACTCCCAGAATTTCGTAATAGTCGCGTCGCGCCGGCACGGCGGCTCTCCTGGATCAGGCGACGAAAGCCCGCCGTGAGTCTACGCTCTCGGGCGGGCCTCCGTCGCCGCGGTGGGCCTCAATGCTTGGTCGGCCCCGTCCCGTCCACCGGTTCGAACTCGGCATCGACCACCTCTTCGCCCCCGGGGGAAGCGCCGGCTTCGCCCGGGGCCGCGCCCGGAGATCCGGAAGCGCCCCCCGCGCCCGCGCCCGGCCCCACGCTGTGCAGCGATTCCTCGAGAAGGCGGGCCTTGGCCTCGATCGCGTCGCGGTCGTCGCCCTTGATCGCCTGGCGCAGATCGGAGACGGCCGCCTCGACCCGGGCGCGGGCGTCGCCGGCAAGGCTCGCCCCATGCTCGCGCAGGCTGACCTCGGCGGCGTGGACGAGAGCGTCGGCGCGGTTGCGGGACTCGACGAGAGCGTGGAGGCGCCGGTCCTCCTCGGCGTGGGCCTCGGC
>JAKCBQ010000085.1 GCA_021839245.1 Pseudomonadota bacterium
CCGATCTGAGCGGGCGCTGCCCAATTACAACGTCATGGGCCCCGCCAAGGCCAGCCTCGAGGCTTCGGTGCGCTTTCTCGCCTTCGATCTCGGACCGGAAGGCATCCGTGTCAACGCGGTTTCGGCCGGACCGGTCAAGACTCTCGCAGCGGCCGGCATCCCCGGATTCCGCCGCATGCTCGACCACGTCCAGCGCACAACCCCCCTTCGCCGGAGTATCACGGCCGAGGAGGTGGCGAACACCGCCCTTTTCCTCCTGACGGACCTCTCTTCCGGTATCACCGGCGAAACTCTCTACGTCGACGCGGGTTACCACATCGTGGGGATGTCCTTTGAAGACGATTCCCCCGACAGGGGGAGCTGAACCCCCGGGATCCTGGGGACACTCCCGACTTACGACGGGTGACGCCGCGACGCCACCGCGTTGGTGATTCTCTGGCCGCCTCGGCCTCACCCGACGGCGTACGAACTGCGCACGCCGAGCTTCCGTCGCCCCCCCAAAAGCATCCGTCGCTGCGTGGCCCCGAGGCCGCCTCCCGTAGTTTTTGTGACCACCCGCCGACGCCGGGCAGTCATCGGGCGGTGGACGCCCCGGACGGCAGACGGGTGCGAAGACGGCTCGATCGCGTCAAACCGTCACCGAGCGAGGTGTTTCCGAGAGCCTGCGGCCCGAGAGCCCTCAGGATCCCGGGCTTCCTGACCGAAGAAGAGCCTTGTTGATGCGGACGTGCGCACGGGTGCGAAGCTCGTCGACCAAGAGCGAGAGCTCAAGCGCCTGTTGGCGCTGGAGGACCGAGGCTTCGTAGGCCTGCTGTCGGTCCGTCGAGAGATTCCGGAAGTGAGGAAGGCGGCGGGCGAGCACCTGGAGAACGGCCGCACCTTCACCCGGGAGCGGGACGATCTCAACCGCCGGCTTGCGCGGCCGGCTGAGCGGATCACGAAAGGC
Organism: Pseudomonadota bacterium; assembly: GCA_021839245.1. Lineage (GTDB taxonomy): Bacteria > Pseudomonadota > Gammaproteobacteria > JAKAQQ01 > JAKAQQ01 > JAKAQQ01. Next base: position 947 of record JAKCBQ010000085.1, read on the forward strand.
GGCGGCAAGAAGAGACGGAGCCAAACCCGCCGGAGGCTTGCGTTCACTCACGAACGTCGTGGTCGTCCATCGCCACGGAGGAGGAAGAGGACGCCCCGCACGGGCCGCAGCGGCCAAGGCTTTCGCCCGGGCGAGCACACGCGCCTGGGCCTCGCGGGCGCGGAGCAGGGCGACGATGCGCGGGCGGACGGCCGCAAGCGGCAGTTCGTGGCGCGGCACTCGAGCCACCACGCGGAGAACCACGACCGCGTGCTTGCCGACGCGCACGGGCGCGGAATCGAATCCTTGGTCGAGCACGGACGGCGAAAAGGCCGCGGCGCGAACGGTGGGCGACGCGGCAATGCCCGTCCCCGCGGTTCGGCTCACCCCGCTCACACGGTGAATCTTGAGACCCAGGCTTTTCGCCACCGGTTCGAGATGGTGCGGATGCTCGAAGGCGAGGTTCGCCATGCGCTCCTCGAGCCGACGAAACAGTCGCACCTCGGCGCGCCGGAGGTAGAGCGCCTTGAGGGAGGCGCGCACCGAAGAAAACGGTTTGAGACGGCCGGGAACGACGGCGTTGACGCGAAAGAGCGCCCAGCCGAAGGGGGTCGAGAGCACGCGGGTGAGGCCCCCTTCTTGGAGCCCGGCAAGCGCACGCACCGTCGCGTGCGGCAGCTCCTTCGGGCCCACCCATCCGAGCTCCCCGCCGTGCGCGGCCGTCGCCCGGTCGGTCGAATCACGGCGGGCGAGCGCGGCGAAATTCGCCCCCGCCGCAACCTTCACCCGCACCGCCTCGAGACGCTTGCGTGCGGCGGCGAGCGCGGCGGGCGTCTTGACTTTGGGACTGATCAGAATCTCGGAAAGATTCCAGCGCGGAGGGGTCGTGTAGCGCTTCTCGTGCTCGGCGTAGAGAACGAGGAGTTGCTTGCGCGTCGGAGACACCCGGGAGCCGAGCGAGCGGGCGGCGAGTCGCACGTACGCCAGGCTCAGAGTTTCGGGGGTCTGGAAGAGCGCGGGGTGGAGATTGTATTCACGCAGCACCGCTTTTTCCGAAGGACGGACACGCGCGAGGGCACGAGCGTTCGGGACGATCACATAACGGAAACGGCGCTGCTCACGGAGGAGTCGGTAGCGCCAGGCCGCAAGACCCGGCGCAAGCACGGCGCCCGCCTCCAGCCCGTTGCGCAGAGCCTCGAGACGCAGGCCGTGGCGAACCGCCGCCTCGAACGTGGCGGGGCTGATCCCATGCTCGGCCAGAACCGCCGTGTAGGCCTTGATCGAGAAATGCCCGCCGTCGCGGAAAGCCGGAACCTTGCGGATGGCGGCGGCCACCGCTGCGCGCGGGACGGTGATCCCGGCGTGACGGGACGTGATCTCGAGGAGCTTGCGTTCGATGAGGCTTTCGAGAATTTCACGTCGCAGCGTGGCCAGCTCGGCCGCGCTCGGGGTGAAGGCGGATCCGAATTCCTGGCTGAGCTGCGCGTAACGGGTGTCGAAAGCGTGCTCGAGTGTCGAGGGACGTATCGCGTGGCCGTCGACGACCGCCACATCGTTCTGCCCGGTCAGGGAGGGGTAATCCTGTACTCCCCAGAAGACAAAGGGCACGATGAGGATGGCAATGACCCCCCAAAGGATCCACTTGGCGTTGCGTTCACGGATCCAGCCGAGCATGACGGTGACTCGCGATGGGGCCCTTGGACGGCGTCCTCCGCGTTCGGAAGACGTCCCCCGGACCCGGAGGAACGTAATGGCGGAGTGGACGGGACTCGAACCCGCGACCCCCGGCGTGACAGGCCGGTATTCTAACCAGCTGAACTACCACTCCGCCGCGCTTGGTGGGTGCTGAGGGAGTCGAACCCCCGACTTTCGCCGTGTAAAGGCGACGCTCTGCCAACTGAGCTAAGCACCCCGAAGGGCGTTCAGTTTAAAGCATCCTTGAGCGATTTGCCCACCTTGAATCCGGGGCTGCGGCTCGCCGCGATCGCGACGCTCTCGCCCGTGCGCGGGTTGCGTCCCATGCGCGCCGCCCGCTGCTTGACGTGGAAGGTCCCAAAGCCGGTCAAGGTGACGTCCTCCCCCTGACGGAGCGACTCGGTGATCGTCTCGAGAAGTCCGTCCAGGACTTTCGATGCATCATTGCGGCTCAGGCCGCAGCGGGCCGCCAGGCGTTCGACGAGTTCGGTTTTGTTCATGCGAATGGCACTCCGGTCTGTGGTGGAGAGAGAAACAGGGCCACGGGGTCACCACCGTGAGGTACACGACCCCACCCCCCCTTGCGGTCCCCGCGCCGGCGGGCCACGCCCACCGGCGGCCCTTTATAGCAACGGGACGTGACCTCTGTCAAATCTCCCCCTCGACCTCAATGAGCCAGCGGGCCCGGGTCGGCCGGCCTCGAAAGGCCATCGGCCTCCCCGCCGAGCGGATCCAGGGGAACGGGGGGGCGTGCCGCGAAGCGTTCATGAAGCGCCACCGCCAGCACCTCGTCGATCCACTGCACCGGCCGGATGTCG
>JAKCBQ010000086.1 GCA_021839245.1 Pseudomonadota bacterium
AGGGGCTCGTCGTCGATTTCCGTGACGAGACCGAGCGGAGAGGACGGGCCGTCGGCCCGGGGCGGGGGCGGCCGTGAATCCTTTTCCCCCCGAACCCGCGCGGCGGACCGTGGCTCTTCCCGGGCCCTGGAAGCTCACCTCGGGTGTGGAGCTCCCCGAACTCGTCGTTGCCTATGAGACCTGGGGCGAGCGGGACCGGGCGGAGGAGGAGACGATCCTCCTCTTCACCGGACTCTCGCCGAGCGCGCACGCCGCCTCTTCACCGGACGATCCTCGTCCGGGCTGGTGGGAGGGCATGATCGGGCCGGGGGCGGCGCTCGATACACACCGCGCCTGGGTGGTGTGTGTGAGCGCACTCGGCAGTTGCTTCGGGACGAGCGGCCCGAGGAGCCTCGATCCCGCCCGCGGGCGGTCCTGGGAGGACGAATTCCCCGAGGTGCGACTCGAGGACACCGCCCGGGCGGCGGGTTGCGCGCTCCGCGCGCTGGGTCTCAAGCGCGCGCACACCGTAGTCGGCGCCTCGATGGGCGGGATGAGCGCGCTCGCCTACGCCCTTCTGCATCCGGGCGAGGTCGAACGTTTGGTGCTCCTCTCCTGCGCCGCGGCCTCCGATCCCTGGGCGATCGCGATCCGCGCGCTCCAGAGGCGTGTCCTCGCCGAGGCGGGGGCGGAGGGGCTCCGCCTCGCCCGCGCGCTTGGACTCCTGTCCTACCGCTCGGCGGACGAGTGGCGCCTGCGCTTCGGCCGGCGTCGGGAGGCGTCGCACGCTCCGCCGGGAGATCCGGTAAAATTCTCCGTGGAAACCTATCTCGAAGCCCGCGCCGCGCGCTTTGCCGAGGTGTTCGACCCCCATTCCTATCGGGTCCTCTCCGCGGCGATGGATCGTTTCGACGCCGCGGATTTCGGAGACGGTGACCTCGTGCGTGCGCTCGCACCCCTCGCGGGTCGCCGGATCTGTGTGGTGGGGGTCGAGACCGATCTCCTCTTTCCGGTGCGCCAGCAGGAGGATCTCGCGCGCGCGTGCGCGGCGGCCGGGGGGCGTGTCGTTTTCCACCGCCTGCCCTGTCTGGCCGGGCACGACTCGTTCCTCGTGGAGCGGGAAACGTTTGCAGCCGTGATCCGCTCCTTCCTTGGGAGCCCTTGAAGGAACCGTGTCCATGAGCCTTGTCCACTCGCCTGTCCTGATGTTCCTTGTCTCGATCGTCGCCGGTTTCATCGGCGCGATGAGCGGCATGGGCGGGGGCATCGTCCTCATTCCGGCGCTCACGCTCGTCGGCATCCCGATCAAGCACGCGATCGCGATCAGCATCGTCTCGGTGATCGCCACCTCGAGCGGTGCCGCCTCGGCCTACGTGCGCGACGGGGTGACGAACCTCAAGGTCGGCATGTTCCTCGAGATGTTCACGATCGTCGGGGCCATCGTGGGTGCGGCGGTCACGATCGCCGCGGGCAGCGAGATTCTGTTCCTCGCCTTCGGACTCGTCCTGCTCTTCAGCTGGGGCACCCTCTTCATCCGTAAGCACAGCGACGCGCACTACAACCGCCCGGCCGATCGCTTCACGACCTGGCTTGAGCACCACGGCTCCTACTACGATCACGCGGCCGGGGAGACGATCACCTACCAGGGACGGCGTGCCTACATCGGGGGCCCGTGCATGTTCGGGGCGGGCTTCATCGCCGGGCTCCTCGGGATCGGCGCCGGCGCGCTCAAGGTGCTGATCCTGGATCTGGCCATGGGGCTCCCGCCCAAGGTCTCGACCACGACGAGCAATCTCATCATTGGGGTGACGGCTCTTGCCGGAACGAGCGTCTACATCGCCGCGGGCTACGTCGATCCGGGTCTCGCCGCGCCGGTCATCCTCGGGGTGGTTCCGGGCGCCCTCATCGGCACGCGCCTTCTCCGCCGTCTCTCCAATCGATCGATTCGTAATTTCTTCCTGGTCATCCTGTTCCTTCTGGGCATCGAGATGATTCTCAGAGGATTGGGATTCTTTGGAGGCTGAACCCATGAACGCGTCCGACCACACCTCTCCCCCGCCCGTCGTTCCCCAGACCAAGGAGGAAATCGACGAGCGTCGGATGGAGCTCATGGTGGGCTACCTCCTCCTCGCCGGCGTGATCGTGAGCCAGGTGTCCCTTCTTTTCGGGCTCGTCCTCGACTACATTGAGCACGGCACGATCCGCCTCGCCTATCTCATCAAGGGCATGAACTATTTCCAGTTCCTGATCCACGACATCCTGGCGCTCGCCGGCCCGCACGCCTGGGGGGCGCGGACGTTCGTGAATCTCGGGATCGCCCTCCTCATGTTCACGCCCTTCATTCGGGTCGTGGCCTCGGTGTTCTTCTTCCTGCTCGAGGAACGCAACATCAAGTACACGCTCTTCACCTTCTTCGTGGCGGCGGTTCTCACTTACAGCCTCTTCCTGCGCTGAGGGCACTGACCTCCGGTCATCCCCGCGGTGGGATTCCGTCCCGACGAGGGAGGTGAATGACGGGGAAGACGCCCGCCCGGATGCCGCCGGGCGTTGGTGCAGTGACCCAGGAGTCTTGCGGCGCATGATGTCTGGGAAATCTGGGCAACGGATGCTGGTCTCTTCAGTCACCGAGGGGCATTGGAACGGCCTGCATCCATGTGGGCTGTGAGATCAACGCGTGGGCTCTATTCGGCGAAGGAGAGATCCGCCGCGACGCGGCGCTCGACCGTCCCCTGGGTTGCGCCGGAGCCTTTCGTGCCGAGGGTGTGGGGACGGCGCTCAGGGCGGCGTTCCGCGGTGACGACCCGAATGCGATCGTGGGCCTGCCCCTTCGGGGTCTGGTTCGCTGTCTGCGTGCGGCGGGTTTCGTCGTCCCCTGAGAGGGGGAGGGTAGCCGGGGCGGACGGTCCCGGGTCGTGGCGCTTCTGCGGGTTACGGTCCGAAGCCCGGAGTCCGCCTTTACGACCCGCCTGTGCCCGGTCGGTGATGAGAGAGTATCGTCCTGGCGGGGTTCCCCCCCCCCTGGTCCGGACTTCGAAGGGAGGGTCGTTCCCCTCTCCCTGGGCCGTGTTGACAACACGACGACGGCGTCTCATAATCGCCACTGCAGGCTTGTCCCGTGGAGACGGGGTTCCGGCCGAAAAAACACGACAAATCCATGTTGAGGATTGACCCATGATGAAGTTTGACCACTCCCGCCGTACGGGCTGGCTTGGACTCTTGGCCGCCGCCGGCCTCGGTCTTTTCCTTCTTTCGCCCGTGACCCGGGCGCAGGCTCCGCGGCCTGCGGTCCCGAGGGCGACCTCGACGGCTCTCTCGGGTCTCCTGACGCTCTGGTATGGAT
>JAKCBQ010000087.1 GCA_021839245.1 Pseudomonadota bacterium
CCGAGACCGCGACGGCGGGACGGATCCCCGCCCGCACGCGGGACCGAGCGAGACGGGCGCGATGATGATGCCACCGCCGGCCGCGGGCCGCAACCCGATCAAGCGTTTACGGCGGGTTTACACGACCGGCCTAGAATGCCTCGGGTCAGGCACCGCCTCCCGGAGGCTTCACACCGATGGACGTCTTCTATCTCGTGCTCGCCACCGCCGTCTACGCCCTGAGCGCTCTCATCGTCCGGGGTCTCGGCGCCCTCGAGCGGCTCTCGTGAACGGCTGGCTCCTCACGGGCGGCCTTCTGGCGTTCGCCCTCTTCGTGTATCTCACGGTCTTTCTCTTGATCGGGGAACGCATCCTGTGACGACGGCGCTCTTCCTTCTCCTCTCGATCCTCGCCCTCACCTTTCTTCTCGCCCTCCCCCTCGGCCGCTACGCGGCCCGCGTCTTCGCGGGGGAACGGGTGTGGACGAGCCCGCTCCTCGCCCCCCTCGAACGGGCCGTCTACCGCCTGGGGGGGGTCGATCCCGCGGTCGAGATGGACTGGAAGAAGTACGCCACGAGTCTTCTTCTCTTCAATTTCGTGGGCTTTCTCTTCCTCTATCTCATCCTCCGGCTCCAGCCGTTCCTGCCGCTCGATCCCCTGCATCTCGGGGCCGTCCCGCCCGGCTCGGCCTTCAACACCGCCGTGAGTTTCGTCACCAACACGAACTGGCAGGACTACGCCGGGGAGACGACGCTCGGACCCCTCGCGCAGATGCTCGGGCTCACGGTCCAGAACTTCCTCTCGGCCGCGGTCGGCGTCACCCTCCTTCTCCCCCTCGTCCGCGGCTTCGTCCGCCACGAAACCGACCGGCTCGGCAACTACTGGGTGGATCTCACCCGCACGGTTCTCTACCTCCTCCTGCCCCTCTCGCTCGTCTTCGCCCTGGTGCTGGTCGCCCTCGGCGTTCCGGACACCCTCACCGCTCTCGTCCACGCGCACCTCGTCTTCCCCTTTCACGAAGGCGCGCACCTCGTCCGTCACCAGGCGCTGGCGCTCGGACCGATCGCCTCGCAGGAGGCGATCAAGCTCCTCGGCAACAACGGCGGAGGATTTTTCAACGTCAACAGCGCGCAGCCCTTCGAGAACCCGACGGCGCTCACGAACGCCCTCGAGACCGTCGCCATGCTGCTCCTGCCCGCCACGCTCCTCGTGGCCTTCGCCCGCCTCGCCCGGGCCCCCGGGACGGCCGTGGCGCTCGTCATCACCACGCTCCTCTTTTTCGTCCCCCTGGCGCTCCTGAGCGCCCACGAGGAACTCGCGCCGAACCCGAGGATCGCCGCCCTCGCGGTGGCCCGGCACCCCTCGCCCCGGCTGGCGGGCGGCGGGAATCTCGTCGGCGTCGACGACCGCATCGGCGCCGTGGGCTGCGCGCTCTTCGCAACCGCGGCGACGGCCACCTCGACGGGGGCGGCGGACTGCGCCTACGACTCGATGATGCCGCTTGCGGGCGGCGTCAACCTCTTTCTCATGCAGCTCGGGGAGGTCGTCTTCGGCGGCATCGGAACCGGTCTCGCGAGTCTCCTCGCGTTCGCCGTCTTTGCCGTCTTTCTCGGCGGACTCATGGTCGGCCGCACGCCCGAGTTTCTCGGCAAGAAAATCGAGACCTTTGAGATGAAGATGGTCTCGCTCTCGATCCTCGTGATGCCGCTCGTCGTCCTCGTCGGGACCGCCGTGGCCGTCCTGAGCCCGGCGGGCCGGGCGTCGGTCGGCAACCCCGGACCGCACGGCTTCAGCGAGATCCTCTACGCCCTCACGAGCCCGGGCAACAACAACGGCAGCGCCTTCGGCGGACTCAACGCCGCCACCCGTTTCTACAACATCCTGACCGGGGTGGCGATGCTGATCGGGCGCTACTGGGTCTATCTCCCGCTCCTCGCCATGGCCGGATCGCTCGCGCGCAAGAGAACCGTGCCCGTGGGTGCGGGGACGCTCCCGACGCACACACTCACCTTCGTCGTCCTCCTGGCGGGCTCGATTCTCCTCATCGGGGCGCTCAACTTCCTCCCCGCCCTCGTCCTCGGCCCCGGCGCCGATCAGGTCCTCCTCATGACTCGAACCGCCCACGCCGCTCTCCTCCGGAGGGCCGCCCCGTGAGCCGCGCCGTCCCCGCCGACGCCCACGGGTGGACGCTCGTCCGCCCCGCCCTCCTCGACAGTCTCCGCAAGCTCCACCCGCGCGGGCAGGTCCGGAACCCCGTCATGTTCGTGGTCTACGTCGGAGCGTGGTTCCTCCTCGCCCTCGTGGTGCGCGATCTCGCCGTGGGACGTGCGTCCCTCGCGGGCTTCACCGCCGCGATTGATCTCTGGCTCTGGCTCACCTGCCTCTTCGCCAATCTCGCCGAAGCCCTCGCCGAGCGCCAGGGCAAGGCCCAGGCCGCCAGCCTGCGGGCGACCCGCCAGGAGGTGCGGGCCAAACGTCTCGCCGCCCCGCGTCACGACGCGGCACGCGAAGAGGTCGCCGGAGCCGATCTCCGCCCAGGAGAGATCATCCTGATCGAGGCCGGTGACGTGATTCCCTCCGACGGCGAGGCGATCGAGGGCGTGGCCTCCGTCGACGAGAGCGCCGTCACCGGCGAGAGCGCCCCCGTCATCCGCGAGGCCGGAGGGGACCGCAGCGCCGTCACCGCCGGGACCACGGTCCTCTCGGACTGGCTCGTCGTGCGTGTGACGAGCGAACCCGGAGCGACCTTCATCGACCGGATGATCCACATGGTCGAGAGCACGACCCGGCGGAAGACGCCGAACGAGATCGCGCTCGGCATCCTCCTCGTCGTTCTCACCCTGGTGTTCCTGGTCGTGACCGCGACGCTCTACGCCTTCTCGTGGTACGCCGTGCACGTGGCCGCGCACAGCGGCCAGGTGATCGGGCTCACCGTCCTCGTCGCCCTCCTCGTCTGTCTCATCCCGACGACGATCGGAGGGCTCCTGCCCGCGATCGGCATCGCCGGCATCATCCGCCTCATGCGCCACAACGTCGTCGCGACCTCCGGCCGCGCGATCGAGGCCGCGGGAGACGTCGATGTTCTCCTCCTCGACAAGACCGGCACAATCACCTACGGCAACCGTCGCGCGAGCGCCTTTCATCCCGTCGGGCGCACGAGCCCCGCGGAACTGGCGGAGATCGCCGGCCTCTCGTCCCTCGCGGACGACACGCCCGAGGGCAAGAGCATCGTCGAACTCGCGCGCCGGAGCGTCCCGTCCCTCGCCTCCACCCTCCCCGCGGGAGCGACACTCATCCCCTTCACCGCCGAGACCCGCATGAGCGGCGT
>JAKCBQ010000023.1 GCA_021839245.1 Pseudomonadota bacterium
CAGCCGTGAGTCCCGGGACGGTCACCTACGGCTTCGCGCTCACCGCCATCCCGCACATTCTCAGCCACCGTCGCATCGAGCTCTCGGTATTCCTTTCGCTCTCCAGCCTGGACGCCCTTGCCACCTTGAAAAGCGGAGGCGAGACCATCGAGGGGCCCGATATCTCGAGCCGGGATCTTGCGTCGACGGTGATCGTCCCCTCAGGAGCCACGCTCGTGCTTGCCGGCTACCAAAAACTCGATGCGGATCGGCGACAGACAGGAGGCCTAGGGGATTGGAGCACTCGGGCAAGCCGCACCCGCAGCCTGATCGTCGTGACGGTCCAGGCCCGTCTTCTCGCCGGAGGACGCCCATGAAGATCGTCACCATCGGAAATCGGCATCTTGCCTTTGGTCTGACCTGGTTCGGCCGTCGTCCCGCCCACTCTGCACGGCACCAAGCCCGGAACCTCGGACACCGTCTCCACAAGGATGAGGCGTCGGTGGTGTTCGCCGAACGGAAGGGACCAATCACACAACTCGGCGTAGCCCCCGAAGCTGTGCCCCTCTCCCGAGAAACCCGTGCACTTGCCCCCGCCTGTGTGGCCGAAAGCGAAGGCGATCTTCTCATGCTGCTGCGCCTAGACGAAGAGACGGGCTGGATCCTCGCCGTGCGCCAGGGCATCATCCTGGTCCACGGCGACCGCATCGTCCCGTGGACAGAACGTTCGCGGACGCTCGAGGAGCTTCAGACCCATCTCGAGAACCCCCGGACCGTTGTCGAGGAAGACGCCGTGAGCGCTCGTGATTACCTCAGGACACTGAGCTGCACGGCGGCGCCACGCCTCAAGTCGGTCAGGCTCCGACCGTGGGAGCCTCAAGGGCGTTGGCTCTTTTCACTTCCGCTGGTGGCCCTATGTATTTTCCTCGTTTACGGACTCGACTCTTCGCCCACGCACGTCCCGCGGACGATTCCGCCCGTGCATACCGGGCGTCTAGCGCTTCTCCGGCTTTGGCGTAACGGACGCTCTCCCGGCGCCTGGCAAAGAGTTTGTCTCGCGCCGCTCCTCACACTCCCGTTGGTTCGCCACGGCCGAGAACTCGAGACGCTGCGTTGCACACCCGACGAGCTCGTCGCTCGTTACAAAGCACCCTCTGGTCTCCCCAAAACTGTCCTGCGACGGCCTCGCCCGAAACGGACCGGGTCGAGGAACGTGATCGTTCACGACTCGGCCCGTCCCCGTGAACCGGCTCCCGCACCCGCACGCCTGAACACGCCAGGGGGTACCGACAGGCAGGTCGCGCGGCTCCTCGCAATCCTCGGCCTCCGCGCGGCCCCGACCGCATGGCGCCCTTGCCTCAAACCGAATCAAGCACAGTCGTCCGGCTTTGAGCGGCTGCGTTGCCGGCGCATGCGTGTGACGCTCACACGTGAACCCACGGCCCGCCTTCGCCTACTGCTGAGTGGCCTTTCATCGGCTCGGGCCGTGCGCATCCGTCGCCTTGTCGCTCGCTTATCACCACCCACTTGGACTCTTGAGGGCATGCTCTATGCGGAAGAAACTCCCTGATCGTTGTCTCTTTGGACTGATCGTAGGCTCACTGTTCCACGGTTCGGTCGCTGCACTTCCCGGCCGGCCGACGGCCCCACCTCCCGCGCCACCTCCACGCAGGCTCCGGGTCAATCCCCCCCGTCCACCACTCACCCTGGCCCGCCTCTCGGCGCTTGAGTCTGCCATCTTACGTCTGCGTTACGAGCTTGCCATCGCCAAACTGCGTCATCAGCTCGCGGCGTTTCAACCTCGCCCTCGCTCACCCCTGCCCCCGCCCACCGTCCGTTCCGTCCTTCGGAGCAGGAAGCCTGTCGTTCCCAGTTCACCCACTTGGCGGGTACTTGCCATCCTCGGGCGGGGGCGATCGTTGAAAGCTGTTCTGGCGACCGGTGCCGGGCGAGAGACCGTGGAAGCCGGTTCGCGACTCGGCGCGTCCCGCATCGTGCATGTGGCCCCCAACGCCGTGTGGATCAAAAACGCCGGGGCCCTTCGCCGGCTCCCCGTGGTGGTTTGCGGTCGACGGATCGGCTGCCGACGCCCGAATGGGAGCCGGCCGTGAGTGCTTCGCTACCCTACGGGGAAATCCCGGACGATCTGCAGGGTGCCCTGGTCATTGAGCCCAGGAACATCTACGTCGCTGAATCACGGCGGCGCGACCCCCAAACTCTCGAAATCGTCTGGATGCTCACCGAGAGGGAGCGGACGGTCCACTGGGTGGGGTTCGAAGAACTTGCAGCCCGACGGCGCGCGACTACCGCCGCGCCCGGCGCCGATCACGCGCACGCGGTCCGGGAGGCGCAGAGCCTCTTCGCTCAAGCGGCGGCTCTCCGCGCCACCGATCTTCATCTGCGCCTTTGGGGGGAGAGGACCGATATCCTCGTGCGACTCCACGGAGAACTGCGCACGCTTCTGCAAACGACCCGCTACGAGGGCGAACGGCTTCTGCGCGCCATCTACGGGACGATGTCCGATGTGGCTGCCCCCGCATACAGTCCGCTGGAGCCTCAGGACGCGCGTGTCGCCCGAAGCGAGCATCTTCCGCCGGGAGTGCACAGCCTGCGCATTGCGACCGGCCCGACGGTCGATGGGGCCCAGATGGTCGTGCGGTTCTTGTACGAAGACGCTCTCGGCGTCCCTCCCGAAGCCGACGCCCGCGGCGTGATCGACCGGCTTGGCTACGACGGGGGCAGCGGAGAACTCCTGCACGCAGCGCTCGATCGGCCCGGCGGGCTTCTCGTCGTCGCCGGACCGACAGGCGCGGGGAAGTCGACGACCCTGAAGTACCTTCTTGAAGCACTCCACCGACACCGCCCGGGCCTGAACATCCAGAGCCTTGAGGATCCCCCCGAATACCCGATCCGCGGTGTCGTCCAGGTCCCCGTCCTCGGAGAGGGATCGGCTGATCGTCGTGCGGTCATTCATACCTATCTCCGTCACGCGCTGCGCGTCGACCCCGATGTCCTCATGATCGGAGAAATCCGTGACCGTGAGACTGCGGCCCTCGCTGTCGAAGCGTCACTCACCGGCCATCAGGTCTGGAGCACCATCCACGCCAACGACGCCGATACGGTTACCACCCGTCTCGGCGAGAAGCTCGCGGGAACAGGCTGGGGACGAAATCCGCGGATCCTCGAAGATCCCACGGTGTTGCACACGATCGTCTACCAACGGCTCTTGCCCCGTTTGTGCGGCGCGTGCCGCTGTCTCCGTCCCTTGTCCGAGGCGGTCACACTGCCCGCCATGACCCGCCGTCGTCTCGCCGACGCCGGATTCGACAACGACCAGCCTGTCGCGGTGCGCCATCCCGATGGGTGTGACGCCTGTCACGGGGTCGGCGTGGACGGACTCCTCGTCGTCGCCGACGTACGTCCCGGCGGACAGGACCATGCGGGTGAGGTCGCCCCGGCACTTCGCGCCCGGGCCCTTCGTCTCGTCGCCGAGGGGCGCGTCGACGCCCTCGACGCCGAACGGGCCGTCGGTCCTCTCCATCCGGAACACGGGGGGGGCCAAGTTTTGTGAACAAGGTCTCCGCACGTCTGGGTTCGGGATTCCGACACGACGATCGCGTTCGGTTCTACGCCCGTCTCGCCACGCTCCTCCGCCACGGGATCCTGCTCGAAGACGCTCTCATCCGCCTTGCCCGCCCACGCCGCAATCGCCGCCCTCCCGCATGGGCACGGAAACTCGTGGCATCGCGTGGTGAGCTTCTGGCTGACCGTCTCGGTGCGCTCATACCGAGCGATGAAGCGCTTCTCCTTCGCGCCGGAGAACGTTCTGGGCGATTGGCGGAGGCTCTGGACCGTCTCGCCGAGCATCTCAATCGAGTGCGACGCCTTCGTGCGCGTCTGTGGAGCGCGCTGGCCGCCCCGCTCATCCACATCACGCTTCTCACCGGAGCTGTCGTCTTCGTCGCCTGGCGCGTCGTTCCGGTTTTCGTCCGGGCGGCACCCCACGCGCACTGGCACGGGGCGGCGTCGGCCCTCGTGGTTGTCTCAGCGCTGCTTCGCCAACCTTTAATGCTCTTCTTCCTTGTGCTCACCCCCTTGGCGCTTGGAGGAGGAATTTTCTGGTCCTTCGATCGTTTTCTTCCGCCCTGGCGTGCCTGGCTCGACCGCCTCCCTCCCTGGTCGCTCTACCGGCTCGAGTGCGGTGGGATCTGGCTGCTCTCGATTTCCGCGCTCGTGGGCGCGGGCTGCCGTCTCCGCACCGCCGTCGAGGAAAGTGTCCGCGGAGCCAAGCCCTGGTTGCGGCAGCGGTGCTCGGCGCTTTTGAGCGAGCTGGCGTGCGGGCACGGGTTCGGCGAGGCGCTTGCGCGCACCGGGTACGCCTTCCCCGACCCCGAAGTGATCGAGACGCTGCGTTGTCTGGGGGAGTTACCGGACTTCTCCCAAACCCTTGAGCGAACCGCCCGGGCTTGGGCGGAAGAGACGGAACGGACGATCGCCCAAGAGGCCCGGGCTCTCGAAATTTTGGCCTACGTTGCCCTCGTGCTCGCCTTCCTCGCCTTTACCACGGGCTTCGTGGCCCTCAACACCCAGCTGGGATCGGCAGCGTTCGCCACCCCCTGATTTCTCAACCTCACCGGAGATTCGTGCCTCAATGCAACACACTCGCCACCGCACCCACAACCAAGGGGGCTGGACGCTCCTCGAGCTTCTCGTAACCATCATCGTTGTTGCCGTCCTCACCGCCGGTGTTCTCCTGCTCTACCGTCAAGCCACGGGCGCCGCCGACACCGCGCGGGCCGAAGATCTCCTCACATCGATTCAGGCGTCCGTCCACGAGATCTACGCCGACGAAAACAGTTATAGCAACCTCGACAGCTCCGTCCTGAACGCGGGCAGTCTCTCCCCCGATCGGCGCGACCCCTGGGGCGGCACAATTCACGTGCGCCCAACCGCGGGAGGGCACCACTTCACAATCAGCTTTGGGCACATTCCCCACACCGCCTGCCTGCGTTTGGGGGCAAGTCCCGCCGACGGAGACTGGACCTCGCTCAGCATCAACCACGTCGGTGTCTACGATGGGACCGAACTCCCAAACCCCGGTGCGATCCTTTCGGCGTGCCGGAGCGCGGCTCACGACCGGCTCACCTGGACGTCGTCGTGAAGACTCTCCTCGCCGTGGTGGCGCTCCTCGGACTGGGTTGGGCCGCGCTTCCTCCCCAGTCCCACGGCTCGGACCGGCAGGCGCAGGCGCGCCGAACGGCGGCACTTTTTCTCGCCGTCGTGCACAACGTCTGGCCCCCGCGGAGCAGACCTCATGCGCTCCTCCCGCTCCCCACCGGTTGGACCCGCCGCGTGGGCACGCGGCACGTGTATGTCGACGCCCCCCTGCCGGGCAATACGGTGCTTCGTCTCGCGCCCCTCCTCGCTCCCCTTGTGAGCGCCGGACGCGTACGTGGGCACATCCTGGTGAGCTTTCTCTGCGGGCCCCTCCTCCGGAAACTTCCGTTGCGCCTGCCGGACCGCTCGACACTGGTCGTCCTGCCTCCGTGGCGGCATGTGCCCCTTCCCGCCGGGTGTACGATCTCCTCCGAAGCGCGAGAGCCGCGATGAAGGCCGGAGCCCGACCTCACGGTTGGTCGCTGCTCGACGCGCTCCTCGCACTCTTCCTGAGCGCCGCTCTCGTCTCCCTCTTTGTCAGCTGGGCGCGAATCGGCACACAGAGGATGCTCGCCCGCGGCTTGGCCTCGGGCCTCCACGTGCAGCTTCGCGCCCTCGTGGCGTACGCGCGTCTGTTGCAATTGCGCGGGGACCGTCCCCTGCCCCTGGGGAAAGAATTCGTGTCTGTCCCCCATGCCCGGCTCGTCTCCTCCGGAGACCTGGCGCCTTATCTTTCTTCGGTCAATCCCCTCGGCCAACATTACCGCGACTTCCTCGCCGCACCGCATCCCGGCCTCATCGAGGCGATCGTTCTCACCGAGGGAGGAAGCGACGGCCCGCGCGCCCGTCGTCTTGCAGCGTTGGCCGTCCTTGCGGGAGGAACGCGTATCGGGGAAGTCCTGCCGAGCCCAACCGCAGGATGCACGGCACGGGGAGACGGCGGGGCCTGGTGCCTTCCCCTTGAAGACGGTCTACCCAATCCGGGCCCCGGCCATCTCGTGGCCCTGCAGGAGGTCGACCCCGCGCGTCGGCTCGATCTCGCTCTCGATCGCTACCGGGTCGGCAACGGTCAGGAATGGAACACCATGCACACCCGACTCGGCCTGGGAGGACACCGGGTCGCGGGGGCACGGAGTTTCAGTCTTCTCGACGGAACCACCCTCGGTTCGGGAAACGGCGGTGATCTTCGTCTTGGCCGACGCGGTGGAGCCACCTCCCGGCCCTACATCCGCTGGGCTTACGCCGGACCCGGTGGTCCAAGCAGCCTCAGGCTCTCGGCTCTGGCTCCGGATACCCTCACCTTGAGCGCACGGCATCGCGCGGCCCGCTTCGATGTGATGGGCACCTTGGCGACACGCGGAGATGTGACGGCCGGCGATGGCCTCTTCGCGCTCTCGACCAGTCTCGATCATCTCAGCATCTACAAACTCTGCCCGCCTTCCGTCCCCGGTTGCGCCCAGGGATCTGCGGACGCCCGTGTCCCTGCCCCCGTGTGCCTGTCCGGCGAACAGCCTGCCATCTACACCGTACCCGAGGAGATCGTCACGGATCCGGCACAGCCTCTCGAAGGCGAAAGCGCCTATGTTGTTCCGCACACGGGCGGCTGGGACGTCGGGCTCGCCGCCCTCCTGGATGAGGGGCGGCGGGCACGCTGGACCGCCGTGCCCGGCGACGTCCTGGTCGCCACCCGTTGCCGCCGTTCCTTCTCTCCCTCCCCGGAGCACTTCCCGTGATCACACGCCGACGCCTTCTTCTCCCTGTCGTCCTCCTGCTGCTGCTTGTTCCGATCCTTCGAACGGCCACCGGAGCGATCGACTCGAGCACGGTGAGCAACCCTCTCCAATCGGCTCCCGTGACCCAAAAACACAATCATCTGGTGGCCAACACCCCTACGGCTCGCACGCAGGCGCCCTACCAGGGTCGCTGCCGAACCATCCGCTACCGCGCCGCCGTCGGGCTCACCGGCGCGATCGTTCACCTCCTCTGTCCTTGGGGTACGGCGATGCTCGGTTGGAGCGTCCCGATCCGTACCACCCCTTGGCGCTGTGCGACAGGACGTTACCGACCAGACGGGTCGGCCTGCCTAGTCCCTCCTCTGCCCAATCGGAGCGTGTCGCTCTGCCGAGGCGGACGCATTCCTCTCTACAACTACCACATTCTCGGAAACTGCACAGACGCGGGGTCGGGCCGGGGTCTCGACGTCGCCATGACGGTTGCCCAGACGACGGTTGTGAACACTCGGCGGGCGGCGCGGCACGGACGGCGTGCCATCTGCTGCCCGTTGCGCACGATCTACGAGAAGGCGCGTGTTTCGGCGCCCCCGACACGCCCTTGAAAACGAAAGGCCCACGCGGGAACCGACAGATCGGCTACGATTCGGACGGCCATGATGGTGGCGCGCCCGACAGGGTTCGAACCTGTGACCTCAGCCTTCGGAGGGCTGCGCTCTATCCAACTGAGCTACGGGCGCATGTTTCTCGGACATCGACGTCGGGGGGCGCCGCGGCACGCTCCAGCGCTGTCGAACAGCACCGGAGGCAGACGACAGGAGCCCTCCGCTTGAGATCCGAATACCGATCTCCACAGCTTTTTGAGTATACCCTTCCTCGCCTGTCGAAAGCGTTTACACCCACCGACGCCATGATGCAAAACCGCATAGAGTCTGCCGGGAATATCGCTTTCCCCTTTCTCCCAAAGCCGACGGGCTGATCCCGAAGAATCGTGTTCGGCGCCGATCGCGGACGGGAGGGCCATCCCCCTTCTCGCCAGACGGGATTGAAGTGCACTGGCTTATAATTCAGTCATCTTTTCTAGGGGCATGCACCGTGGATCTTGAGGATCGCAAGTTCCTTTTCTCGTTCGTGCTCGTGCTTGGCACACTGGTGGCCATCGCGGTGATCGCACTCTTCCTCGCTCTCGGCCTGCAACGCGCTTCCGGAGATGCCAATTTTTCGCGCGGGCGTCTGGCCCAACGCCTGACCTACGAGCGTGTCGCCCCCATAGCCCATGTGGCCGTCGCCGGCGTCACCTCCGCGACAGCCACACCCACCAAAATCGCTCCCTCCTACGTCGACGGAGGGGCGGTCCCGAAAAGCATCCAAGGATTCATGAAGGGACAGGGCTGTTTCGCCTGCCACGCCGTCGACACCAAAGTCGTCGGTCCAGCCTATGCCTGGGTGGCTTACCATTATCGGGGCGACAAGACGGCGGTTCTTCATCTCGCTCACAAGATCATCCAAGGGGGGGCCGGCGTCTGGAATCCCTGGACCGGGGGAATCGCCATGCCCGCGCATCCCGAACTCAGCCTGGCGCAGGCCGAAGCCATGGCCCGTTGGGTGCTGGCCCGCCACCCCATCGCTCCTCCGCACCCCTAAGAGCGCGGACGAAAACTTTTTACGTCGGGGAGCACGTCCTTGCCCTGAGGACTACGCCCTCGCCGCATTAGAGTGACGGGGCTCTCAGGGGAACACTCGTTCCGCTTGGCAAGCGGAACTCAGAGCCCGAGCAACACCCTACCCCTCACGCGGGGAAGCCCCGCGAGCTCGGGATTGTCCGGCGGAAAGCGAATCGGTCTCGGCCGGAGGAAGAACGGCCGGAGGCCGAGCACGATATAAAGACGCTTCCGCCAACCGAGAGCGCCCGGCGTGGCCTGCAGGGCCGTTCCCTCCGGGCTCTTCGGCAGAACCGGGATGATCGCGGCTTCCCGTCCCACACGACTCCGCGTCTCACGATCGTCCCCGTGCCTCCGGCAAACTCAAGAAGCTTCCGTCCGTTGCAACCTTCCAATCACAAACGACCATCCGACGGTGCTGGGCTCTACCCCAGCACCGCGCCTCTCTGCCACACTGAGACGAAAAATTCAGGCGGAAGGTGAGGAAGAACGACGGCCGCCGTGCCCCGATCCGCTCGGGCCGTGGCTCCGTGTCTCGAGTTCGGCGAGACGACGCTCGACGTCTTCAAGCATGCGACGCGCTTCGAGAAGCGAGGAGCGCAACAGTTCGAGATCATCCCGCGTGACCAGGTTAAGCCGCGCGTAGGCCGACTCGAAGAGGACACGCGCGTTGCGTTTGGCGTCCTCTCCCAAGCGACGGAGATCTTCGGGCAAAAACGCTCCGATCTTGTCGCGCAGATCGTCAAACCGTTGGGAGTTGGTGCAATTCATGGCCCTTGCCTCCGGGGGGTACACCGCAGAACCTTGCTGCTGTCTGCAGTCTTTAAGATAACACAGCACGCGATCCAGCCGGGACCGCGTGAGATCCCTCCGGTTATGATGGGTCGGTCAGCCTTACCCGTCCCAATCAATCCATGCAAGGGTCGCACGCGAGTTCGCCCCCGCCGAGACACCCGCCCGCACGCGGCCGTCGCCCGGAGCTCTCCAGTCTCATCTTGGTAGCCTTCGCGCTCATCATCACGATCGTTTTCGTCGTCGGGGGGCTGATCCAGAATCGTTTCATCATGGACATCGTGCGTGATCTCGCGATCGTCTTCTGACGCCCCTCCCGCAACCTCCTCAAGCCACACAGCCACCTCCCGGGGGCGGCGCGTCGGGCGTGGAGTCGATGAGCTTCGCCCGCTCCGCCTCGAACGAGGAGTCAACCCCCACGCCCGCGGTTCGGCGCTGATCGGCCTCGGAAACACCGAGGTCTATTGCACCGTGGGGTTCGAGGGGCGTGTCCCCGGTTTTCTGCGCGGTCGCGGGCGTGGCTGGCTCACCGCTGAGTACGCCATGCTCCCACACGCCGGACGCGAGCGGAACGAACGCGACGCCTGGCGTGCGCGTCCCAACGGACGCGGCCAGGAAATCCAGCGTTTCCTCGGGAGAGCGCTGCGCGCGGTCCTTGATCTCGAAGCCCTCGGCGAATCCACACTTCTGGTCGACTGTGACGTGCTGCGGGCGGACGGGGGAACACGCACGGCCGCGGTCACTGGTGCCTACGTGGCCTTGCACGACGCCGTCCGTAGCCTGCGCGCCGAGGGCCGCCTGAGCGGCGATCCCCTGCACGGTGCTGTTGCCGCCGTGTCGGTGGGGATCTGCCGTGGTGAAATCCTTCTCGATCTGGACTACGAGGAGGACCGGGAGGCCGAAGTCGACTGCAACGTTGTCATGAACGACCTTGGCGCTTTCGTCGAGATCCAGGGGGCGGCCGAGGGACACGCCTTTCACCGTAGAGAACTCGATGCGCTGTTGGACAGGGCCGCGGGGGGGATCCGCGTGCTCCTCGAAGCCCAACGGCGCGTGCTCGTCTCCCCGTGAGTCTCCGGCCGTTCCTCCTGGCCTCTTCGAATCGGGGCAAGATCCGCGAAATCGCTCGTGTTCTCGCCCCCAGCGGTTACCGACCACTCGCCCAATCCGACCACGGCATTGTTGCTCCCCCCGAGACCGGCGACAGTTTTCTGGCCAACGCCCTCATCAAGGCCCATCACGCTGCACAAACGGTCAGAGACCTCCCCGTACTCGCTGATGACTCCGGTCTCGAGGTCGACGCCCTCGGAGGACGTCCCGGAGTTCATACGTCTGATCTTGCAGGCGTCGGGGCCAGTGACGAGGCCAACGTTGCCCGTCTCCTCGAGCTCCTTACCCCCTACCCCGAACCCGAACAACGGGCGGCCCGTTTCGTCTGTTGCCTCGTCTGGCTGCCGTTCGCCGAAGGAGAACCGCACATCTTCACGGGGATCTGTCAGGGACGCATTGCGCCGGCCGCCCGCGGGCGCAACGGATTCGGCTACGATCCCGTTTTCGAGCTTCCGCAGCTGGGACGAACCCTCGCCGAAGTCGACCCGGCAACCAAAGACACCGTGAGCCATCGCGGTCGTGCCCTGGCAGCCCTCCAGTCATTCCTGAACGACCACAATCACCTGGATGATCGAGCGCCATGACGCGTCCTTGGCAAGTTATGCACAGTGGGGACCATCTTCCGGACGGCATGAAGTTGCCGCAGGGCACTCGCCCGGTCCGGGAAGAGAAGCCGCCAACTCATTGAAACGCATGATCTTATGAGATGTAAACTTTCTGGACACTCAGACGAAAGTAGGCGATTCGTAGCCTTCGCTGCGTTCACAGGTGTTCCATCCACAGAGTTATCCACAGTTTTTGTGGATAACGTCCCCGACATGGCCTCCAGTCTCAGAACCGCCACCGGAATCCTCCGTTGAATTCCGCTCGGCCCGTCCGTCTTCGCGACTACACTCCCTATCCCTACAGCGTCCGGGGGATCGAACTCGATTTTTCCCTCGACGGGGAGACAACGCTGGTGCATAGCCGTCTGCGTCTCGAGCGTCGAAGCGGCCTCTCCGATCCGACCGCTCCGCTCAAACTCGACGGCCGTGATCTCGAGCTTCTTGAGATCCGGCTTAACGGACGGAAGCGCGAGCTCGGGAAAGATGCTGATCTCGAACGCGGATCCCTCGTCCTACCCGGGGCAGGCCCCACCCCTCTCGTCGAGACGCTCGTTCGGCTCCACCCCGCGCAAAATCGGGCTCTCTCCGGCCTCTATCTCTCGCGCGGCATTCTTTGCACCCAGTGCGAAGCCGAGGGGTTTCGACGCATCACGTACTATCCCGACCGACCCGACGTCCGGGCGCCCTTTCGGGTCCGTCTCGAGGCCGACCGCGAGCGCTTCCCCGTTCTTCTGACAAACGGCAATCTTGTTGAGGAAGGGGTCCTGCCCGCCGGCCGCCACTACCGGCTCTACGACGATCCGGTTCCCAAGCCCTCTTATCTCTTTGCCCTCGTCGCCGGGGCGCTCGCGCGACGCACGCGAACGGTCACGACAGCCGATCGGCGAACGGTTGCACTCGAGCTCTTTGCCGATCCCGCCCGTGCCGACCGCGGGGACTTCGCGCTCGAAGCCCTCGCCCTCGCTTTGCGCTTCGATGAAGAAACGTTCGGACGTCTCTACGACCTCGAGCGTTATGCCCTCGTCGCCATCGAGGATTTCAACATGGGGGCGATGGAAAACAAGGGGCTCAACATCTTCAATGCCAAATATGTTCTCGGCACTCCCGAGACGGCGACCGACGACGATTACGACCACATCCTCGCGGTCGTAGGCCACGAATATTTTCACAACTGGACGGGCAACCGCATCGGGATCCGCGACTGGTTTCACCTCGCCCTCAAGGAAGGTCTCACGACCTGGCGAGAGCAGCTCTTCAGCGCGCGTCACGGCGGATCCCCGCTCGTGCGCCGTATCCGAGACGTCCGCCTTCTGCGCACCCGCCAGTTCCCCGAAGACGCCGGTCCTCTCGCCCATCCCGTGAGACCGCCCTCCTACATCGCCATCGACAACTTCTACACCACTACCGTCTACGAAAAAGGTGCGGAACTCTTTCGACTCGCCGCTGCCCTCCTCGGCGAAGAGACGATGCAGCGCGGTCTCGCCCTCTACTTCGCGCGTCATGACGGCGAGGCGGTCACTCTCGAAGATTTTCGCCAAGCCCTCGAGGACGCCAGCGGGCAGGACCTCACCTCATTCCAGCGGTGGTTCGATCAAGCCGGAACCCCGCACGTGCGTGTGCGCACGCGCTACGACACCCGCCGACGGCGGCTCGACATCACCCTGAGCCAACGTACGCCCGGCCCCGTCGGCGCACGACGCCCAACTCCTGTCGTCATTCCGGTTCGTCTCGGGCTCCTCGATCAGCGGGGAGAGACTCTGAGCTTCCGCGACCCCACCACGCGTGCCCTCTGTCAGGAAACGACTTTGGTCTTCGCAAACGCCACGGCTCGCTTTCGTCTCGACGATGTTTCGCGTCGTCCCCTGGTCTCTCTTTTCCGCGGCTTTTCGGCGCCTGTCGTCGTCGAAGGTGAACGCGATGACGACGAACTCGCGGTCCTCGCCGGGCACGATCCCGACGGTGTCAACGCTTGGGACGCCCTTCAGGAACTCTACGTGCGGGCACTCCGCCGCCTCGCCGCGGGGCGATCACGACCTCTCGACACACTCCTCCGCGTCCTCCGCCGACTTCACGAACGTGACGACGACGGAGCTCTCCTCGCCGAAATGCTGCGTCTGCCCGATACGGGATGGCTCTGCGAGCGGCTGCGGCCCTACGATCCCGCACGGTCCGAGCGATTGCGCGACCTCCTCCACGCCGAGCTCGCACGGCGGCTTCGCGACGACTGGTCGACCCTGTACGAACGGACCCGTCCCCGCTCGCCCTACCGACCAAGCCGCGAGGAGAAGGCCCGACGCGCCCTCAACAATGTGGCGCTGGGCTACTTGGCCGGCGGGGAACACGAACCGGGTCATCTTTTGGCCCAAGCGCATTACGAACGAGCCGACAATCTCACCGATCGCCTCGGAGCGCTTCACGCGGTGAACGACACTTTGTCCCCGGTGCGAACCCGACTTCTGGACGATTTCCGCCGCCGGGCGGGTGACGAACCCGTCCTCCTTGATCTCTGGTTCAGTCTCGAGGCCCGCGGCCACGGCGAGGGAGCACTCGAGCGGCTGCGTCGGCTCCTCGACGACCCCGACTACGTCCGCACGAACCCGAATCGCGTTCAGGCCCTTCTCGGCACGTTCACCAGCGCAAACGTGGCGGCTTTTCATCGCACCGACGGGACGGGCTACCGGCTTGTCGCCGGTGAGCTTCAAATCCTGGACGGGATCAATCCCCTCGTCGCGGCACGCCTGGCCAAAGCGTTCGGGGACCCCGGCCGACTCCGCACCCGGCAACGCGTTCTTCTCAACAGCGTCCTGGGCGAGCTCCGCACACGGCCCGGTCTCTCACAAGACCTGACCGAAATTCTCGACCGGCTTCTCAGACACAGCAGCCACAGGCATTCCGGCCGTGCGTATGCCCGCCAAGCGACCTCTCAGTCGAGCGGCTCGAGGAAAAGTTCCTGAAGGTCAAGGAGCATGTCGAGGCCACGGGTCGTCGGACACCACCGAGGACCCTCGGAACGGGCCAGCCCGAGCTCCTCGGCACGTCTCCACGACCCCCGCCACTCCGCTGGATCCTCTCCGGTCATCCTCCAAAGATCGCCCTCGTCGAAGCCCTCGACGAGGCGCCAGACGTTGAGAAAAAACTCGCTTGCGAGAAGCCCGCCTTCCACCACCGTTTGCTTGGCACCCCCGTCGTGAGCCGCGGCACCAAGATAGCGGTCGGGCGCGCGGGGCCGCTCCTCGCGCAAGACCGAAAGCCGTCTCGAAGCACCTGAGCTGCCCACGAGGGAGCTGATCTTGGCATGCGCCCCCGCCCCGATCCCAAGGTAGTCGGCAAAGCGCCAGTAGCCGAGATTGTGTCGTGAACGATGCCCCTCCCGAGCATAAGCGGAAATCTCGTAACGGGCGTAACCCGCACGAGCCAGCCGTTCGCGCCCCATCTCCAGAAGGCGCGCGCGCATGTCCTCACCGAGGCGCGCCGGAGGCGAGCGAGCGAACGGGGTGCCCTCTTCGTACGTCAGCTCGTACCAGGAAATGTGATCCGGCTCGAGACGTAAAAGCCTGTCCAGATCCTCGACCGCATTCTCCGCCGTCTGACCCGGCAGACCCGTCATCAGATCAAGGTTAATGCTGGAAAAGCCGGCCTCACGGGCTGCGGCGTAGGCGGAACGGGCCTGCGCGGCGTCGTGAATCCGCCCGAGCGACCGGAGGGCACGGTCGTCGAGGCTCTGCACACCGAGTGAGAGACGGGTTACACCGGCCTCGACGTAAGCCCGCCAACGCCCGCGGTCGTCCGCTCCAGGGTTGGCCTCAAGGGTGATTTCGGCATCGTCGGCCAAGGGCAGAAGGCGGCGTACACCGACCAAAAGATCCGCGATCGATTCCGGAGAAAACAGGTTCGGCGTGCCGCCTCCGAAAAAGATCGTCGCAACAGGGCGGCGTCCGTGACGGGCGACGGTGAAGGCAAGATCACGCATGAGGGCTTCAAGATAGGCCGCCTCGGGTAGAGGACCGCGACGGACGTGAGAGTTAAAGTCGCAGTAGGGACACTTGCGCAAGCACCAGGGGAAATGGACGTAAAGACCCCAGCCGAGCCCGGGGTCAGGCACAGAGCAGGACGAATTCAGCAAAGGCGTTGAGGGCGTTCGGCGTCAGAAGATGTCAAGTCTCTGAACATCCTAGCAAGATATCGCGATCAGCAGCAGGCAGGGACAAAGCAAAGAATATGAATTAGAATATTCACCGGAATATACGGAGACAGATCAAATGACGGAGCCCAACGACCCCCTTTCGCTCCAAAAGCGCTACGGCGCAGGCAACTACGATCCCCTGCCCGTGACGCTCGTTCGCGGCGAGGGGGCCTACGTCTGGGACGACCGTGGCCGACGCTATCTCGACATGATGAGTGCGTACTCCGCATTGAGCCACGGTCACCGTCATCCACGCCTTCTTGCGGCCCTCAACGACCAGCTCGGACGGATTACTCTCACCTCTCGGGCTTTTGACAACGACCGTCTCGGACCCTTCCTCGCCCGAGCCTGCACTCTCACGGGCATGGACAAGGCCCTGCCCATGAACACGGGTGTCGAAGCGGTCGAAACCGCCCTCAAAGCCGCCCGCAAGTGGGCCTACCGTCACAAGGGCATTCCCCCGGACCGCGCCGAGATCATTGCCTGCCAAGGCAACTTCCACGGGCGGACCATTGCGGTCCTTGGTCTCTCGAGCGAAGAAAGTTACCGCCGAGGATTCGGCCCCTTCCCGGCGGGGATGGAAACCATTCCCTACGGCGATGCGGGAGCTCTCGAACAGGCGATCACGCCCGCCACCGCCGCCTTTCTCGTCGAGCCGATCCAGGGCGAAGGGGGCATCATCGTACCGCCGGAGGGGTACCTCCGGGCCTGCGCCGACATCTGCCGTCGGCACCGTGTCCTCCTTCTGGCCGATGAAATCCAGACCGGTCTCGGCCGCACAGGTCGCCTTCTTGCCGTCGAACACGAGGAGGTGCATCCAGACGGGCTCATGCTCGGCAAGGCCCTCGGCGGAGGACTCCTTCCTGTCTCGTTGTTCCTCGCCCGCCGTGAGCTCATGGACGTCTTTGCCCCCGGGGATCACGGAAGTACTTTTGGCGGCAATCCTCTCGCGGCCGCCGTCGGCCTGGCCGCCCTCGACGTTCTCGTCGAAGAGGATCTCTCCACCCGCGCCGCTCGCCTCGGAGCGGAGTTTCTCGCGCGCCTGCGCACGCTTGCCCCTCCTCTCGTGCACGAGATTCGCGGCCGTGGCCTCTTTGTCGGCATCGAACTTGCCCCGGGGCCCGTGAGCGCCCGCGAGGTCTGCCTCGCCCTCCTCAAGGAGGGGATCCTCGCCAAAGATACCCACGAAAACGTCATCCGCCTTGCCCCGCCCCTCATCGTGGCGGAAGACGATCTCCTCCGCGCCGCCGACACCGTGTCCCGCGTGCTCGTGCGGGTCGCGACCGTAGTGCACTCCTCTCACGCCCGCACCGGCTGAACGTATTTCCAGAAGAGGAGCGGTGGGCACCTTGCGCTACAATGGAATGTCGCCGTGACCCATGAGAAGACGTGACGATGATGCGCCGCCGAACGGTCCTTCCCCTCGCCGCCCTTAGCCTGGCCCTTCTCTCTCTCTCTGCCTCAGCTCTGGCCGCCCCGCACGAGACACGGCAGGAGATGATCGAGCGCGGCAAGACCCTCACTTTCGCCTGCATCGGTTGCCACGGCATCCGGGGGTACAACATCCCCTACCCCAACTACAACGTTCCCAAAATCGCCGGCCAGAACCGCGCCTACCTCCTCGCGGCCCTCAAGGACTATCGCGACGGGCTGCGCCAGTTCCCGACGATGGTGGCCGAAACGCGGGCTTTTACCACAGACGAACTCAGGGAAATCGCCACCTATTTCGCCAGTCTTCGCGGACGGGTGAAAACCCGTACCCCAATCTACAGCCGCAGCGAAGCGAAACGCGGAGCGAAACTCGTGAGCACCTGCGCTGCCTGCCACGGGCTCCACGGCATCGCCGTCGCGCCCGAGTTCCCTGATCTCGCCGGTCAGTACCCCTCGTACCTCGAAAGAGCCCTTGAAGAGTACAAACACGGTCTGCGCAAGAACGCCATCATGAACGGTAT
>JAKCBQ010000088.1 GCA_021839245.1 Pseudomonadota bacterium
GACGGCATCAACGACGCCCCGGCGCTCGCGCAGGCCGATGTCGGGATCGCCTTGGCCGGGGGCACCGACATCGCCGTGGAAGCGGCGGACGTGACGCTCACCCGGGGGCGACTCGGCGAGGTGCTCACCGCCTGGACCGTCGCGCGGCGCACGCTCGGCAACATCCGCGGGAACCTGTTCTGGGCGTTTTTCTACAACATCCTTCTGATCCCCATCGCCGCCGGTGTGGCCGTCCCTTTCGGCGTCCGTCTCAACCCCATGCTGGCCGGTGTTGCCATGGGGCTCTCGTCAATCTTCGTGCTCGGCAACAGCCTGCGCCTGAAGCGTCTCAGGGCCTGGGATCCCGAGGTCGCTTGAAAGGCTCTCCCGTTGATCGCGAGAGACATCTTCGAGAGGCGTCTTCCGGCGGTCGAACCATCGCCCATCCCCCCAATTCACCCCAGGAGGAGTTCCGCATGAATCCCGTCACGCTTCAAATCACCGGCATGACCTGCGAGCACTGCGTGCGCGCCGTGACCCGGGCGCTCGAGCGCGTTCCCGGAGTGGACCGGGTCGAGGTCACTCTCAAACCCGGCGTGGCCGTGGTCCACGGTCGGGCCGATCCCGAAAAGCTTTTTGCGGCGGTCCGCGAAGAAGGCTACGAGGCGGCCGTCCGGGACGAAACCTAGATCTGCCGCACGAGTTCAGAAACCTAGGGCACTTCTTCGGACTTGGAGGAGGGGCATGCGGGTTCAGCGGTTCGGGTGCGGGATTCGGGGGGTTGACCGAGTCGTTTCGCTCGGGCGTCTTTGGGAGATGACTCCGAAAGACGCCCCAAAAGATGCTCAACGCCGACTCCCTGTTCTGCAGTTCTTCGAGCGGCACAGGCTGGCCCGTCCTTGCCTTGTGGAGACGCAGACGACGAATGCGGCGCTTTTGCCGGAGGGGTTCATTGAGATCCCTCCTAGCTGTGGGTCGGGGAGTGGGGAGGTGGTGGACCGGTGCACCTTGACGCTGAGTCTGACGGCGGGGAAGACGGGGGAGGCGAGTGTGTTGGTGACGGTGACGGATGCGGGGGGTCAGACGGCGACCGGCTTGATGACGGTGTACGTGGAGCCGCCGTTGGGGACGACGTCCGGGGGGACATCGGGGGGAGGCTCGGTGGGGGTGGGGATACTGTTAGGGCTTCTGGTCTTGGTGGGGTTCAAGAGGAAGATCCGGGAGATACCGGTGTCGGTTCCCCGTGGCATGATTGCTCGGGAGACAGTCTTGGTCTAAACTAAAATTGCCGATCTCGGGTCGACACAAGAACTCTATTCATCCCGTGCCCTTGTGGGCGGATCTCGAGAATGGCTTCTTGCGAAAACGGGAATGGTTTCTTTGAGTCGCTCCTCCCGTTCCACCGGAGTCTTTTGTTTGTGAACGATCAGCCGCCTTCCTCACTTCCCGCGAGCCCGACGAGCCTGCGCGCGCTCCTCGATCTCTTCGTCGACCCTGTTCCCGCTCTCAGCCGTGCCGACCGCGCTCCCCGAAGCGGCTGGCTTCCGTATCTCGTTCTCGTGGTGTTTCAGATACTCGTCGCGGCTCTTTACTTCGGGCGGGTCGACACGAGTTGGCTCATCGCCCGCATCCTTTCGCACGTACCTCAGGCCGCGCGCTCGGCCGCCGCCGCGCACCTGAGCGTCGGTCTCCTCGAGGGGTCGACGGTCGCAGGTATGGTCCTGGGGACGGCTGTGGGGCTCGTGATTTCCGCCGCGTACTACTACATCATGCTCATCCTCTCCAAACGCGAGACCACGTTTTTCCGGATGCTTTCTCTCGCCGCGTGGACGTCGCTTCCGGCCGTTCTCGGGTCGGTGGCGGCCCTCGCGATTGTTCTCGCCGCGGGATCCCATATCGGGCTCTCGGCTCTCGAACCCACGGCGCTGGCGTATCTCTTTCACATCCATCCCGGAAACCGCTTCTACGACGCGGCCTCGAGCTTTTCCCTCCTCATGCCGTGGACCTGGGGGCTTGCGGCCCTCGCCTTCGTGCGCCTGTACGGATACCGGCCCGAGCGGGCCTTGGCGCTTGTCCTCATTCCCTACGTCATCTATTACGTCGTCATTGTTCTTCTGTGACGTTTTGTAAACGTAAGCTGTCAAGGCATAACAGTGGTGTATTATATAACTAATACACCCGATCATTCGCTCTTGATGTGGGCTCCGTGACACTCAAAAAATCGCGACGCTTGTTGATTCTGGGTCTCGTCGTTCTTGTGGTGGTGGGCGTTCCTCTGGTTCTGTCTCTGGACAGCCGGGGGGCGATCGACGTGAACGTGACGACGGTACGTCCGCGTGTGGTGCACGCCACGGTTCTCGCCTCGGGCATGCTCCAGTACCGCCACCAGGTCGAGCTTCAGCCGCAGGTGATCGGCGAGGTCGTCTCGATCCCCGTCCACGAAGGCGAGCGTGTCCGCCGTGGGCAGGTGGTTCTGAGACTCGACCCGCGCACGTATCTGGCCCAGGTGCGCCGCTACGAAGCTCAGGTGCGCATGCAACGCCTGAGCATCCGCGAGGCCCGCCTGAGCCTCGCCAATCTCGAGCGGACCTGGCGTCGGGATCGGAGGATCTACCGCCGGGGCCTTCTTGCCGCCGAGGCCTACGACCAGGCGCGGAACGCCTACGACGAGGCGCGGCTCACGTTCGCCTCCCAGGAGCAGGCGCTCCACGTGGCCGAGGCCGAACTCGAGGCGGCGCGTGAAGAGCTTGCGCTCACCGTTGTCCGCTCGCCCATCGACGGTGTCGTGGCGCTGCTCAACGTCAAACGCGGCGAGACGGTGATCAGCGGCACGACGAACATCGTGGGTTCGGAGCTCATGACAATCGGCGACCCCCAAGCGGTGCTCGCCCGCGTCATGGTCGACGAGGCCGACATCGCCCGAGTCCGTGACGGAGAGCAAGCCCGCGTCGTCGCCGTGGCCTATCCTGAATCCCCCTTCGTCGGCCGAGTGGTCTTCGTCGCCACGTCCGCCACTCCGATCCCGGGGCAGACGGGAAACGGTTTTGAGGTGAAGATCCTTCTCGCGCACACGGCCGGCTTCCGGCTCGATCCGGGGCTCGACTGCCGGGCCTCGATCGATGTGGCGAGCTCCGGGCCCCGGCTGAGTGTGCCCGTGGCCGCCGTCCTTTACGGGCGTGTCCACCACGCCGTGCGGAGCATCGACGCGGTCGGCAAGCCCTACGTCTACCTCGATGTGCACGG
>JAKCBQ010000089.1 GCA_021839245.1 Pseudomonadota bacterium
GTTTGCGGGTTTTGCAAAGATCCCGTAATCCGCGCGCCGCAGAGCGGGTCGGGCCAGAAGTCCGCGCAGGGTCGGGACCAGCGGCACGACCCGCCCCGCAAGCGGTTGCGCGGGCATGCTGGGGACAAAAGCGACAAGGGCGACGAGGGCGAGGACCGCCGTCAGCGCGAAGACTGCGGACACCCCGAACCCGCCGGCGACGAGCGGACCGAGAAGGAGCGCAAGAACAAAGGCGCCACCGATCGCGGCACCGACGACCGCCATGGCCTTGACCCTCTGATCCTCATGAACCCGGTCGCTGATCGAGGCGAGCGCCACCGAACCGATGGCTCCCGCACCCTGGAGCGCGCGACCGACAAGAAGCTCCACGATGCCGTGCGCAAGGGCGGCGATGATGCTCCCGATGACGAGGAGAACGAGACCGAGGGCAAGAACCCGGCGCCGCCCCCAGCGATCGGAAAGGGCCCCCAAGGGGATCTGCAGAAGGCCCTGGGTGAGTCCGTAGACCCCAAGACTCGCACCGGCCAGAAAGGCATCCGACCCGGGAAGGGAGCGGGCGTACGGCACGAGAAGGGGGTAGACCATGAAGAGTCCGAGCATGCGGGTGGCCATGATGGCACCCGCCCCGAGTGCGGCCGAGAGTTCCGCGCGTCTCATCATTCTCGCCGCACATCCTGCCCGCGGCGGGAAGGCAACAAGACAAGACGGCGGCCGTTGGACGGAGGGAGGAGCGGTGCGCGCAGGCCGTCGAGCCAGGCCGGCAACTCGT
The DNA here is from genome assembly GCA_021839245.1 of Pseudomonadota bacterium. Classification (GTDB taxonomy): domain Bacteria; phylum Pseudomonadota; class Gammaproteobacteria; order JAKAQQ01; family JAKAQQ01; genus JAKAQQ01. The sequence goes on from JAKCBQ010000089.1 coordinate 770, forward strand.
CGGCGTAATATCGGCTCAGGGGGTCCTCATTTTCACCCCCGGGGAGCTCGAGGTACCCCGAGTCGTCCTCGCCCACCGCGAGGCCGAAGCGCATGCTGGCACCGAAGTTGCGCAGCACCACCCGCGGCATGTTCTCGTCCCCAGAGACTCCTCTCGGCGGAAGATCATAGAGCCAGGCGAGAACTCCACCCGCCCGCCCTAGGGGGCCTCCGAGACGAAGGACATTCCAGTTTCCCCAGGTGAAACGGCGGAACCCCCGTGCCCCCCCACGCCAAGCCCGGAGAACGACGTCACGTGCGGCCGTGCGGAGAAGCGTCCCCCAACTCGACACACCAGAGGCGAGAAGCCAAGAGGGTCGCTGGGCCACGAGCGCCCAGACCGGCCCCTCGAGCATCGGAGGATCGGGCCAACGGAAGTGGGGATCGCGGCGGCGAACGATCGCCGTGAAGGGTGCCAGCACGAGACGAAAGACACGGCGCCGGAAATCGCGGACGAGACGGAATCCCACCGATCCGCGCTCAGCCCGCCCACCCCAGGTGCGGACCGCACGGACGACGGCCACCTGTTCGGACGCCGGAGCGAGGGGACGGTTGAGAACGCGCAAAAAGAGACGGCGCCAGTGCGCGAGATAGAGCGCCCGGTCGTCGCGCTCGATCGCCAGGAGATCGCCCACGCTCAGCGGAGGACGAAGTGCCTCGAGATCGGCGCGGATCTGCCGCGCCCGCGCACCAAGGTCGTAACCGGCTCCTCCTTCGCCGAGAAGCGCGAGCGCGCGGCCGCCGACCACCCTCTGGTTGGCGGTCCACAGGAATCCCGTGAACGGATCGACGATGCGTGGATGGCGGTCGGCGGCGAGGATCCCGGCCGGGTGGCAGCTTCCCCCCACGGCCCGGTAGGGACGCGGGAGAAGGCCGCAGCGTCCGCGACGGGCAAGCACCGGACCGGCGACCGTCCAACCGATGCGCCCCCCTCGGGTTGCGACGACAAAATTCTCCGCCGGCACACCAAGACGGGTTCCGGCGGCGAGGGCCGAGGCGAGATGCCGGGCGCGAAGGAGAGCGGCGAGCGTCCGCACGTCGTGGTACGCCGCAGGATTCTCACCGACCCAAACGGCCACCAGAACATGACCCGCGCCGGCTTTGGCGATGACCGGCCCCCAGAGCGTCGTCCGCACACGTACGAGCACCGTGGGACCGCCGCGCACCGGGATGCGGTGCACAACCACGTGAAAACGCCGGACTCCGCTCCTCGTCCGATACTCCCCGGGCTGAGTCGGCACGAGGGGCACGCGAAGAAGCATCTCGTCAGCCACCATGGCATCGGTCATGCTCCAGGCGACGGATCCGTTCGTGCCGATGGTGACGCCGGGCACACCCGGAAGAGAGACCCCCACCGCACGCACTCGCCGTCCCCGCCGCGTGCGGTAGACGAGCGCGAGGCGGTACCAGATCGGTGGAAGATCGAGAGGAAGATGCGGATCGTTGGCCAGAAGAGCATGCCCCGAGCGAGTGAGTCGTCCGGCCACCGCAAAGGAGTTGCTCGCCGCGCGCACAGGAGGAAGGTAACGAACGGCACCCGGCGGAGGCGGCGACCCGGTTGCGTGGAAGGAGAAGACGTGCGGGCCCGGAATCGGGGGAAGCCGGAGCGGAGCGCCCTGGTCGGGGGCGTCCCAACGGTTTCCGGGGGCGGCAAGAAAGCGATAAAGAGGGTGTGGAAAAGCCGCGCGAAGCGCGCCCAACGCACGGGCGAGACGGTCGGAGGGACCCTCAAGGTAGCGGTACATGTAGGCGACGACCAGATAGCTCTGCCAGGGCTTCCATGGCCGAGGGGCCCGTCCGAGGATCCAGTAGGTGAGGGGGCGGGTGGGTGTGTGGTGGAGGGCCGCGTTCACGCCCGCCGCGTAGGCGGCGAGAAGACGACGCGTGCGCGGCGAATCCCGACGCCAGATGCGCTTCGCGAGACGGCGAAATCCGTAACGAACCGTCCGTCTGTCCGCCGGCAGGGCCACGGCTCCGAAAAGCGACGCGAGTCGTCCCTCAGCGCTTCGCCGCAGGAGATCCATCTGGAAGTAACGCTCCGCCCCTTCGAGATAGCCCTCAGCAAAGTAGGCGTCCCGCAGTGAGGCTGCGTGCACCGTCGGGATCCCCCCACGATGGAAGACAACGGATACCGGGTGGCGAAGCCCCACGACGCGGAGGCGGCCGTTCAGGGGGGGACGGGTCGAGACCACAAAAAAGATCCCCACTCCCGCAAAAACGAGGAGGATGAGGATCACGGCGGCAAGAATGCGGAAGACGCGCACGGGCAACGACGGGAAACGTCAAGGGATGTTGCGGATCAAGGGCCAGTCTAGTCGATTCAGTCCGGACTTGACCGCCGAAGGCTTGTCGTTTAGAGTGGCGCCGTGCCCAC
>JAKCBQ010000090.1 GCA_021839245.1 Pseudomonadota bacterium
CGCTGGATCGCCTTCATCTGTTCGTTGAGGTAGTACTCGCGCTGGCTGTGCTCCATCTGCTGCTTGACGCGTCCCTGGATGCTGCGCTCGATTTTGAGCACTTCGATCTCGGACTGCATGATCGCGAGGGTGCGTTCGGCCCGTTCGGTCGCACTCTCCATTTCGAGCACAGCCTGCTTGTCCTCGATCTTGACCGTGAGTTGGGCCATGACCGCGTCGACGAGCGCGTGGAGATCCTCGAGCGAGCCGAGCGCCGCCACCGTCTCGGTCGGAATCCGTCGGCTGAGCTTGGCGTACTGCTCGAAAACGTCGAGGATCGCGCGACGAAGGACCGTCACGCTCTCCCCGCTCCCGGCCCCCCGCTCGGCGAGAGGTGTGGCGCGGACAAGAAAGAAGGGATCCTCGCCCGCCGGTTCCACGTGCACGCGCTCCTGGCCTTCGACGAGGACCTTGACCGTCCCGTCGGGAAGCTTGAGGAGCTGGAGAATCTTGCCCCGCGTGCCCACGCTGTAAAGATCGTCAAACCGAGGCTCCTCGATTTCCGCCTGGCGCTGGGCGACGAGGACAATCGCCCCCTGGTGAGCGAGGGCGTGATCGAGAGCCAGGACCGACTTGGGGCGACCGACAAAAAGGGACGCGATCATGCGTGGGAAAACCACGACGTCCCGAAGCGGGAGGAGGGCGAAACTCACCGCGTCGGGGCGATCCGAAGCGATGGGGGGAGGGGTCTCAGTCATGCGTTCCTCGGTGCGGGAGGGTCAATATGCCCGTCCCTGTCTCGATTCTAAATGGGGGGCGTGGGGCACAATCTCAAGGCGCCCGGAGCGGGCGCGGGCGCCCCGGGGGGCGCTAGTCCTCGTGCGGACCGGAAATGGCCCGAGGCTCCTGACCGTAGACCACGTAGGGGCGGGTCTGCCCGCGCACCACCGCTTCGTCAACGATGACACGTTGCGCACCGGTGAGCGACGGCAATTCGTACATCACGTCCAAAAGGGCATGCTCGACGATCGTCCGCAGACCACGCGCCCCGGTGCGCCGCTCGACGGCGAGCCGGGCCACGGCTTGAAGGGCGTCGGGACGAAACTCGAGCTCGACCCCTTCCATGGCGAAGAGGCTCTGGTACTGCTTGACGAGCGCGTGTTTGGGCTCGGTCAGGATGCGGACGAAAGCGGAGGCGTCAAGCTCCTCAAGGGTCGCCACGATCGGCAGGCGCCCGACGAATTCCGGGATGAGACCGTAACGGATGAGGTCCTCGGGTTCGACCTCGCGGAGCGTGCGCCCGACGGGCACGGACTGCGTGTCGGCGAGCGGCGCGGTGAACCCGATGCCCCCCTGACGGATACGGCGGGCGACGATCTTCTCGAGCCCGTCAAAAGCCCCGCCGCAGATGAACAGGATGTTCCGTGTGTCGACCTGGAGAAACTCCTGCTGCGGATGCTTGCGCCCCCCCTGCGGCGGGACCGAGGCGATCGTGCCCTCGATCAGCTTGAGCAGGCCCTGCTGAACCCCCTCCCCGGAGACGTCGCGGGTGATCGAGGGGTTCTCGGATTTGCGCGAGATCTTGTCGATTTCGTCGATGTAGACAATCCCGGTCTGCGCCCGCTCGATATCGTAGTCACAGCGCTGCAGAAGCTTTTGGATGATGTTCTCGACATCCTCGCCCACGTAGCCGGCCTCGGTGAGGGTGGTCGCGTCGGCAATGGCAAAGGGAACGTTGAGCAAACGCGCCAGCGTCTCGGCAAGATGCGTTTTGCCCGAACCCGTGGGACCGAGAAGAAGAACGTTGCTCTTGGCGATCTCGACGTCGCTCTTGCGTTGGCCGTGCTCGAGCCGTCGGTAGTGGTTGTAGACGGCGACCGAGAGAACCTTCTTCGCGTGCTCCTGCCCGATGACGTGCTGGTCGAGATAATCCTTGATCTCCTGGGGCTTGAGGAGATGGCTTTCACCCGCCTCGCCCCCGCCGTCGGTTTCCTCGCGGATGATGTCGTTGCAAAGATCGACGCACTCGTCGCAGATGTAGACCGAAGGACCGGCGATGAGCTTGCGGACCTCGCTCTGGCTCTTGCCGCAGAAGGAACAGAAGAGAGGACGCCCCCCTTCTCCACCGCCGCGGCGCGTGCGTGTCTCGTTGCTCATGGCGTCGTCCTCACGAGGGCTTCGCCTCCGGGGAGGGCAGGGCGCGGCGCTCGAGGGCCGCGTCCACGATCCCGTAGGCGATCGCTTCTTCAGTCCCCATGAAATTATCACGTTCCGTGTCCCGGGCGATCTCCTCGATCGGGCGACCGGTGTGGCGCGACAGAATGGCGTTGAGCTGGTCACGGAGAAGCTTCATTTCACGGGCGTGGATGTCGATGTCCGTCACCTGCCCCTGAAAACCGCCCCAAGGCTGGTGGATCATCACCCGGGAATGCGGCAGGATGTAGCGCTTGCCCTTCTCGCCACCGGCCAGAAGAAGTGCCCCCATACTGGCCGCCTGGCCGACACAGATCGTGCTCACCGGTGCACGAACGAACTGCATCGTGTCGTAGATCGCCAACCCCGAGGTCACCGCACCGCCGGGCGAGTTGATATAGATCGAAATATCCTTCTCCGGGTTCTCGGACTCAAGGAAGAGGAGCTGGGCGACGACGACGTTGGCCACGTGATCGTCGATGGCACCCACGATGAAGACGATCCGTTCTTTGAGAAGGCGCGAGTAGATGTCGTAGGCCCGCTCGCCGCGGGCGGTCTGCTCGACGACCATGGGGACGAGATCCAGCCCGTGGGCCGGAACGGACGGGGAAGAAGGACGTGTGGTCACGGCGCGGCGGCCTCGGGAGAGGGGGAAGAAGACACAAGATCCAGGAAGCGACGGAAAGGAACCTCCTCCTCGGTGAGGACGGCGTGTTCGATGATCCAGTCGAGAAGTTGCTCCTCGAGGGCCACTTCCTCGAAGCGGCGGACGAGCGTCTCATTCTCGTGAACGCGGCGGGCGGCCGCGTCCACGTCGTCCGCGTCCTGGACGGCGGCGCGGATCGCCCGCTCGACACGCAGGGGATCGGGCACAAGGGACAGACGCTCGAACAGCGCCGCGTAGATCAACGAGAGCGCCAACCCCCGGCGGACCGCCGGGGTCTCGCTTTCGCGGAAAGCCTCCCCCATCGGCGTCTCCTCCTGCATTCCGAGGGCGTGGAGACG
>JAKCBQ010000024.1 GCA_021839245.1 Pseudomonadota bacterium
CGACGCCCGCCCGGCCCCGCGACGGGACGCCCCACACGGTCGGAGAAGAAGGGGGGGAGCCCCCGCCGAGACACGAGGAGCCCGACGTGAAACTGTCCACCCTTGACGAAGGCGGCCCGGACGGCGTCCTCCTCGTCGTCTCGAGCGATCTTGGGCATGCGGTCCGTGCCGACGACATCGTTCCGAGCCTCCGCGAAGCCGTTGAAAACTGGGACGGTTGCCGCGACGCGCTCGAGGAGCGCGCGCGCGCGTTGGCCGAAGGCCGGGTGCGCACCCGGGTTTTCCCGCTGGAGTCGCTGCCGCTTCGGGCCTGCCTCCCGCGGGCCTTTCAATTCGTCGACGGCAGTGCGTACCTGGCCCACGTCGAACGCGTACGCCGCGCACGGGGCGCCGAGATGCCGCCGAGTTTCCTCGTCGATCCCCTCATGTATCAGGCGGTGAGCGATGCGTTCCTCGCGCCGCGTGCGCCGATAGCGGCCTTCGACGAAGCCCACGGGATCGATTTCGAGGCCGAGGTCGGGGTGATCACGGCAGGCGTTCCGGCCGGGGCCTCACGGGCCCAGGCTCTTCAGGCGATCCGACTCGTCACGATCCTGAACGATGTTTCTCTGCGCGAGCTCATTCCGGCCGAGCTGGCCAAGGGCTTCGGCTTTCTTCAGAGCAAGCCTCTCTCGGCCTTGGCTCCGGTGGCGGTCACGCCCGACGAGCTCGGCCCCCACTGGCACGAGGCGCGTCTGCATCTTCCGCTCGTGAGCCAGGTCAACGGTGAGACGATCGGTCGGCCGGATGCCGGCACGGACATGCAGTTCGGATTCGACGAGCTCATTGTGCACGCCGCCCGCACCCGTCCCCTGGGGCCGGGCACGCTCGTCGGCTCCGGCACGGTGGCCAACCGTGACGCCGCCCGGGGGTGCTCCTGCCTCGCCGAGCGTCGCGTGCTCGAACTTCTCCAGGACGGGCGTGTGCGCACGCCCTTCCTCCGCTTCGGCGACCGTGTGCGCATCGAGATGACGGACCCCGAGGGCCGCTCCGTCTTCGGGGCCATCGATCAGAAGGTCGTGCGCCTCGATCCGTCTTCAGCCGCATGAAACTTTACAGCTACTGGCGCAGCTCGGCAGCCTACCGCGTGCGCATCGGACTCGCCTTGAAGGGTCTTGCACACACAATCGAGCCGGTCCATCTCCTCGCCGGAGGCGGCGAGCAGCACCGTGCGGCTTACCGCGAGCTCCAGCCCCAAGGGCTCGTGCCGGTCCTGGTCGAGGAGGACGGGGGTGTCCTTTTCCAGTCGCTCGCCATCCTCGAATATCTCGAGGAGCGCTGGCCGCAGCCGCCACTGCTTCCACGCGGAGCTCGCGATCGCGCGTTCGTCCGCGCCTTTGCCCTGGTTCTCGCCTGCGAGGTTCACCCGCTCAACAATCTCCGCGTCCTTCGTTATCTCGCCGAGGATCTTCGAGCCGATGAGGAGGCCCGGACGCGGTGGATCCGGCACTGGATCACCCTCGGCTTCGAGGCCTGCGAAGCGATGCTCGCCCGGCACGGGCCGGAGGAGAGGTTCGTCTGTGGGGACGGTCCCACACTGGCCGAGATCTGCCTCGTTCCCCAGATGTACAACGCCCGCCGTTACGGCTGTGATCTCTCGCCGTACCCGCGCCTGCAGGCGGCGGACGAGGCGGCGCGGGCTCTGCCCGCGTTCCTCGCCGCCGCCCCCGAGCGGCAAGCGGACGCTCCGGTGGAGGCGGGCGCATGAACGCGACCGGTTTTGCGGCCGCGCCGGGCCTGTGGGTCGCGGTCGCGCTCCTCGTGGCCGTGGCCTCGGCGTACCGGCGGGCCCCCCTTCTTCTCTGGAGTGGAGCACTCACCCTCGTCTTTCTGATCTCCTCGGGACTTGGCGTGTGGACGCTTCCCGTGCTGATCACGGGATGGTTCCTCTGGCTCGTGTTCCTGGCCCTTCTCTACGTTCCGGCGTTGCGCCGTCCGCTCACCGGGGCGCTCTATGAACGGGGGCTTCGTGCCGCCTGGCCACGGCACTTCCTCGATGACGAGGAACGCACGCACCACCCGATGCCGTGGCTCAAGCGTTTCACCGAGGGTACGCTCGGCCCCGAGGTCCTCGAGACGGGGGCGCCCGCGGCCTCCCGGGACGCCGACGGGGACGCTCGGGCAGCTCTGGAACGGGTTCTTGCCCGCCTCGATCCCTGGAAGGTGGAGACCCAGGGCCTCGGGGTGAACGAGGAGACTGTCGAGGCACTCCGCGCCGCCGGATGGTACAAGCTCCGGCCCGGGCGTGAACAGACGACGGCCAGCCGTTCGGCGCACGACGCGCCGGAGCTCGCGCTGATGGCGTCGCGTTCCCCGAGCCTCGCGGCCGGCGTGGCGCTGAGCGGAAACTACGAGTTTGACTCCCTCCTTCCCGAGGGGACCTCGTGGCCCGTGTGGCTCCCGGCGGATCTCGCCGCCGCGCTCGAGGACGGTGCCGTGCGCGCGCTTTTCCTCGATGTTCGTGGCGCCGCTCGGGGGCGTGCCCCGTGCGTGCACGTCGACCGCCGTCGGCACGAGAACCGCGAGGATGTCCTCGGGCTTGCCGTCGATCTCGAGGTCTACGACCTCCCCTGCCCGGTCGGGACGACGCATCTCGCGCTGCTCCTCCGGCCCGCCGACCCACGCCACTATCTCGGGGAGACCGAAGGGACGTCCGCGCTCGTGGCGCTCGTTCCGCGCACGCATCCGGCACTGGCGTGGAGCTCCGCGCAACGGGCCTTTGGGCTCGGTCTTCCGCTCACCGACCTTCGCATCAGCGGTCTTTTCCTCCCTTGGGACGAGCTCGTCTTCCACGAGGCTCACGTGCCGGGCCTCGAACGCCGCCTGATGGCGCAGCGTCGCCGTCACGCGGTGCTCGCGAGTGGGGCGCTCGCCGTGGGTGGACTCGCCTCGGTGGCCGCGCGGGCGGGCGCGCAGGCCCTCCTCGACCGTGACGAGGAGGGCGAGGATCGGCGGCGGCCGGCCGCCTCCGATCTTCTGGCCGTCATTGCGCGTGAAGCCCTCGTTGCGGACGCGGTCTTCGACGCCTTCGTCGGCTTCGACCGGATGCTTGGCGACGAACCCGAGCTCGCCGCTCTCCTCGGGGGGCGGAGTTCGCTCCATACCGCCCGCGCGCTCGCGTGCGGGCGGCGGTTGATCGGTCGGCGTGCGATCAGCGCCGAGCGACGCAACCCTCTCGGCCCGTACCTCATGCTGCCGGCGCTCCTCGAGGCCCTTTTCGACTCGCCCGCGGCGGCGCACGCCACCGAGGCGTGGCGGCTCGCGCGGCGGCTCCATCCGAACTTCGACACCTACGTCCGTCAGCTCCTCTCTCCGGAAGCGGGGGCCCGCGCCCGGCTCATCCACGATCGGCTCCTCATCGACAACCTGGCGCGGGGCACGTCCTACGCGGTCCGGAGTTTCGTTCTTGGGGTGAGGCGCGCGCTGCGTGTGCGCGACCCTGTCCGCATCGGCCGTGTCCGCCTCGAGGTGGGACGTGAGCTCTCGCGTCTGTCGGCGGCCTACGCGCTTCTTCTGGAGATTCATCTCTTCGCGCACCACGGACGGATCTTCGTCGAGGAGCCGGAGCGGGCGCTCGTCCTGCGGCGGATTCTTGGGACGGCCTTCGAGCTCATGGCGCTTCTGCGCGCCTGCACCGCCGAGACCGATGAGGACGGCGCCCTGGCCGAGCTCTACGCCACCGCTCTCAACGATCTCGTGGCCGAACTCGAACACCACATCCACGATCTCATTCTCGCGTTGCCCTACGGTCCCGAGCGTGGACTTCTGCGCGTCCTCGTGAGCCCCTTTGGGCGGGCACAGCGTCCCCTCGACCCGGCCCAGGAAAAGCGTGTGGCGGCGATCCTTCTCGCGCCCTCGACCTCCCACGACCGACTCCTCGGCCACCGCTACGTGCCGCGCCAGGAGGACGACCCCGGGGCCCTCCTCGAATGGGGCTTCGAGCTCTACGGGCGGGTGCACGAGGCCCGCCGCCGGGTGATCGACGCCGCCGCACGCGGGCTCTGCCCCGAGGGGGAGGGCGGGCCGGATTTTGAAGACGCCCGAGCTCAGGGTCTCATCGACGATGAAGAGCTCCGACTCCTTCGCGTCTACGAGGGACTCAAGCGGCGGATCCTCACCGGCGGAAACTGAACTCGAACGACGGGTTTTTGCGCCGTTCCCTGTCATCTCACGATTGAGACTTTTCAAGATGGCTTGGCTGTCCCAAACGGTCCGACGGCGAGTTCCGCCGGATGTGAAGCCTGTGGAGAGGAAGACACTCGCCGTCGTCGCAAGGCTCCGATCCAACGGATCTCAATGAAAGCCCGAAATCAGGGTTGCACCCGCTTGCGCAGATCGAGCCGGACTGATGAAACGGCGATTACTCTTCCGGGACGCTGTCGAGTCCGAGTTTCTTGACCCGGTAGCGGAGCTGGCGCGCCGAGAGGCCCAGGCGGCGGGCGGCCTCGGCCTGATTGCCGCGGCAGAGTTTCAACATCTCTGCGAGCCGTTCACGCTCGAGCTCCTCGAGATAGTGGGGGAGGGAAAGCGGCTTCGCCTTCGGTTCGGCGGACAGCGGGAGGGGGCTCGTCGGCCGCGGCCGGAGGACGACGTGGTGGGCCTCGATCGTTTCCCCATCGGCGAGCGCCGAGGCCCGTTCGAGGATGTTCTCGAGTTCGCGGACGTTGCCCGGGAAGGGGTACTCGGCCAGGAGCGAGAGGGCCTCCGGGCTGATCGTGAGCGGCTTCGGCCCTCCGAGGCGGGTGAGGATCGCCGTGCAGAGTTCGGGGATATCTTCCCGGCGCTCGCGCAGCGGCGGGACGTTGACCTCGATGACGACGAGGCGGTAGTAGAGGTCCTCACGGAAACGGCCCGCCGCGACCTCGGCGTCGAGCCGGCGGTGGGTGGCCGAGATGAAGCGCACGTCGACCGCCGTTTCCTCGTGTCCTCCGAGCGGACGAACCGTCTTGTCCTGAAGCACGCGGAGCAGCTTGACCTGTGTCGCGAGTGGGAGATCGGCGACCTCGTCCAGGAAAAGCGTGCCGCCCTCGGCGGCGCGGATGAGACCCGTATGGTCCGCGACGGCGCCGGTGAAAGCGCCGCGACGATGGCCGAAGAGTTCGCTCTCGACCAGGTCTTCGGGAATCGCCCCACAATTGACGGGGACGAAGGGCCCTTCGCGCCGGCTTCCGGTCTGGTGGACCAGGCGCGCGACGAGCTCCTTCCCGGTGCCCGTCTCGCCCTGGATGTGTACCGGCGCTTGGGTGCGGCTCACGCGCACGAGGGTTTGCCGCAGGGCCTCCGTGCATGGTGCGTGTCCGACGAGGCGCGTCAGCCGCTCGAGGGGCGAGGGCGGGTTCTGGAGAGCGGCGTTCACGAGGCGGCGCAAAACCTCGAGGTCGACGGGCTTGGTGACGAAATCAAAGGCCCCGAGCTTGAGGGCGCGGACCGCCGCATCGACACTGGCGTGCGCGGTCAGAACGGCGACGGGCGTTTCGGGATGATGTTTCTGGATCCAGGCGACGAGCTCGAGGCCGTCGCCGTCGCCGAGGCGGAGGTCGGCGAGGCAGAGGCCGTAGCGGTCCGCGCCGAGCCGACGACGCGCCTCCTCAAGACTCGAGGCCCCTTGCGGGTCGAGGCCCATGCGGCGGAGCGCGATCGAGAGGAGGTCAACGAGATCGCGTTCGTCGTCGACGATGAGCACGCGGGCGGGGGAACGGGGGGGGGCGTTCACGAGACGAGGGGAAACTGGACAAAAAATTCGCTGCCGCCCGAGGCGCGCCGACGATAGAGGAGACGCCCGCCGTTCAGGAGCGAGAGCTCACGCGCGATGAAGAGCCCGAGGCCGGTGCCCTGACTGGTCGTGGTGTAGAACGGTTCGAAGATCCTTTCCGCCGCGGCCTCTTCGAGGCCCGCGCCGTGGTCGAGGACACCGAGATGCGCCCGCGGTGGCGGATGGGCGGGGCGGGTGAGGCGCAAAAGGATTCGCGTTGGTGTCTCGGGTGGGCAGCCGTGGCGGAGCGCGTTCTCGGCGAGGTTCCAGAGAATCTGTTGAAGATGTCCGGGATCGACCCGCACCGGGTAGGGTCCGAGTTCGCGGTCGAGGCGCAGCAAGACTTCGGTCTCTGCGAGTCTGTTCCGGCTTCGGAACTCTTCCGCGAAGCCCTCGAGCCAGGTCTCGAGCTCGAGACGCTCCGTTCGACCCGATTCCCCACGCGAGAGCGAGAGGACCGTGCGGATGACCCCGTCGAGTCGCCGCCCTTGATCGTGAATGATTCCGAGGAGATGGCGGTCCTCGCCGTCGAGGCGGGCGGATTCCCGGAGCAGTTCCTCCGCGTTCTGGATGGCGCTCAGGGGGTTTCTGATCTCGTGGGCGACAGCGGCGCTCAGGCGTCCGAGCGCGGCAAGCTTGGTTTCGTGGATGCGCTCTTCGATGTGGGTGAGATCCTCGAGGACGAGGAGGGTCACGTCCGGAGCCAAGCGGCGTGGTTCGACCGCAAGGGGACGGTCGTCGTGGCCGTGGATTGTGACCGGGCCTCCGGTGTCTTCCCAGACAGGACGCAGCCGCTCGAGGCGCGCCAACGCCTCTTTGCGGTCGCCGCCACCGAGGAGGAGCTCGGCGGCACGGTTCACGCGCCGCGCCTGGTGGCGGCGGCTGTCGAGGACGACCACCCCGGTGCCGATCTGGTCGACGAGATAAGCGTTGAGGGTCTCGAGATTTTCGACGTCGAGAGTCCGCCGGTCGACGAGGGACTGGTGTTCGCGCAGACGCGCGGCCACGGAGTGGAGTGTGAGCGGGAGGAGCAGGAAACCAAAGGCCAGGATCGTGGTGAACGGAAGCGAACCGTAGCGGCCGCTCGTCGCGGCGTGGAGCAGCCCCTGGGCCAGGACGACGGCGATCGTGACGAGGACGAGGACGAGGGTCGCCCGGCGGCCGAAGAGTGCACCCCCCACGGCCGCGGGGACGAGCATGACGATCGCGAACTCGGGCCCGTAGGCACCGCCGCTCAGGGTGAGAAGCGCGAGGAAGAAGAGATCGGAGCCCACCGCAAGGGGCGCATGGACGTGAAGCGCCGGGCGGCGGAGAACCAGGAGTGCGGTGAGCACGACCACCGCGACGAGGTAGCCTCCGGCCACGGCGTGGAAGAGCCCCTCGTGGCCCGGCGGCGCGCGGAACCCCGGGAACGGGGTGTCGAGAAGGAGCAGGAAAACCAGACCGAGTGGAATCACCCGATACGCGGCAAGCGCCCGGAGAAGCCTCCAACCAAGCGTTGCGTCCGCGGTGGGGCGGGCGCGGGACGGAGAAGACGTGAAGAACGAGGACAAGTGGGGTGGACTTCGCGCGGCGTCTCGGCGACAATAGTAAGGATAGTCCCTTCCGCGTCCGCGCAGGCCCGATCGGGCCGCCCTCAGCCGAGGAGTCGTCGTCCCCCATGAATCTCCACGAGTATCAGGCCAAGGAACTGCTCGCCCGACGCGGGATCCCCGTGCCGCGCGGACACGTCGCCCGCTCCCCCACTGAAGCGCGGGAGGCGGCCCGTGCCCTCGGCGGAACCCTCTGGGTCGTCAAGGCCCAGGTGCACAGCGGCGGACGCGGCAAGGCGGGCGGCGTGACGCTCTGCCGGAGCCTTGAGGAGACCGAGACCGCCGCCCGGCGTCTGCTCGGGCAGTCCCTCGTGACGCACCAGAGCGCGGGCCGGGGCCTTCCGGTCGAGGCGGTTCTGGTCGAAGAGGGCACCGCCATCCAACGTGAACTCTATCTCTCGCTCCTCCTTGATCGGACGCGTCCGGCCCTCGCCTTCGTGGCCTCGACCGAGGGCGGCATGGAGATCGAGGAGGTGGCCGCCCGTCACCCCGAACGCATCGTCACCGTGGCTCTGCCCCCCTCGGGCTACGCGCCCTTCGTCGGCCGCCGGCTCGCCTTTGCCCTCGGACTCGGGGCCGAGGCGCGGACCGAGTTTCTCACCCTCGCCGAGTCGCTCGCCGCCTTCTTCGTTGCGTCCGACGCCTCGCTCGTCGAGATCAACCCCCTCGTCCTCACCGCCGAGGGCCGGCTCGTCGTCCTCGACGCCAAAGTGACCCTCGACGACAACGCGCTCGAGCGCCATCCCGATCTTGCGGCTCTGGACGATCCGAAACAGCGCCCGGCGGCCGAGGTCGAGGCCGAACGGGCGGGCCTCAACTACGTGGCGCTCGACGGAACGATTGGCTGCATGGTCAACGGCGCCGGGCTCGCCATGGCGACAATGGACCTGATCAAACTCTCCGGAGGGGAGCCCGCGAATTTCCTCGACGTGGGGGGCGACGCCACGGCCGAGCGGGTCACCGCGGCGTTTCGTCTGATCCTCTCCAACCCCCAGGTGCGGGCGGTCTTCGTCAACATTTTCGGCGGCATCGTCCGCTGCGACCTCATCGCCGAGGGCATCGTTCAGGCCGTGCGCGACGTCGGTGTGCGGGTCCCGGTCGTCGTACGTCTCGAGGGGACGCGCGCCGAGGAGGGGCGCGATCTTCTCGCCCGCTCGGGCGTTCGCATCACCCCTGTCCGAGGCCTCGCCGAGGCCGCCCAGCGCGTTGTTCAGGAGGCCCGTGCGTCGTGAGTATCCTCGTTGATCGCAACACCCGCGTCCTTTGCCAAGGCTTCACCGGCCGGCAGGGCACCTTCCACTCCGAGCAGGCCCTGTCCTACGGCACGAAACTCGTCGGCGGCGTCACGCCCGGCCGTGGCGGCGGCCGTCATCTTGGTCTTCCGGTCTTCGACACGGTGGCCGAGGCGGTTCGGGCGACCGGTGCGACGGCGAGCGTGATCTACGTGCCGGCGCCGTACGCCAAGGACGCCATTCTCGAAGCCATCGACGCCGATCTCGAGCTCGTCGTCTGTATTACCGAGCATATTCCCGTCCTCGACATGTTGGCGGTGCACACCGCTCTCGTCGGCCGGCGCACGCGCCTCGTCGGTCCGAACTGTCCGGGTGTCATCACGCCGGGAGCGTGCAAGATCGGGATCATGCCGGGGGCGATTCACCGTCCGGGACGCGTCGGCATCGTTTCTCGCTCGGGCACCCTCACGTACGTGGCGGTCCACGAGACGAGCGAGGAAGGGCTCGGCCAGTCGACCTGCGTGGGAATCGGGGGCGATCCGGTCCACGGCCTCGGGTTCACCGATGTCCTGGCCCTCTTCGAAGACGATCCCGAGACGGAAGCGGTGGTGATGGTGGGCGAGATCGGCGGGAGCGAAGAGGAGGCCGCGGCCGCGTTCATTCGTGAGCACGTTTCGAAACCCGTCGTCGCTTACATCGCCGGGGTGACCGCGCCGCCCGGCAAGCGGATGGGGCACGCCGGGGCGATCATCGCCGGCGGTCACGGAACGGCCGACGAGAAATTTGCTGCCCTCGAAGCGGCGGGGGTCACCACCGTCCGCTCGCCGGCCGAGATCGGCAAGGCGGTCGCACGGAGGCTCGCCGGAGCCTGAGGCGGCCGTGCGCGCCGTCCTCGTCCAGTGCAACCCCCTGGTCGGGGACGTCGCGGGCAATCTCGCCCGCGTGGTCGCGCTCCTCGAGGAGGCGCGACGGCGTCACACGCCCCGCCTCGTGGTCTTCCCGGAGATGGTGCTGAGCGGCTACCCGCCCGAGGATCTCGTCTTTCACTCCGGGTTTCGTCAGGAGCTCGCGCGTGCCCTCGCGGAGCTTCCGCGTCTCTCCCGCGGACTCGCCCTTGTGGTCGGCCACCCCTACGACGACGAGGGGGTCCTCCGCAACGCTGCGAGCGTTTTCGATCACGGACGCCTTGTGCTGCGGGCGTTCAAGCAACGCCTGCCGAACTACGGGGTCTTCGACGAGAAGCGCTATTTCACGCCCGGGGGGGGTGTCGGGGTGGCGGCGTTCGACGGCCTCGCCTGTGCGGTCACGATCTGCGAGGATGTCTGGGATGAGGGCCCGTGGCAGGAGGCGCGTCGCGCCGGGGCGCGCGTCGTGCTCAACCTGAGCGCTTCCCCCTACGCCCGTGGAAAACCGGAAGAGAGACGACGGGTGTTCGCCGCCCACGCCCGCGCGTCCGGTCTCCCGCTCCTTTACACCAATCTCGTCGGCGGCCAGGACGAACTCGTTTTCGACGGCGGCAGTTTCGCCCTCGACGGAGCGGGGCGGCCCGTCGCGCGTGCCCGCGCGTTCGTCGAGGATCTCCTGGCGGTGGATCTCGCCGAGGAAGCGGAGGGCGTCGTTCCCTCGGGGACACTCGCCTCCGAGCCTGGCGACGAGGAGGCGGTCTACGAGGCCATCGTCCTCGCCGTTCGCGACTATGTTGCGAAAAACGCCTTTCCCGGTGTCCTCGTGGGTCTGTCGGGAGGGGTCGATTCCGCACTCACTCTGGCCATCGCCGTCGACGCTCTCGGCGCCTCGCGGGTGCAGGCCGTCATGATGCCCTCGCGCTTTACCTCGTCTCTCTCGTTCGAAGTGGCCCGCGCGCAAGCCCGGAGGCTCGGCGTCGCCTACGAGGAGATCGGCATCGAGCCCGTCCTCGAGACTCTGCTCGCGGCACTTGGGCCACGGCTCGAATCGGGGGTCTGGGATCCGGCCGCACAGAACCTTCAGGCGCGGGCGCGGGGCGTTCTCCTGATGGCGCTCTCGAACCGCAGCGGGCGTCTTCTTCTTACCACCGGGAACAAGAGCGAGATGGCGATGGGCTACGCAACGCTCTACGGCGACATGGCCGGAGGCTTTGCCCCCCTGCGCGATGTGACGAAGACGTGGGTCTATCGCCTGGCGCGTCTCCGCAACGCGCGGCCGGACGGGCCGGTGATTCCCGAGGACGTTCTGCGCCGTCCGCCGACGGCCGAGCTCGCCCCCGGTCAGCTCGACGCCGACGCGCTCCCGCCTTATCCGGTGCTCGACGCGATTCTCGAGGCTTTTATCGAGGACGACCGTACCGTTGCTGAGATCGTCGCCCTCGGCCACGACGAGGCCACCGTACGCCGCGTGGTGCGGTCTGTGGCCACGAGTGAGTACAAGAGGCGCCAGGCTCCTCCGGGGGTTCGGGTCTCGCGGCGGGCGTTCGGTCGCGAGCGCCGCTACCCCATCACCTCGGGCTACGGTCGCGAGGGCGGGGGCGGCGGCTCCACCGCGGTTTCGTGAGGCGCGGAATCGTGTGCAGGGGCGTGGACGAGCGCCGCCCGCACGCGGCCGATGCGGGCGGCGAGGGCGTGCTCCCCGAGACGGCGGTAACAGCGCTGCAAGAGAGCGAGCGCCCGCGGCGTGGTCGCGGTGTCGGGGTAGCGGTCGAGCAGATGCACCAGGCGCCTTGCGGCACCGACCCACGCCTTCTTGCGGGCGTAGAAGTCGGCCACGAGAAACTGATGGCGGGCGAGGGCGTTGCGTACCGCGATCATGCGCTGATGGGCGTCGGGTGCGTAACGGCTGTGCGGGTCGCGCTTGAGAAGCGTGCGGAACGCGGCGAACGCGCGCCGCAGACCGTGGGCGTTGCGGTCGCTCGGGTGGGGATTGAGGAAATTCGCCACCGGTCCGCCGCGCCCCTGACTGTAGGCGATGCCCTCCATGTAGAGGGCGTAGGGAATGTAGCGGCTGCGCGGATTGGCGTGAATGAACCGCTGGGCCTCGTGCGCGGCGCGCCGCACGTCGCTCTCCATGAGTCGGGCGAAGACGAGATCGAGCGCGGCCTGACGGGCGTAGTGACCGTAGGGGTAGGTGGCCCGGAGGCTGTTGAGCTGGACGGTGGCCGTCGCGTAGTTGGCGGCAATGAGGTTGCCGTAGGCGCGGCGGTAGAGCACCGCCTCGGGGAGATGGGAGTAGTGGGGCGAGCGCGAGCAGGCCGCAAGCGCAAGAAGCGCGAGCCCGCAGAGGACGAGACCCGTACGGAAAGCGCGAGGGGCGAGACGCGACACGCCGACATTCCGGAGCGTGGAGGATGATCGGCAGTATAACCGAGCCCCCCCCGGCGGACGAGGGGACGACCGTGGAAGGCTTCGTCTCCACGCTCCGCCGCGGTGCGCGGCTGGACGCCGTTCTGGCCGAACTCTTTCCTGACTACTCGCGCACGAGGCTCGGTGATCTTGCCCGCGCCGGCCACGTCCGGGTCGACGGTCGAGCGCGGCGTGCCTCCTACCGTGTTGCCGGCGGCGAGCACGTCCTTCTCTTCGTTCCCTCCGCCCTCGTCCCGGGACCCGACCGGCCCGAGCCCCGTCCCCTGGACATCGTCCACGAGGACGCGGATCTTCTCGTCCTCGACAAACCCGCGGGCCTGAGCGTCCATCCGGGGGCGGGCCGACCGGCGGGGACACTTCTCAACGCGCTTCTGGCCCACGACCCCTCCTTGGCCGCGCTCCCGCGCGCGGGGCTCGTCCATCGCCTCGATCGGGATACGACCGGTCTTCTTCTCGTGGCTCGGACTCCTTTCGGGTACCGTCGTCTCGTGGCCGACATGGCCGCCCGCGCGATCCGCCGCGGCTACGACGCCCTCGTCTGGGGGGTGCCCCCCGCCGCCGGGACGATCGACGCTCCTCTCGCACGCCACCCGCACCTGCGTACCCGCCGCGCGGTGGTGCCGACGGGTCGGCCGGCGCGGACGCACTTCACCCGCTGCCGACGGGGACCGGGACTCGCGCTCCTTGCACTTCGACTCGAGACCGGGCGCACGCATCAGATTCGGGTTCATCTCGCACACGCCGGCCACCCCGTCGTCGGAGACGGAGCCTACGGAGGGCGAAGACCGCCCCCTGCGGCTCTTCCCGAATCCGCGCGGGCGGCGTTGGCTGCGACCCGCCGACAGATGCTCCACGCCGCGCGTCTCGCCTTCGCCCATCCACGCGACGGCCGCCTCCTCTCGTTCTCGGCCCCCTGGCCGGAGGACATGGCTCGTCTGCTTGCACTCCTGGCGCTTGCCGAGGAGTCGCCCGAGGAGCTCCGACCGTGGTGAGGACGGATCTCTTTCTCGAGGCCGTGGGTCCGTGGGCGGGGGAAGCGCGGATCGGGACGAGCACCCGCCGCGGCGGGGTGAGCCGTCCGCCTTACGCCGACCTCAATCTCGGTGCGGGCACGGGCGACGCGCCTGAGGCCGTGGCCGAGAACCGCCGCCGTCTCACCGCCGCCCTCCATCTTCCCGCCGAGCCCTTCTGGCTGCGCCAGGTGCATGGAACGCGGGTCGTGCGGGCTTCCCGCGGGCCGGTCGAGCCGGAAGAGGCGGACGGCGCTTGGACCGACGAGCCCGGGGTCGTCCTCGCCGTCCTCACGGCCGATTGCGTCCCGGTCGTCGTCCACGTGCCCCGCCGCGGCCGCCTCGCCGTCGCGCACGCCGGCTGGAGAGGCTTGGCCCGCGGTGTGCTCGAGGCGACCCTCGAGGCGATCGGAGGCGGCCGGGGCGCCGAGGCCTGGATCGGCCCGGCGATCGATCCTGCGCTCTATGAGGTGGGGCCCGAGGTGCGCGAGGCCCTGCTCACGCGCTGCCCGACGGGCGCGAGCCATTTCCGCCCCGCCCGGGACGGGGGTTTCTTCTGCGATCTTCCGGCGCTTACCGCCCGGCATCTCCACGCCCTCGGGGTTGAGCGGGTCGTCCCTTGCGGGCGCTTCACGAGTGAGACCGAGCTCTTCTATTCCTACCGCCGCGAGAGAGAAACCGGCCGTCAGGCGACCCTGGCGTGGCTCGTCGCCCCTCCGCCCGCTCCGGGGACGATCGGGCGGTTCTTCGGGCGACGTTGAAAGCGCGTTCTTTGCCACCATTCTGGAAGGAGGAGGAAGCTCAGCATGCGTCTTGATCAGTTCACCAGCACCTTCCAAAACGCGCTCGAGGAGGCCCGTCGGCGCGCCCGCGATGCGCGTGCGCCGGGCGTCGAGCCCGTCCACCTTCTTGCGGCTTTTCTCGCCGAGCCGGAAGGGAGCGTCCGACAGATTCTTGGTCTTGTGGGGGTGGATCTTCCCGCGCTCGACCGGGCGTTGCGCGAGGAGCTCGAGCGGCAGCCTCGGCTCGAGCGGGTCGAGGAAGACCCCGCCCCCTCGCGCGACCTCCTGCGTCTTCTCAACCGCTGCGACGATCTCGCGCGTGCCCGCGGCGATCGCTACATTTCCTCCGAACTCTTTCTTCTCGCCGCGCTCGAGGACACGCGCGGCGTGGGAGCGATCCTCGCTCGTCTCGGCGTCCAGCGACCCGCACTCGAACACGCCATCGCGCGCGTGCGCGGCGGCGGCCGTGTCGAGGACGAAGGCGCGGAAGAGCAGCGTCAGGCCCTGAAGAAGTACACCGTCGATCTCACCGCACGCGCCGAGAGCGGTCGGCTCGATCCCGTGATCGGTCGTGATCCCGAGATCCGCCGCACCATTCAGGTCCTTCAGCGTCGCACCAAGAACAATCCGGTGCTCATTGGGGATCCGGGGGTCGGCAAGACGGCGATC
This sequence comes from Pseudomonadota bacterium, assembly GCA_021839245.1. Classification (GTDB taxonomy): domain Bacteria; phylum Pseudomonadota; class Gammaproteobacteria; order JAKAQQ01; family JAKAQQ01; genus JAKAQQ01. Next base: position 14,412 of record JAKCBQ010000024.1, read on the forward strand.
GTCGAGGGGCTTGCGCAGCGCATCGTCAAGGGCGAAGTTCCCGAGGCTTTGCGCGGGCGGCGCCTTCTCGCGCTCGACATGGCCGCTCTCATCGCCGGCGCCAAGTACCGCGGTGAGTTCGAGGAGCGGTTGAAGGCCGTTCTCAAGGACCTCGCCGCCGAGGAGGGGCGGGTGATCCTTTTCATCGACGAGATCCACACCGTCGTCGGTGCCGGCAAGGCCGAAGGCAGCATGGACGCGGGCAACATGCTCAAGCCGGCGCTGGCGCGCGGTGAGCTTCACTGCATCGGAGCCACGACTCTCGATGAGTACCGCCGTTACATCGAGAAGGACGCCGCTCTCGAGCGCCGTTTCCAGAAAGTGCTCGTGGCCGAACCCACGGTCGAAGACACGATCGCGATCCTGCGGGGGCTCAAGCCGCGCTACGAGCTTCACCACGGTGTCGAGATCACGGATCCGGCGATCATCGCCGCGGCGACCCTCTCGGCGCGCTACATCACCGACCGCAAGCTTCCCGACAAGGCCATCGACCTGATCGACGAGGCCGCCGCCCGCATCCGTACCGAGATCGATTCCAAGCCCGAGGCGATCGACCGCATCGAACGTCGGCTCGTGCAGCTCAAGATCGAACGCGAGGCCCTCCGTAAAGACCGTGACGAGGCCTCGCGCAAGCGCCGCCAGGCGCTCGAGGACGAGATCACCCGCCTCGAACGCGAACGGGCCGAGCTCGAGGAAGTCTGGACGCGGGAGAAAACTGCCCTCGTCGGCGCGCGGGAACTCCAGGAGACCCTCGACCGTCTTCACGTCGAACTCGACGCCGCGCGTCGTGCGGGCGATCTGCAACGCATGGCCGAGCTCCAGTACGGCCGCATTCCGGAGACCGAACGACGGATTGCCGCCGCGCGGGCGACGGGAGGCGACGGCGTCGTCCCCCGCCTTCTCCGCACCCAGGTGGGAGAGGAGGAGATCGCGGAGGTGGTCTCGCGCGCCACCGGCATTCCCGTCGCGCGCATGCTCGAGAGCGAGCGGGAGAAGCTCCGCACGATGGAATCGGCGCTCCACCGTCACGTCGTCGGTCAGGACGAGGCGGTGCGTGCGGTGGCGAACGCCATCCGCCGGGCGCGAGCGGGGCTCGCTCCGCCCCGTCGTCCGCTCGGCTCGTTCCTCTTTCTGGGGCCCACCGGGGTCGGGAAAACCGAACTTTGCCGCGCGCTTGCGCGCTTCCTTTTCGACACGCCCGAGGCGATGGTCCGCATCGATATGTCGGAGTACATGGAAAAACACTCCGTGGCGCGTCTCATCGGCGCCCCGCCGGGCTACGTCGGTTACGAAGAAGGAGGACAACTCACCGAAGCGGTCCGCCGCCGCCCCTACTCGGTCGTTCTCCTCGACGAGGTGGAAAAAGCGCATCCCGACGTCTTCAACGTCCTTCTGCAGGTGCTCGACGACGGGCGGCTCACCGACGGACAGGGACGCACGGTCGATTTCCGCAACGTGATCCTGGTCATGACCTCGAATCTCGGCTCCGATCTCATCGCCCAAGCCGCAGGCGATTACGCGGCGATCCGCAGTCAGGTCCAGGAAACCCTGACGCGCCACTTCCGTCCCGAGTTCATCAACCGCATCGACGAGATCGTGGTTTTCCGCCCGCTCGGTCGTGAGGAGGTGCGCCGCATCGTCGATCTTCAGCTCGAGGAGCTGGCGGCCCGACTCGGCGAACGCGACCTGCGTCTCGAGGTGGAGCCCGCCGCGCGCGACGAACTCGCGCGCCGAGGGTACGATCCGGTCTACGGCGCGCGGCCGCTTCGGCGGGCGATCATGACCGACGTCGAGAACCCGCTCGCCCAGAGCCTGCTCGCGGGTGACGTCGCCCCGGGCGAAACCCTCGTTGTGAGCTATGACGGCGAGGACTTTCGCTTCACACACCGCGCGGCGGGGGAGGCGGCCGCCGCCGCGGGCGCGTCCTGACACCGAGCCCCCCCGCCGCGTTATGATCGCGCCGTCTTCACGACGCGCCCGGCGGCACGTGCCCAGGATTCTCCCGACGCCCCATTCCGAGACGGCCCCTGCCTGCGAGGGGAGCCCTCCTCGTCTCACGATTGTGATGGCGGTGCACGAGGGGGCGCGCTATCTCGAGGCGCAGCTCGCGAGCATCCGCGCCCAGAGTGTCCGCGACTTCGTCCTCCTCGCCCGCGACGACGGCTCGCGC
>JAKCBQ010000025.1:0-3561 GCA_021839245.1 Pseudomonadota bacterium
CGCGGCGATCGGTCGCTGGAATCCGCTCGGCAAGGTGCCCTGCCTCGTCCTCGACAACGACGAATGCGTCTTCGACTCCCGGGTGATCGTCGGCTACCTCGAGGAACTCCGACCCGATCCCCCGCTCCTCCCGCGCGCGCCCGAGGACCGACGACGGGCGCTGGTCTGGGAGGCCCTGGCCGACGGCATCCTCGACGCGGGCGTCCTCATCCGCCTCGAAGACACCCAACGACCTCCGGAGCGCCGCCACGACCCTTGGCTCGCCCGTCAGAGAGACAAGGTCGCCGCCGGGCTCGACTACGCGGAACGCGCGCTCGCCGGGCGCATCTGGCTCCTCGACGACCGCCCGAGCCTGGCCGACTTCGCGCTCGGCTGCGCGGTAGGTTGGCTCGCCTTCCGCCTCCCGGATCTCCTCACGCCGGTCCGGCCCGCCCTCGCCGCCCATCACGCCCGGCTCGAGGAGCGGCCTTCCTTCCGCCTCACGCGCCCGTCCTGACCCACAGACACGCCTCCATGCCGTCGGTCCCGTGACGGTGCGGGAGGAGGCGGAGCGTGCCCCCCGCAACGAGAGTCGCGACATCCTTGACCCCCGCCTCCTCGAGCCTTGTTCGGGGATCGTCCGGGCGCCAAGGCCCGTCGTCCGCGGTCAGGGAGGCCGCAACCGCCCTGTTTTCTTCGTCGAAGACGCTGCAGGTGGCATAGACCAACCGGCCGCCCGGACGAACGAAACCCGCCGCACGCGCGAGGATCGCGCGCTGCCTCTGCGCCTCGGCCGCAAGGTCGAGAGGCCGCCAAAGAAGGTGGGGAGCGCGTCGGAGCGTTCCGCTCCCGCTGCACGGAGCGTCGACGAGAACCACGTCGTAGAGCTCTCCGTCCGCCGGAGGTGATGCGAGGACACACACGGCGCCGGAGCGGACCCCGGCCCGAGCGAGGCGGCGTCGGAGTTCGGCGCGGCGGACCGAATCGATCTCGTAGGCGTCGATTCGACCGTGGCCGCGCAGAGCCGCGGCGAGGGCCAGCGTCTTCCCGCCCGCTCCCGCACAGAAGTCGAGAACCGTTCCACCCTGCGGCGGAAGCGCAAGGAGGGCGACAAGCTGGCTCGATTCGTCCTGGATCTCGAGCAGCCCCTCACGGTAGAGACGGTGGCGACGCACGTCGCGACCGGCTTCGAGACGAAGCCCGTCGGGAGCGTGGCACGTCGGCGCGACGGGAACCCCCTCCCCGGCCAGGATCGTACGGGCCTCCTCCCGCGCGAGGCGCGCCGTATTCACCCTGAGGTCGCAGCTTTCTGCGGGTCGGTTGAGAACCCGCACGAGATCGCAGGCCTCGCGCAGGCCGAAGGACCGCGCGAGGGCGTCCGCCCAATCGGCGGGAAGCCCGCCCCAGGGCCGAGCGGGAGGCTCGGCCAAGACTTCTGCGAGCGCGGCACGAACGGGGCCCGGGACTTGCTCTTCCTCCATCCAGAGTGCGGCGGCCACTAGCACCAGGGGATCGTCCGCGCGGTGGGGCGGCCGGGGACGGAGCCCCGTGCGAAGTACGGCGGCTTCGCGGGCGGCGCGAAAGAGGACACGACGGAGGAAGCGGCGGTCTTGCGCCCCCATCCACGGGCGCGACGCGGTCCACGCGGCGAGAAAACGCTCGAGGGGCGGGTGGCCCGAGGTGCGCCAGGCTGCAAACGCCTCACCCGCCCCCTCGAGCCTGTGGTGCAAGCGTGCAAGATCGCGTCCCTTCCCCTCGGGAGCCGCGTGGGGCTCCCCGCCCGCTAGACTGTTGTCGGCGATCCGATCTTCCATTCCCTCACTCTACGCGAATCCTTGCCGATGCCCGTCCGTTCACGCTTCCGCCCGTTCGCCGTCCTGCTCCTCCTTTGCGGGCTCGGCGGTTGCGGCCTCAAGGGTCCCCTCTATCTTCCTCCGCCGAAACCCCAACCCCACCCGACACCCGTGCCGCACCCGTCCACAGCGGAACGCCCGGCGCACGTCCGCGCGCGGCGATGAACGGCCCGCTCGTTCTCGTCGATGGGACGGCGGTTCTTTACCGCCAGTTCCACGCCCTTCCGCCGCTGCGCAACAGCCGGGGCGAACCCACCCAGGCCGTCTTCGGACTCATGCGTGTCCTCGAACGCCTGGCTCGGGACCATCCCGACGCCCGCCTCGCCGTCGTCTTCGACGCCGGAGGGCCAACCTTCCGCCACGAGGCCTTCGCCGACTATAAGGCGCAGCGTCAGGCCATGCCCGAGGATCTCGTCCGCCAGATCCCCCCGGCGCTCGAGCTGGTCGAAGCTTTGGGTTGGCCGCTTCTGCGCGTCAGCGGTGTCGAGGCCGACGACGTCCTCGCCACCCTCGCCACCACCGCCGCAGGCCGGGGCCGCGACGTCCTCATCGTCACCAACGACAAGGATCTGGCGCAGCTGGTCAACGACCGAATCGCGCTCCTCGATCCGGTGCGCCACGAGCGTATCGGCCCGGCGGAGGTCCGGGCCCGCTACGGTGTCGATCCTGCACAGATCGTCGACTATCTCGCCTTGGTCGGCGACAGCTCCGACAACATCCCGGGCCTGCGCGGGGTCGGCGCCAAGACCGCCGCCCGCTGGCTGGCGGGGTACGGGAGCCTCGAGACGCTCGTCGCGCGGGCCGCGGAGCTTGGCCCGCGGTTCGCCGATCTCGTGGTGGCCGAAAGCGATCGGCTCCAACGCAACCGCGAACTCATCCGGCTGCGCCGCGATGTGCCGCTGCCTCCCGGGACGGAGGATCTCGCCTCCCGACCGCCGGACATCCCACGTCTCGCCGCCCTGGGCGAGCGCCTCGGCATCCGTGTGGGTCCACTCGGGAACGCACGACTCCGAGCGGACGGTGCAAACCCGGACGGGAAGGAAGAGGCCGAGGGGCCACCGCCCCCACCCACCGTCCACATCCTCCGCACGCGCGCGGAGATCGAGGACTGGGCCGCACGGCTTGCCGGCGCCTCTCTTCTCGCTCTCGACACCGAGACCACCTCGCTCGATTACCTCGACGCCCGGCTCGTCGGACTCGCCCTTGCAGCCCGGCCGGGTGAAGCCTGCTATGTCCCGCTCGCCCACAGCGAAGGCGCGCCACCCGAATTCAGCCGGGAGGAGGCGCTCGGGCTTCTCCGCCCGCTCATCGAGAGCGAGGAGCCCGCGAAAATCGGCCACCATACGAAGTACGACCGACACGTCCTCGCCAACCACGGACTCACGTTCGGGGGCGTGCGCGAGGACACGATGCTCGAGAGTTATGTGCTCGACGCGACCGACCTCCCCCACAGCCTCGACGCTGTCGCCCATCGCCTCCTCGACGCGTCGACAACCCCTTACGAGACACTCACCCGGACCGCCTCCGGCTCACGCCCCTTTGCGGAAGTCCCGCTCGCACAGGCGGCGGCTTACGCTGCGGAAGACGTCGATCTCACCTTGCGCGTCCACGCCGTTCTGGCCCCGCGCCTTGCGGCCGATCCCGTCTCCGAGAGCCTCTACCGCACGCTCGAAATCCCCCTCGCCCGGGTCCTCTACGCCATGGAGCGGCGCGGGGTCCTCGTCGCCAC
>JAKCBQ010000025.1:3661-16440 GCA_021839245.1 Pseudomonadota bacterium
GCGATCAATTTCGGTCTGATCTACGGGATGTCGGCCCACGGCCTTGCCCGCACCCTCGGAGTGCCCCTGCACGACGCCCGCTCGTATATCGAGACCTACTTCGGTCGCTATCCCCGGGTCCGTGCGTTCATGGATGAGATCCGTCGGAGAGCCCGCGAGGACGGTTTTGTCACCACGCTTCTCGGTCGTCGTCTACGCACGAGCGGGCTGCGCGACCGCGTGGCGGCCCGTCGGCAAGCCGCCGAACGGGCGGCGATCAACGCGCCGATGCAGGGAAGCGCCGCGGAGATCATCAAGCTTGCCATGATCGCCGTCCACCGTCATCTCCACGAACACCACCCCGAGGCCCACCTCATCCTGCAGGTGCACGACGAACTCGTTCTCGAGGCTCCGGCCGCCGACACTCCGGCCCTTCGCGAAGAGATCTCGGCCCTCATGACCGGTGTCCACCCGCTCACGGTCCCCCTCGTTGTCGACGTCGGGGAGGGAGACAACTGGGACGAGGCCCACTGAAGCGTCTTCCAGGCCCCGCCGGACGCCCCCCGAGCCGGTGCGGAACTTTGACCAAGCCGGCCGGTCCCACCAATTGAGACGCGTTTTGTGCGCTCTCCTCCGCCCCTCCTGCGCGGAGAGGCCTCGTGCTTCTTCCCCAGATCGCGAGGCATGCTGTGCCCCGGCGCCCCCACCCCCCTCATTTGGCGCCGGGGCTTTTTTATGCGCGCCGGAACGCCCAACAAATAGTTATGATGTATAATAATTTCGATGAATAACATTGAAATCTCCCCTCATGACGGCCACGGCGCGGTGCTCCATCTGGCTCACGGCACACCCGATTTCGCCCTTCCGGGCGGGGAGCCTGCGGCGCGCTGGAGAACGCTGCTCGGAAGAATGGATCTCGGACGCTACGAGGCCGTGGTCGTGGTCTCGGCGCATGCCGCCGAGAAGGCTCGCGCCGTCCTCGCGGGCGGGATCGCCTCGCCTCCTCTTCTCCACGACTACCGGGGGTTCAGCCCCAAGCTTAACGACCTCCACCTCAAGACCCCTGCCGCAGCGGAGGAGCTTCGCCACCGCCTCCTCGCGGGCCTTGGCGTCCTCGGTCTTCCCGTCGCCGACGAGCCCACGCGGCCCCTCGACCACGGCGTTTGGGTCCCGCTTCTTGGCGCGTTCGGCTCACGCCTCCCCGTGCCCGTCTTCTCCTTGGGTCTCCCCTTGCATAACCCTCTCGGTCGCGTGCGTAAGTGGGGAGAGGAGCTGGGCTCTCTACCCATCCGTGTCCTCTGGATCAGCAGCGGAGGAATCGTCCACAATCTCTCGGCGCTCGCCTGGGACGAGCCCGAAGGCGTCCCCTACGGGTGGGCGCGCGACTTCTGGGAGGCGGTCGAAACGCACACGGCAAAGCATGCTTTCGAACCCCTCCTCGATCCCTGGACGCTGCCCGGAGGAAGTCTCGCCGTCCCCACCCGGGAGCACTACGCGCCCTTCATCCTCGCCTCGGGGCTCGCCGGCCGTCCGCTCGTTCCTCTCGCCGAAGGCTTCGCCTACCGCAGCCTGAGCCTCGAGGTTCTGGCGGGAGCGAGGCTCGCGCGCGAACTCCGCCCGCAGGCCGCCCCGATTCCCCATCCTCCATCCCTCTGATCACGTCTCTCAAGGAGGCATCTGGATGAACACCAAGGTCCTCATCGTCTACTACAGCATGTACGGGCACATCCACACGATGGCCGAGGCCGTCGCCGAAGGGGTACGCGAGGTTCCCGACTGCAGCGTCGAACTTCGCCAGGTTCCGGAAATCGTCCCGCCCGAGGTCCTGCGCGCCAGCGGCGCGGAGGAGGCGCGCAAAGCCTTCGCCCATGTGCCCACGGCACGCGTCGAGGAACTCGCCGACGCCGATGCGATCCTGTTCGGGACGCCCACGCGTTTTGGCAACATGTGCGCCCAGATGCGCAACTTCCTCGACCAGACCGGTTCCCTGTGGGCCAAGGGACGCCTCGTCGGCAAGGTGGCGAGCGTCTTCGTTTCGACCGCCACCCAGCACGGCGGTCAGGAAACGACCGCCCTCACCTTCTACCCGACGCTCCTTCACCACGGCATGATCGTCGTGGGGGTCCCCTACACGGAGTCGCGTCTCACCCACATGGGCGAGATTGTGGGTGGTGGACCCTACGGAGCCGGAACGTTGGCCGCAAGCGACGGCACGCGACGCCCGAGCGCGATCGAGCTCGCCATCGCCCGCACCCAGGGCCATCACGTCGCGGACATCGCCCGTCGCCTGAAGCGCGGGAGCTCCTGATCCCACCGATTCCCTACTGTGAGGAACACGCCATGAGTATCGAAACCACGACCCTGAGTTACCGCCACGAGGGCACCGACCTCGACGGCCACCTCGCCTGGGACAACACCCGTCGGGACCGGCGTCCCGGCGTGCTCGTCGTCCACGAGTGGATGGGCATCGGGGCACACGAGCGCCAGGCCTGCGAGCGGTTGGCGCGGGCGGGCTACCTCGCCCTCGCCGCCGACATCTTCGGGCGGGGTCGGGCGCCGCGCACGGTCGAGGAGGCCCAGGAAAATGCCGGGCGCTACCGCGGAGGCGACCGCAGCCTCCTTCGCGCGCGGGCACGCGCCGGACTCGAGGCTCTCCGCGCGCATCCCCTCTGCGATCCCGCGCGGGTCGTCGCACTCGGCTTTTGTTTCGGCGGAACCACCGTGCTCGAACTCGCCCGCGACGGGGCGGACCTTCGCGCTGTCGTCAGCTTCCACGGTGGTCTTGACACCCCACGGCCGGCCCGGCCCGGAGATCTCCACGCCCGCGTCCTCGCCCTCCACGGCGCCGACGATCCGTTCGTCACGGCGGAGCACGTCCACGCTTTTGAAGACGAAATGCGACAAGCCAAAGCCGATTGGGTCTTCGTGGCCTACGGCGGCACCGTGCACAGTTTCACGAACGCGGGCGCGGGCAACGATCCCGCCAAAGGCTTCGCTTACAACGCGCGCAGCGCAGAGCGCGCTTGGCAAGCCATGGAGGCCTTTTTCACGGAAGCTCTCGCCTGAACCAATCTCCACCCCCGGGTGGTGCCCCCGTCGGGGGCCCACCGCCCGGGCACGAGGGCTCTCAGCGCAGGCCCTCGACGTAGGAGGCCACCGCCTTCATCTGCGCGGGCGTCAGCCGTTTCGCAATGTAGTTCATGATCCCCTCCGGCGAGGGCCGGCGGTTGTGTGCGAAGGCGACGAGCTGGCGGTAAACGTACGCCGACCACTGACCGGCAAGGCGCGGATAGGCCGCCGGTTCGTTGCCGCGTCCGCTGACCCCGTGACAGGCCATGCAGGCTGGGACGTGTTGCTTCGGAAGGCCGCCCTCATAGATCCGGCGTCCGAGGGCCACATAACGCTTCTGGGCCAAGCCGCGGCTCATCTTCTGGGCGCTGAAATAAGCGGCGACGGCTTTCATTTCGGCGGTCGTGAGCCCCGCCGCCATGGCCTGCATGATGGCGTTTTTGCGTTTCCCCTCCTTGAATTCGTGGAGCTGCATGAGAAGGTAAGCTTGGCCCTGTCCGGCAAGCTTGGGGAACGACGAGATCAGGCTGTTGCCGTGCGGGCCGTGACAGGCGCTGCAGACATGTGCGGCAAGACCGGCCCCGGACAGAGCCGACGGTGCGGCGCGAAGCGCCATCGGTACGAGAAAGAACAGGGCGGGAACGACGACGGCGAGACGCGGACGGTTCATAGGACGACGGCTCCGTAGGACGGTGCGGACACACGCTGCGGGACTTCACCGCGGGGGAAACAGCGGCCCGCGGGCGGGTTCGTTTCACCCTCTATTGTACCCGAGCCCGAACCGACGTCCCGAGCCACGGCGGGTACAATGCGGAGCGAATCCGATCCGCCTCTCCGCCGTGCGCCACGACAGCCCTCTCGTCGTCTCGACGAGCCTCCACCACCATCGTCTCGCGAACGGTCTCGAGGCTTGGCTCTGGCACGACCCCGGGAACCCCGTCGCCGCGCATCTCAGTTTCTTCCGCGTCGGCAGCCGCAACGAGACGCCGGGACGCACCGGGCTTGCGCATTTCCTCGAGCACATGATGTTCAAGGGGAGCCGACGGCATCCCGAGGGGGCCTTCGACGCGCTTCTCACCGCCGCCGGCGGCAGCAACAACGCCTGGACCAGCAACGACCTCACCGTCTACATCGACGAGTTTCCCCTCTCCGCCTGGGAGACGGTGCTCGATCTTGAGTCCGACCGCCTGCTCGGGCTCGTCCTCGCCCCCGACTCGCTCGAGCGCGAACGGGCGGTCGTCCTCTCGGAGCGGCGACTCTCGGTCGACGACGATCCTCTCGCTTTTTTCTTCGAGCAGGCTCAGCTCATCGCCGAGGCCGGCTCTCCCTACGCGCACCCCGTCATCGGTTGGCCCGAGGATATCGCCGGCTGGAGCGGCGAGGATGTCCTCACGTTCTACCGCCGCCACTACCGGCCCGGCAACTGTGTGCTCGTCACCGCGGGCGGGCTTGATCCCGAGCGGTGGCGCGTGGGACTGGATCATCATTACGGGCCCTTGCCCGAGCCCTCGGAGCCCGCACCCGCGGCGCCGCCCTCTCCACCTCCCGCCGCCGGGACCCGGTCCTACAGCCTCGAGCGTCCCGCGGAGTCGGCCGCCGTTGCGCTCGGGCTCCCTTTCCCGGCGGCGGGCGACGGTTCGGGCGAGGCCGCTCTTGCACTTCTCACAACGCTTCTCGCCGGAGGCGAGAGCGCGCGCCTCCACGACCGGCTGGTGGCCGCCGAGGCCCTCGCCACCGACGTGGCCGTCTTCACGGTCGGCCGCCTCGGTCCGGGACGCCTGTGGATCCAGGCCCTGGCCACCTCACCCCGGCGGCTCGGCCGCCTCGAACATCGCCTTCTCGAGGAATGTGAGCGTTTCGCCAGCGAGGGACCGCAAGACGATGAACTCGCACGCGCACGCCGCCTGGTCGCCGTCGGGCACCACCGTCGGCTGGCAACGACTGCGGGCCGTGCGCGCCTCCTCGGTCAATCCGCCCTGCTGGCGGGCGATGAGCGTCTCGTCCGTGACTGGATCGATCGTGTCCAGGCCGTCTCCGCCCGCGAGATCACCGACCTTTTCGCCGCCTCCCTGGCCTCTCCGGGTCGCACCCTCGCCCGCCTCGTTCCGGTGGGGGGCCCGTGAGCGGACTTCTTCCTCCGGCCACGGAACACAGACTCGACCCGGCGACATCCCTCGTCGTCATCCCCTGGCGTCGACTGCCTCTCGTCCACCTCCACATCCATCTCGACGGCGGCACGGATCTCGACCCCCCGAGACGGGAGGGAACGGCCCAACTGACGGCCGAACTCCTGGCCGCGGGGGCGGGGCCCCGCGACCGGGCGGCCTTCGCACGCCTGCTCGACGAGACGGGCGCGAGTCTCAGCATCAGCCCGACGAGGCGGGCGACGTTCTTCACGCTCGGGCTCCCTGCCGAGGCGCTCTCGGCCGGTGTCGCCCTCCTCACCGACGTCCTCGTCCGCCCGCGCCTCGAGGAGGAAGAATGGGTAAAGATCCGCCGCCGCGCCCGACAGGATGCGGTGATGCTGCGCGAGAACGATCCGGGCACACTCGCCGCCCTTGCGGGACGCGCCTGGCTCTACGGCGTTCACCACCCCGATGGCCGCCTCGAAACCGGAGATGAGGCCAGCCTCGGGCGCGCCCGTCGAGACGACGCCGCCCATCTCCACCAGCAGCTCCTCAGGAGCCCGCGCCGCTGGGTCCTCGCAATCGGGGACGCCGCCGAAGACGAACATCTCCGCGCCGCCCGCACCCTCATGGAAGCGCTCGCGCCCGCCTCCCCGCCGCCTGCTCCACCCCCCCCCCCCATGCCCCCCGCGGCCCCCATCCTGCTCCTCGACCGCCCCGGCAGTCACCAGGCTTATCTCTGGCTCGGACACGCGTGCGGACCGGAGATCATGAACGAGGACCCGCTTGTGGTCGAACTCACCCGCGCGACCCTGGGAGGCCACTTCCTGAGTCTCCTCAATCGCCGCCTGCGCGTCGAGCTTGGGCTGACCTACGGAGCGCACGCCTCCTGGCAGCGTTCACGCTGGGGAGGATGGACCGCTGTCGCCACCTACACCGCCCGAGACACGCTCCGGGACACGCTCGCCGCCACCTTCGATCTCCTCGACGCCGTGGCGCAAAACGGACCGGCGAGCGCTGATCTCGAGACGACACGCCGCTATCTCACGGGACAGCACGCTTTCGGTTTCGAGACGCCCACGGCCCTCGCCCGCCGTTTCGAGGCGATCGTCGAGGGCCTGCGGACACGCGAACACGACGAGGAATACGCCGAACGTCTTGCCGCGGTCTCGCCCCCGGAAGTGGCCCGCCTGGCCCGGGCGTATTGGCCACGACGTGAGCGTTTCCGTCTTTGTGTCGTGGGCGACGCCACCTCACTTCGACCCGTGCTCGAGGCCTACGGCGCCCTCCGCGTGTACACGCCGGGACCGGCAGGAATCGTTCCCACGGACCGCAGGTAGAGAGCGCTTCGGCCACAGGGGTGCAGCCCACGCACGGGAACAAGTTCACACACCAGGCCACATCAGAACGGACACCGTCCCTAGATGTTAAGGAAGCTCTGATTTATTTGCCGATGTATCGATAATTACTCGTGACGTCGAGTCACGACTCGATGCCCTCTTTTGATCCTTGACGTGGAGAGCCCCCCGGCGCCAAGAGACCCTCGCTGAGGAAGGGTTCGAGAAATACCGTAAGCCCACCCGCCGGGAGCGGTTCCTCGACGAGATGAACCGCCTCATTCCCTGGGCGGAGCTTGCGGCCGTCATCGAACCGTTCTCTCCCCGGGACGAGGGCCGCGGCCGCCCGCCGATCGGCGTCGAGCGCCTGCGGCGGATTCACTTCCTGCCGCACGGGTTCAATCTCTCGGACCCGGCGGTCGAGGAAGTGCTCTACGACTCCCGGGTCCTGCGCCGCTTCGTCGGGATCGACCTCGGGCGAGAGCCCGTGCCGGACGAAACCACCATCGGCAAGTTCCGCCATTTGCTGGAACGTCATCAGTTGGGAGCGCGGCTCTTTACTCTCATCGGGGAATATCTCCAGGAGAACGGCCTCAAGGTCCACACGGGGACCATTGTGGACGCCACGATCATCAGTGCACCGAGTTCGACAAAGAACAAGGATCGGCGGCGGGATCCCGAGATGCATCAGACGAGAAAGGGCAATCAGTGGTTCTTTGGGATGAAGGCTCATAGGTCCCGGTGCTTGGGGAAGTCCTGGCGGATGCCCGTTGGCGTTCTCATTCGTGCCCTTCTCCCAAGAGTGGTAGGGGTGGATAAAGTAGACGGTTGTGCCCGGGGGCTAGGATCCGTTCGGGTCGGCTCTGGCTCCTCTCGGTGCCATGATCGAGCGTGAGTGTGTACCAGACCTGGAACGAGCGGAAGAGCCGTCACGGCCGCGACGTTCCACGAGGACCGTTCGGGCCTCGATACTGACCCTATGTTTCAGGTCTCCGCGACGCCCAAGCGCTTGTGCCATTGTCGCTGATGAGGTACGGGTAGATTCACTCGTGGGGCTGTGGTCGCTGAACAGCCCGTGTGTGTCCCCGGATCTCCACTCCCATCGGATCCAGGGTCCCCACCCGCTGCCCGTCCGAAACCCCGATGCGCGACCACTGATTCTCGGCTCGGCGGGCCAGACCGCGCCGCTTTCAACCCGGAGTTTTTCGGCCATCTTGGTCTGGTTCAACCCGCCTTTCGATAGGCATCAATCGGGTATCGTTACTCCTGTGTGAGCTACGCGGTGTGCTTGATCGGTGCTCCTTCTGACTGGCCAGTCTGGAAAACCACGATCCTAGCGCTGCCCGCCCACTCGGTCCGACGCGATGTTGAGCTTCGGATTCTATACAGTCGCAGCAGCACTGCACCCAAAAGCATCGCCAAACAGAGTAGCCCGAGTCCACCCCCGCCACTGCTGGTATTGGTATTGGGTGGCGTCACGGTAACACTTTCTGTTGCCGAGACGGACGTGCCTACGCTGTTGCTCGCTGTGAAGGTAAACGAGTCGTTTCCCGCGTATCCAGAATCTGGCGTGTAAGTAAAAGCTCCCGTTTCGGCATCCGTCAGTGTAACGCTGCCGTGCGACGGCTGGGTTGCGATAGCGAAAGTCAGGGGTCCAATACCCGTTGCACTAAGTACGCCGTTGACCGCAGTGTTTTCCCGAGTAGTTACGCTGCCGTCTTCCGCAGTGGGAGGTGGATTGCCGTAAACGATGTCTCCGCCATTACCGACTGCCACCACACGGCCGTCGTTGGAAGCTAGTGCGTAATCTACGGAGTCAGGCTGATTGTCAACGAATACCCAGTTCACGGCGTCTGAGCTCGTAAAAAGGCTAAGACCGGCTGTTGCCACATATTCGGTTCCAACTTGCGCGATGTCTGTGACGGCATTAGTCCCCATCGTACTTGTGCTGATTAGGTTGACGGTCCATGATGTCCCGTTGCCGCTTGTGGCAATCACAGGATTCACGACCGTGCCTTCATTGTTCGCAATGGTGTAGGTGCCCCCCACCGCATATAGGGTTGAGCCAAGCAACTTCACCCTGTCGAAGCTGTAGTAGGTATTCGCCGGAGGAGGGGTGAGGCTGACTGGAGTCCAACTTGTCCCGTTGGGACTCGTGAAGATATAGTTTCCGTCTGGAGGCGCGTCACCATCGAATTCCGGGTTGTTCGTCACAGCCACAAACATTGATCCGTTCCATACCACACTCGCGAAATCATCCGTCGTTCCAACATTGATTGGTGTCCATGTTGTGCCATTGACACTCGTCGCTATCGTCCCCGCGTCTCCGACTCCGACAAACTTGCCGTCTCCATAGGCCACATCTCTAAAGGGGATGTTCGGGTGGCTCACAGTCCAGTTGATGCCATTGGTGCTCGTCAGAACCTCGGTTTGTCCCACTGCCACATATTCGTTGCCACTCCATGCGATGCCCGCAAGTGCCGCATCGTTGTTGTCCGAATAGGCTGTGGTCCATGTGCTTCCCGTTGGACTGGTCATGATGATATCTGCGCCCGTGGTGGTATAGGGACCCACAGCGGCATACTCGTTGTCTCCCCAGATAACCTTGTAAAGCGATACTTGAGGTCCTGTACTAAGCTCATCGTTGTTCCATGTGGAAAAGTCGGGGCTTGTGGCAATCGTCAAGGGAAGGTCCTGAGTCGCCGCCAGAAATTGGCTCCCCGTCCACAACACGCTGTGCGTGTAAAGAGATACTGACGGTATGTTAGTTACTGGAGTTGCACTCACGGTCCAATTGATACCGTTAGTACTCGTGGCCTCATAGACGTTGCTGTTCGTAACGCTGTTTCCGAAGGTCACAAAGGTCGTACCTTGGGAAACGATCGGAGAATCAAAATAAACCTGCGAGTCGTCCGTTTGTCTGGTCCACGTAACACCGTTCGGGCTCGTATAGATCAGGCCGCAGCCGTTACCGCTATTACAGGTGGAGTCAAAAACAACCCCCAGTGCCACAAACTCCGAACCGTTCCAGCCGATTGCATTCAAGGTATAACTAGCGGTCGGAAACGTAATGCTCGCGGGCGACCAGGTAGATCCGTTGGCAGAGTCATAAAGGTAGTTTGCAGGGCCTGTGGTAGTAAGGTTGTAGCCGAGCGTTACGAACGTTCCATTCCCAAAGACAGGGGCCTCAAAGTAGTAGTAGTATTGACCCTGTGCAGTTGGTGGCGGCAAGTTGCCGATACTGTTTTCTGTCCACGTTTGTCCGTTGGAACTGGTTTCAACCACATCTCCTATGGCCACATAAATTCCATTTCCATAAGCCAGATTATTTGCGCCGAGAGTCCCAATCAAATTCGGCAAGACATGCGCAGTCCATGTAGTACCGTTCGTGCTCGTCAGAATCTCACCGGGAGATGGCGCGCCTATGAACGTCGGATTAACACTAGCGACAAACTGTCCCTGGGCGTATATAACGTCGGCGACAGATATACCGACCTCAGACGATTCTTGTGTCCAATGAGTCGCATCGGTGCTGCGATAGATCACTCCATCTCCTCCTACCGCAACATACACACCGTTGCCTTCTGCTATAGATATAAAAGGATCGCCATTCGGCTGAGGATTGGCCCACGCCCAGTCGAGGGGGGGCGATGAAGTTCCTCTTGTCGTCAACGTAGCATCCGGTACAACGTTTAAGGGCGGGACCTTCAAAAAACTCTGATCGTGATTTAAGAGGGGGAAATCCCCATGCTCAATCCGAGCGAAGACCTGTGTGCGGATAGTTGAAGGCGAAGAATGGACTGGTGCAGCCAATAAAGTCACAGCAAAGGCAGCAACAGCAAGAGAGCTTGGCAACTCCCTGAGCAAGATGTTTCTCATGTTATTTTCCTCTTTAATGCCAGTCAGTTATCTCCGTAAGCCAAAAGCCTTAAGGAAGGCCTAAGGCCTATAGGGCCCTTATACACCATTACCAAGTCTTTGTCAAGAATATGTACAAGTCCACCACCTTGGGCACTCGGGTTGGTGGTGAAGGAGAAAGGATCGCGGAGATGGCTGGTCGAGTCCTTGGTGCGGCCGCTCGGTGTGGGTGAACACGAGCCACTCGGCCAGCTTCCGGTTGAAGAGAGCGAGGTCGGTGAAGAGGAGATCCTCGTGATCGTCGACGAAGGACTCCTGGAGGGTGCGAGGGTGCGGTTGAAACGCTCGGCATGAGCGTTCATCTTGGGCGTCTTCGGGTCGGTGGACCCGCGTCGGATCCCCCGCTCGCCCAAGGCCTCGGCAAAGCCCGCCTCAAACTCGCTGCCGTTGTCGGAAAGCACGATGCCGGGCGGCTTGGGGAAGAGACTCAACGTCCGATCCAGCGCCCGACGGGTATGACGGGCATGCTTGGTGGGGACCGCCCAGGCGAAGGCCAGGCGGCTCGCCGGATCGATGAAGCTCACGATGTCGCGGCGGAGACTGTCGCGAATGCGCTCGACGGTATCCCCCGTCCGGCCTTCGAGGGCCGCGGGCCGGGCCTACGGGTTTTTGGGCGTCGCCGGAGGGGCCGGGGACGGCCCCGGGCGTCCAGACGGGCGGTGGCAAAACGCATCTTGTCGGGTGCGCGGGCGGGATCCGCCCGACCTGGAGACCGAGGGCCGCGCAAGGCCGTGCTCCTCGCACCAAGTGCCCAGCAAGACAGGAAGCTTCTCCTTGCCCAGATCTCGGTCCCGAGGCGTGGGTCGGTCCGGGGACAGCGCCTTCGGCGAGGGGCGGAACCCTTGGCCACGAGGGCGGCCGTATTGTCGCCCTGGGCTTGAAGTTCCGCTTTCCAGCGGTCGAGGGTTCGGCACGAGACCTCGAAGGCCTCGCGCGTGGCCAGAAGGCCGTGGGTGTCCCAGAACCCAAGGATTCGGAGACGTTCTTGGGCATCTTGGGGAGTCATCTCCCAAAGATGCCCCAAAGCGCCTACCCGGTCGAACCCGCGGATTCGGTATCCCACGTGCTGCACTTGCACGGCCTCCCTCCGGACTCAAGGGAGTGCCAAAGGTTTCTGAACTTATTGCAGGCCTTGCGAATATCAGCCTTTTGCGATCCCCCCGTGCCAATGTGAGCTGAGACACCTGCCCGGAGCGATTTAGGCATGCCCCGTTCCGTACATGATCCGCATCATTGCTCGCGGTCATTCTGTGGAAGCCCAAGTGAGGGGACGTGGGAGCGCTCCGTCTAACCGAGTTCATCCGGTCGATGATTGGGGAAGTGAGACTCAGCCCCGACGGATTGAGGGCTCCTTCTCCTGAAGTAGATCACCTTGACCAGTTGGCCCCGGTCCATGAACCACTCCGAGACCGGATGGCCGTGATGGGTCACCTCGAGTGTATAGCGGCTCCCCGCCGGGGGCAGTTTCGCGAAAAGACGCTTGAGCCGGTTCGGATCTACGAGATGCAGCTGGTCGGTCTGGAACTCCTGGTCCTCCTCGGGTCCGGCGATTGTCGTGGGACCAGCCCCGGTCACGTTCGTGAAGAAGTGTCTTGCCTCACGCTGAAAGTGCTCGTTATTGGTCTGGCATAAAAGTACGGCGCGATTCCTGATATGCGTGCCCAGGTTGTAGCGGAAGCGACAGACCACTTGATTGCGGTCCTTGTACGCCGCGGACCAGGGGCGCTTCAGTCCCGCCTTGATAATTTCGTAAACGACCGGCTTGGGGATTTGGACCCGCTGGCCGATCACGAGGATTTTCCCGAGTTTGGTGCCGCGCCAGGTCGGCCGGAAGCTCTGCTCGGCGGGCGGGATTCGTGCACTCGACGCCTTGCTGGTCAAAGGCGTCACTCGAGCCCGCGCGATCGGAGAGATCCCGGAGACTCCCGCGATCACCAGCATCACGATAAGGCCCGCGGGTATCCCGCCCAACCGGTTCCCGGGATATTGCAACCGTGCAATACGCGTCATGTGCAGATCCTCCATCTTCTGGCGTACGCCGTCCATTCTACATAAATGCGAAAGGTCCGGAACCTTGAGACTGATTTGAAGTGTCCCTCTGATTTTCCAAGACCGCACATCCCGTGAAAACCGTGGCACGCAGATTGCGCAAAGTGCAGATCTGCAGCGGCTGGTATCTCGCGCGACGCGCAGCCGCGTCGAACCGCTGAAGGCCTTCAGACGAAAATCACGCGCCGACCTGTCGGGGCTGCGGGCGCATTGCCGCTATCCGCGACACGCCATCGTGCTCAAGGGCATCCCCAACAAGATCAAGGTCATCGAGCGCATGGCCTACGGCTTCCGCGGTGAC
>JAKCBQ010000091.1 GCA_021839245.1 Pseudomonadota bacterium
TCGTGGTTGCGGAAAAAGGCATCGAGATCCTCACGGAGTCTTCGGCGAGAAAGCGCATCCCGCCCTTTCCAGACAAAGCCGGGGGAAGCGACGTCGACGGAAGGTATCATGGACGATGTACTCGGCGAGCGGCCACGAGAGGGTCCACCATCAAGCATAACGCGCTCGGCCCGTGACGGTTGACACATCCCCCTCCGGGCCCGCACCCGCGGCCTACCCGGTGCGGGTTCTCCTGCCGTGGGGCATATCGGGGCCCCTGACCTACCTTTGGCCCGAGGGGACGCTGGGTGTGGCTGTCCCCGGCCTGCGCGTTGAGGTCCCACTCGGCCGTTCAAGGCGGGTTGGGGTGGTTCTTTCGGTCGGAGGAGACGATCGGGATCCCCCGCCCGAGCGTCTGAGGCCCGTGGCCCGGGTGCTCGACGAGGCCCCCCTCTGGAGCCCCGAGGTTCTTCGCCTCGTTCTCTGGGCTGCCGACTATTACCGCGTTCCGCCGGGCGATTTCGTGCGTCTTGCTCTTCCGCCGGGGTTGCGACGTCTGGGTCGGGGTGTGCCCCGTGGAACCGAGGGGCAGGGGCAGCCTCTCCGTGCGGCCTCACGCGAAGGTAGGCCTGTTTCGTCCCCGCCGGGAGGAGACGCAAAGGACGAAGAACGCTTGGGGCCACACGCCCTGACGGCCGGGAGATTTCTCGCTTCGCTCGAAGAAGAACGTTCCGGCTTGCCGGTCTTCCTTGACGAGAATAGGCAGGAACGGCTCGCGTTTTACCGGGAGGCCGGCGCTGCCACCCTCCGCCGCGGGCGAAGCGTTCTCGTCCTCGCCCCCGATACGGTGCGTGGTGAGGAGATCCTCGCGGCGCTGCGGGAGGGCGGGCTTCCCGCCCTCTTCTACCATGGGGATCTTCCCGAGCGCGACAAGGCGCGTCTTTGGCAGGACGCCGCCCGGGGGCTGTGTCCCGTTCTGGTGGGTCTACGCTCGGCGGTCTTCTTTCCGCGAGCCGATCTCGGGCTTTTCGTTGTGGATGAAGAACACGAGAGCACCTACCGTCAGGAAGGGCAAGTTCCCTACCACGCCCGCGACCTCGCCGTCGTTCGGGCCCGATTCGCCAACGCCCGGGTTGTCTTGGCCTCAACGACGCCTTCGCTCGAGACCGTGAGGAACCTTCGTCTTCGGCGCTACGCCCGTCTGCTGCGCCGGACGAGTCCACTTCCGCGGTCTCGTCCGGTGTTCCGGAGGGTCGACCCGCGGCGACCCGGAACCGTGGGCGGCCTGAGCGCGGCGGCCTTGGACGCGGTGGCCCACCATCTCAAGGCGGGCGGACGGGTAGCCGTCTATCTCAACAGACGGGGCTACGCGCGCTCTCTCGTCTGTCCGGCCTGCGGCTGGACCGCGCGCTGTCTTCGCTGCGGGGCGGATGCGGCGGTTCATCTCAGCCTGGACGCCCTCCTCTGTCCGCACTGCGGGTGGCGCGAAAGTCTTCCGTCGCTGTGTCCGACCTGCGCAGGCCCGTTGCGCGCCCGCGGAGGAGGGATCGAACGTCTGACGCATGTCCTCCGTCTGCGATTTCCCGAGGAGACCGTTTGCTCGTTTGAGACGGGGCGCCGGAGCGTGAGACCCGACGGAGCGTCGATCCTCGTGGGGGCCCGTCGCCTCCAGCACGCTCTCGCCTCGTCACCCGCGAGTCTCCTCTTGGTGGCCGATGCCGATGCGGCGCTCGCGAACCCGGAGTTTCGCGCCCGGGAACGTTTCGCCCAGGCTCTCCACTTACTGGCCGCGGAGCTTGTCGGAACGGGTGGGCTCGGGCCGGAGGTCCTTCTGCAGTCGCGAGGGGTCGACGAGGAAGCGTTGGGTGTTCTTCTGACGGGGTCCTACGGGGCCTATGCCCGTTTTGAAGATCTTTTCCGCCGCCGTGCTCGGCTTCCGCCCTACGCCGCCTGGGCGCTGATCGAAGCGAGCGGTGGGAACGAGGAGGCGCTTCGCGAGATGCTCGAGCGCCTCCGCCTCGAGGCGGAGAAGCACGGGAAAGGATCGCTTGCGGCGTACGGCCCTCTCCCGCTGTTCGCCCGAGGTCGCGCGCGTGCCCGCGCGCGCCTCCTTCTTCAGGCCGACGGGCGCAAGACGTTGCGGCGTGTCATCGCGGCTCTGGAGGAAGGTTTCGGGGCGGAAGAGACGAGGCGTCGGCGACCTTGGCGCGCTCTCATGGACCCCGAGACGCTTCTCTGACGCCGCGGTCGGAATTTCCGAGGGGGAGAGGCTGAAGGCGGGGCGGCGCTAGAATTGCCGCACCTTGCCGGGCCCCTTCTCATGCTCATCAAACATCGTCTTGAACAGCGGATTCGCACCGCCCTCGAACGGGTGCTCGGGGCGGTCGATCCCGGCGGTCCCGTGCTCGAGCGACCCGCCGATCCCGCGCACGGGGAGTACGCGAGTTCGGTTGCGCTGCGTCTTGCGCGTGCCGCGGGACTTCCTCCGCGGCGGCTCGCTGAGCGGATCCTCGCCGTTCTCGAGTTGCCGCCCGGGGAGATCACCGCAGAGGTCGCCGGACCGGGGTTTCTCAATTTTCGCCTCACCCCAACGCTTCTTGCCGGACAGCTTCGGGCGCTTCTCGCCGACCCCAAAGGCTGCGCGGTTTCTCCCGTGGCCCATCCCGAGCGGATTCTCGTTGAGTTCGTTTCGGCCAATCCCAACGGCCCTCTGCACGTCGGGCACGGACGGGGAGCCGCCTATGGTGACAGCCTGGCCGCGCTTCTCATCGCTGTGGGCCATCACGTGGAGCGTGAGTACTACCTCAACGACGCCGGTCGGCAGATGGACATTCTGACGCTGAGTGTTTGGCTGCGTTATCTCGAAGAGTTAGGGGTCGAGGTCGTGCTTCCGCAGTCTGCGTACCGGGGCGTCTACGTGAGCGATCTCGCGCGTGCGCTTGTCGGCCGGTACGGGCGACGCTTTTTCCGCCCTCTTCCGGAGGTTGGAGGGGAAAGCGACCCCGATCGCCAAGCCGACGCCTGGGTGGCTGCCGCCCGCGCGGCCCTCGGTGAAGAGGACTACCGGAAGGTGTTCGACGAGGCTCTCGAGGCCATGCGGGAAGAGATCCGCGAGGATCTGGCGGCCTTTGGAGTCCGCTTCGATCGCTGGACTTCGG
>JAKCBQ010000026.1 GCA_021839245.1 Pseudomonadota bacterium
ACCGTGGAGCGGCCAAGCGCTTTCGCGCCACCGCGGGCGGCTTCAAGTGCCGCGCCTCGCACCGCAACCACATCCTGACCAAGAAGCCGTCGAAGCGCAAGCGCCAGCTGCGCCGTCCCGATCACATCGATCCGACGGACGTCGGGCGCATGCGCCCGCTTCTTCCCTACGTCCGCTGAGGAGGTCCGAGCATGGCACGCGTCAAACGCGGGGTCCAGTCCCGGGCCCGTCACAAAAAGGTTCTCGAGCAGGCCAAGGGCTACTACGGCGCCCGCAGCCGCACGATCAAGGTGGCGCGTCAGGCCGTTCTCAAGGCCGGCCAGTACGCCTACCGCGACCGTCGGCAGCGGAAGCGGCAGTTCCGCGCTCTGTGGATCGTGCGTATCAACGCCGGGGCCCGCGCGTCGGGACTCTCCTACAGCCGCTTCATGAACGGTCTTGCCCTGGCGGGTGTGTCCCTCGACCGCAAGGTCCTGGCCGAGCTCGCCTACGATCGTCCGGAGGATTTCGCGCGCCTGGCTGAAGAAGCGAAGCGCGCCCTCGACGAACGCCGCTGAAAAGCGGCGTCCGCGCTCGAGCCTGTGGACACACGCACGCGCGGCCCGTCCGACGACGGTGGGATCGAGGGGGAGGAGCTCCGCTCGTTTCTCGAACGCGTCCGTGCGGCTCTCTCCCTTGAAGACCTCGAGAGCGTCCGGGTCGCTCTTCTCGGCCGTCGTGGACTTCTGAGCGAGAAACTCCGCGCCCTCGGCGCTCTTCCGCCCAGCGAGAGGGCTGCGCGGGGGGAGCGCCTGAACGGCTTCCGCCGGGAGTTCGAAAGTGCGCTCGCCGACCGGCGTCGCGCGCTCGAGGAAAGCGCGAGCGAGGGGCGTCTTCGGGCCGCGGCGGTCGATGTGACGCTCCCCGGCCGCGGTCGCCGACCGGGGAGCGTCCACCCTCTCAGCCGGGCGATCGACGACATCCTCAGGATCTTTCAGGCGCGTGGGTTCGTGCCGGTCGACGGCCCGGAGATCGAGGACGAAGAACACAACTTCACGGCCCTCAACATCCCGCCGGAGCATCCGGCACGGGCGCTCCACGACACCTTCTACGTCCCCGGTGGGCGCCTTCTCCGTACGCATACGTCCCCCGTCCAGATCCGCTCGCTCGAGGACGAGGGGCCGCCACTCCGCGTCCTCGCCGTCGGGCGCGTCTACCGGCGCGATGCGGACGTCACCCACATGCCGATGTTCCACCAGGTCGAGGGGCTCTGGGTGGACGAGGGGGTGAGCTTTGCCGTGCTCAAGGGCCTTCTCACCGATGCGCTCCAGGAATTCTTCGCCCGCGAGCTTCCGGTCCGCTTCCGCCCCTCGTACTTCCCGTTCACCGAACCCTCGGCCGAAGTGGACGTGGGCTGCGTCTTCTGCGACGGGAAGGGTTGCCGGGTGTGCAAAGGCAGCGGCTGGCTCGAGGTTCTCGGCTCGGGGCTCGTCCATCCGGCGCTCTACCGCCGTCTCGGGATCGATCCCGCGCGCTGGTCGGGTCTCGCCTTCGGCCTCGGAGTCGAGCGGCTCACGATGCTCCGCGATCGGGTCTCGGACATCCGCTACTTCTACGACAACGATCTCAGATTTCTCCGCTCACCCCGTGGCGAGAGCTACGTATGCGACTGAGCCTCGGTTGGTTGCGCGAATGGGTCGATTGGGGAGGCGACGAGGGGAAACTCCTCGAGCGCCTGCCCCTGCGCGGCTTCGAAATCGAATCCGTTACACCGTTTGCGGTGGCCTTCCGCGGCGTCCGTTTGGCCCGCATCGTCCGCGCAGAACCTCTCGCGGGGCATGAGGGGGCAGTCTTCGAGCTCGATCACGGCGCGGGGGATCGCCCGCGGGTCGTGAGCGGCGATCCCCGTCTGGCCCCCGGCGACTGGGTGGCCTACGCCCCGCCCGGGGCGAGGGTGGCCACGGGCGAGATCCGTCCGCGGACGATTGGAGGGGTGACCTCGGAGGGCATGCTCACCTCGTGGTCCGAGCTCGGCCTCGGCCGCGAGCACGACCGGGTGCTCGTCGTTCCCGACCCCGGAGCGCCGACCGGGACGCCGTTTGACGCTCTCCTCGGGGTGGGTGAGACGCTGGTCGAGCTTGCGGTGACGCCGAACCGCGGGGACTGCATGAGCGTTCACGGTCTCGCGCGCGAGATCGCGGCCCTCTTCCGTGTGCCTCTCCTCCGTCGCCCGCCTCCGCCCGTCGCGGGACCGTGGCTCGAGGATCTCAGGATCGAGGACCCCGAGGCCTGCTCCTGGTTTGGGCTCTTCCCCGTCTCCGGTGTGCGCCCTCGGCGTCTCTCGCTTCGCCGAAGGCTCAGGCTCGAGCAGGCCGGTGTCTCCTCGCAGCACCCCCTCGTCGATCTCACCAACTACGTTCTTCTCGAGTTGGGCGAGCCGCTTCACGCTTTCGACGCCGCTTCGCTCGCCGGCGGAGTCCACGTCCGCTGGGGGCGGGAAGGGGAGACGCTCGAGCTCCTCGGCGGCGAACGTCTCGCCCTGGGCCCCACGCATCTCGTCGTCGCCGACGAGACGGGGGCCCGTTCGCTCGCCGGTGTCCTCGGAGGCAAGACGAGCGCCCTCGGTGAAGAGACGCAAACGGCCTGGGTGGAGGCGGCGCATTTCCGTCCCTGCGCCCTCGGGCGCCGTCCGGAGAGGCTGCGCATCGTGACCGACGCGGCCCAGCGCTTCGAGCGGGGGGTCGATCCGACCCTCCCCCCGGTGGCGCTCGCCCACCTCCTCGAGCTTCTCCGGGAGGAAGGCGTCGGAACCCTCGGCGGTCCGATCCGGCGCGCGGTGGGGCGCGAACCCGAGCGCCGGAAGATCGTTCTTCCCGCGGGCGAGACGGGGCGCCGTCTCGGGTGCGAGGAAGACGGTCTCGACATCCGGGCGCAGCTCGAGGCCCTCGGACTCGAACTTCGCGTCGGCCGCGAGGGGTACCAGGCACTCGTCCCGCCCCACCGTTTCGATCTCGAGGAACCCATCGACCTCGTCGAAGAGGTCGCGCGTCTTTACGGCTACGAGAACATCGCGCCCGCCATCCCCAGGGGCCGCCTCGCCGCCGAGGCGGTACGCGACCAGACACCGCGCCACCGGCTCGAGGAGCGGGTGCGTCGTTTCCTCACGGCGCGCGGGTACGACGAGTGCCGTCACCTCGCTCTCGTTGAACCCGAGTCCCTGAAGAGCCTCGATCCGGAGCTCGACCCCGTCGTCCTCGAGAACCCTCTTTCGCGTGAAACCGCCGCCCTTGCGACGACACTCTGGAGTCGTCTCCTCCGCACCGCACGGGAGAATCTCCACCGCCAGCAGGAGGCGGTACGGCTTTTCGAGATCGGCACCGTCTTCCTCCCGCAGGGGGCGGAGGTCGAGGAGCGCCGCGTCCTGGCCGTTCTGGGGACGGGTGCGGCGTGGCCCGCACGCTGGTGCCATGAAAAGCGGCCCTACGACTTCTACGATCTCAAAGGTGATCTCGACGATCTTCTGCGCGTTCTCGGCGGTCGTGAAGGTCACGCGAGCCCCAACGGTTATTCCTGGAACGCGGGACGACATCCCGCTCTCAATCCTTACGCCTGTGCACGCCTGCGTCTCGGTGAACACGACGCCGGACTCCTCGGTTCTCTCCATCCCGAGCAGGCGAAAACCTTCGATCTGAGCGGAGATATCTTCATATCATCTATTGATATCAATAAGTTATACGATATTCATCAATCTTTTTATGAAGATCCGCCCCGTTATCCCATGGTCGTTCGCGATCTCGCTTTCGTGCTTCCCGCGGAGCGGACGGTGGGGGACCTCGTGGGGCTCTTGCGCGCCGAGGGCGGCGAGATTTTGCGCGCGCTCGAGGTCTTCGACGTTTATTCGGGCCGCGAATTGCCTGAAGGACGGCGAAGCATCGCTGTCCGCTTGACGTGCGCCGACTCTCGTGGCACTCTATCCGATGACAAAGTCGCGCAGCTCCTTGCGTGTCTCGTCAAGGCTGTGGAAGGGGGGCTGGGTGGCCAAGTACGTCGATAAAGAGTTGCCGTCCCTCACCAAGGCGCAGATCGCCGAGGAGATCCATCAGCGGATCGGTCTGAGCAAGAAGGAGTGTCTCGAAATCGTGCACGGCTTCTTCACGGTCCTCGCCGATTCGCTGGAAGAAGGCTACGCGATCCGCATCTCGGGCTTCGGCAACTTCACCCTCCACGACAAGGGCCCTCGGCCGGGACGCAATCCGCGCACGCTCGAGGAAGTCCCGATCGAAGCCCGTCGGGTCGTCGTCTTCCACGCGGGACAAAAACTGAGAAAACGCGTTGATGGTTATGCTGCAAAACGGAAATAACGCGAACGACGGTCTCCCGCCGATACCGGTGCGGCGCTACTTCACCATCGGGGACGTGAGCCAGCTCTGCGGCGTCAAGCCCCACGTCCTTCGTTATTGGGAACAGGAGTTCCCCCAGCTCCGCCCCGTCAAGAGACAGGGCAACCGCCGTTACTACCAGCGTCAGGACCTCTTGCTTGTGCGCCAGATCCGCGCCTTGCTGTATGATGAGGGCTATACGATCGTGGGAGCACGGCAGAAACTCGAAGGAACCGAGGCGCAGAAGGACCGCAGCCAAAGAGCCCAGCTCGCCCGCGAGCTTCGTCTCGAACTCGAGGAAGTGCTTCAGATCCTCCGCCGCTGAGGCGGGTCGGAAGGAACATCGGGGTGTAGCGCAGCCTGGTAGCGCACCTGCATGGGGTGCAGGTGGTCGGAGGTTCAAATCCTCTCACCCCGACCAATCAACGATCGGAATCGATAGGTTGAAGAACAGGCCCGGCTTAGCCCGTCGGGCATTTTTCAAGTTCTGGGGGAATGCTTACCAAGGCGAGCGCCGCTTCCATCTCGACGGCGTTGTGCTCGAAGCGCCGACGGTTGGGCGAGTAGCCCTGCGTCAGCTCGCGCAGCACGCGCGTGGCCCACTGGCGCAAGCGCGTGGCACGGCGAGGAATTTACGCGGTAACCCACCGAGATGACAGCATCGAGGGTGTAGTGCTCGATGCGCCGCTGGACCCTCCGCCCGCCTTCCTGGCGAGCTGCCGAGAAATCCTCGGTAGTTGATGCTTCAGCCGGTTCCTTGTCGGCATAAATATTTTTCAAGTCGAGGCGGATGTTGTCGGTGGAGGTGTCGAATAACTCCGCCATTTGCGCCTGTTTCAGCCAAATACTTTCTCGATCGAGCCGCACTTCCACGCGTCTCTCGCCGCCTTCGCAGATGATGATGTCGGAGGTGGGCTTCACAATCCGCGCTCCTTGAGAAAGGTTGTGGCGTCGCTGATGCGGATGGCGCCGAGTCAAGTCCAATCTCTGCTGTCAATTCGCTCCGGCTCGATGTGCTCAACTCAAGGACACCACCTGCTCCCAAGGAGGGCCCGCGGGGTGTCGGACCGCGAGCCATTCGTGAAATTCATCCATGTTGAGATAGCGCTGCCCGGCCCACGCCTCGTGCTGTTCAACCAAGAGAGACCCTATGAGACGGTGGGCCGATGCGACAGCGGGGAAGATCCGGATCACCCGCTCCCGCCGGCGGATCTCCTCGTTCAGGCGCTCTTGCCTGTTGGTCGTGCGCAGCCGTCGGCGGTACTTCTCGGGGAGCACCATCACGCTCACGGCGTTCTCGAAGCCCTCCTCGAGACAGGCGACGACCTTGGGGGCGATCGTCTCGAAGCGCGCGACGAAGGCGGCCAGCTGCCGCCGGGCCTCCGCGAGATCGGGGGCCTGGAAAATCCGCTTGGCGGGAGCGGCCACCTCCGCCCGATGGCGGCTCGGAGTATGCCCGAGAATGTTGCGCAGGAGATGGACTTGGCAGCGCTGCCAGGCAACCCCCTGGAACGGCTTGCGGGCCGCCTCGACCAGACCCGCGTGGCTGTCCGAGATCACCCACAGGATCCCCTTCAAGCCGCGCCCTTTCAATCCCTTGAAGAAGTCCTCCCAGGCGGCGAAGGATTCCGAGTCCCCGATCTCGAGGCCCAGGATCTCCCGCCCCCCGTCGTCACGGATGCCCGTGGCGATGAGGGCCGCCTTCGACACCACCCGGTCGTCTTCGCGCACGGTGAGCCCCAAGGCGTCGACCCGCACAAACGGGGACGAGGCCGTCAGACGACGCTCGTGGAACGCCCGGACGTGGGGATCGAGACCGGCGCTAAGCGCGCTCACGGTCGATTTCGAGAAGGAGGTCCCGCACAAGGCCTCGGTGATCTCGGTCACCTTACGGGTCGAGACACCGTGGACGACCCTCTCCATGAGCGCGAGCACAAAGGCCTGCTCGCTGCGCTGATCGCGCTCGAAGATCTCGTGCGAGAAGCTGTCGTCTCGGGTCTGGGGAACCTGCAAGGTCACGGGCCGACCCGGGTGTCGAGGGTCCGGGGACGGACGCCGTTACGGTCGCCCTGCCGTCCGGGGCTCCGCTCGTACGGGCTCGCCCCGAGACGCTCGGTCATCTGCGCCTGCAGGATCGGGTTCAAGACCGACTCGATGAGCCGGGCCAGACCCTCCGGCTCGTTCAGCAATCCGGGCGACAAATCCCGCGCGACGCTAACATCGTACTCTGACATCGCTTCGATCTCTGGTTGAAGGTTGCACACTGTCGATTGGGTCGAAGCGGTGGCCCTCACCCCCTCAACCCGCCAGCGATTTACAGCAGTTTAAGGACTCAATCTGACGCTGACGTTGGCTTCGTTGCTGCGCGCGTAAGAGGGCGCGGGTCGGCCGTTGCGCAGTTGTTCGTAAAAGATGGTCACGATGCCGCACGCGGTGCGTTCGACGATGCCGGCCCGCTTGAAGGTGCCGGCGAGCAAGGGGTTGCGCGGCCGCGGCGGGATGACGAGCAGGTAGTCGAGCCGCACGCCTTCGGGACTCCCCCGGGACTGGTGATCTCGATCTGGTCACGTTGCCACTGGAGGTGGACCCGCGCCCAGCCGCTGGTAGTCGCGGTGGATCAGGGCGATGGCAGCGCCTCGCGCAGCGCGCGCTCGGGATAGTCGGGTACGCCGACGCGCAGAAGGCCCACCATCAACTCTTCTTCTCTGTTGTGGGCGCGGATGCGCGCCTCGATCTCCTCCATCACGCGCAAAAGCGGCCCGCGGAAGAAGTCGTTACCTCGACGTCCAATCCGCGCAACACCTGGAAGGCGGCCTCGTGGCTGGGCACGAAGCGGCAGGGCTTCCTCTTGGCCAAAGAGCAGCAGGGCGGCGAGCTGCACACCACGAACAGCGCCGTTGGCATCCACTACGCCCAGCGTCCCGGAAGCGCTCGGACTCCAGCGGATCGAGATGCTCCCAAGCCGCGTCGGGAACGATTTGCACCGAGGGGTCGAGCAGCCCCCGGTCGGTTTGAAGCGACTGCACAGCATTGCCGTCCATCGGCACACAGGCGGGTTGCCATTGCCGCCGAGCGTGCGGCGGGGAAAAACGCCTTCGCTTCTCGTCACGGGCTGACGCTGTGGTGGAATTTCGATGACGAGCACGACGAGCACGGTCTTGTCACCCACGCTGACCGCCTCCAGTTAGGCAGCGAGGTTCGGGCGTGTGCGATTGGCGATCAGGGCCGCCAGTTTGTCCGTATCGATCCAGTGGCCGTGCCGGTGGCGGGCGCCGGTGACACGGCCATCGTCCTCCATACCGACCAGCAACCAGGCCGGCTCGGCACTGGTGCGGTTGGCCAGTCAAATCACCGCTTCGATGAGGTCACAATCGTTGAGTGGCGTCCGTTCCTCGCCCCTGAACTCGACCGCGAGGGTTTCGCCTGCGGCGATCATTTGCAGAGTTGATCGGGGGTCATCTCACGTTCCTTGAGCGTTTCCCTTGCCCTGCCGTCCTGCCAGAGCCAACTTTGTCATCGTTCCGTCTCCTCGAACAGCCGCAGATACGGTTCGAAACGAAAGCGCCGGTTGCGGGCGTAGCCGGTGATCTCGCGCAAGAGGCCGATGCCTTCCAGCCGCGCCACGATCTGGTTGGCGCCGGCCGGGGTGATGCCCAGCCATTCGCGCACGGTGGCCACCGTGACGATGGGATGGTCGAACAGGCGATCCATCACGCGCTGGCCGTTGGCGGCGGCGCGGCCCAAGTGTTCGGTGATCTTGGCGCGGTAGTCCTCGCGCATGCGCAGGATGGCGGCGGCGGTATGGGTGGCCTGCTGACTGACTTCGGCCACGCCATCGAGGAAAAAGGCGAGCCAGCTTTCCCAGTCGCCGGCATCGCGCACGGCCTGCAGGCGTTCGTAGTAGTCGCTGCGGTGCTGCTTGAAGTAGTGCGACAGATAAAGCACGGGTTTGGCGAGCAGGCGTTTTTCGGTCAGCAGAAACGCAATGAGGAGCCGCCCGATGCGGCCGTTGCCATCCAGAAACGGGTGGATGGTCTCGAACTGGGCGTGCGCGAGCCCCACCTGCACCAGCCGCGGTAGGCTGCCGCCGTCGTGCAGGAAGCGCTCAAGATCGGAGAGTGCCTGCGGCACTTCGTGGGGCGGCGGCGGCACGAAGGTCGCGGTGGCCAGCGTGCAACCGTCCGGGCCGATCCAGTTCTGGCTGCTGCGCCATTCCCCCGGCTGCAGGCGGCCGCCGCGCACGCTCTGCATGAGTTCCGCATGGATTTCGCGGATCAGCCGCACCGAGACAGGCAACTCGACCAGCCGCGCCAAGCCGTGGTTCATGGCCCGCACGTAGTTGGCCACCTCGTTCACATCCTTGGGCGTGTCCGGGTCGAAAAGCTGCGCCTCGGTGGCCAGCAGGTTTTGCAGTGATGACTGGGTGCCTTCGATCTGGCTGGAGAGCACCGCCTCCTTGCGCACGTACATGAAGACGAAGAGATCGGGGTTGGGCAGCGTGAGCACCGCCCCGTCGAGCCGCCCCAGTGCGTAGTCGGCAGCGGAGAGCTTGTCGCGCAAGACCCCGCCGAGATCGAGCGACGGATCGGGCGGCAGGGGTGCCGGAATAAAGGCGCGGTAACCGGTGGGTTGACGGAGGTAGCGACCGGCGCGATGGGCCATATTTTCGTTTGTGTTGTTCATGGCGTGGCAAGGGCGACTTGTTAAACGTTGCATT
Source organism: Pseudomonadota bacterium (assembly GCA_021839245.1). Taxonomy (GTDB): domain Bacteria; phylum Pseudomonadota; class Gammaproteobacteria; order JAKAQQ01; family JAKAQQ01; genus JAKAQQ01. The sequence continues at coordinate 9,076 of JAKCBQ010000026.1, forward strand.
CATTATGACGACCTTCCAGGCACTTGGGCAACACAGTGTTCAGCGTGGCGGCCTTCAGAACACCACAGCTCCTGCAGATGGGCCTCGATCGCCGCATCCAGCCGCGCCGTTTCCTCCCGCTGCTGCCGCCACTGGGCGGCAAGGCGCACCATCTTCTCCTCGAAGAGCTCGCCGTCGTCCTCTTGCTGCGCCGCGTCCATGTAGCGCCCCAGGGTGAGCACGTGGCCGTGTTTGCGGCGGAAGAACGTTCAGGACCGCCTTCCGCAACGCCGTTGACCGTGCCATCAAGCAAAAATTGCGAAGTACGACAAACCGCTGGCAGAACACCTGGACAACAGCATCAAGCGTGGCGAGGTGGTGGGCTATCGACCCGAGTCGCCGATCACCTGGGACGTTCGGCCCATCGTGAGCGGGTAGCCCGTTCCAAGGCTGGGTCGCCTGCGTGAAGGCGGCCTCCGTGACAAACAAGCAGCCGGAAACCCGCGCCGTTGCTGGGCCAGGCGCGAAGTCCTCCTCTGCAGAAACAGAGAAACAGAGAATGGGCGGCAACTGAGAACGAAAACCGCCCGATACGGGGCTGTCCGGGGCGGCGGCGTCCGTCGCAGAAAGGCCCGAACCCGTGCCAACACTGGAGGGAACGGACGAAAAACCAACCGGGAACGGTTGGTTTGTTTGAATAGTGGTGGAGCGGAGGAGGATCGAACTCCCGACCTTCGCATTGCGAACGCGACGCTCTCCCAGCTGAGCTACCGCCCCACGTCCTAGGACATCCAAGGTGCCGGAAGATTTTAACCGATAGAGACGGGGCACGAAGTCCGGACCCATAAAGAAAGGGCGCGGAGCCCGAGGGCACCGCGCCCGGCGAGGGCCCTCCTCACCCCCCCTGCCTTCCGTTCGAGGAACGGAAGGCAGGGGAACGCGATGAGGGCTTGTTTCTAGGTCTGCTCAGCCACCGATCTCACGACGGCGGCGCGCGAAGAACGCCAGAGCCGTGAGGAGCAAGAGCGCCAGGCTTGGAAGACCAAGCGCACCGCTGCCGCTCGAGCCGGACGTCATCGTGGTTTCCGAAGACCCCGCGAGCGTCGGACGAACGACACTCGGCACACCACCCGTCGGACGGGCGGCCGAGGACGGACCAGGCTGGGAGAGGCAGAAGCTGTAGTTGCCGCTACCCACGTTGGCGTAGATGACCCAGATGTAGTAGCCAGCCCTGCCCGGGTAGCTGATGCTCTGGGTGGTTCCCGAGTTCTGGGAAGCCGCGACCTCGATCCAACCCCAGAAGTTGTTCCACTTGAAGAGGTAGAGATCGAAGTTGGTCCCGGAGGGGCTCGTCGTCTGGGCGCTCTCGTTACCGGCGTTCGCGTAGTAGTAGTTCTCGTTCGGCTGGTAATCGTAGTTACCCGAGCTCACCGAACCGGTATAGGACGTGTAACCGGAAGGACACGGACCCGTCTGTGCGGGATTGACCGTGATGGTCTCGGTCGCCGTGTTCGAGGTCCCACCGCTGTCCGAAGCGTCGAAAGTGAAGGAATCCGTTCCCGTGAACCCGCTGTTCGGCGTGTAGGTGAAGGCACCGGTCGAAGTGTCCGTGATCGTCACCGTCCCGTTCGTGGGCTGCGAGACGATCTGGAACGTGAGCGCCGGATTGCCCGAGGCCGAGGCCGAGAGCGTCCCGCTCACCGCCTGACCCTCGGTCGTCGTCACCGACCCGTTCTGCGCCGTGGGGGCGGCCACTGTGGGCGCGTTCACCGTCACGGTCTCGGTCGCCGTGTTCGAGGTCCCACCGCTGTCCGAAGCGTCGAAGGTGAAGGAATCCGTTCCCGTGAACCCGCTGTTCGGCGTGTAGGTGAAGGCACCGGTCGAAGCGTCCGTGATCGTCACCGTCCCGTTCGTGGGCTGCGAGACGATCTGGAACGTGAGCGCCGGATTACCCGAGGCCGAGGCCGAGAGCGTCCCGCTCACCGCCTGACCCTCGGTCGTCGTCACCGACCCGTTCTGCGCCGTGGGCGCCGGAACGGTGGTGGTCGTGCCGCCGAGATGCGCGATGAGGTTCGTCGCCTGCGGCGAGCCCCAACCGGTGGGATGATCCCAACCGGGGCCAGCGCTGAAGGCGCCGTTGCTGCCGGAGGTGATGTCGTTGAAGTCCGACGCGTAATTGCTGGTGTTCGCATCGTTGTAGAGGAGGGAGTTCGTCTGCCCGAGACGCGTCCCGGTCTCCGAATCCTTGACGGCGATGAGACCCGCCATCTGCGGGGCAACGAAACTCGTCCCGCCGTAGACACTCCAGCTCCCCCCTTCATAGACGGAGTAGCCGGTGTTCGGATCGGCGTCCATGGCGATGTCGGAGGTGTTGCGGTAACCGTTCTGGGGCACGCCGTTTCCGACCTGCCAGGAGGGCTCACTGAACACCGCACTCACCGCACCGCCCGTACTCGACCAAGCGATTTCGCTCGCGATCGTGTTGTTGCTGTTGAGCGTGAGAGTCGTCCCGCCGCAGGCAACGACGTAGGGATCGGAGGCCGGATAGTCGGCCGTGTCGGAGTTGCTCGTGCCGTCGGAAGAACCGTTGTCGCCGGCGGCGGCAAAGACCGAGATCCCCTGGGCGGCGGCCTGCTTGAAGATGTTGTCGTCCGAAGTGAGGGTCGAGGAGCTGGCGTCCGATTCGGGTTCGCCCCAGCTCGTCGTCATCACCTGGGCGGTGTTGTCGTTGACGATGGTGTTGTAGGTGCTGGTGAAATCGCTGTCCGTGGCGCTCGCGGCGTCGTAGACATCAAGAGTCGCCCCCGGGGCCATGGCGCCGCTGCGCTCCTCGTCGATTGTCGTTTCGATCGTGCCGCCCGTCGAGCCTCCACTGCCGCCGACGTTGATGACGTTCACGGTATGGGTCGGAAGGCCGTAGGTGTTCCAAAACGTGTCGAGATCGCTCGTCGACAGGTTCGAGCTTTCCGCCGTGGCGTTCGCGATGATCACCCCGCTGCCGTTCTGGGTGTTGGTGATCGAGGGCCAGTCGTAGGCGGTCGCGATCTGCTGGGGCGAATAACCCGAAGGGGTCGACTGTGCGCTCACCCGCCTGTTTGGAACGAGCATCGGGCGGAAAAGCGGCGCGTCGTTGAGGCCCAAAACCGCCTGGACGTAGGGGGCGACCGAAGAGGGAAGACGAGGATCGCTCGATGCGGCGTAGAAACGAACGTTGTTGTGAACGTAGTCATCGATGCTCACGGAAAACGCCCGCTCGACGACCGCGGTTGAGGCCGTGGCCCGAACGAACATGAGGTTCCGAGACACGCCGGTCACGGTAAAACCCTGCGCGCGAAGATAGGCCTTGACACGGGCCACTGTCGCCGGGCTCGGGCCGTAAAGATGCGTGAATTCCTGAGGCGTCAGGAACTGACGGTAGAGCGGGCTCGAAGGATCGCGCACCGCACGCAGGAACGCATCGAGCGCGTGCGGGTGACGGAGCTTGAGGGCGATCATCACCGGCACGGTCCCCAGAGGGTTGTGCGGCGAAACCCACTGCGAGCGGGCAAGGATCTTGGGGACATTGCCCCGAAGGAGCGTGGCGCGGGCGACCGGCAGGGCAAAGAATGCCGCCGCCACGAGGGCAAGCGGTATTCCCAACCCGACCGAGCCCTGACGCCGGCGGACGAAGGATAATGAAAACATAAAGTTATGTCACCTCACTGGTGTGATTATGGTTGTGTGATGGTCGGTTTTCTGAAGCCCGACCCGCACGTGGATTCGAGGTACGGTCTATCCGCTGGCGGGTGGATCCAAGACACCGGCCCGCCACGGTTTCATGGGACGTGCCCACCAGAAACCACCTCATCGATCCCGTCCCGGAAGGTTGAACTTTGCGGAACGGGCACCCTTTAGGGTCGAGGCCGCCACCTTGCTCTTCGTCCCCGAGTCACCATGGTGGATTTTTACGCCTCCCTGCTCGGCGGCCTCACCCACCTTGGTTTCAAGGCTATCAGCACGCGCATATTCCGTCAACGATTCAGTGCTTGATTTGTGTCAACGGCATGTGACAATGCTTGTCAACGAATGTTGACAAGTGATCGACGCAGAGTTTTTGGGCCGTTCTGGGGCGACTCGCCCCCCGCAGAATCAGGCTCCGGCGGGCGAGAGGCGGGCCTCGATCTCTTTACGGTAGCGGCGCAGGTCGTGGAGATCCGCCAGCGTGGCTCCAAAAAGGCCTTCGAGCTTGCGCAAGATGCTCTGCCCCACACGCTCTTCGTGCGCTTCGTCGAAGCGGATTTGACCGTCAAGCCAACGCTCCATCCATTCGGGTTCCGGGAGACGGCTCTGGACGGTGTCGTTCGGAAAGCGGTCACGGGACACGTGGAGGTTGGTCGGGTGCATGGCCCGCCCCGTCTTGCGGCTCACCATGAGGGTCCCGATCTTGGCGAAGGCCAGACGCGCACGGTCGCCGAAACGGTCGATGGCCCGCTTCATGTACTGCATGTAACAGCCGGCGTGACGGGCCTCATCGCCGGCGAGAAGCTCATAGATCCGGCGAATCACCGGTTCGGTGTGCCACTCGGCGGCCCGCCGGTACCAGCCGGTAAGGCGCACCTCGCCGCAGTAATGGAGCATCAGCGTCTCGTGGGCCGGGGCGGGATCAAAAGTGAAGCGGACGGCGTGAAGTTCTTCTTCGGTGGGGGCGAAGGCGGGACGAAAACGACGCAGATACTCCATGAGCGCCAGGGCGTGCTTTTGTTCCTCGTAGAACCAGATCGACATGAAGGCCGAGAAATCGCTGTCGTCGCCGTTGTCGCGCAGGAACATCTCGGTCGCAGGAAGAGCCGCCCATTCCGTAATGGCATTCATTTTGACGGTCGCCGCCTGCTCGTCGGTGAGGAGATCGGCCACGTGCCCGTCCCAAGGCACATCCTCAGCCAAAGACCAGCGGGCGGATTCGAGGCGGCGGAAGAGTTCGGGGTAGAGCATGACGATCACCGTGGGGAGGCGGGGGACCGGCCGACGGCGCCGAGACGGCGGAGCAAGGCAAAATAGAGACGGTCCGGGAGGAATCGGAGACTGCGAACGATGAGGCTGAGAGGCCTCGGGAACGCGATGAGGAAACGCTTGCCGTCAAGGGCCAGGCGGATCCTCGAGGCGGCGTCTTCGGCGCTGATGAGAAACGGCATCGGGAAGCGGTTGCGGGCGGTCATCGGGGTCGCGACGAATCCGGGCGCAATGACGCGCAGCTCAAGACCCTGCGACTCCAGCCGACCGCGGAGAGCTTCAGCAAGATTGATGAGCGCAGCCTTCGTCGGACCGTACGCTTCGGCTTGCGGCAGTCCGCGGAAGCCGGCCAGACTCGAGGTGATGAAGATCTGGCGGCGGCGGATCTCGACGGCCTGAGCCATGCGCGGGACGAGGACGGCCAAGCCGTTGACCACACCCATGTAGTTGACCTCCCAGACGCGACGGAATTCCGTCGGGTCGAGGCGCAGATCCCGCAGCGGCTCGTAGATCCCGGCATTCAGGAACACGGCGTCGGGTGGCCCCCACGCCTGCCAAAGCCGCTCGGCCGCCGACTCGAACGTGTCGATGCGCACAACGTCGAGGGGCAGCACAAGACCGAGCGAGGGGTCAGGAAGACGCGTGCGCACCTCCTCCAAGAGTTCCTCGCGTCGCCCACTCAGGACGACGCGCCAATCGTGTCGGGCCAGCTCGAGGGCCAGAGCGGCGCCGATCCCGCTGCTCGCGCCCACGATCCAGGCGATCGCCTTGCGTGTTTGTGCCATCGTTGGAGTCTGACCCTCCTGTACCTACCCCATGATACGCGCGATTTCCCCGCATGGAGGCGACCGGCGGCGCATCCAGGGCCGACGGAGGCGCGTATGCTTTCAGCAAAGTCGAAACCGGCACCTCCATGCCCGCCCGCTCCGTTCTCTGGTTCCGCCGCGATCTCCGGCTCGACGATCACCCGGCCCTTACACGGGTGTGCCGTGAATCGGAGTCGTTTCTCCCGGTGTGGATCGACGACCCCGAAGATTCGGCCCGCTACGGCGAAGGAAGGGCCTCACGCTGGTGGCTCCGGCGCAGTGTGGAGAGCCTCACGAAGCTCCTTCGGGCCCACGGCCAGGAGCTCGTCGTACTCCACGGGGACACCCGGAGCTGTCTCGAGGCCCTCGTGCGAGCCGAGGCGGTCACGGACGTCTATGCCCACCGCCGGCACGAACCGCGGGCGATTGCGGACGAAGAGGCTCTCGGGGACACCTTCGCCAAAAGCGGGATTCGACTCCATCTCTTTCACGACGCCTATCTTCACGATCCGGCTCGCCTCCTGACTGCGACCGGCCACCCCTTCCGGATTTTCACCCCCTTCTGGCGGAGGCTCGAGCAGGACCTTTCCGCACTCCCGGCGGCCTTCGATCCTCCCGCACTCCCCCCGCCCTGGACGACACGCGGGGCCATCTCCACCCGGGCCGAGACGGGCTTCGGCGAGCGAGAGCCCACGTGGACCAGAAAATTCGAGACGCTCTGGACCCCCGGGACGGTCGCGACCCTCGTGCGCGCCCGCTCGTTTTTCGAGCAACGCGCCCGTCACTACAAGCTCGAACGTGACCGGCTTGATCGCGCGGCCACGAGCGGTCTCGCCGCGCCCCTTCATTTCGGGGAAATCAGCGCCCGCCGTCTGGAATTCCTCGCCCGGGATCACTGCCGCGTGCACCCCGATGAACAGGCGGGAATCGACGCATTCCGGCGTCAACTCGGCTGGCGGGAGTTTGCCCGTCACCTCCTCGTTCACGACCCGACTCTCGTCTCGGAGCCTTTCGACCGCCGTTATCGGGATTTCCCCTGGTCGGACGACGCCGAGAGGCTTGCAGCCTGGAAAGAAGGCCGCTTGGGTTCTCCCCTCCTCGACGCGGCCATGCGCGAGCTCTGGAACACGGGCACCGTGCACAACCGTGCCCGTATGAACGTCGCCGGATTCCTGACGCGGATGCTCAACGTCCATTGGCGACACGGCCTGTCGTGGTTCGCCGAGACGCTTCTCGATGCGGACCTGGCCAACAATCTCTTTGGCTGGCAGTGGGCTTCGGGTTGCGGGGCCGACGCCGCCCCGTTCGTACGCCTTTTCAACCCCGCACTGCAGGCTCAGCGTTTCGATCCCGAGGGGCACTACATCGCCCGCCATCTTCACAGCCCCGACCCGCAGGAGAGCGATCCGCCCCCTCCGGCGGACGGACGGAAGGCTCCGCTTC
>JAKCBQ010000092.1 GCA_021839245.1 Pseudomonadota bacterium
CGCGCGTCTCCTCCCGCTCACGCACGTGGTGAGTCTCGTCCGTCCGCTCCTCATCGGGCAGAGCCCGCCCCACCCCCTGACGGATCTCGCGGTTCTCACCGTCTACACACTCCTCGCCGGCACCGGCGCGCTCGTGCTGTTCGTCCGGCGCTTCGAGCGCTGAGCGGGAGCCGCTCGTGCTAGCCTGAGAGGCCCGTCCTCAGCGAGGGTCTGTCCTTGACGAACCCCGTTCTTCCAACGCCCCCGGAACTCGACGCGCTCTGGCCCGAGGAGAGGCTCATCCCCCCGCCCCCCCACCTGGCTCGGCGGGCGCACGTCCCGAGCCGGTCAACGCTGGCCGCCTTCCGGGCGGAGGACTTTCCCCATCCTTTCGCCGCTCTCGCCGACCTCCTCGTTTGGACGCGCCCGTGGCGGACCCTCTTCGACGATTCGCACCCTCCCTTCTGGCGCTGGTTCGAGGGCGGGGAACTCAACGCCTCCGCGAACGTGCTCGACCGGCACCTGCCCGCGGCACACGGGCGGGTGGCGTACCACTGGATCCCGGAGGAAGAAAGTGAGGAACCACGATCCCTCACCTACGGCGAACTCCTCGAACGGGTCGAAACACTCGCCGCCGTGCTCCGCGACGATTTCGGGGTCCACCCCGGGGACCGGGTGACGATCCATCTGCCGATGAGCCTCGATCTTCCGGTCGCCATGCTCGCCTGCGCACGCCTCGGCGCCATCCATTCGGTCGTCTTCAGCGGCTTCTCGGCGCGGGCCTGTGCCGAGCGCATTCTCGACAGCGGAAGCCGTCTTCTCATCACCGCCGACGTCTACCGGCGGGGAGGTGCGATCCTCGATCACAAGGCCAAGGCCGACGAGACCGACGCCCTCGTCACGGAGGGCGGAGGACGCCTCGACGCCGTCCTCGTCTTCACCCGCGACGCCGAGCGCTACGCGAGTCCAACCCCGCTCCGCTCCGGCCGCGACCATCACCTGAACCCCCTTCTCGCACGCCGCCGGGGAACTCGCGTCCCCCCCGTCCCGCGCGCGAGCAACGACGGTCTCTTCCTCATGTATTCCAGCGGCACCACCGGGAAACCCAAAGGGTGCCTCCACGGCCACGGCGGCTATCTCGCTTGGGTCGCCGCCACCTGCCGCTGGGTGCTCGATCTCCACCCGGGCGACGTCTACTGGTGTATGGCCGACATCGGCTGGATCACCGGCCACAGCTACATTGTCTACGGGCCGCTCCTGAGCGGGGTCACCTCGCTCCTCTACGAAGGGGTCCCCCACTACCCCGACCCCGGGCGGCCGTGGCGCCTCGCCCGCCGTTACGGGGTGCGCGTTTTTCATACCTCCCCGACGGCCTTGCGGGCACTGCGCCGGCTGGCTCCCGAAGGGCCGGGGCTCGAGCGGCCCCCTTTCGAGATTCTCGTCACCGTCGGTGAACCCATCGAACCCGAGGTCTGGCGTTGGTACCACGAGACGGTCGGCGCTCGGAGAGCCGCCGTCGTCGACACCTGGTGGCAGACCGAAACCGGAGGGCACATCCTCGCGACTCTCCCGGCAGCCGATCCCATGCGCCCCGGAAGCGCCGGGCCTCCTCTTCCGGGGCTCGAGGTCGCGGTTCTCGACGAGGAAGGCCGACCCCTACCCCCGGGCTCGAAGCACGCCGGCACGCTGGTCCTCACCACCCCCTGCCCGGGGCTCATGCTTGGGCTCTGGGGGGACGAGGAACGCTACGTCCGCACCTACTACGGACGCTTCAACCGCAATCCCCACAGCCACGACTGGCGGGACTGGCCGTACTGTCCGAACGACGGGGCACGGATCGACACGGACGGCTACGTGCGCATCCTCGGACGCATCGACGACGTCATCAATTCTTCCGGCCATCGCTTGGGCAGCAAGGAAATCGAATCCGCCGCCCTCGCGGTGCCCTGGGTGGCCGAGGCCGCCGTCGTCGCGGTACCGGACACACTGCGGGGACAGGCGGTGGGGCTCTTCGTGGCCCTCGGTCCCGGTGCCCCCGAAGATCCCGCGCACGTCCGCCGCACTCTCGAGGAGACCGTCAGCGCACGCATCGGGCCCATCGCCCATCCGCACCACCTCTGGGTCGTTCCCGACATGCCCAAGACGCGCTCGGGCAAAATCATGCGCCGTGTTCTGGCCGCCCTGGTCGCGGGCCGCGATCCCGGGGACATCGCCACGTTGGCGAACCCCGAGGTCGTGAGCGTCCTCGCCGAGATCGTGGCCGGCGAGGGGACGGCGCGTCAGCCTCCGGGTTGAGGCGGAGGGGGGGCCGGGGGAGACCCCGGCTGTGGCGAGAGGAGCGGCGGACGCGGGAGAACGGGCGGAGCCGCACCGGGAGGCGCCGGAGACGGGCAGGCGATCTCGTAGCCGCAGATCCCGAATCCCCCCGTGGCCGGCGCGAGATCGGGTGGGGGCCCCTCGGGACCCGGCGGAGCAGGAGGGCGGGGATGGAGGGGGAGAACCCCAGGATAGGGATCGAAGGGCAGATACCACAGCGGGGCCGAGCGTCCCTCAGGAATGACGCGGGGGGCGCCTACGACCGGCGGTGCGGAACTCCGGTGTGTCGTGCGGCGGAGCGCGAGGCGTGCAAGAAACCGCGCCGCCCGTCGCTCGCTGCGCCGGGCCCGGCGCAGCGCCGCGGGACTCGCCGGCGGAGGGAGGCGGAGAAGACGACGCACCACCGGTCCGCCCGGCTTCGGGGGAGGACGATCCGAGAAATGCTCCGTCCCGTGCGGGCCCGTCCAGACATAGACACGCAGATTCCGCGCGTGGAGCGGGCTCAACGGTAGGGTGAGCAGGGGAACCATCACGAGCACGCGGCGAAGAGGCACGGCGACGGTCTCCCGAAACCCTTTCAATCTCCACGCAGCTCGATCCCGGCGGCCCGGGCGAGTCTGTCCTGGATCCGGCGCACGCGCTCGACGTAGCCCTTTGCGGCAAAGCGTTCGTAAAAGCCGGCTTCCCGAAAGTCGTCGACCAGCGCACTCCACGGGGCCAGCCGCCGCGCCCAGCGCTCGGCTCGGCCCTCCGGCGGACGGGCGTCCTCGCGGGCCA